>JASGFJ010000097.1:0-2508 GCA_047605645.1 Dysgonamonadaceae bacterium | reverse complement strand
CCACCTTGAGCTTGGCATGTATTACCGGAAGGCCTTGACCGATAATTATGGAGGTGACACACCTGATTTTGGCGATATATGGAAGAAAAAACCGGATAGCTGGAGCGTAGACCTTACGTATTTCTTCTAATGTGAATCAACCGGAAGAAACCTTCCTCTACAAGTATAACAATAATTCAACCACTCTGCTTCCAGACAAGAATCGTTTGGAGATAGGATACTTTTTAATCAATGAAAAGACAAACTTTGAGCAGCATTCGGAGAATTATAGTATCCTATTTTCTATTGTTTTTCATCCTTCAATTATATTCACAGGAGAAAACATCTTTTGATAAAATCGAAGGTAATAATGGCATCTCAGATACTCTTCAAAATAAAGAGAAAAAGAAAGATACCTTTTGGAACAGGCTGATATATGGGAATATTGATCGGACTTTTGAAAAAAAGTTGGATATATCATTTGCAGCATCTCCCTCTTATACCCGTGAAGCCAGTTTTGGCATAGGAGGTATGGCAACAGGCTTATACCGTTTAGACCGAACAGACTCCGTTGCTCCACCTTCGGATATTACATTAGTATTCAATGCCTCTATAAGAGGTTTCTTTGCCCTGGAGGCAAGAGGAAATAACTATTTTAAGGGGAATAAAACGTTATTGTCTTATGAAGTAGGATTCACTCGGAAGCCACTTGATTTCTGGGGTATCAGCTACGATGCCTGTAACATAAATCCTACGACAGCCTATACACGTCAACAATTTAAAATAGATGCTAATTACCAGTATAAATTACATAAAAACATCTCAGTTGGAGCAACACTTGACTTTACCTATACAGATGCATCCAGAATAGGAGATATAACATATTTGGAGGGGCAGAAGCTATCTTATATAGCCACAGGGTTAGGTATCTCATTAAAATATGATAGTCGGAGTTTTATACCTAATCCGAAACAAGGAGTATATCTTATGTTCCGGCAATCTCTATTTCCCGAAATATTGGGGAATACTAAAAAGACGTTATATCGAACAACTTTTATAGCTGATACTTACCAAAAGATATGGAATGGCGGAATCTTAGCATTCGATTTTTTCGGACAGTTTAATAGTACTAATTCACCTTGGTCTCTCAAAGAGGAACTTGGAGGAAACCAACGTATGCGAGGATACTATTCCGGCCGTTATATTGACAATAACATTATATCAGGACAAGTAGAGCTACGTCAACATGTGATTCAACGCTTTGGGTTTACTACATGGATTGGTGGAGGAACTGTATTTCCATCAATTAAAGAATTTAGCATAAAAAACATCCTTCCTAATTATGGTATAGGTTTACGTTTTGAAGTTAAACGGAATGTCAACGCAAGGATAGATTATGGATTCGGGAAAAGAACCGGTGGCTTTGTATTCAATATCTCTGAAGCGTTCTAATAAAGAATAATTATTCTATCTGTACAAATAAATATTTAAGAATGATATTCTGGTAAAATATTGATCCTTGCATAAGAGTATCTACTAATTATCCCAATTTGAGTAAAGAATAAAATGACTTTCATTTTTTATTAATCAAAATATATTGGGGATGAAACAATTATTAAACTTAGAGTTATTCAGTTTATTGGCTGATAGTTCAAAAGAAGAATCTAACGATGAAATAAGAAGTGCCTATGAAGTATTTCTAGAACATGTTAAAACCTTAAATCAATCCGATAGAGATCATTTTATAATCTTCCGGATATTGAATCTGACTCGTATAGAGCTCCAATCGTTACAAACACAAATTTTATGCGAGCAGGAAAAAAAATGCGCTTAAAAATATATACCTGCAAAAAACAATCTGGTATCTTGAGTCTGAAATAGAATTGTTTAAACTAACATTTCGTCCTATCCCTATCTCTTCTAAATCTCCTAAATCAAAAATCTATTTTATTCCTAAGCCCAAAGAAGGCTTGGGGATTGATAGTATGGGAGAGTTTGCCATTTCATTTGAATGCTCTGGCCAGTTTGTTAATGAACAAGGGCAACCTGTTCCGTTTATTCACATTGCACAAACCTTAGAGATGGCTTTCAACTTTACTTTCGGTAATGCTTATAAATCTAAGGCGAGAGTATTCAGCCGAAAACCTTACAATTTGACTAGAGCATTTGATTATCTAAAAAAATTGATTGTTAGTGTAGGTCGAAACAACAAGATGAAAAAAGATGAGTTTTAAAATTGTTGATATTTAGTGAATTACAAAGATATTATAGGGGAGTCAATAGGGATTCCTCTATTTTATTGTCCCGATTTGTCAGTTCTTTGCTTTACCAATCGATTGGAATTAATCAATTATTAATTTCAAAAACAAAGAATTATGTATTTAGACAATGAAGACTTTACCCAATGGATGGAGAAGCTCAACAAGAAGCTCACAACTATAGGTAGCGATTTGAAAGCAGTAATAGCAACAGGCGAAGCATTTACCAATGATGATAAATTGTTGGATAATCAAGACCTCGCTTTTCTTC
>JASGFJ010000096.1:0-2808 GCA_047605645.1 Dysgonamonadaceae bacterium | reverse complement strand
TTGCAAAGTTATGTAAAAGAACGCTTTAATAAACTATTAAATATAAACTCTATTAAAAGACGTACTGTAATTCTTTTGACTCCGTTTACAATACTCGCTCTTAATTTTTTCCATAACTTTACTTGTTTGTGTAACGCTATGTCAGTACCAGGCATTTTTCTAAATCCTATACATATTTTGAAAGAATTTGCAATCCTCTTTCCATATCCAATTCAGACAAAGAGGCATATCCTATTCTCATTCCATTAATGGGCTCATCGAAACTGAATCTTTCAGGAGTATAAAAATTCAAGCCCTTACTAAGGGTCATTTTATGAATCTTGAAAAGATCAACGTTGGAAGGAAAAGATAGCCAAACAGCCAATCCTCCGTCTGGGATATAATAGGTCGCTTTACCCTTCAAATACTTATCTAACAATCTTAGAAAAACATCTCTTTTATTTTGATAGTAATTTATAGCCCTCTTCCTGTGTCGACGAACGCCCCCGGAATTAATAAGCTCTAAAACAGATTGCTCCATTACAACATCTCCCTGAACATCAATAATTTTACGCAATTCAACAACTTTGTTTACAAAATCTGCATTACTGTATAGGTAACCAATACGAATAGAAGGAGAAATAAGCTTGCTAAAGGTACTTACATAAACAAAATTCTTCAATTCTTTGTGAGAACAGATGGGAGTTTTAGGACGTTGTCCAAAGTAAAAATCACTATCATAATCATCTTCGATGATCGTGAATCCATATAAGTTTGAAAGCTCAATTAACTCAAGCCTTCTGTTTAAAGCCAATGTCACAGTCGTTGGATATTGGTGATGTGGAGTTAAGTATATAGCTTTTACCTGAGTTGTTTTTAATATGACTTTTATTGCTGTCACATCAATTCCTTCTCTATCTACACGAATCGGTATTAACTTAGCTCCAGCATGCTTAAATGCATCCCAAGCGGGTCTGTATCCCGGATTTTCCACCAAGACCAAATCACCCACATTCATTAAACAATGCGCTGTAAGAAAAAATGCCATTTGACTTCCTCTTGTGATACAAATTTCATCAACAGAGGTCGACATTCCTTTATTGAAATTTAGCATTTGAGAAACAGCATTTCTAAATTTTAAATTTCCTTGTTCATCTCCAAACTCAAATATATTTCGCTTCGCTCGCTGGCTAAAAGTGCTTCTGTATGCTTTGGCAATTTCATCTATCGGAATGATAGCAGGGGCAGGATTACCACTGTCGAATAAAATACATCTTATCGATTTATTTTTCTCATTTATTTCATTATCTACGGATGGCTTTCTTCTGGGGCTCGGAAGTAAACGGAAACGATCTGAGACAAAGGTGCCTTTTCTTTGTTCAGATATTAACCAACCTTCAACTAACAAAATATCGTATACTTTCACAATCGTATTTCGATTAACTTTTAGCATCTCTGCCATTTGTCTGGAACCAGGTAAAGCTTCCCCTGATTTTAATGTTCCTGATTTAATTGCCTCGATGATACTATCGGCAATTCTTATGTATAGAGCTTTTCTTCCATCCTGAGAAATTTTAAGCAGTATTGACCAAGGTCTAAGCATCTGGACTATTTAATTTAATTAAAACTACACCACAAATATAATCCAGCCAATCCATATTTTTGCAAAAACAATAAAATAAAGAAATGAAACAATTATTAGACATAACAAAACATGAAGGTATAATAATGAGATTATTTGATTCTGTACCTTTTAATACCCTCTTTGCAAAGTGTGTTGTTAATCGTAAAATAGAAGGGAAGGTTTTTGTCGACAACGAACAAGTCCCTAAAACATTTTATATTCTGCATCCCTATGGTATGTCACTGTTGTTAGGTGATAGCAACAATGAGCTATTTAATCAGGCTTTCAAAAAATATGTATTAAACTCAAATAAAGACAGGAATAAGACTGAGTGGATGCAAGCATTTCCAGGTGATTGGCATACTGTTTTGAGAAATATATTCGACCCAAAAGAAGGTGCTATTAGTATTGATACGAGGATAAATTTCAAATTTAACAAAGAAAGATATCTGTATTCAGATAGTAATTATCCAGATAGTAACATCCGGATTTTTCCAACAAGCAAAACCGATTTTGAAAATATGGAAGGTAGCGTTATACCCAAATCATTTTGGAACAACGTGGATGAATTTATAAAAAAAGGAAAAGGATATAGCCTATTTTATGAGGAAAATCTCGCTGCTATGGCTTTTTCGTCAGCCAGTGATGAAAAATATCTTGAATTAGGAATTGAAACAAAAGGGCAATTCAGAAGAAAAAATCTTGCCTACAAAGTATGTTCACATCTTATCAATTATTGTCTTGAAAATGGATTTGAACCTGTTTGGGCTTGTAGATTAACAAATAGTGGTTCATATAAACTTGCTCAAAAATTAGGCTTTGAGGAATCCTTAAGAACACCTTATTATATTTTAAACTACTAGATACTTAGGGCCTACTGATAAATTCATATATATATGATATTCTGTGATTTTTTTGTTTGATGCAACGGCCTGTCCTCAAGATATAGCTTATCCTACGGATTTAACCCTCTTGTCGGATGCTCGTGAAGTATCGGAAGGCCTAATCGATCTCTTGTATCAACCCTCACTGCATTTTTGCAGTTTCCAAAAAACAAGAGGATAATTATTTGTTTAAACCTCGCACCTATCGACAGGTTGCTCACAAGAATTATTTGAAAACGGCATAGAAAAAGAATAAAACTCGAAAAAAATAAGGAAGGCTGTGAGAAAACAATTGGGATATTTGAGACGTAACATTCAATC
>JASGFJ010000095.1:0-3190 GCA_047605645.1 Dysgonamonadaceae bacterium | reverse complement strand
CCCAACCCTTTATTTTGCGGGCGAATTCAATTCGCCCCTACCCATCAACGCCGTACGTATCCGCAACCATCATTCATAATTCATCATTCCAAATATAGCCTGCCTATTACCATCACGGGCGTGCATATCCGCATCTATATTTCAAATACCCCATACTCCTGCTATTTTGCATTTTGTCATTGTTACACGCATCAAACATCAAAAATATCGTCTGCCCATTGTAGGGGCGAATTGAATTCGCCCGGTTGTATGCTGCATCCTTTTTCTATGGTAATGAATCGCCTACGGCGAAAAAAGACGATGGAATATACGAAAGAGAATGAATGATTAAAATAGAAAATATCTCCTTTGAGGATTTCCTATCAATTGAAAATCTTATACCCGACAAGCGATCTTGGGTCTAAAAGGATAGGGAAGGTATTACAATTATTACATATCACTTTCTTTCTCTACCACCTCTTTAATTTTAAAATCTCCATTGTCGGACACCATCAAATCAAACCAATAACATATATCCGTTTCAGGGATACAGATATTAATGGAGAATTTAATATCTGATGTAGTTACATCTATTATTTTAAAGTTGGATATACAATATTTAGATATATCATTTTTAGGTATAAATGACTTAAAGTCATTTCGTTGTATTTTCCTACTTATAATGTTTCTGCCATTTTTATTTATTGTCAATATTATATCTTGACTGGCATAACATATAGTATCTTTTCCTTTCCCATCTGTAATTGGATATGTGGTAATCATTCGCCCATTATCTTGCGTTTTATATAAAACACGATAATTACCAATAATAGAATCTACATTGATAGATTCAAAATGTATAATATTTTGATTTTCTTTTTCTTGCGAATGTTTGGCCAAAAGATCTACACGAATTGTGTCTCTCTCTTTTGCTTCATCGATTTTATTTTTTCTTTCATTGCATGATGTAAATAAATATCCTACTATGAGCATCGATGTAAATAAATATTTTCTATTCATCTCTTTTAGTTTTGAATTGGTTTTATCTTGGATATTTTTATTTCTGCAACAGGAACTAGAGGTCGTAGTTTTGCTTCAGGACTCTGTCTAACTACAGTTACTTCAGGCAAAGTTCTACCACTATATTCTGGTTGTTGAGTAGAAGTTCTGGAGTCTATCATTTGTTGAAGGTCAATCTAAATAAGAGCAAAATAGAATATATTTCAGTGTAGATTAAATTTCTTTTGCTTTATAGCACACGAATTTGACTGTATCAGTGAATGGTATTAAGATAAATCTCACAAACGGAGTAAATCATTTGGTTGACATCTGCGAAATAGAAGTAGTAGTTTCCTCCTTCGATATAGCCCCCATCCACTAAAATGCGTTTCAGAGCATTGTTTTCAAAGACCTTGTTAACCGACATAATCAGAGGTTTTCACCTTGTTGAGATTCGATGGATTAATAGCTGACCAATGACCGGAGCTGTATTAAAATTGGAATTGTAACGCTGTACTACCTGGATTCTTACTCGGTCGGCTGAATATACATTCGGATTATAGATTTTTCATCGCTTGGCACCACTATTCTATTTTACAGTCAAAAATACCCAAACAAAAAAGTTCTTCTATTTCTGATGTCTATAATATTCCACCTCCTTTTTATAGTATTCAAGATCCTTCTCAGCTTGAATACTGTCATGGAAGAAATACTCTTTTTCTGGAATTGAAAAAATGATAGGGGCAGCACATCTAGACCTTCTAAGCACCTTGATGGCTGGAAATTCTATTTTAGAATAAACTCTCTTAATGGTACTGTCATTGTATATTATATAAAATGATTCGCTCTCGGAAGGAGGCATCGAAAAACAGTCTTTATATCCTGGAATGGTATCGGTGAAAAAAGTTATGTTGTTTTTGTTAACACATTCAAAAACATCGTCTTTCAAGTTGTAAATTACAATTGTGGACTTTCCAAATCTGGTATATCCCCCAATGTATGCACTTGAATAACAATCAGATAAAGACACCTTCATTAAGCACGGTTTTTCCAGACGATTCAGATCACAAAATTCTATTGATAATAGTTTTCTTTGGTATTTTTCACCTAAAGAGTCACTCATATTTCTTATTAGCCTTGCTAATGCCGGCTTAAAAGATTCTTTGCTCTCTTTGTGGTTTTCATCTTTTGTTGAGCAACTAATAAAGAATATTATTAATAGGCTAAATAAATTTGTAATTTTCATTCTAAATATTTTTTCATGTATGCTTGATGATTACGCCATCGATTTCCCGTAAGGGTAGTAATCCGTATTCTGCACATTTATTCCATCCTGGCGAATCACTATCCGGTTATTGCCTAAATGATCCGTGAGAAAGAAATGGTATTTTCCTCCCTCAATATAGCCCCCATTTACTAAAATGCGTTTCAGAGCATTGTTTTCAAAGACCTTGTTACCGACATAATCGGAGGTTTTCACCTTGTTGAGATTCGATGGATTAATAGCTGACCAATGATCGGGGCAGTATTAAAATTGGAATTGTAATGCTGCACCACCCGCAGCTTCACCCCGTCAGTCGAATAGCTGTAAGGAATTGCGGGCTTCCGCCACCGGACTGAGGGTAGCCGCCTGCGGTAAATTTAGCTGATTATATTGGATTTTGCTAATTCCACGATTTAAATTTAGGGGCATGGTGCCATTGCTATAGTCGGATTACAAATTCTCTTAGTAATCAAAGGTGTGACTGTAATTGAAAATCGGTGGAATTAAATCGTACCCGGCAAGCCGATTGCATATCCAAATGGACGAGGTTTTCTATCATTTTTCATTTTCGGGCATACCGGAACATAAACTTCCTAAATTACTTCTTTAAATACAATTTATTATTTTTTCCTCCTTTTACGAAAATTATTTTTCCGTTTTTTATTTCTAATTCTTCATCTTTAAATACTTTGTAACCGAATAGGGTATCAATAATATTAACAATAGTTTCAAGACTTTCTCCAGCTGATAAATGAGGATATATTGTTTCTGTCTTAACATCATCATAACTCATAAAACAACCAGTTCCTCGTAAAATAAAAGGCCTTTTAGCTATCAAGAAATAAATACTATCTACCGGAAGTTCAGTTTCAAAAGAATATGAACCTTTCTCAGGAGTTTCTAATACAGATTTACCATTCACATATGGAAAACAGATATAATCTTTTT
>JASGFJ010000094.1:0-3365 GCA_047605645.1 Dysgonamonadaceae bacterium | reverse complement strand
CCGGTATAAATGATGTGGTTGACCCCGTTTTTTCCGGCAGCATCTATCACGTTTTTGTTCTGTTCCAAACGATGCGGGGCAATGGAAGGAATCAATAATAATTTACTGATACCTTTGAATGCTTTGTCTAAAGATTCTTTGTTATCGAAGTCGCCCAAACGCACTTCTATGCCTTTGTCTGCAAACGTTTTTACTTTTTGTTCATCCCTTGCCAATATGGCAAATTCTGAGGGTGAAAGGTGTTTCAGCATTTGTTCTAAAGCTGCTTTCCCCAAATGTCCGGTCACTCCAGTCAATAATATCATCTTGTTTTCTCCTCCTTATTTTAATGAATCTGTTCTAATAAACATATATATGTCTTCTTTAAGAGCGGCGGGAGGCCTGTTTTTTCATTATCCCGATGCATTTCCATCCGCCCTGTTGTCAATATGCTGCGGTAAAACGTACCTGGTGATGTTTGGGATGTTCAATCTCATCGGCAATGACCACAGCCAGATCTTCTACGGAAAGGATGTTTTTCCCCTCTTCGTCCATTACCGGATAGTCTGTCCCTAAGCGATATTTACCGGTTCTGCCCGTTGTAATCCCCTGGTGCATATCCAATGCCGGGCTGAAAAATGCCCAATCCAATTCTTTTTCGTCGCGGATGAAATCCAAAAAATCTTTGGCAGCTTTTGATCCCGGATAAAAAGGTGAATCGCTTGGAACAGTATCTATGATCTGAGGACCGCCTTGTGCGACATATAAACTGCCCGCTCCTCCTATGGTAATGAAGCGTTTTACTCCTGAATCTTTGACTGCTTCAAGAATAGCTTTCGAGCCCCTGAGAAATTCGTTGTAGATATTTGGGTTGTCCCATCCCGGATTAAATGCATTTACTACCACATCGCTCCCTTTTAATACAGCAGATAATGCTGTTACGTTTGTGATGTCAGTTGGTATATAAATCACAAATTCGTTGTCGGATGATTTTTCTTTCCTTGAAATACCTGTAACATGGATATTTCTATTTGCTAATTCTTGTGTAATATGTGAGCCGACAAAGCCTGTGGCTCCGATAACTGTTACTTTCATTTGCTTTAATTATGTTAGATATTATTTTAAACTCTGAATGCTCTCCTCACTTTCTAAACAGGAAGAGCAATATTTTTCTCTGTACATCTATTCAATAGCAGATTCCCGGATCTGATGATATTCCTTATACTCCTCAAAATACTCATACATGCATCCCGGAAAATCCCGGATGATTCTATATATAATCCCGAAATTAAAAAAAGAGCTTTTTGTCTATTAGTCTTGCAGAATATCAATTTTCCTCTTCGTTCTACACACCCGCTGTTTCACTTTTATCTTCCTTTTATCAGTTTATTTTTTGTGGCAGTAAAAATATACTATATTTGCAATAAAATATATAGCACTATACTTTTGTATAGTGTCAAAATAATAGAAAGATGGAAACTGCTGTTGATTTAGAGAGCGTTAAGGGGTGTTCAGCTGCGTTTATGCTGGCTATAAATGATACAATGAACGTGTTGACCGGAAAATGGAAGTTGCACATCATGGCTTCCCTGGCCTTTGGGAAAAAGCGATTTAAAGAAATGGAACGAGAAATTCCGAGGATTACCCCCAGAATGTTATCAAAAGAATTACGTGACCTGGAGATGAATGGCATTGTGAAGAGAACCGTTTACAATACCATTCCCGTTACTGTAGAATATGAATTTACTCAATCGGGGCGGGATTTCAAGAACGTAATGGATGCAATGATAGAATGGGGATTGAAGCACAGAAGTATGGCCTTAAGCCAATAAACAAGCTGTGTTGGGGGAGAAAACTCAGCTGTCGGTGAACATACGCTTTGAGTTCAGTTGGTTGGAAAAGGACTATTTTTCTGCCCGGCATGCATAAAGCCCTTCGGCACTGTGCAAAGAAGAATGCAATAGCATGTCATGGTATATTGGGGGAGATGAGAAACGGATTGAAAATAACCCATTCTCTGTTCTTCAGGCTCGACGTAAACAAGAGATGTTGATAAAGGTAAATCATGTATATCAAAAGCATACGGAATGCATAAAAGATGATGAATCTCCACTTGAAAGGAGGCAAATCATAGCTTCGTGTTATTCGAAACTGTCCACGTGCAGCCAATGATTTAATTTAAGGGAAAAAAGTGCCAACTATCTAAAATAATAAAAATGAAAACAGCTATTATATATTCTTCCAAATATGGTACAACCGAGAAAGTCGCTTATCTTATCGGTAAACAGTTGTCTGCTGATGAGGTCGATTATATTTCATTAAAAGACGATAAGTTGCCCGATATAGAGGAATATGATAAAATAATAATCGGAACATCTATCTATGCCGGCAATACAACAAAAGAGATGAGAGCTTTTTGCTTCAATAACCGGGAGTTGCTTCAAAATAAAAAACTCGGACTCTATATTTGTTGTATGATTAAAAAACAAGAAGATAGTCAGTTGGATAAAGCTTATCCTCCCTATGTTAGTAAATTCGCCATTGCAAAAGAGGCCTTGGGAGGAGAAATGTTGTTTGATAAAATGAACTTTTTCGAGAGATTTCTCTGTAGAAAGGTCATGAAAGTAAATTCCTCCGTTTCCGCTTTAAATCACGATGCGATTACTGCATTCTCACAGAAAATGCGATAAGAACGGAACAAAGCAATGAGTACGAGGAAGCATCACTCTGACTCCGGAAGCGGTAGAGGCTGAAGATAACTTACCTGTGATAACCTGTATCGCTAAACAAACAGGTATTGTTCAATGCCCGATTGCGCTATGTCGGTTTTTGCTTATACTGTTTCCGGCTTATATTGTATTTTACTTTCAACCGGTTTATCTGTGAAAATCTCCAAGCTTATATGTTTTCGAAAGATGTTGTTCCTGCGATATCTACCTGTTTCATCTTGCATGTTCGGCAGGCAGCGAAGCTGGCACTTCGTACTTCCAAGAGGAGGTGTATCGTATCTTGTGAAGAATGCCCTTCCTCTCCAATAAAGTCTTAGTATTGATAAGAAAAAGGAAATCTCTTTCCTGCAAGCATAGTACATGTCTTGAGTTTGTTAAGTAGGAATTAGCGATGTCGTATTTTCGTAAAGGCCTTGTTTTTTTTGCGATGAAATCCCTTGTTTGTAAGTTGCTGAAGCGCTTGGGGGATGCAATTTCTTATGGCATATACCGCTGATAAATCACTTACTGTATCATCTGAATTTTTAGTAGCCGTTCCATCCGATTCCTTTCTGGTCGCTGAGTTTGCCTATTGTGTCTTTTCAATATGCTATACATGCATCTAAGTAGTATCTAAAATATAATGTCGTATTGTTTGCCGACATTGTTCAGAACAAA
>JASGFJ010000093.1:0-4090 GCA_047605645.1 Dysgonamonadaceae bacterium | reverse complement strand
ATTATGATTGGGACAAAATCGAGTCGTGTATATATAATAAAACAGCTAAGGATGTCGAGATTGCTCTGGGCAAAACAAGACCGTCTATTGACGATTTTATGGCAATGGTTTCGCCTGCTGCCGAACCTTATCTGGAACAAATGGCTATATTGAGCCAAAGATACACCCGTCAAAGATATGGCAATACAATTCAGTTTTATGTGCCGCTGTACCTGACCAATTCCTGTATCAACCATTGTGTCTATTGCGGGTTCAATCACGATAATGACATCAGACGTATTATACTGACGGACGAACAGATACTGCGGGAGGTTGAAGCCATTAAACGGATGGGAGATTTCCAGCATATTTTACTGGTTACTGGCGAAAATCCACGTGATGCGGGTGTCGATTATATCGAAAATGCAATCCGTTTGGTAAAACCTTATTTTTCTTCTATTTCAATAGAAGTGCAACCGTTGAAAGAAGCGGAATACAAACAGCTTGCTGATGCGGGATTAAATGCCGTCTATTGTTATCAGGAAACTTATAACAAATCCAAATATAAAGTATATCATCCCAAAGGTATGAAATCCAAATTCGACTGGCGGCTCGACGGATTCGACCGCATGGGTAAGGCCGGCATACACAAAATAGGTTTGGGGGTGCTGATCGGGCTTGAAGACTGGCGTACCGACGCTGCAATGATGGCTCTGCATCTACAATACTTGCAAAAGACATACTGGCAAACGAAGTATTCCATCTCTTTTCCACGAATGCGTCCACACGAAGGTGAAGATTTTCAGCCGAATGTTGTTATGACGGATAAACAGTTGGCGCAGATCATATTCGCATACCGCATTTTCAATCACGACCTGGAAATGGCCTTGTCGACAAGAGAGGATTCAATCTTTCGGGATAATATGATCGGTTTGGGAATCACCTCGTTGAGTGCCGGTTCGAAAACAGATCCCGGAGGGTATGCTGTTTACACGGATGAACTCGAGCAATTCTCGGTAAACGACAGCCGCACTCCCTCGGCTGTTCTGCAATCCGTTAAGAATCATGGATATGAGGTGGTATGGAAAGATTGGGATTTAAGTTTACAGTAAATTATTATAATTATGAGTGAAAGCAGGTATAATAGAAATATATTGATTGAAGGTTTTGGCGAAGAAGGCCAGCAGAAATTACAAAATTCGAAAGTATTGGTTATAGGTGCAGGAGGGCTCGGCTCGCCGGTTTTGTACTATCTGGCAGCTGCCGGTATAGGAACATTGGGTATAATAGATTCGGATGTGGTAGATATTTCGAATCTGCAACGGCAAATACTACATCGTTCGTATGAGATAGGCATTCCTAAAGTAATATCCGCAAAGGTAAAGCTGGGAGCGTTGAATCCGAATGTGCATATTATTCCATACCAAGAGCGTTTTACACAGGACAATGCAGCTGAATTAGTACGGCAATACGATTTTATAGTTGACTGTTGTGACAATTATGAAACCAAGTTTCTGATAAATGATATTTGTGTTGCAGAGCTAAAGCCTTATTCACATGGGGCTGTACTTACCTTCAAGGGAGAAGTAATGACTTATATCCCCGGAAGTGCTGATTACCGGAAAGTGTTTGGAAGCCCTCCGCCGGAAGGAACTGTGCCGACATCGGCTCAAGCTGGAATATTGGGTTCTATTGCGGGAATTGTGGGGAGTATTCAGGCGACAGAAACGATAAAGTATCTGACAGGAATCGGAGATCTTATTCTTAATCGAATTTTAATTATCGATGGGAAAACAATGGCTTTTCAGTCTTTGAAGATATAAACTCATTTTATAATTAGTCAGGCATAAATTATTAGCTTTTAAATTTTATTCCTCATGTGGATGATCAACAAAGAAACGAAGCTTTGTTGTCAGAAATTTTTGTGTACAAAAAATGTATAAATTTAAGATTGTGTTTTTATATAATTCTTTCAGGGTGTACAATATTTTCGCTTATAACAATGGTGATAAAGCTCTTTTATACACCGTAGCTTTTGCCTAGTGCATCTTTCAGGATTTGCTCTGACGGGAATATTTCTGTATCTCTTAATAACAATTGCACTTCCATAGAAGTTATAATTATATTAACAAAATATGCTATTCATATGGATAAACATGTATTAGCATGTTTTTATTATTATCTCGAAAATAAAAGAAAACGAGAAGGAATATTCAACTTTTTTCCTACTTTGCAATAGGAATATTTATAAACAATGAAGTATTAACCTTCTATGTCCACAGTAAAATATTAAAATAATGAAGAATAATAGCTCGATCGGTTTATTTTATTAATATGTATATTATATATCTACAAATAAATCTCAACTTATGAGTGCAATGAAAACACCAGGGGTATACATCGTTGAAAAAAATGCATTCCCCAATTCTGTAGTGGAAGTGGCGACCGCTGTCCCTGCTTTTATCGGTTATACAGAAAAAGCAGCAAATGGTAACAAATCTTTACTGAATAAGCCCTGGAGAATTACATCTATGGCTGAGTTCAGATCTTATTTTGGAGAGGCTCCGAAACCCAAGTTTGAATTAGCTGAGGGTGCCGGTTCTTCAGCCATTAATTTTAATGGAAAGAGTTACTTGCTGCAAAGAACCGATAGCTATATACTTTATTATAGTATGTTGCTATTCTATGCAAATGGTGGAGGCCCTTGTTATATCGTTTCGGTTGGCGATTATTCTTCCGGTATAGAGAAAGACAAACTGGAACAGGGTATAGCTCCGTTAATCAAAGAACAGGAGTCTACGATGGTGGTTATACCGGAAGCCATTGTTTTGAAAGCAGAGGATTGCTACGCGCTCCAAACTGCAATTCTGAAGCACTGCGGATATGAAATGAGGAACCGCTTTGCTGTACTGGATGTACATGATGGATATAGGGATAGAAAAGATCCGGATGGAGATGTAGTTGCAAAATTCAGAGAGAATATAGGAAGTGAATTCCTTGATTTTGGTGCTGCTTATTATCCATGGCTGAACACTTCCATCGTGCAGGAAAATGAGTTGAACTATGAAAATCTGGATATAGAGAACTTACAAAACTTGTTGACAGAAGAACTGGAAACTTCGGCTTTTGATGAAGATAAGAAAAAACAGATAAAAGATTATATAGATGGGTTGAAGGAAGGTTTGACCGATGTGGAACGCAGTACTTTACACAAAATATTGTCGCAACTAAGTTTTCTATACAGGGAAATAATGAAGGAAATGCGGATTTCATTGAATCTGCTTCCTGTATCAGCTGCCATGGCTGGAGTCTATACGATGGTCGATAACACTAAAGGCGTATGGAAGGCTCCTGCGAATGTAAGCGTAGCCACAGCGATAAGTCCTACCGTCAATATCTCACACGAAGATCAGGAAGATTTGAATGTGCCTCTGAGCGGGAAGTCCGTAAACGCTATTCGTACTTTCATGGGAGAAGGTATTAAAGTATGGGGTGCGAGAACACTGGACGGAAATTCTCTCGACTGGAGATATATCAATGTCCGCCGTACAATGATAATGCTACAGGAGTCCGTTAAAAATGCGGCGCGTGCGTATGTATTCGATCCTAATGAAGCAAACACATGGATCAATGTGAAAAGTATGATATCCAATTTTCTGAATGGAATATGGAAGCGTGGAGGATTGGCCGGAGCTGTACCCGATGACGCATATAGCGTGCATGTCGGGCTGGGTGATACAATGACGCCGGAAGACATTCTGGAAGGTATTATGCGAATTACTGTCCTCGTGTCTATTACCCGTCCTGCAGAATTCATCGAAATTACATTCCAGCAGCAAATGCAAAAGGGTTAAGTCTGTAAGAAAACACGATATCTACGACAAAAGAAACTTTTATTTATATATAGTTGTTAAGATCTAAAACACATCATTTTATTTAATATCTGAAGCTTATAATAGCCTTCACCTATAATAATTATTGAGAATATGACAAATAAAAAAGAACAGCAAGATGTATTGTGGCATTCAATAGATATCTCCGAAGGGCTTACCAAACTAACAACTAATGCAACAAAAGGCTTATCAGAACAAGAAGCTGATGATAGGCTCTC
>JASGFJ010000092.1:0-4322 GCA_047605645.1 Dysgonamonadaceae bacterium | reverse complement strand
AAATCCAGCTAAAAAACACGCTTAAATATGTTGAAAATGGATGTCTCAAAAGCTCTTTAGTTTACGATTGGGTTATTCCAAATCGAAGTCAAAAATAGAAAGTCTTTTTGAAAGAGGAGCATACTTTCTTTCCTTGTTTTGTTTTATTAACAGTCTCCGGCTTTGCCTATATTTCACATTACGACTGCTAAAATATGTTAGTGCGTTTTGTAAAATCACGGTTTCCCGTAAGCTGGGTTTTGCTTCCATTTTAATAGAAAAACGGGGACTCAGCTATTCTATCTTGTGATTTTTCAGAGAATAATGTCGGAATATTGGCTGTATTTGACTAATAGATGAGAACTATCTATTGGTGATTGATATAGATAAGGGGTATATTATTTGTTTTGGTTTTTTAACTATTCCTTGAGGGTTTGCCTATATTTCAAGCCCTTGCGAATCTGGCAGATTTTGCTGTTTTAAGACGCACGGCCGTGCGTCTCTACAATCGTCATTTTTCAATTCTTTGTATTGCGGGCGAATTCAATTCACCCCTACGCATCACCGCTGTAGGTATCCGCAACCATATTTCAAATCCCCCATATTCCTGTTATTTGCATTTTGTCATCGTTATACGCTCCGATCATCAAAAATATCACCTGCCCATTGTAGGGGCGAATTGAATTCGCCCGGTGGCCGTTGGTTTGCCCGGGTAATGTTCCGCAGGTATCGTTTGCCCATTTGAATATCAATTCATTCATTCACCCGTCAATACACACATCTGTTTACACATTATATATCTGTATCGTTTTTTTGTATTACCGGATATAATGGGTTTGCACTTCGGGGTTCGTTTTACAGTTATTATTTCGCCTGGTGGATCGTTGAAATATATTTGCACATTCCTTATTGAGGAAACATATCAATAGAAGCATAGCATGGTAAAAATGAAACCTCTACGAGGTTTGGGGGCGTATATTGCACTCATCTTCTATGGCGATGAATCGCCTACGGCGAAAAAAGACGATGAAATAAATATACGAAAGAGAATGATGATTAAAATAGAAAATATCCCGTTTGGTAAAGTCATATGGCACAAATATAGGGGATTTCCTATCAAAAGAAAATAAGATGTCAAACCGAAATAATATTCCCCATATGGGGAAACCTGTCAATAGAAACAAAACATTGATTCGAAACACATACGCTGTAGGCGTTTCACAAAATAACAAGAAATATCGCAAAAGAAATTTCATCTGCTACACACTAAAAAAAGCAAGCCCTCGGGCTCTTCTCGAGTGGCTTGCTTTCTGATTTGGCTGAAGAATCCAACGTGAAAAAAGCACGGGGCTTTTTTATCCATTAAAATTACTTCAGTGTCCGTCCCTGCCTCCCGGCAGAAAAGGACAAACTACTAAAATAAAAGTCTCCTCCAAGACTATCACAGCCTCTATAAATAGGAGAACGAATTTGCATTATAAAAACAAAATGGTCGGGATAATACACTGCATCTCTCCCAAAATGCCCCGACCGATATCCTGTTTGCAATATCTAACTATTTCCAACCATTTGTTGCCTGCTCCTTTCCTCCGACATCCAGATTTCATTACCTTCTGCATTTGGAGGGCAGTCGCGCTCCTTTTATTGTTCATCATTCCCGCGGGCGAAATCAACCGCCTGCGGGATATTTATATTTTATTGGGTGACCACTCCCCCGGCCTAATCCCCCTTGTCACAAAGGGAGTGCAGAATAGATTTCCATACATCCATAAAGAGGAAAATGCTCCGGAAGAAATGCTCAAATAATAAAACATACTTTACTGTATTGCCTACTGGTCTAAGACACAACGTACAGAAAAACCGCCCGCTCGGGCGTAGTTAACCGCCGGAGCCACATACGTCTTGTAGAAGTAAAGGTAGTTCGAGTTTATACTGGTTCCCGTACTGCTCCAGTAGTTGCCAACACTACCAATACCATCCAAAGAACCTTTGGTGTGGCGGTAGCCCGCTGCAGGCAAAAACAATGCGTCACCGACTAGAATACCCTTTCCACTCCAGATCCAGGTATTAGCTGTAGCATCGGATGGGGCACCAGTTCCGGAAGCCTTGTAGATAGACTGCCACTGTGCCCGAGAAGGAACTTTCCAACCCGGAGGGCAAGGATCATTAGCTGCTTTAGCTGGATTTACATTAGCAGTACCGTTGCCCCAACGGGAGTTCTCGCCTCCTCCCGAACGCCAGTCGTTAGGATAGGAATCGGGAGTGATAAACATATTGTGATTGGGGGTATTATCTGTGGCTAGCGTGCTGGATGTAGAGCTGCTTCTCAATTGATGCCCATCTTTTTTTCGTCCCCACTGATAGAGAGATCCTTTGATATCAGAATCTTCAGCATTGTCGGTGGATACATAGGTAAAAGGGTCAAGCGATTCGTCAGCCCCCAGGTTGTGGCAACGGAAAAGCAGCCAATCGCCGTTTGTCGTTTTAGCCGGACACCAACTCAACAGGCGCGCACTGATGTTGTATTGAAATCCGGCCATTGGCATCGAGGCAAAAGCAATGCGCAGATCGGAGTGTTGATGATTGTTGTTGGTCTCATAAGCAAATTCAAGATACGGAAACTTTACCTTCAGAGGCTCACCGCCTGTGTAAATCCAGAAAGCATCACCCGAAGTTGGCGTATTGGAAGGTAAATCCGAGTTGAAACTAATAGTCTTGTTATTGGCCGTTCCTTTGCTCAATGCTCCGGTAACTAAATCCAGAACAGCATCATAACGGGTAACTTCCATATCATCCATTATGGTGATGTGGCTGCCGATGCTGGCATTGACATCCGCCTTGTCTAATACCAACCTCGAAGTATTCAGCGTAGAGGTCAGTATCCGGCTGTACTGATGGGAAAAAGTAATCTGTATATTGATCGGATTATCCCGAACAAGCACCTGATTGGCAATAGCATAATAAAGTAGGTCTACATCGGCATCTGCTGTTATTGCAGGCGAAGGGTCGCCCTCGGAAGGTGGAGTCGGCAGTTTAGTGCCATCGTCGTTCACTGAATAAGCAATCACAGAATAGGTGCCTACCGGGAGATAGACGTCTCCGGGAGCAGCTCCCGCTGTTGCAGCCACAGCCTTCTCTACTTTACTATTCACTTCATCGTAGAAAATAATATAGTATTTTTTACCGGCCTGCATCGGTTGAGTAGTGGCACGGGTGATGGAAACCGGAGCCGGAGCCAATGTTCCCCACGCCATGAGTCCCCCTTCTTTGGCAGCAGGCAGGTATGAGGTTTGACTGATTATTTCAGAGCGTAATGTGCCTCCATCGCCGGAATTATAAATCTCTCCCAAGGTGATGTTTATTATTCCTTTGCCGGAACCTTCATTTCCGCTAAAAGCCTCCGTTCCCGAACATCCGGATATAAAAAGTAGGATTGCGGGAATGAATAAAACGGCTGAACTTTTTGTTTTTAGTTTATGTAAAATATTCTTTTTCATCTCTTTTCTTCTTAGTTATTGTTTCATGTTAGCGTATTCGATAAAAATGCTCTTATAAGGTAGCTACTATTTACCTGATTACCAATCAATCCCAATCGAATAGATGATCGGTCGTGATATCCAGGCCGTTTTCCATATCTTCGATGTTCGGATTTCCTGTAAATGAGAATTTTCCCGAAGCCTGAACAAAAGAGTGCTCGGTCTGCAAGTAAGTGATGCTGATTTCGGGCTTTAGATAGGGGTTTCTTTTTCTTGCTACTTTCCTCGCTTCTTGCAGTGAAGCACGCTCTGGCGAGAAAGCCGTCGATGTAAATAGGTTTGTGTTAAATTCTTGTTGTTTCATTTGTAAAATTTTTATGTTAATGGAATTGTGTAATGCTTATCAAACTGTCTAATCGTGGAACCGTGTAATCGAAGGACGGGGAACTGTAAAACTGAGTAATTGTGTAATCGAAGGATGGTAGAACAGAGGGCTCGAAAGGCTCTAGAACGGTTGAATCGGGAAACGGTGAAATCACAGAATTGTGACTGCATAGATAGCTGCGCACAATTCAAATTGGCAAAATGTTGCCATGCCATGCTTCTGTAAAAATTAGTATTGTGTGACAAATTTCTTACCGGATGGCCGGATAAGTTTGTGTTGGATGTATGGGTAAAAATTCTTGACGATGGAGCTAGATATTCTTCCCATGAAACAGTGAAATAATGGTGTACAGAGGTGTTGTTCTGCCCTGAAAGGAAAAATAGGGACGTGAAAAATTGATCGGAAAAAAGATTTGACCGACTTGTTAGAGAAAAAAATAAGTTTAGTTTGACGCGGGTAATATACGCGCGTTTTTTAATTAA
>JASGFJ010000091.1:0-4525 GCA_047605645.1 Dysgonamonadaceae bacterium | reverse complement strand
AATAATCATCAGAAAAACAAGATAATACGACATTATTTTATACTATATACTTATATGACCTGAACAAAAATACACATTTTACCGGACAGCCTATATTCGGACAGCTATTAAGTTTTCTGAATAAAGGGCCAAAAGCACCATCTTTGCCTGTAAGAGACTCGCCACTGCGAAGCTGGGCTAAAGCTTTATCACGCATCAATGCGTACTCGTCACTATTTCTATCCATAATACAAAAATAATTGGTTTTGGACAGAGTTCTGATTACAGCCTCATATTTAATCCTAGTTTACCTCTGCAGTGAAAACGAAAAAGCCTGAATTGGATTATTCCAATTCGGGCTATATTTTACTGAATAAACTTCTTTTATTCTTTTATCTTCTTTACGTTTGTTTCGGGGTCTTGGCGGCAATCAAAAATAGCTGAAACATATATTTTTTCTTCATCAATATAATAGACGACTTTAAAATATTTACTCACCACTAATGACCTATACTCTTTTGTCGTTTTTGAAGAAAAAAACTCTATCGAAGCCATTTGAGGAAATTTTTTCAATATAGTTACAGAAGAATATATTTCAAGTCGAACTTTTACTGCAATTTTTAGATTTCTGTTTTCTTTATCAAAAAGATATATTTCTTTTAGATGTGATCTTGCTTCTGGTAACCAAATTATTACCATGCTCCAAATTCCTTTTCAAAATCTTCATGCAAGACTCCTAATCCTTTTGCCGCATCTTGTTCACCTTTAAGTAAGATATCCTCCTTCTCTTCTCTTGTAAATTGACAAGGCAACTGTGCTTTAGCTCGTTTTAGTTTTTTTACATATTTCAAAGCAGACTCTAATAAGGTAGTATCATTATTAATCTCCCTTATCAATTCTTGTTCTTTT
The DNA here is from genome assembly GCA_047605645.1 of Dysgonamonadaceae bacterium. Lineage (GTDB taxonomy): Bacteria > Bacteroidota > Bacteroidia > Bacteroidales > Dysgonomonadaceae > UBA1309. The sequence goes on along the minus strand of JASGFJ010000091.1, from coordinate 3,637 downwards.
GCTTTTATTTCTATTGCTGTCATATTCAGCTCCTTTCTTATTTATGATATTACAAATATAATCAAAAACGCTGATTTTAAATAACTCTGTTATCAAAAACGGCTGAGTCATTTGTCGGTGCAAGGTGCAAGCATATATATATAAATATGCTTGCACCTTGCACACTAAAGTGAAAACACTTATTCTCAAACATTTGTTTGATTAAAAAAAAAGCTTAGATTTGAACCTATACTCTTTGGCACGCAAAAGACAGACAAAAGGGACAAAAAGGAGTTTTTGTCGGCTAAGCATAGTGATATTTAGTTTTGATTTATAAATGACTGATAAACAAATGGTAACAAATTCAGAAAATTCAATCGTTACCGATCAATTTAAGGCGAATACATAACGTACTGAAAATAAAAGAATTAAAAGCGAGTTTTCAAAATCGTTGCCTAGCCGTTACCATGCCCATTTCAGTAACCCCGTAAGACATTGATTCGCACCCAGTTACAACAACAAAATTCCGATACGAACCGGATCACTTAACGAGAACAATTGAATATTAAACGATTGCAGTTAACTGTAATCGTTTTTTGCATATAAACCTGTAACGGTTATTTAGGACTAGTCAAAATACAACAACCTGATTTATTCACTCTTAGTAGGGGAATAAAAGGTCGCTGTAAAGAAAAAGAATCGTAGAAATAACAAATTCAATTCCACTTAAACAGTTTCATTCCTACAGCGAAACAAATAATTCCGAGAGCTGATAATATACAAGTGGGATAAATAACATCCACCCATCCGGCTCCTTCATTAAAAATGCTCCGTATTCCATCGGTTAGCGCTGTCAAAGGGAGCAGTTTAATAGCACCGATGCTCCATTCGGGGAAATTATGATAACTAAAGAAAATTCCCGACAACAACATCATAGGCATTTGTACAGCATTAATTAATCCGGAACCAACTTCTGTCTTGGAGGTACGGGATGCAACCAAAATAGCGATCCCTGTAAAAGCAAGATTGCCAGCCAAAAACAAGACGATCAATGCTCCGATATTTCCCTGAATATGAATATCGAATATCAGCCATGCAAAAAACAGTAAAATCAGAGATTCAACGACATTCATAAGAATGCGGACAAACATCAAAGCAAACAAAAAATTCGATTTCTTCATCGGAGTCGCGATCATACGTCTTAATAACTTTTGAGAGCGACGCTCTATAAGCGTATAACTGACGCCCCACATGATAGAGCTCATCAAGCCGAAGGCAATCAGTCCCGGAATCAGGAAATCAATATAACGAACACCTTTTAATGTTAATGGTTCTATATCCGAACTCTCCGTCTTCATATCCGAAGCAGGCGATTTCACCAATGCCGAAAGCTTCATATATGCTAACTGAGATTGAGAGTTGAGCGGATCAAAATGATAAACAGCTTTTCCTAACGAATCGGTAACAATCGCATCGACTTCACCTCTCTTTAGTGATCTGATTGCTGAATTCCAGTCGCTTTGTGAAAACTTAAACAAAGTATTACCCAGCGTTTTATTGCTTATTTCCCAGTTTTGGATGTTCTCTCCTTTGCTCTGTGCTTTTGTTGCATAAATATTGAGAAGAGAATCTAACTCGGTCTTATTCTTCTCAACAAGTACAACATTAAATTTTGATTCTGTTTGTTGTGTAAAAGCCAAACCCAATCCGATGGAGATAAGCACCGGGAATATCATACCCCAAAAAAGGACTTCCGGTTCACGAATTGTCAGTAGAAATTGAGTCTTGAAGAGTTGGTATAATTGATTGTTTTTAATTGTTCCCATTATTGAAATAATTGATTGAAGTGGCTAAGTATTTATTATAGTACTACATTTCCATTCTCACGAAGAGCTTTTCCCGTAAGATTGATAAATAATTCGTCAAGGTTACGGGAATTTTCGTCCAATAAATCTTCGAGTTTCCCGTCCTTTAGGATTTTCCCTTCATCAATAATGATGATGCGGTCGCAAAGCGACTCCGCTTCTTCCATATAATGGGTTGTCAAAATGAGCGTAGTTTTTCCCTCCTCTTTTAATCCATTCAATATTTTCCAAAGATCGAGTCGCGAGTGCGGATCGAGTCCGGTCGTAGGCTCATCCAGAAAAAGTATCTGTGGCGTATTTAATAATGCGACACCTAAAGCAAGCCGTTGCCGTTGCCCACCGGAAAGTGTTCCGACCATCGATTTCTGCTTACTTTCCAATCCGGTCAATTCGATAATTTCATTCACACGTTTGTCGCCAAGTCGAAAAAAACTGGCAAACAAGCGTAAGGTTTCCGTAATAGTCAGTTTTTCGGAAAAACGAGTTTCTTGCAATGACAAACCAATGATTGCCCGAAGATCTTTCTCATTCTTCTGCCAACTTTTACCTTGCAGCAGGATTTCGCCCGAATCCGGATGCTTTAATCCCTCCATCATTTCCACCGTCGTTGTCTTCCCGGCTCCGTTAGGGCCTAGTAAAGCGACAAACTCTCCGGGATGTATTTCAAAAGAGATACCTCTTACGGCGTGTACATCTTTGAATGACTTATATACGTCTTTTACTTTTATCTGACACATACTGTATTTATTTTTCCTGTCTGTTTTATTCTTAAGAGCCAAAGGTAATAACGAATTTTAGTACTACAAAGTTTAAGCGTTTGCCGACAGTCTGTCTAAGCCGTCTTGTAACATGTCATCTTTTGCGCTCCTTATCACTCAGTTTTTAATAATCCAAAACAAAAGTATATAGCTTGTAACAATAGAATATGTTATAAATAGATATTCCGGTTCTCACACCCATTTTCCAAATCTGAAAGAAGCTTTTCAGTTCGGGAATCTTGTTCATAGAGCAAAGGTATAATCGTCTTTTAAATATTCAGATTCGAGCCTGGAAGAGCTCCACAAAACAAATCTTCCTCTTTCCCTATCGGGCGATCGTATTTACCAAAAAACAGGTTTATGCAAAAAGCACAATGCCATTTGTTGTCTTACGAAAGAAGAAACTCTCAATCCCAAAAGAATGCCGTAAAAAAGATCAGGAGTATGAAAAACGAAAGGAACAAGAAAGCTTCCTCATCTCTGGAATGAACGCAAAAATGGAGTTCAAAATAGCTTTTACTCCTGATTGACGTATGGGTTGCCTATAAAAATCATCTTCTCTTTTGCATCTATCGTATTTCTGAAAACAACACATTATTATCCTATTATTTACCTTCTAAAATTTAAAATCAGGGAAAATACCTATCAGCATCTAACTTAACACAAAAAAAACAGCTGAAATACCGGATTATTTTTTGACTTGTTATTTCTCTAAAGGTATATCTGTTTTATGCTTCATAATTCTAGCAAATTAAATATGTTTGAAACGGCCTTTGAAAACTATACAATCAATGAAAATACATTATTGAGATACGCATCCAGAAAAGAAAAAAGAAATGAAGTTGAATTATTTATAAAATCAATAAAACGGCAGTAAATAAGAAATACTGCCATAAATTTGAAACCTATGATACACAATGAGAGCACGCAAAAAGAATGGATTGAATCTATCCACAAATCGAAAAAAACCAACAAAACAACGGATCATCGGTAAAAATATGTGTTTCAAAAGAAGAATAACGTAACTTTGTAGAA
>JASGFJ010000090.1:0-4568 GCA_047605645.1 Dysgonamonadaceae bacterium | reverse complement strand
AAATACAAGACTTTTAATCAGGAGGATACAGCTTAAAAACTGCAAAGTGGGTTAAAGGCAATTACGCATTTTTTGGTGGTGGAGTATGGTGGGTATCAGGAATGAAATGACGATTTTTCGGAAGAATTCCTTTCAGGAGGAAAAGTGGATATCCGGGATGTATAGTGTAATTATATGGCTGAAGGTAAAACGATAATTACCCGGTAAAGGTTGGCCTGTGTTTGGAATACAGATGTGTTGGAGGGATTCTTTGTTGAAACGATATCCCTGGCTGGATGTTTCTGTATCGCTTTGGTTGGGGAGATTCTGCTGGTAGATAGAAGTAGGGTAGAGAGGCTGATGATTTCGTGAATCTGGAAAAATAGATCCGGGATGCAACCCTGAGTCGCTTCCCGGAATTCTAGCCAGTTATTCGATTGGCACATATATCTCAGTCTTCAGTTTTTCCGGTTCTGTCCGGCCGGGATGATTCAAGTATTTCTCAAAACAGGGATAATCCCTGAGTCGAAGGTTGTTTTCGGGCAATAACTTACCGTAAATCGTATCATAGACTGCACCTAGATGCTCGTATGTGCCCTGATAAAGAAACAGCGCAAATCGACCTTCTTTTATCTCTTTGATACCGATATCTCCTTGTGGTTTTGTCTCTTTTTTCACGGCTAAACAGATTTCCGTACGCAGTTTTTCGCTTTCTGTGATTTTGGGGTCGTCGTGGTAAATGGCAATATGTTCTATACCTGCAGAAAACAGCTTGTGTTCTTTGACAAATTGCCACAGCCGTTGCCACGAAATAGTTCCCAATCGTCTTTTTTTGTTGCAGCATATAAATGATATAATTCCGGCAAACAGTCCATTCATGATTCGAGAAATTGTTCACTTGCTGATTTATCTCCAAAGGATAGGAATCTATCATATAAAGAAAAGGATGGTTCAGCGTGCTATGCCGATACCAAAACAGTTTTACGCTGCCTAAATCGACCAATTTATAGTTAACATTTAGGATAATAATATTTTGATGCACTTCGATTTTATGTATCCTCACCCTATCATCCTCATTTATGCGGATTATATCGTGAATACCATAAAATCGAAGCCATTCTATTACTTTATCGGTGAAAAAGTACTTATTTTCACTTAGAATAAATACCATTTCCTTCGAATCAGTAATTGTAAAAAATTGCAATAGAGGAGTTTACTAATGTCTTTAAACGAAAGCCATAGTTTCCGGGAATTCTGAATTTATCCATAACGGGTATTTCGGTTTCAGTTATAGTGCTTACTATAACCGGGCGTGGACAACCTTGGCATGCTGCCATCGCTTTCTTCACGTCTTTGAAAGGGTACTCCTTATACCACGATGTGTTTATGTAGTTTTGGGCTGTTTTGGTCGAGATTGGAGGCAAACAAATGCTTTCCCTGCGGGTATTGATAGCTTCAATCTGCAATTGGGTAAATACAGTCTTTGGTGTTACTTTTTCATTCTTCAAGTCAACAACAATACTCAATTTACCATAAGGATTGCTGAAATCACTGAATGAAATCGTTCCCTCATATTCATTTGGAGTCAGGTAGCCATCCTCAAGGGCATCTTTAAGGTATATCCTGATCGTATCAAGCACTTTGCTTTTGCGGATATTGTTGTAAAAATCAGTGTTGTATTTTTGCTCGTTTTCTGGTGCATTCATCTTATTATATAAAATACAACTGTGACCAAATAATATACTGATCTTATTTATAGTGTCATTATTAATAAACCACATTGGAAATCCATTCTTTTGAATTAGGTCAATTGTTTTGATTGCATGAATGTAATAAATACTGTCTGCTTGTTGTTCCGGTTTTTTGATTCGCCTATCGCTTTGGTCAAGATGGAGCATATCGAAATATTCCTTGCGCAGGCCATAGTCCATATTCGCTAAATATTTATCTTTAAGACTATTGTATTCTTCTTCAAATTGCTTCCAATATGCACTCGCATGCAACGGGGCGAAGACGGAATCGTTGAAATAAGTCAGTTCACAACCGTGCGAAACTAACTGCTTGGCATATTGATAAGCAGTTTCATAATCCTTTGTTTTGATTGCACAAAGGCAGGCGTTGTGGAGATCGCCGTAGAAAGCATGCGGGTATTGACTGAAAGCATTCTTGTAAACGGACAAAGCCTTCGCATAGCCCATTTTTTCGATGCTACTTTCAGCTTGCTGCATCGATTTATAATAGCCAAAATAAGTTTCTCGGCTTTGTAGTTCGAAACAAAACAGGACAGTGAATACAATAGAAAAAATGTAAGTTTTCATTTTATTGTTATTTTTATAGTAAGAAATTTTGTTGAATGAGAATAACTTCAAGCTGAAGTTAGAATCTAAGAGAATGAACTTATATAGTTCAAGCCTGCTATTATCTGGGATAATCCATCCTCGTAGTACTTCCATCACTCCAGTGAAGTTTGTAGTCCCAATTATATGCATCACAAGCATGTGCATCATAATACATAAGAGACTTTCCTCCCTTGATTGGATCCATTTTCGTCTTGTTTACTTCAAGACCAGCAAATTCTTTTTCAATATGGTAATTACTATTTTTACTAACCATTTCAATGTTTCCTGCTGGATTTACTTCAAGAAAAATATAACGATTGTCTTTTGTTTTGATAAGATCAATTGAGCCTGTATTCAATTTTGCTTTCTTCATAAAAGTCAATATCTTTTGCTCCACATTATCGGGAAGTTTATAAGAAATTACCCTGTTCAACCTATCTAAATCATAATTTCTTAAATCAGTGCGGGTTGCTTCATTCCTCTGGGATAGGGATGCCATGGAGTAAATCTTTTCAAAGAGAACAAACGTCCGTATCTCAATTTCTTTGTCAATATTATCTTGCAACAACGAAGGGAAAATATATTCTTGTTTTTCATCCAAATCCGATTCATTGTCAAATGCTTTTGTAAGCAAAGAATAATAACCCCCATCTTCCATCACAGCATCGCTTCGCTAATTGGTTTTGTAATGGATGGATATTCACCTAATTTATTTAAGTACTTGGGAAAATCCGATATATATGTCCGGGGAATATCCAAGCCACACTCCTGAGCTATCCTGAGATTGATTAATTTATTTGCCGTTGCCACGAAATAATTCCCAATGGGCTTTTTTTGTTGCAGCATATAAATGATATAATTCCGGCAAACAGTCCATTCATGATTCGAGAAATTGTTCACTTGCTGATTTATCTCCAAAGGATAGGAATCTATCATATAAAGAAAAGGATGGTTCAGCGTGCTACGCCGATACCAAAACAGTTTTACGCTGCCTAAATCGACCAACTTGTCGTTAACATTTAGGATAATAATATTTTGATGCACCTCGATTTTATGTATCCTCACCCTATCGTCCGCATTTATGCGGACGATATCATGGATACCGTAAAACCGAAGCCATTCTATAACTTTATCGGTGAAATAATCCTTATTTTCACTTAGAATAAATACCATTTCCTTCGATTCAGTAATTGTAAAAAATTGTAATCGAGGAGCTTACTAATGTCTTTAACCGAAAGCCATAGTTTTCGGGAATCCTGAATTTATCCATAACGGGTATTTCGGTTTCAGTTATAGTGCTTACTATAACCGGGCGTGGACAACCTTGGCATGCTGCCATCGCTTTCTTCACGTCTTTGAAAGGGTACTCCTTATACCACGATGTGTTTATGTAGTTTTGGGCTGTTTCGGTCGAGATTGGAGGCAGACAAATACTATCCCGGCGGGTATTGATAGCTTCAATTTCCGATTCCGTAAACTCTATTTTGGGTGTTACTTTTTCATCCTTAAGATCAACCACAATACTCAGTTCACCATAAGGATTACTGAAGTCATTGTGTGTTATCATTCTTTCATAGTCTATAGGAACCAAGAGGCCATCCACAAGGCCTTCTTTAAGGCATATCCGTATCGTATCGAGAATCTTGCTGCTGCGGATGTGGTTGTAAAAATCAGTGTTGTATTTTTGTTTGTTTTGAGGTGCGTTTATCTTATTATACAGGAGGCAATAATGTCCAAATAATGCTGAAATATTATAAATACTGTCGTTATTGACAAACCATTCGGGGAATCCCTTTTCCCGAATCAACTTTACAGTTTTGGCTGCATTTATGAAAAATATGCTGTCCGCTTGCTGTTCGGGCTTTCCTAAGCGCCTATTGCTTTGGTCAAGATGGAGCATATCGAAATATTCCTTGCGCAGGCCGTAGTCTATATTTGCTAAATACTTATTTCTAATACCATTGTATTCTTTATCAAATTGCTTCCAATATGCACTCGCATGCAACGGGGCGAAAACGGAATCGTTGAAATAAGTCAGTTCACAACCGTGCGAAACTAACTGCTTGGCGTATTGATAAGCAGTTTCATAATCCTTCGTTTTGATTGCACAAAGGCAGGCGTTGTGGAGATCGCCGTAGAAAGCATGAGGGTATTGACTGAAAGCATTTTTGTAAACGGACAAAGCCTTCGCATATCCCATTTTTTCGATGCTACTTTCAGCTTGCTGCATCGATTTATAATAGCCAAAAT
>JASGFJ010000089.1:0-5111 GCA_047605645.1 Dysgonamonadaceae bacterium | reverse complement strand
TCATAATTTCGTGCACTTTATTGAGCAAATATAAGTAATAAATCACAGAATATCAAATATATATGAATTTGTCAGCAGACCCTAAATATAGATGGAGAGTTGAGCTATTTTACAAATGGTTGAAGCAGCATCTTCGAGTCAAAGAATTCTATGGAACATCGGAGAATGCGGTCAAGATACAAATATATTGTGCAATTATAGCATATTGCATGGTAGCTATTATTGAACATGATTTGCGTCTAAACATGGACACCTACGATGTGTTGAGAATATTAACCGTATCGCTACTTGATAAAACGAGCATTTCAGACTTATTTAAACAAGTGCAAGAGGAGGCGAACTATCAAAATGACACCCAATTAAAACTTAATTTTATTTAGTGGACACTAGTGAGTCTGTGTATATTGATTGATCTTGTGTTTCTTTGGCCTTTTACAAAAATATGCAAATATTTTTATAAAACAAGAGTCTGTTAAAAAACTATTGAAAAATACTCCAAATATAGCTAATGGCTATTCATCATCCGAACCATAGTTTATACAAAGGTTACTCTTTATCTATCTGTATTTCTTTTACATTCCCTTGTTTATCCTTTATTTTGAAAAGGTAAGAATCTTTCTTATCAAAGTTGAAATCGCTGACAAACAATTCACATTCATCCATATTTTCGAAGTTGATATCATCTATCGAAAGGACTTGGTCACCCACACTGATTCTATCATTTAAACGTTCATCCCATATCACGCCAACAATCAATTTATTACCCTGTGGAATCAGCGAAAGAGGTAATTCTTTGCGAAACAAGTCGGTTTTTGCTCCGGGATGAGGTTCAAAATAGAATTTCTGATTTTTATAATCAAGTGTGGCAACACCGTACTTTAGCCATTCTATGCCTACACGCGAATCATCGTAATTCGTCGTATTTATCAGCACATTTTTGAATTTCGACTTTCCTATTTCCAATTGAGGAATTCTTAGGCGATAAAGATCAGTTTCTGGTGCTATTCCATAGAAACCATAAGTCTGACGACCTCTGCCTTCTTTTACAATATCCGAAAAGACCTTCTTGTCACGAAATAGATAAAAATGCCTCAGCGAAAGGTTATAAAAACCTGACATCCCACTATCGAAAAGAAGCTCCACGTTTGCCGTCTTGCGGTCTGTGAGTACTGTTTTTATAAAAGGAGAACTCTGATAAGAGTGCACAATCATCTTCTGCACATATTTTTGATTCAAATTAAATGATTCGGGATTATCCGCAATTTCAATCGTCTTGTCAGGATAAGAGAAACGAACAACCGAATTGCGCAACAGGTTGCTGCCTATAATTCCATCAAATCCGATACATCGATTAAATACTTCATCTTTCATTTGAAGTGTTGGTATATCATTAAATGCAACTTCGCCCAAAAATATCTCAGGCAGAGAATAAACGTACAAACTATCTGGTCTGGCTGCGGAATCAAACACATTCATCTTATCCACGGGTTCGAGCTTAAGGTCATTTATAATCTTCTCCCCAATAGAAGTAACTGCTCCCGTATCAAACAGAAAGCGGTAGGTTTTTTTACCAATTTTCACATTTACAATAGGCAGAGTTTTGTATTCGCAAGGTAAAATTATGTGATAACCGGACGACTTTGTACCTCCGACATTTAATATTGTTGTTTGAGCATTTACAGACAAGGAGGCTATAAAAAGCAAGAATAAATACATAAGATGTTTTTTCATCGGTGTAAATTTATATTTAACAAATATGAGTATCTATGAAAATTTAAGTAACTATTCAGCCATTCCTTAACTGCTTGTTTTTGGTCAAAGCATAGCCCGTATGGCATCCAGCTCCAGCTGCTTGTTCTTGTGTGCAGTATCCATTATGGAGTGCAAAGCAAAATATGCGTCCGCCCCATTGTCTGATCGGAAAGTTCCGCTAACCTTTTGTTTGACTTTGAGTTTCCTGAATCCTCGTTCGCTGGCATTGTTGTCCGAAGGTATGGTCGGGTTTTCCAAAAATTTGAAGATGTAATCCCTACATTTGATAAGCCCATTCTTTAATCGTCGAAAGCCATCGTCCAGTCGGTCGAGGTTTCTTTGAAGAAGTTTGTCTAATTTTTCAAGCCAAGGTGATGTGTCTATTTTGACTTTTGGATTCTCATTTCTAAGCCGGATAGCTTCCTTTAGCAGCCCTTCCACTTCTTTTGACCATTGCTGTCCGGTATCCACTTTCGACAAATATTTAAGTTCCCGAAGTATATGTGCCAAACAAATTTGATGGCCCAGGAAGTTCAATGCGAAATAAGCCGAATGCCTGTCTGTGACAGCTGTCATGTTCTTTAACGCATCACCGAACATGTCTTCAAGAACCTTTCCGCCTCTGCCGCTTGCACGAAACACCAATGTATGGTATGTTGTCTGTGCAATCCATGACCAATCAAGCCTGCCCTGGCAATAGCACCCTGACTCGTCAAAGCCAACTACCGATGAGTTGCTTATAAAATCTTTTATCAGTGCAATGATAGGTTCTGCTTTTTTCTTTGCTGATTGTATAATGTTGCTGATTGTACCTTGACTCATCTCGATGCCATAAACGCTACCCAGCATAGATTGTAACCTTTCGTATGGAATGCACTGGACTACATTGTAGTAAACGACAAGGGCTTGTACATTCTTTCCAAAAACAATGCTGCTGCCCCCTCTTTTCCTCGGTTCATATGAACGATTGAGGTATCCGCACTTGCACATTTTTGCATAGTGGCGATGTTCCTTGATTACAGGGCGTATAACAGGAATGTCTATTTCCTGCAAGGCATATTCAAATACATTTTCCGCTCCCGAAAGTTCTGCTCCACATTCATTGCAATAATCTGAATGTTGATCTGTTATTTCATCCGCAACATCAACTGTTTGACGAGTGAAACCCATATGGCCGACCTGCCCACCCACCGATTTGTCCGATTTAGGTCGAAGAGAGCTTGTTCGACGTACAACCTCACACTTCATAGAATCTTTGCTGGGAGGAACACTGCTGTTGGAGCTATCTTTAGGGGGCTGTTCATGCTTTGACAAGCGTTTGCGAAGTTCCTTGTTCTCTTTGGTCAATCTTTGATTAGAACGAGTCAGTTGACATATTTGCACATGTTGAGATTCGACGACTTCACGCATCGACTGCATATCTGCCTGCAATGATTGAAGTGCTTCTGCTATGTCTTTAACTTGCTCTTCCATAGGTGTAAAGATACAAAAACAAGATGAATCATGCAAACATTTAAGCAATTATATTTGCATTTATTTTATTAATAATCAAATCATTAAAGCATGGGTGACTGGTTGCTTTAACATCATGAAAAAATAGAAACTAAGAGGAAAAAAGAATGGCTGAATAGTTACAAAATATTAATATATTTGTAATAATTATTAATTTATGGAAAATCTTGTATTTTTAGCCTACTTTACAGCTCTCTTCTCTATTGTCTTTTATATCATCCGTTTAATTTATAAGAGGATAAAGGCTATTGTGATCGCAATAAAAGAGAAGAAAAAATATTTAGCAAGAAAGCTGATTATTAAAAGCCTGTTACTCATTATAGTAATAGGTCTTATAATATATTTCGTAAAAATAATCTTTGCTGTATTAATAGCAATTCTTATTCTAATCTTAATGGGAGGAGGACAGGATAGACCATTTTATGACTATCCAACTTGGTGGGACTAATACGGAACTTATCTGACATCAGGGACAAAGGCAAGTGTATGGGGTTATTATGATGCCAATTTAGACAATTACTTCCAATTTAACTGCGATGTGCGAAGCACCGGGGTATTTGTTGCCTCAGACAGTGTCTTCAAGGAAAGCGTTGCATCGTTAAACAACACCCTCTCCGATTTGAAAAAGATGAACGCCGTCAGCTATAAGCTGAAATACGACAAAGTGACACAGAAAAACCGCTCGTATTTGAAAAGTACCTCTACAGCAGTCCTGAGTGGAAAAGAGTTAAAAGATCAGGAGATTCTCGCCAAACTCGAAAAATCTGTTGAAAATCAACCCGACCGTTTCGGATTTATCGCTCAGGATGTGCAAAATTATTCCACTCTCAAGGGAAAAAGAGAGAAAAAGATATATGCTATTCCGGCAGCTAACGGCAAAAATACAAGACATCCGATTATAGCATTAACCGTATTTTGGGATACCCGAGTCATGTCATCTTCACCCTTTCCAGACAAATATTTAAGACTTTTCTTCTTACCTATTAGCTTATAGAAAAAGTAACGGGTATATAGTCCTAAGAACCTTGCAATGATTCCACCTAAAATTATTTCGACAATAAAATCCATAATTACTATTCTTTGTTATTAGGTGCAAGACTTTTCGTCTTAAAAAGAATAAGTCCTCCAGGCACCTGTCTATTGTACTGGTTAATACCTTTGTTTATCGTTCTATTCGAAAATCCTCTTGTGGTTGAAGGAAGTTTGCTTAATGTCCCATTAAATGTGTGGGAAAATTGCGATGCATTAAGCTTATTTATATGTCCAAGTCCTTGAGGTAAAGGTAAACTTGATGCCCCAGACGAGAATATTCTTGGTATCAGATTCGAAAAATTAGTTATGCCATCATAATTAGTTGTACCATCAAGATTAACCATTGCACCTCCACCAGTCAATTCATTAGTCCGATCTTCTCCAACTAGCCCAAGTGTCAATGGCTGTAATGTTACATACAAGTCATTCGCAAAAGAGTAAGAGAGTTTGGCGAAGAAATTACCCGAACGACCCCATTGCTCCATTATTGACATTTCTCTTCCTCGCTCAAAGGATTGAGGTTCTTGCACATTTGCTACATTTTGATTCCAAACGACAAGTGTTCCGTCATTGAGGTATTGAGTATAGCTTTCGCCCATATTGCTAAGTTCTATTGATGTCTTATCATCACCCTCTCCATAATTACGAGTGATTTTCTCTTCATCTCCCTCTTCCCAAACAACCATATAACCGTCTACACTCCTATACCAGTCCATTCCCGAAGGGTCAATATTAGCTACCGGATTCCCGGCACAATACCCATACGGGCTCCAGTCATAATACTTCTCCGCCAGCGGATCAACAGTCGTAAATCC
>JASGFJ010000088.1:0-5199 GCA_047605645.1 Dysgonamonadaceae bacterium | reverse complement strand
TTTTATTTCTTCTTATAAAGGCTTTCACCCTCACAAGCTCACCTTAACATCTTGATTGTTTTCATCTTACCGGATTTATAGATATAAGTTACAAGATATACACCAGCCCTGAGATTTAAAGCGTCAAGAGCTTCAGCATCCTGAACAGAGGTTACAAAGTTTCCTGTCATATTATAGATATTTACTTTATCAATAACCTCGTTCTGATTTGTTTCATCTATCCGGTCAGTATCTGAATAACGAACAGCCTCTATATATTTAGTCGCAGTTTTTTCACCAAAACTATTCTTACTTCTAAAGTTAAAAGTGATGGGACTATCATAGGTAAAATAACGGTAAGAATATTTTACCTATGACTTGCCTTTAAATATTTTGTAATAACTTTCACCACCTATATAGTCAACAACGTCAATGGTTAATTCATCCGCACCGGAGGACTCCACAAACACTTCGACATTAAAATACCAATCAGACTCTTTGATGATATGAATACTATATTTGATATCGTCTGGAGATGTCTGAAGGTATAAAATGAATTCCGTATTTTGGAATACTCCGTCTACTTTTGCAGACAGTGCAATGTGAGCAATGATGTACCCATCTGAATTTCTTGCATAGGCTGGATTCGGAGAAATCGGAGAAATACTAAAAGTAGAGCTATTGCCTGTGGATATGGTAGTATATCCGCCCTCTTTCAATGCGATGTTGTATTCCCAGGAGATATCGGTTAATGATGAGGTGGAACTCAGTGTTCTCGCCTCAAAGGAGTATGAGTTATGAATAGATACAAGCCCATTGCTGCCAATAGTATTACAAAATATAGAAAGGCTAGGTTTTGCGATATTCCATCCGATATCCTCCAATACCGAAGTTGTTTTTTCGTCTATCTTCTCTATTCTTTGATTCGGAGATAATTTTGCCGACATCAGACTGCCCGGATCATTGAAGAAACTTAACGAATACCCTTCTTCATACTCAGCAGGAGCATACAGACGTACGGCCGCACGCCTCTATATTTCTCATTGTCAAATCATGAGGGAGTGCGCTGCGGATTCCATTTGGCGGTTATTATATTGCGGGTAAATTCAATTCGCCCCTACCCAACATCGTATGCCTCTACAATCTTCAACCTTAACACAGACGTACGGCCGTACGTCTCTACATTTCTCATTGTCAAATCATGACGGGGGGGGCGCTGCGGATGCCGTTTTACGGTTATTATATTGCGGGCGAATTCGATTCGAACCTACCCATCATCGCCGTATGCCTCTACAATCCTTAACCTTAACACAGACGTACGGCCGTACGTCTCTACATTTCTCATTGTCAAATCATGACGGGGGGGGGCGCTGCGGATGCCGTTTGGCGGTTATTATATTGCGGGTAAATTCGATTCGAACCGACGCATCACCGCCGTATGCCTCTACACGCCTTAACCGCAACACAGACGTACGACCGTACGTCTCTACATTTCTCAATCCTCAACCGCAACTTTTTCTCTTTTTTTTGTAACGGAAAAAGAAGGGAAGAACACAATATCTATCAGATGAACAACAAATGGAATACTTGCTGCTTCTTAACACATGGATGGGGAAAGACGAAAATAAAAAAGGAAGTTGTTCTATTATGGATTATTGAATCGCAATGATTTTTCTGACAAACGGTATGAAGTAGAAATTTTCCCATAATTATCCAGCTAAACTTCCTATATTTGCTTTCGATAACGAAATCGATAGAATATGAACCGCATCAAGGAAGTGTTGAAGGAAAAGGGCATTAAGCAAACGTGGCTTGCCGAAAAGTTAGGCAAAAGCTTTAAGATAGTGAACAGCTATGCTTGCAATCGTATTCAACCTCCTTTGGAAACCTTATATCAGATTGCAGAGATATTACAGGTAAGCGTGAAAGATTTGTTGGTAGAAAAAGAAAAAGAATAATATGGCGAAAAAAAACGGGAACATAACAGAAGAACCCTTGGAAAAACAATTGTGGAAAACAGCAGATAAGTTGCGTAAAAACATAGATGCTGCCGAGTATAAACACATCGCTTTGGGGCTTATCTTCTTAAAATACATTTCCGATGCCTTTGAAGAACTGTATGTCAAATTAAAAGCCGAGGAAGCAAACGGTGCCGATCCGGAAGACATTGACGAATATAAAGCCGAAAATGTATTCTTTGTCCCTAAAGAAGCGCGTTGGAGTCATCTGATATCGCAGGCAAAGCAACCGACCATCGGCAAAACGGTCGATACGGCGATGGATGCTATCGAAAAAGAAAATAGCTCGCTGAAAGGTGTGCTTCCAAAAGTATATGCTCGCCAAAATCTTGACCCAACCAGTTTAGGCGAATTGATAGACTTGATAGGAAATATCAATTTAGGGGATACCAAAGCACGAAGCACAGATGTATTAGGCCGTGTTTTTGAATATTTCTTGGGCGAATTTGCACTGGCCGAAGGCAAGAAAGGGGGGCAGTTCTACACCCCCAGAAGCGTCGTTGAATTATTGGTCGAAATGCTTGAACCTTATAAAGGGCGCGTCTTTGACCCCTGCTGCGGTTCGGGCGGCATGTTTGTGCAGTCGGAGAAATTCGTAAAAGAACACCAGGGGCGTGTAAACGATATTTCTATTTACGGGCAGGAAAGCAACCAAACCACTTGGCGGTTGTGCAAAATGAACCTTGCTATTCGTGGTATCGACAGTTCGCAGGTGAAATGGAACAATGAAGGCTCTTTCCTCAACGATGCACACAAAGACCTGAAATCCGATTACATCATAGCCAATCCACCTTTTAACGTAAGCGACTGGGGAGCCGATTTGCTTCGTAAGGACGGACGTTGGCAATACGGCATACCACCCGTTGGTAACGCTAACTTTGCGTGGTTACAACATTTTATTTATCACTTGTCTCCAAGCGGACAGGCGGGCGTGGTATTGGCAAAAGGGGCATTAACTTCCAAAACTTCGGGTGAAGGCGAAATACGCAAAGCCTTAATCGAAGCCGGATTGATAGACTGTATTGTGAATCTTCCGGCCAAACTGTTTCTTAATACGCAAATTCCGGCAGCTTTGTGGTTTATTCGTAGAGACAGACGGTCGTCTGTCGCAACCAATGGGAAATTTCGTAACCGAAGCGGGGAAATACTCTTTATCGACGCCCGCAACCTCGGACATTTGATTAACCGTCGTACACGCGAATTATCCAATGGTACGGAAAATCCCGAAGATAACGACATTGCGAAAATAGCCGGCACTTACCATAACTGGCGTAACCCCGACGGAAACTATCAAGATGTAGCGGGTTTCTGTGCTTCCATATCTATAGAACGGGTAAAAGAGCTGGATTACGTGCTTACTCCCGGCCGCTATGTAGGTTTGCCCGATGAAGAAGACGATTTCAATTTCACCGAACGATTCACTGCCTTGAAAGCGGAGTTTAAAGAACAGTTGAAAGAAGAGGCACGGCTGAATGAGATTATCAGAGAAAACTTGAATAAAATCAATCTACCCAATGGATAAACAGCGTATATTACAATATAAAACCTCTTTCGACGGAATCGTTCAATATATCAACAATGAAGATGACTCCGAGCAAGTAGAAGTTTGGTTTGCCCGCGAACTGCAATCGGTTTTGGGATATGTACGATGGGAGAATTTCGTTGTCGCGATAGAACGTGCGGTAGAATCCTGCAAAACACAGGGGGGAAGCGTTGATGACCATTTTCGTGAGGTCACGAAAATGGTCGAGGTGGGAAGTGGCGCAAAGAGAGAAATTTCAGATTATATGCTTACGCGCTATGCCTGTTATCTGATTGCTCAAAATGGCGATCCCAAGAAAGAAGAAATTGCTTTTGCGCAAAGCTATTTCGCCGTACAAACACGCAAGGCAGAGTTGATCGAAGAACGTTTACTGCTTTTTTCGCGATTGGAGACAAGGGATAAATTGCGTGCCTCCGAAAAACAATTATCGCAAAATATATACGACCGGGGAGTGGACGATAAAGGTTTTGGGCGAATCCGATCCAAAGGAGATACCGCTTTGTTTGGCGGGCATACTACAGAAGATATGAAAAATCGCTTGGGTGTTAAGTCTACTCGCCCTTTGGCTGATTTTCTGCCCACGCTAACCATTGCCGCAAAGAATTTGGCAACTGAAATGACGAACTACAATGTAGAAACAAAAGATTTGATGGGCGAAAATCCAATTACAAAAGAGCATATCCAAAACAACCAAAGTGTAAGAGAAATGCTCGGAAGTCGCGGAATCAAACCCGAAGAATTGCCTCCGGCAGAGGATATTAAGAGATTGGAACGAAAAGCGGTAAGCGATGAAAAGAAAATCGAAAAAACAACTAAAAAACTGCCAAGGAGGAAAAGATGAACGAGTGGAAGGAATATAAGTTGGGAGAAATAACAACTAAAATAGGAAGTGGAGCAACACCACGAGGTGGTTCAAATAATTATAAAGAGTTTGGTATCTCGCTAATACGAAGTCAAAATGTTTTGGACTTTGCTTTTACATCTTCAGGATTAGCATTCATAGACGAAAATCAAGCTCAAGAACTTGACGGGGTTACTGTTCAAGAAAATGATATATTGTTTAATATTACCGGAGATAGTGTGGCGCGTTGTTGTGTTGTTCCTAAACAGTATTTGCCTGCGAGAGTTAATCAACATGTTTCCATTGTTCGTTCAAACGATTTCTCACATTTCAAATATGTCTTTTATTACTTACAATATTTAAAGCCAGAACTACTTATAAGTGCTGAAATTGGTGCAACTCGAAATGCAATAACGAAAGGAATGTTAGAGAATATCTCTGTTCTTCTCCCCCCTCTCCCCGAACAAAAAGCTATTGCATCTATCCTAAGCAGCTTAGATGATAAAATAGCTCTGCTTCACCACCAAAATGCCACACTCGAAAAAATGGCGGAAACATTGTTCAGGCAGTGGTTTGTGGAGGAAGCGAAGGAGGAGTGGGCAGAAGTAGAATTAGGTTCAGTGATAGAAACAACCTCTGGCGGAACACCTTCTAGGAAAAATATGTTATATTATGCTAATGGTATAATTCCGTGGGTTAAGTCAAAAGAATTATCTGGAACATTTATATCTAAAACAGAGGAATATATAACGAATGAAGCTTTATCAAACTCATCAGCTAAAATTCTTCCCAGAAATTCTATATTAATAGCCATGTAT
>JASGFJ010000087.1:0-5631 GCA_047605645.1 Dysgonamonadaceae bacterium | reverse complement strand
ATCTTGCGCGTGACGGCCAATGACAAGGTGGCAAACGGGGTGATTATCAAGAAATAGGGGGTTTAGTATAAATGAATCAGGCTCTGAAGAGCAATAGAATCAGAATTGATTAAATCGGTAAGGCCTATGATTCAATAATCAGATAAGCATTATATCTCTTAATAACAAAAATAATTGAATGAAACGAAGCGTGACTTTCATTGATTAACACAAGACAATACCCTTAAAATCAAGTAGTCTTTATGATACCTAACAGTAAAAATTAAATCGCATGAAAAAGACAATAATGTTTATTGCTTTGGCTCTATTGGCCCTATCTACACAGGCTCAAACTGTATATGTCCCTAATGGAGCAAGTGGAATCGGAACTTCCTCCAATGGAAATGTGGGGATAGGAGTTGCTAATCCTATATCCAAATTAGATATTAATGGGCAAATAACAATTAGGAGTTGGGATGCCGTTTTAAATTCTTTAAGTACAGAAAATGAGGTTTTTCCGTTAATTGGGATATATCAGGGATGGAATAAGAATGCAATTTATCTGGCAGGTTACAATGCTTCAAATCGGGCAAACTCACCCACAAAATATGTATCTATTGGAGGTTCCCCTGTTGAAAGATTATGGGTTGATTTACTCTCAGGTAATGTCGGTATAGGAACTACCGCTCCGTTGGCAAAACTTCATATCAACAGTGGCGCAAACAACACTTATGCTTCCATTCTCGCAACCTCTGATGCAGGTAATAATTTGGTTGTAAGTAGCTTATCTACACAGCCTGCAGATACAAAAGTATTCACTCTATGTCATGAATATTTCAATTCGAGTTCTTGCCGGAATAATGGTGCTATTAATTTCTATCGTGGGGGGTCGGAAAGAGGAGGATTTCTCACTTTCGATACTGACGGACAGGAGCGACTCCGTATCGATCAATGGGGCAAACTCGGTATTGGCACTACCAATCCCGATCAGAAGCTAACGGTCAATGGTAAGATTCATGCACAGGAAATCATTGTTGATTTGAATGTTCCCGCTGCCGATTACGTATTTTCGAAAGATTACTCTTTAATGCCCTTGCATCAGGTAGAAACCTTTGTCAAGGAAAATAGCCACCTGCCGGAAATTCCTTCAGCCTCGGAATTGAAAGAGAAGGGGCTCAGCGTGGGCGAAATGCAGAACAAACTGCTTCAAAAAATAGAAGAGCTAACGCTCTATGTGATTCAGTTGAAGAAAGAAAATGAAACTCAAAATAAACAAATTGAGAACCTTCAATTGCAAATTTTAAAAGAAAAATAATTATATGAGACAGCTTTACATCTTTTTATTCTATTTTATCTTATGTACAATTCTACCTTTTTATGAAGGTTTTGCTCAGAATATATACACATTAGGAAATACAACGAATGTGAAAGGTTGGTTTAAGTTAGGTACATTGTCATTGGAGCAGCAAGGGCAGGATGCGGTTATCCGGATAAACGGAGGAATCGGATACAATGCATCTATTGACCAAAATTCAGAGGCCGTGATCCATTTCCGTACAAGTAATACAATTTCGGTGGATAATGGCTTTTATGGTAGCGGCAGCTTTTACCAAACAGGGCGGAATTCAGTTGTCAAGACATTAAGAATTGTTCAAATCAGCACCAGCATTTGGGATTTTTATGCCTATATGGATAAATTTTCAGGAGAGGGAGCGACACTTGTTTTTGAATCTGCTTCTGGCACATGGAATAAAAATTTCGAGTTTGTTGCAAATCCTCCAAGTCTCGGGGTGATCTATAAAGATATCCAGGAAGAACTAGTCATACAAAGTCCTTTTTTCGTGGGCAATCAGGCGTATTTCCCGGGAGGAGGAATCTGGAGCAACTCCGGCAATGTTGGCATTGGCACTACCACTCCCGATCAGAAGCTAACTGTCAATGGTAAGATTCATGCACAGGAAATCATTGTTGATTTGAATGTTCCCGCTGCCGATTACGTATTTTCGAAAGATTACTCTTTAATGCCCTTGCATCAGGTAGAAACCTTTGTCAAGGAAAATAGCCACCTGCCGGAAATTCCTTCAGCCTCGGAATTGAAAGAGAAGGGGCTCAGCGTGGGCGAAATGCAGAACAAACTGCTTCAAAAAATAGAAGAGCTAACGCTCTATGTGATTGAGCAGGACAAACGTATTCGAGCGCTGGAAAGTGAGAATAAAGAATTAAAGAAATAAAAGACTGACTCAATAGAACTAGATCCTGATTCTCCGAGTGTATTAGCGTCTTGGCACAAAACAGTATAATCTTGTTTCAGGATGAAATAGAGCCGAGAAGGCTAGGCAAACAGAAGAATAAGTCAAATAAGTAATAGCTTATTTATAGAGAGTTGAATTATATCTATAATGTGAGCATTAGAAAAATGGTTACTCTTATATATTAAGTAATATGGCTTTAATCAAAAAAAATAAAAAATGTCAAGATAGCCAGATATATTTAGGCTTCATGGCCTTAAAATATAGAATGATGTATTCTTGTAAAAAAAGCAAAGATATCAATATGAAGGTTACTAATAATATGAATGAAAGATGGTGTGTACTCATTAATTGGAGTTTAGTTTTATTGTTTATTACAACATCAATATTTATGAATGGTATACATGCACAAATTCAAAAGAATGAAATAATAATACCTCCAAATACTACAGCAAATAAATTTGAAAGTTGTAATACAGACAAGCCAAATTTATATAATGGAGCAATCGGGGATGATATTCTTTTATATGAAATAAAACTTAAAGGTTTCTCAATGCCAATAATTCTAAATCATAACTATTGTGGATTCAAACCTAGAGAAAACTCATCTTGGGTTGGTTTAGGTTGGGAAATAATGGTCGGCGGAAATATATCTCGTATAGTTTACAATACTCCCGATGATTATCCATCTGGATACGAGAATGTATGTAAAAGCCTGAACATTCCTGATCCTATAAAAACACCTGCAGATTATCAAGCATTCTGGAACTCTCTTACCAAGCCTCAGTTGAAACTTTTTGCGGAGGGAGTCTATGATGGACAACCTGATGAATTCATCCTTAGTGGGAATAATTTGAATTCAAAATTGATAAAATTAAAAGATGGGAGAATAGTTACAATACCTTATAAGCCAATTGATATACAAGTGGATAAGAATAATTGGATCGTCAGAGATGAAGATGGTAATACTTATTATTATGGGGCATCATCAGATGGTAATAAGAATATGAATGAACAAACTTATTCTGAAACTATTGTGCTGCCAGATTATGGTGGCGATGTGGGTTATAGTTATGTTTCTAAATATATGCTTGTTAAAATTCGGACTTCGATGGGAGATTCTATTTTATTTAATTACGAAGAAGAAACAGTAACCTCTCCAATTGTTACATCTGAAACCCAAAATTATTACATAGAGACCTACTCGGCTAATCCGAAGAATCTGCTTTTGCCTTACTCGAGTTTATCAAAAACGACAACGATAAGAGACTTATATAGGATTACTTCGATAATAACTCCAAAAGAAGAAATTTTATTTAACAAGGGAAGTCTACGTAAGGATGTAAATTCCCAAAATTCATATATCTTAAAAGATATAGAAGTCCGAGACAAGGAACATAGAATAATAAAAGGATGGAAGTTCTATTCTTCGTATATGGGCAACTCAAACAATTATTCTCAATGTAGACTTTTACTTGATTCTGTGTCAGAATTTGGATTGGACAAAGTAAAAACAAAGCCATCTTATGTGTTTCTTTATGAAAAAAATAATGCTATACCTGATTACGAGACTAAAGGAATAGATCATTGGGGATTTTATAATGGAGCAAACAATAACAAATCACTCATACCTTCGTATTTATCAAATAGTAATTATAATTTTTATTTTAAATCTATCTTTACAAATAGAACTCCTAATCATGAATATTCCAAAATTGGATTATTAAAAACTATTCAATACCCATTAAATGGAACATCTACTTATCTATATGAGCCAAATACTTATGGGCATATTGACAATGAGCTTGTGCAGGAAATTGTATATGAGAATGCTCATATAGATTTAAATGCGTCTGGAACAACTAATACAATTATAAAAACAAATTCATTCTCCATCACAAATGATCAATTTGTTAAAATAAATTATGTCTTAAATCCAAATACAGCTTCATCAGGAGGCAATATTTCAATGGATCAGGATCCCGTATACTTGAAAATCGGGATTTTATCTCAGAGTACAAATAAATATTACAAAGAAGCTACAACAAAAAAAATATCCGGTACGGATTCTATTTATTTGACATCAGGTAGCTATGTTGTTGAGGTCTGTGCCAATATCTCTCAGTCAGTGGGCGCAACAGTTTATTATATGAAAGAAATGAAAGATTCCCAGGGAAATAGCATTATAGACAAAAAAAAGTAATAGGAGGTCATCGAGTAAAACAAATCATACGGTATGACAAAAATAAAACTGAAAATACATATTTTGATTACAATTTGAGTACAGAAAAGGATCGTTCAAGTGGTGTTGCGGTAGGGATGCCTAGCTATGAATACATTCAATCGCAAATGGATGTTGATTATGATGGGATTCTTCCCCACCAATATCCAGATCTCCATACGGTTTCACGTACAAGTAATAGTATTCGCCCAATCAGCAGTGAGGATTCACATATCTGCTATAGTGAAGTCAGTAAGTATGATGATACTGGTAGTAAAACTGTATTTTATTTTACAAATAGTAAAATGTATCCAGATATTTTATTCCCTAGAGGAGCTACAAATATAAGTAAATCATATAAAAGAGGTATATTAACCCAATCAACCAACATAGATAAGAACTCCAAAACTGTATCATCAGTAGTGAATAATTATAATTTTAATAGGATTGAAAATAGAAATGGAATTGGAGCCATTATGTTGGTTGAATATTCCCATAAAGATATTAGGCCAGATTATAGTACTTACAAAGGTATATGGATGGGGACGATTCTTAGTGAATGGAACACTCTTGAATCTAAAGTTGAACAAAAAGACGGAGTTACTACTGCTACTACTTATTATTATGATAATCCATTGCATGTTCAACTGACAAGAAGCATCACAGATGTGAACAACAAGGAAATTCAAGAGTTTACAACTTTTCCAGAGGATTTTTCAAATACAGACACAGCTGATTTTATTGGTGCAATGAAGAATAGACATCTTTTGGAAGCACCTATAGAGAAAATTAAATGTGTAAGGGATAAAAATACAAATAATATTTATATAGTCGACGGTGAGGTATATACGTATAAAAAAGGAAGTCAGACTGGACTCCTTGAAAGCGTATATAAATTGGAAACACTTACTCCAATTCCGTTTTCCTCTTTCAAATTCGCGAATCGCAACTCAATAGGGGAATCCCCTTGGCATGACTCCTTGTTTAGCTCTTTCTCAATAGAAGATATAGACGCAAGGTATTCCAAAAAGCCAGAAAGAACTTTTTTAAGATATAATTTAAGTAATAATGTCCTCGAAATGGAAACAAAAGATAATCTTCATGTTTCCTATCTTTGGAGTTATCTAAATCAATACCCTATTGCTGAAATCAAGAATGCCACTTACGAACAAGTAAGAGCTG
>JASGFJ010000086.1:0-6143 GCA_047605645.1 Dysgonamonadaceae bacterium | reverse complement strand
ATGCCATGCACGGACTGAATTTGTATGACTTTTCGGCACGGATGCAGGATCCGGCAATCGGCAGATTCACAACCATGG
Organism: Dysgonamonadaceae bacterium; assembly: GCA_047605645.1. Taxonomy (GTDB): domain Bacteria; phylum Bacteroidota; class Bacteroidia; order Bacteroidales; family Dysgonomonadaceae; genus UBA1309. The sequence goes on along the minus strand of JASGFJ010000086.1, from coordinate 6,065 downwards.
ATCCACTGGCGGAGAAGTATTATGACTGGAGTCCGTATGCGTATTGTGCAGGGAATCCTGTGAATGTGATTGATCCGACGGGGATGGTTATTGATTCCCTAAGCCAAGGACAATGGGATACACAAAAAAATAAGGTTACTGCACAACGAGATATGCTTGTCGAAAAAAATAAGGATGGGAAAAATGACGCCCGTATCAGAAGTTTAAACAGTACTCTCAATAACATGTCGACTTTAGAAGCCAGTAATCAAGTTTACAGTTTGCAATCTGTAGATGGAGATGCAGGTCAATTGAGATTAGATCCTACAACCGGGAATATTGTAATAGAATACTATAGTACGGCCAACTTTGTTCATGAAGTAACTCATGGAGCACAATTTGAAAGCAGGGACATTGGATTTAGCACTCAAACCGGAATGGTTGTTGCTAACGATTTATGGGATGAAGTTGCAGCATACACAGCTCAATTTAATTATAATACTTCTTCTATAAGAGGAGTCAGTAATGCTGATCAAATAACCTCTCAATGGGTAAGAAATATTACTGTTGCTGATGGCAGCAAACCTTATGGACCCGGCGGAGCTTTTAATGTAGGACAACGAGTTTTGAATGCTAATTCTACAATGTCTAGTGCATATCTTGCATATCCGCATTTAAGACAGCAAATACTCAACTCCGGCTCTCTTTTAAATCAATTGCCATTTAGAAATTACCCAAATTATCGTTTTAAATAAAATGAAAACGAAAAGTTGTATTTGTTTTTTGTATATAATTTGTATTTCTTGTGTATCTTCACAAATTGCAACAATAGATTCTGGATGTTTTCAGTATGTAGAGAATAATATAACAAAGACTATTGTTTTAAAAAATGACTATCAATTTACATATATTGAATCATTAGGAAGAGCAGGTGTAAAGTGTGTTGGAAAATGGAAGTATATTAATAAAGATACAATTTTATTACAATGTGAAGATGAGCCTTTGGAAAATGCTTTTGTTCAAGGATATATGCCTGATAGAAATCACAAAGTCAAAGTATTAAATGCCAATAAGCTAAAGTTGTTTTGTGATAATAATGTCAAGCATAAGTACTTTATTTTGAATAGAGCAGATTCTTTGCATCAGAAATAATTTTAGTATCAGCAAGGAGATGTTTTTGTAGCATAAAATCAGGAAGGGACGAGTGTGCAGCGCCGCCCAACCCTACAAATTTGGAGGCAAGGAATACGATGCCATGCACGGGCTGAATTTGTATGACTTCAGTGCCAGAATGAAATCTGACTGGGGATTTACGACTGTTGATCCGCTGGCGGAGAAGTATTATGACTGGAGCCCGTATGCGTATTGTAATAACAATCCCTTAAGATTTATTGATCCGACGGGGATGGCATATGGAGATTTTTTAGATGAGAAAGGGAATGTAATAGGGAATGATGGAATAAATGACGAAAGGCTTTATGTAATGAAAACTGATGCATCTAAAGAATCTAAAAAATACATAAAAGATAATTCTGGTGATATCAATGCTTTCAGAGAAGCTGACAATATTGCATATCAAAATAGTATAGAAATAGAATGCACCCCTACAACTCGGCAAGATATGGTAAATCAGGTTAGTCAGGATAATGGTAAAGGTGGATCAAAAGATGCAAATAATCGAGAATACGGGGGGACAATAGAAAATGGAGTAGTTACAGTGGCGAGACCAGGAGAAGTCGCTAACCCTAAGGTAGATACTCAAGTTAGTATAGAACTTCCAACAGGGAAGTCTACATTTCATAGCCATCCGAGTGGAACAGTTGTAGATAGACCTGCTACTGGGACATTAGGCGGAGCTACTACTATTTATTCTTTTGTTCAAACACCATCTCAACCTGATATAAATAATGCGGGTTCTCATGCCAATTACGTATTTGGCAGGAGTGATGGCAAAGTCTACATTTATAACTCAAATGGCACACAAGCCTCAATTCCTATAAAAAGATTTGTTACACCTAAAAAATAGTCTATGAAAAGGATAATATTATTTTTAAGTTTTTTGTTCTTTTTTTTGAATATTGTTTCTCAGAATAATCAATTAGAAGACTATTTGAATAGAGGATTAATTTCTTATTTTAACAAAATAAAAGAAAATCAAGAAAAGGGAATTGTTGACTCTTCTTTCTTTGATGATTTATATTTATCAGTAGATAATTTTCCCCCAGGTTATTCTTTTGAAAACAAAATAGAGATTAAGTATATAAGTCTAAAAAATAATAAAGGATATGAGAAAGAACTCAAAAAAGGTATTTGGGTTATACTTCTTAAGAAGGTCGAATTAAAAAATAATCAACTTATTATTGTATATACTCTAAATAAAGCAACATTGAAAAATAAGAAGCAACTTTCGATGGAGTTGAGCGATTCTGTTTCATGTATTTATGAGTATTCTTGTAATGAAAATAAATGGATGTTAATAAATGAGAAATATTCAGGAGTGTAAGTATAGTTATAAATACATAAAACAACAGAGCCACCTTTAGATAGGGTCTGCTGATAAATTCATATATGCTTGATATTCTGTGATTTATTGCTTGTATTTGCTCAGTAAACTGCACGAAACTATGAGAACACCACGCAAAAGACATGCACCCCGATTGATTTACACGAGTCCAGCCCAACAAATCTTGCCCGGATTTGCGCATCCTTTCGATCGCGAACTAGATCCTTCAAATCGTTGGGTTGTCTTGTCTGGCCTGATCCCGTGGGATGAGATCTGCGGCATTTACTATAAACAAGTTGGTGTAAGCTTTACGGGGCGGCCAGGCTTGAGTCCGCGGGTTGCCATTGGAGCATTGATTATCAAATATATGTGTAACCTGGATGATCGGGAAACAGTGGAGCAGATCTCTGAGAATTTGTACATGCAATACTTTTTGGGTTATCCTAGCTTTACCACAGAACGCCCTTTTGATGCTTCCCTGTTTGTCGATTTACGCAAGCGTTTGGGTTTAGATGCTATCAATCAGATAAATGAGCGTATTGTATCCCTGAAGGCTGAATTGCAGGAAAAAGAGGAGACTGATTCCCAGGACAAAGATAATGGAGGCACAAAAGAGTCCGCCCCTCAAAATGATTTGTCCATACAGGAGCAAGAGGGATGTAAAGACGAGAACCGGGGACGGGTTTTGTTTGATGCAACGGCCTGTCCTCAAGATATAGCTTATCCTACGGATTTAACCCTCTTGTCGGATGCTCGTGAAGTATCGGAAGGCCTAATTGATCTCTTGTATCACCCCTGGCTGCATTTGTCCAAACCTCGCACCTATCGACTGATTGCTCGCAAGAATTATTTGAAAACGGCACTGAAAAAGAATAAAACCCGAAAAGAAATAAGGAAAGCTGTGAGAAAACAATTGGGATATTTGAGACGTAACATTCAATCCATTAATTTCCTGTTGGACGGTTATGGCAAGGTCTTTCCATTAAAAGGGAAAGAGTTGAAATATTTTTATGTAATTCAAACCCTGTACGCCCAACAGGCTGAAATGTATCTGAAGGGTACTCTTTCGATTGCAGACCGTATTGTTAGCATCCATCAACCTCATGTGCGTCCTATTGTCAGAGGCAAGAGTCAGAGCAAAGTAGAATTTGGTTCCAAGATACATGTCTCTTTGATGGATGGTATCAGTTTTTTGGATGAATTGAGTTGGGATGCTTTCAACGAAGGCAGCTACATGGAAGAATACGTTGAAAAATACAAGGAACGTTTTGGTTGTTATCCACGGGAAGTACTTGCTGACAAAATATATTGTACCCGCAGCAACAGGGCGATGCTAAAGGCAAAAGGTATCATTTTGAAAGCCAAGCCCCTGGGCAGACCATCGGCTATGTCAAATCATGTAAGTCCGGGAGAACGCAATCCCATAGAAGGTAAGTTTGGGCAAGCAAAAACCGGATATGGTTTAAACCGGATCAAAGCCCGGCTGAAACAAACTAGCGAATCGTGGATTGCAGGCATCTTTTTGGTGCTTAATCTGGTCAAATTGGCGGGAGCGAAGCTCCTGTGTCTTATACTGAACCTCTGCTTGTGTTTTTCAGCAAGTGCTCGCCAGAGGAGTACTCAACTCCACAACATATTGCGAGTGCAACACCAATTGATCGGATCAATAAATATCGTGTAATTGATGTGCGAGTTTTTAAGCAGACCCTACCTAGTGCTATCAAAAATATAAAGTCTTTGTTTAGTACAGGTAAAAGTCTGAAAGACTTACTAAAAGCAGCCAATACTTTAGATAGAGGCGGTTTTACAAAAGTTGGAAGAGCTTTGAAAAACATTTAGATAGAGTAGGAAGTGCATTTCCTAAAATCTCAGGTAATCCAGCCAGTGTAAATGCTCAAGGTGAGACTGTTCTAAAAAGTATTTTAGAGAACCCTGCAGTAACAGTTATTCAGAATATGACTCGCAGTGTTAGTCAAGTTATAGATTATAAAATACCAGGAGGAATAGGTGCTCGTTTCTCATCAGATGGGAAAACCTTTATCGGATTTTTAGAACCATAAGATTATGAAAATGAATGATTTAAGAATACAAATATTGAGTGTTCCTCATCGGGAGAAGCTCATAGCAGAGGTACAGTATCAACATCATATTATTGCTGAAATAAACAATGATAATGATGAATTAGAAATAGAAGTTTTCTCATATGATGATTACTCAATAACTCTTTCATTGGATAAATTTATACAAATTCTTAATGAAGCTAAAGAGCAACTGTTGAGTTTTGAATAAAAAAGCAAAACTATATTTTGTTCTAAGCTTTCTTTATTTGAGTACTCCAGGAGGTAATATGAGTAAGAAGTAAAACCAAAAACTACTCACCAACCAAAAAGGCAGTTTGTAAGTAGTAAATAAATAAAACAGGTATTAGATAGTAAATGTGTGTTACTTGTTGTTCTATTGTATGTATAGGTCTGTCAGGGATGTTTTGCTGTCATCAGTCGCTAAACCCTGACTTTGGAGCAAAAAAGAGGTGAAATCCCCAACCGACACCATATAAAGATAGATGCATTCTGTGTACTTCTGGTTGGTCTTAAAGTGAAAGATATGGCTTTAGACGTGGGTATATGCATATTTTGTCCTCTTTGGGTAGTTTACTGACCTCCTTAAAGTGTTCTAGTATATCTAAAAAATATCCGAATATGAGAGTAACGGGAGCAAATGGGCAAGTTGTTTATGGCAAAAATAAAGATGGCAAAGCAGTCATTAAGGGAGTAAAAAAAGATAAAGGAGACGGGACGTTTATTACTTATAAAAATGGGAAGAAAGTAGCAGAGAAAGTAGCTAATTATGTTTCACCTGAAAAGACAGTACATACACCGAAGACTCAAATAAAAGATGATGAAATAGAAAATAAAATATTAGCAGCATCTCTATTGGTGCTCAATTTGCTGTCTTGCAGCCTAAAGAGCAATAGTGAGAAGAATGATGGCATCTGCTACTTAGATTCGACCACTTCTACGCCAATCAATGATACGCACTTCATTGACAGTTTAAAACTCATAATACTGAAGAATGGGGATCGGGTTATATATAATCAGGTTCACAGTTACTATTCCTTGGAAACCAGAGATGATGAATTCTTATATTATTCAATGATAATGGCACATAAATATAATCATGCTGATGCATATTATGATGTTTTTTTTGCCCTTGCAGGTTCAGAGGAAAATGACAGCTTAGAAAACTTAGATATAAGAACAAAGTATCTGGCTTTGTTCTATTTGTTGAAATCTAATGAATTAGGGGCGGAAAATGCACCTTACTATGTTGAGAGTATCTTTGGAGAAACAAATATACCAAAGTCGAATTACTATCTCCAAGAACTATCAAAATTGAAATAAATAAATCGTTAGTTTTAACTGTTACAGCTTAATGGATAGCACCTACAACGCCAACGGTGCCATGATCAAAGATTTAAACCGTGGAATTAGCAAAATCCAATATAATCAGCTAAATTTACCACAGGCAGTGGATATCCTCAGTCCGGTAGCGGAAGCCCGCAATTCCTATAGCTACTCGGCGA
>JASGFJ010000085.1:0-6413 GCA_047605645.1 Dysgonamonadaceae bacterium | reverse complement strand
CTTCGATTGATTATGCAGCAATGGAGAGTCGTCAAAGTGACGCCCGAAACAAAATTATAGCACCCGTTTTTAAGCGGATGGGAATCATCGACCAATGGGGTAACGGATTAAAACTCATTGCTGATGAACTGAAAGAATATCCTCAGATAGAATTTCGTTGGAAAGAAACAGGATTATCTTTCCAAGTGCAGTTTGTAAAACTCGACTATGTTGAGGAGCAAGAGTTACAGCAGGAGTTACAGCAGGAGTTACAGCAGGAGTTGGAGCAGGAGTTACAGCAGGAGTTATATAATCCTACGATGTATTCCGAAGTACTATTAAAAATACAAGAAACACCTCTTTCTCGAAAGGAAATTTCAGAAACTCTTGGTCAAAAGCAGATTTCTGGACAATTATACAAGATACTTTCAAAATTAGCGGAGAATAAACTTATAGAAGATACTATTCCGGGAAATAAGAATCATCCGAAGCAGAAACTTCGAATAACTAAACGAGGAATTATTTTCTTGGAATTATTAAAAAAATGATTTCATAATTTATGATCAGATGAACGCCTTTTCTAATATAAAAGAACTACTTAGTGTGTTAGCTCGGGAACGCACGTTGTTAGCTGAGATGTTTGAGAAACGGAAGACATTCTCTTATAAATATGATTATGCTTTAGAGTTAGTTGAATATGACGATAGCCGTATTCGTTTTCTTATCGACTATTCAGTCATTAGAGAAAATGGCAATTTCTTGGAGATTGACGACCAGTTTATACAGTTTTTCGAACAAATACTTGAAGTGAACGAAGAAATCAATACCTCGCTGATAGACTCCAACATTCAACGCCTAAAAGACAATATCAATTATTATTTTAAAGAAAATAATGAGCATCGCAAGTATAATTATCTAAGAACAATAAAAAGTTCATTAAGAAAGATGGGGATTCTTACGCTGAGAAATGTCGTCGATCTAAAACGAAATATCGACAATACATTCAAAAATGAACCGAACTACAAAATTAAAAAGGCCAAACTTGAATCACTCGACAAAAAACGAGATAATCTTTCGCTGTTTATCCAATCAATCGAGAAACTAATAAACGAAGAAGACGAACAAACCTTTTTCAAAACAGCATTAGATGATGAATTATTGCTTATTATCCATCATCTTAAAATACAACTAAATGAGTGTAACCATAATATAATTTCAGTACAGCAACAGATTCTCGAATATTTGAACCAAGTTCAATATCAAAGTCGGATTGTAGAAAAGGTGCGTCAATTAAAATATCTGAAAGACCAATTTACCATACGCAATGATACGGATATGGAGCGTGTATTAGCTGCAAATCAGAATCTTATTTTTGAAAAGAGAAAGTTTTATCCTTTAAAGTTATCCCTGGACTATCTTGGTAACGACGACGTTCTCGAGTCCATTCGCAAGGCTAATGCGAAACTACATTCTAAAGTGAAGCTAAAAGAGTCTTTGGCTCCGGCTTTGCCATCCGAACTATTGAAGGAAGAGACAGAAATAGAAATACAAATTAACCTTGAAGAAGTAAAGAATAGTTTTATCGCTTCCGGAAATAATCTTTTCAACTTTGTTATACAATACCCATATGAGAAAGGACTTTCATTCGATGAGAAAGTTACGGTTTTCTGCCAACTGATTTCTTTATACGAAGAAGAATTTGAATTTACAAATGACTTCAGTACAATGAACGAGATTGAATATGCTATTGTGTATCCTAAATGAATTAACGCTATGAATATACCCAAACAAACAGCACAACTATTCGAGATACTGAGTAAAGGGCAGTTTATCAACTCCAATAGCTCGGACGATCAGGAAAGGAAATTATATAATGTACTTGATAAGGAAGAGTTCTATGATATTCTGTACGACTATTTCCTGCAAATCAATTTTATATTGGAAAAGGGTGATGGGTATTATTATCTTTCCCGCGTGGAACCTAAAGCAGACTTGGAACGTAAAATAGAGCAGGCGTTCAAATGGATTGATATTCTCGATTTTTTCAAAACATTTGATAACGCTTTTGGATCGGGATTTCGATTTTCCCCATCGGATATTTTGGTACAATTAAACCTCAATGCTGAGCTGAAGGCCAAAATAGAGTCCTTAAAAAAATATGCTCCGAACAAAATGAAGCATGCAGAGATACTGGCTAAGATAATTAACGATATGAGAGGTGACCGCTTTATTGAAATGGAAAATGAAATTTCTGAGCAATACAAAGTATTGTCTTCTTTCAAGTATCTGGAGGATTTAGTTTTAACTATTCACATAACAGACGAGGCAAAAAATGAGATACCTGAATAAAGTAATATTTATAGAGAGTGCAAATATTCGTTACTCAGAAGTGAGGCTCGATGGGAATGTACACCTGATAGGAACTCAAGGTGTGGGAAAAAGTACCCTTTTGCGGGCATTACTCTTTTTTTACAATGCTAATCAGCAGAAGCTTGGGATACCAATAGAGAAAAAACGTTTTGTAGAATTTTATTTTCCTTATCAGAATTCATTTATCATCTATGAGCTGACACATGAGAACGGTTCTTTTTCTGTTCTTGCATATAAGTCGCAAGGACGGGTAGTATTTCGTTTCTTCAATTCCGAATATAAACAACAGTATTTTATTCATGAATCAGATGGCCACATTGCAGAATCGTGGGATGTAGTACGCGACAATCTGAGTCGGGATAGAGTAAAATACACCCGATTAATTGATCGATATGAAGAATACCGGAATATTATTTACGGGAACAATAAAGGGCTAGGAGCCGAATTCCGCAAATATGCTTTACTAGAAAGCAAACAATATCAAAACATTCCGCGAGCCATACAACATGTATTCCTGAATTACAAGGTAGAAAGCGATTTTATTAAAGATACAATCATCAAGTCACTCAATGAAGAGGAAATTCCTATTGACTTGTCCACCTATACACTTCATCTTAAGTACTTTGAAACGCAACATAATGACATTCAGATATGGACGGAAAAGTCATCAAGAGGAAAAAATCAGATTCGGAAACTTGCGGACAATATTGTGGAGGCGTACTCAACCATTCGTTTTATTGAGAAAGACTTTAACCGCCTAGCGACAGAATTGATGTGCAGGCTTAAGGAAAACGAACAATGTCAAATAAAGCTTAATTCTAGTCTCGCGAAAGAAAAAGAAAGGGAAGATATTATTACTGAAAAGCAAAAAAGAAGACAGAAACTATATGAAGAACGTAAAAGTAAATTGTCAGAAGAAAAAGGTGTTTTTGTCAACAAATTAAAGGAAGCGAGGATTAAAGGGGAGGAATATGAACGTATCAACATCAAAAATATTTTGTATCGTGTAACTAAAAAGGATGACCTACTTCAGGAACAACAAAACATCCTGAAGCAGAAAATATTACTGGAAACAAATTTTAACGATATAAAACAACGGTATGAAATCCAAATTGAACAACAAAAAAACCTCTTAGAAGCTTACAAAAACGCGCAACAGGAAAAGTCCCAGCAATTGGATAAGAATCATTGGGAATATAAAGAGATGCTATCTATTGAGTATGAGGAGATATTTTCGACTATACGGAAACAGTTTGAAGAAAAAATACAACAAACCAATCAACAGATCGAAAGCAAGAAAGATGAACTGTCCAAACTCAAGAACATACTTTTCGAAGCCAAGCATTTGATTTATAATGAATATGAGATAAATAGCTGTAAGGAAAAAATAGACATTGCCAACAAGCAGATACAACAATTCACGAATGATATAGTACGAATTGAAAACGAAAATTCCACTCTGAAAACCCAGTGGGAACTGAAAGAGCAAAGCGTGCAGACAGAAGTCGCCAGACAAAAAGAGGATAATCAAAGACGTATCCAGCAATTGTCTGAGAAAATATTACTTGTTCGTTCCCGAATAGAAAACAACAAGGATTCGCTATACGGTTGGCTGAATAGGGAATGTCCTGACTGGGAAAACTCTATCGGCAAAGTAATCGATGAGGATAATGTGCTGTTTAACACTGCGCTATCGCCTCGGAAAACAGATTTTGCTCCTGATAGTTTTTATGGTATCCAAATCAACCTCAATGAAATAAAGAAAGAGGTGAAAACTGTAGCTGATTATGAAAATGAAATTGCCTCTATCGAAGAAAAGATAGAAGCTATAAAAGTTCAAAATCATGAAGAGGATAAGAATTTAGCCGAACAGATGGAAGTATTGAAGAGAAAATATCTTCCTCGTATTAAGAAGAATAAAGACGAGATAGATAAACACAAATACAATATAGAGCAACTGAAAAGAGTTACAGAAAAGGAACAAGTTGATCTGGGCAATTGGCAACGACAAGCTGAGGCAGACAAAAAAGCCCGGATAGAAGATGTTAATCATTTAATTGACAAGGTAACGGCCGATAAAATTGTGATCGAGAATGGACTTGTATCAATAAAAAATCAGATTGAGAAGAAAGTCAAAGGGAAGCAAAAAGAGAAAGAAACCAAAATAGAGCAGAAATACCAATTAATCGAAACGGATAAAGAGGAGATTAGGAAGTCTATTAGCGAGCGAAAGCAGAAGGTGGAGGATGAAATTAACTCCATAAAAGCTTTGCAAATCCAAGAATTGGAAGCTAAGGGAGCTGATACGAAAAAAATAACATTCTTGGAAGAGCAGTTGTCTACCATAGAGACGGAATTAAAATTTATTGATGAAAATACAGAGCTGGCTTTTAACTACAAGAGAGATGAGAAAGAACTCTTTAGTAAAATTGATTTTTTCAAAACACAACGAGATTCGCTAGAAGAGAGACTCAAAGACGTGGATGTCAAGAATGAAACTCTACAAAAGAAACTGGTAGAAGAACGGACGGAAATCATGTTCAGGATAGAGCAGAGGAAAAAGAGTTTGAGTGACATTGAATCTGATAATAATAAGTTTGAGGAATTTCAAACAACAAAAGTTTATACAGATCATTCCGAATTGTTCTACGAGAGGAATGAGAAGCCTGAAACAGATAAGAACGGTATTCAAATCATTGATGAGTTCATCGCGAAGTATTATGAACGTATCAGCGAGTTCAACACCTTGCGTGAGTGTATTAATAAATTCAATGGTAATTTCAGTGAAAACAATATCTTCAAATTTAGAGTAAAACTGATTGAAGAAGCTGAATACCTCCAATTTGCAGAAGATCTCCGGGAATTTATTGATGAAGACAAGATAAGCGAATATGAAAGGCGGGTAAACGAACTCTTTGCCAATATTATAAAGCAGGTGGGTAGTGAAACCGAACAATTGCTATCGAAAGAAAATGCTATCCGCAAAGTCATAAATGAAGTAAATAGTGATTTTGTAAAGCGGAATAATTTTGCCGGTGTCATTAAAAGTATCGAACTGCGGATGATACCAAGCAGTAATAAGATTGTACAGTTATTGGGCGAAATAAAAACATTTAATGACGAAAATGTTTTCAATTTTGGAGAGATAAATCTGTTTACTGCCAATGAGCAAAATCGCGAAGAGAATAATAAAAAGGCGATTCAATACCTCTCTGTTTTAAGCAAATCCATATTAGAATATAAATCCGGTTCAATTTCATTGAGCGATTCATTTGAACTTGAATTTAAAGTAATTGAAAATGACAACGACACAGGTTGGGTGGACAAACTGGCGAATGTAGGTTCGGATGGTACGGATGTATTGGTAAAAGCGATGATTAACATAATGTTGCTTAATGTGTTCAAAGAGGGAGCTACAAAGAATCAGTTCAAAGATTTTCGTCTGCATTGCATGATGGATGAGATAGGGAAACTTCACCCCAATAATGTTCGTGGTATTCTGAAATTTGCCAATGACCGTAATATCTTTCTCGTAAACGGTTCGCCACAATCATTCGATGCATTGGCATACAAGTACACATACAAGCTGAGCAAGCAAAGAGATGTACAGGTAGAAAAGGATATTACTATTATCAATCGTATCGTAACGAACAATCGTGTCTAACTATGGAAAAGCTATCTTTGCCTATTGCCGAAAAATTGCTGCGACTCAGAAATGGGGAAAAAATTCAGGCAAGTCGCCTTCAACAAGCCATTTTCCGGGAACTAATCATAGAGAAAATACTTCATAAAACAGGCAAAAGCCGGGGACATATCCTACTATTAAACATAGAGCAGTTTGATTTATATTTACAAAATCACTATTCTATCATAAATTTGGATGAATATATTTCGGTATTAAAACAGGAGAGTATTTCACGTGCAGACTTAATAGGAATTTCAACCAACTCAAAACTGACAAAAAGTAGAAGCTTCAAAGGTTTTCTTGTTAATTGTTATGAACCGATAGAAGTCAGAATTAATCAAAAAAGTACATTCCTACATCCGATGCCTGGTTTGTTTCA
>JASGFJ010000084.1:0-7553 GCA_047605645.1 Dysgonamonadaceae bacterium | reverse complement strand
TTTCGGGTTCCGTTTTGCGGATATTATATTGCGGGCGAATTCGATCGCCCCTACCGATTACCGCAGTGCATATTTGCAACCAAGGGTGACCACCACGACTAAATAATCAATAATATAAACCAATAGTATCGAGGATAATATGACGATTTAACTTTACCGAAAAATGATGATTTAAAATTTACTTATTACTACAATCTTCATATATTTTGGAACATTTAGAATCTTCTCTTTTTATTTATCCAACTGTCGAAGTTGATCATTTATTTTTTCGAATATACTTGTCCTCTTGAGACTAAATACTCAAACACAATGATTTCTTCAGGAGTATCGCTATCCACATCTTGAATAATCGTGAATAAAAGTAAGGCACGTAAGTCTCCTACACGGATTCTGTAAACATTATCAAATCCTGACAGCCTTTTGCAATTAGTAATATCATTCAGGCTTTCTGCCGAAATGACTTCAGTAATCATGTTTGTAACGGATTCCAACATTTTGCCGGAGAGTTTGCGAACTGATTTCTCAAAACTCTTCGAATACCTTACAATCATATATCTAGCCAGTTTTCAAATGCATTCTGTTCTTCTTTATTCAGGATCTTCTTTCCGTCCGGGTCTGTCTGGATTAAGATCTTGTACATGTCCGCATCTTCAATGTTTTCTGCCATATTGGAAAGTACTGTTTCAATCAGGGTCTTTAAATTCGTCCCGGTGGATGCTGCTTTGATAGATAATATTTTAAATGTCTGCTCATCCAAATCTATTACTTTTCTTTTTTTAGAAACTGTAGTGCTCATTGTAATTCGGTTTAATATAATTGCAAATATATAGCATATATACAATATTATTATATATACGGATCTTGTATTTTTATTGCTATCTATTTGTATATAAAATAAAAATATATCGCCTGCCCATTATTATCACTCTCGTACATCTCTACAATTATCATTGCTCACTTAACCTCATTCCTTAATCCTTTATATTGCGGGCGAATTCAATTCGCCCCTACATATCACCGCTGTACGTATCTACAATCATATTTTATAATTTAAACTCATCAACCCTCAACACAGACGTACGACCGTACGTCTCTACATTTCTCATTGGCATTGCAATCTCAACTTTATTTCTTAATCCTTAACCTCATTCTCAGAAACCGGCAATATCATAAAAATCAGAATGGGAATCGGAATTTCATTATTAATATGTAGATTTGCAATAGAACAACCTTATCTCTTTACACTTATATGAAAAAAACACGTTTTATTACATTTTGTATCTTTTTGCTGCAATATCTTTTTTCTTTTGCACAATCTAACTTGTCAGATAGTCCACGTTCTTCATCTGAAGTGCATATTTATAAAATAAGTCAAGATGATTTACGAAAAATACATCTCAAAGGGGGTGATTTTCATGAAGACATGCTAAAGACTCTTGTGTTGAAATATAATGCAGATGAAGGGATTCCCTCTTTACCGAAAGGAAATTATGTATTTGTAAAAGTAATAGATAATCAGCTAAATTATACAGAACATACGGTAGATAACCTTTATGCTAAAATAGTGCCTTCAGAAAAATTTGTCGTGTGTTTATACGACTCTTTGGGTAACATCATAAATGATGCTGAGGTGAGAAAAGGTTCTTCAAAATTGAAGTATGATAGAAACACACAAACATATAGCACCAATAAAGCAAAAGATGAAGATATAATCGAAATAGTTCATAATGGAGTTTTCCATTATTTGGAAATAGAGGATGGCCGATACAGTAATAATTATCACTTTTTTAAATCAACCTGGTCGAAAGCAAAATCGAGATGGGTAAAACTAAAACGTGGGATAAAATACATCTTTAATCCATCTAAGCGACCTGCAAAACAGAAATATACCGGTTTTATTGTATTTAATAAACCCAAGTACAAACCGGGCGAAACAGTAAAGTTAAAGGGATACTTATCTGAATATAACGGAAAAAGATATAATAAGCCTGTCGGGATCCGATTGTTTGAAAATCATTACATGTCTAATGTTGATACAATTTTAACTAAATTAGAGCCTTATAGACCCGGTATGTACAGCTATGAATTTAAGCTGACCGATGATTTGGATTTGATGTTAGACAAGAGATACTCCATCTCACTGATTACTGATGACAAAAAGACGAATGCCGTGAGAGAATATTTCAGGTATGAAGATTATGAACTTAAGGGCATAACCTTTTCGTTAAAATCGAATAAAAAAAAATACGATTCAGGGGATTCTATCAAGTTGGATATGAAGGTGACAGATGAAAGCGATATGGCTGTTTACGGAGGTAAAGTGGAAGTTTTGGTAACTCCGGAACATTTCGACCGGAACAAAATGAAAATAATGGAGCCTGTATTTATTCCGGACACACTATGGAGCCACACCGTTGACTTATTGGGAGCATCCGAAAAGGATTTGATTATTCCGGATTCTATTTTCCCTCCGAATATTGATTTAAAATTCAAAGTAAGATGTACTTATTTAAGTGCGGATAATGAGAAACATGTGGAAACATTATCCCTGGAGAAGTTAAATAAAAAGTATACATTGGATTTTTCATTAGATAAAGGTATGCTCACCATTAAAGAACTTTATCAGGGAAAATCGCAACGAACATTAGCTAAAATTACCGTCAGTGGTGAGAATGATGAATACCTGTATCAGGATTCTGTTATGTTGCCACATACATTCGCGATTCCCTGGAATGCAGGTGATGTGACAGCTGTGACCCGAAATACAAAAGATTTTTATTTCTCTGATGCTACGGCAAAACAACAACAGCTTGGTTATAAATTTTATAGAAATAACGATTCTATTTACTTGAAAGTTGATAATCCTGCAAACATCCCTTTTTGGTATACTATCCGTAAAATGAAGAAAGAAATTGCCCGGGGCTATAGAACACAATTAAACTACGTGATCAAAGATACGGGAGAGGATGGTTATAGTATGCAACTTTCTTATTTGTTTGGAGGAAAAGGAAAGTCGATAGAAGGTCTATTGCCTTTTGCCCGGAAAAATATGACTTTGGATGTAACGACTCCTACAACTGTATATCCGGGACAAAAAGCGAATGTTCAAATTTCGGTAACAGACAAAAAGGGAAAACCTGTAAAAGATGCTGATATTACAGCCTGGTCTTTTACATCCAAGTTTAAGAACTATTCGATGCCTAATCTTCCTATTGGAGGTAAAGCCCGTTATGCCAAGCAGTTTTATAATACCCGTTATGAAATGGATGATGACTCTTATTATAATAGTAAATCAAGCCTGACATGGAAAAGGTGGGCAAGCGCCATCGCTTTGGATACGGTTGAATACTATAAATTTTTATATCCTGAAACTTATTATGTACATCAAGAACCGTCTTCCAACGGGAAGACACAGCTATCCCCTTTTGTTGTTATTGACGGAGAACTGCAAGGTGTACATCTGTTATGGATAGACGAAAGGCTTTATTATACCAATCAGTCCCAACATCAGGATATTTATACTTTTGAAATTGATCCGGGAAAGCACAGCTTACGTTTTCGAACTTATAATAGAGAGATATTGGCTATGAATTTTTATCTCGAAGAAGGTAAGAAATACATTCTGTCCTTCAATGCAGGGAAACCATATATAAAAATCCCGTATGAGAATCCTGAGTGGGTACCTTTTGTTTTAACTTCCAGATTATTGGATAAGGAAGAGCAAGGATATTTATCGGATAAAGAGGTTTCAGAGCTTAGCTCTCAATTAATAATCGTAGATAATAACTTCGGAGAAACAGAATTGCCCAATGTTCACCAGAAAATTGAGATTCCGGGTTATATTGATGCAGGGAATACGCTTTATTATTTAAATGACACAACCAGGACAACCTATGATCGTACCTTAATGACACAAGTTAAAACACCTATTCTGGCAGGCCCTTTTCCGAAAAGGAATATGTCCGGAGGCCTCTCAAATATAGCCTCGGTTTATGCAGGAAACAGGCTTTTGGCAAATGTGGAGATCGATGGTGGAAATCAGTATACCTTATTCCCGAATTATCAGAAAATAAAACAATGGGATAAATCTCCGATAAACAGGAATATATCTGCATTTAAACCGCTATTGAACTTTAAACAACAGCCACTGACAAAGGTGGATATCGAAAATCGAATAGAGGCCAGGATTGTAGATGCGATGCGTTCTGCTAGAGGTTTTGTCAATATCAGGCAATACAATAGAAGTTTTAGGGACACGAATTACAACTTGGAACTGGTTCTGGGAAAAGACACATCCGGAGTCCCGATTAAACCTACATTTATTTTTATTGAACCCAAAAGAGAAGAGGAGAGAAAGGATTTCCAACTTTATTATGGAGGAACCCGGAACTTTAATAATCTGCTGACAGAGGAACTAACACTTCATCTTATTTTTAAAGATTCGACATTATACAGCTATCCTATACAGTTGCACAAAGGAGGAAAGAACTACCTGAAGTTGGATTCTATTGCCGGTTATAAGAAAGATTCTGAAATAT
This sequence comes from Dysgonamonadaceae bacterium, assembly GCA_047605645.1. Taxonomy (GTDB): domain Bacteria; phylum Bacteroidota; class Bacteroidia; order Bacteroidales; family Dysgonomonadaceae; genus UBA1309. Next base: position 3,015 of record JASGFJ010000084.1, on the reverse strand, counting down.
CGAGAGTTGCATATAACCTATTCAATAAAGGCATTAAGACTCGCTCTGTAGAAAATCCATATATTTCAAAGCCAATCAGAGATACTCTTTCTTTGTCTCCTCTATTTGATAATGAAACATTCAGCAAAGAAAATAAAAATAAACGAGTTGTGAGCGGCATTGTGAGGGATAATGAAGATGTTGTTATTGGGGCTACGGTAAGGATAAAAGGTTCCAATAAAGGAGCTTTTACCGGTTTTGACGGACGGTTTGAAATAGAGGTAGATGGAAATGCTACTTTAGAGGTGATGTATATCGGATATAAAACCAAAGAAGTTAAAGTATCGACAGGTCATGATTATACTATTACCCTACAAGAAGATGAACAGCGATTGGAAGAAGTGGTCGTTATTGGTTACGGTGTACAGAAAAAGGTAGATCTTACAGGAACTGTTGTTACGATCAATCCTTTAGATGGCTATTTTGACAATCAAGTTTTACAAGGCAGAGTAGCAGGTTTAATGATTAGAGGAGCATCTAGTACGGATGCTAAAGCAAACCCTTTAATAATTATAAATGGACTTCCTTTTGATGGTACTCTCGAAGATATTGATGCATCATCAATCTTATCGCTAAATGTTTTGAAAGACGCTGCAGCAACTTCTATTTATGGTGCACGTGGTGCTAATGGCGTAATTATGATTGAGACCAGTGCATTATCTTCTTCTAAAATTGCAGAATCTGAGAATATCCCTAATGAAGAGCCGGGTAATACTATTAGACGGAATTTCCATGACGATGCATTCTGGCAACCAAAACTTAAAACCGATGAAAAAGGAGAAGTAAATTTCGAAGTAACTTATCCCGATGATATAACCAACTGGAACGCTTATTTCATTGCTTTGGGTGGAAAGAAACAGTCGGATACGAAACAAGTGAGTGTCAAATCGTTCAAGGCTTTATCTACACGTCTATCGACTCCTCGATTTGCTATCAGAGGAGATAGCCTGAATGCCGTAGGCAAAGTAGCTAATCATTTTGGAGACAGTTTAGCATTAACTCGAACTATTGATATAGATAATAACAAGCAAGTTGAAAAAATAAAAATAGGTAATTCGCACGTAGACTATATACCCGTGAGTGCAATTAAAGGGGATAGCCTCACTCTGACTTATTCTTTACAAATGGAGAATGGTTATTTTGATGGAGAAGAGCGTTCATTCCCTATTTTTGAGCAAGGTTTGCTGCAAACCTATGGAGATTTTAAAGTAATCAATGATTCGTCAACTTATACATTAAAGACGGATCCTGAACTTGGAGAAGTAACCCTTTATGCTGAAGCCTCAAGTTTAAATCTTTTCTTGCGTGAAATAGATAATATTAACCAATATCCATACATGTGTAATGAACAGATGGCATCCAAAATTAAAGCACTATTGGCAAAAAAGTATATCTGTAAAATACAGGGAAAAGAATTTAAAGAAGACAAGAAAATTAATGGTCTTATCAGGGACCTAAACAAAAATAAAAACAACGAAGGGCTCTGGGGTTGGTGGAATAAAAGTGAATCTGTGATGTGGATATCGAAACACGTCATCCATGCACTACTTGATGCAGATGGAGCGGGATATCAAACAGGACTAGATAAACATAGGTTGGCATTAGCCTTCGAACAGGAACTAAAAAATAGTTTGTCAAAATTGTCTTTAGTCGTGAATAAAGGGAAAAGCTCTTTATATGCTAAGGGAGAATTGCTTGACAGGCTTATTTTCTTAAAAAGGTTGAATGCTGCTGTTGATTATAAGGCATATCTATATCAGTTGGATGCTCAGTTGGAGAATTCAACCGTTGGAGATAACTTAAAAACAATGCTGGTTATGTCTTCAACCGGACTTCAGGATTCGATAAGAATGGACTCGTTGATGCATTATTCCGATAAGACGATTTTGGGATCTCTCTATTGGGGTGAAAAGAGAAACAGTAGACTTCAACCACGGTATTTTTATCGCCCGAATGAAACAAATATAGAAAATACATTGGTAGCCTATCAAATATTGAAAAATATAGGAGGACACGAAAAAGAATTGGAAAGTATTCGAACCTACTTCTTTGAACAAAGACAAAATAATACATGGAGTAATATTTATGAATCGTCGCGTATTATACAAACAATAATGCCGGATATGTTGAAAAAAGCAGGTAGATATAACAATGTCGTGATGAATATGAATGGAACCCAAATTTCAGAATTTCCGTATACAGCTCAACTGGATTCAAAACAAAAGATTCAAGTTCGTAAAACCGGTACTATGCCGCTGTTTATTACTGCTTATCAAAGAGAATGGAATAAAAATCCTGTAAAGGAGAAATCGAAAGGGTTTGAAATATCGACAATGTTCAAGATAAATAATGATAGCGTAGCTTCTTTGAAAGAGGGGAAAACTACCATATTACAGGCAACGCTTAACCTTGCAGGGGATGCAGAATATGTACAGATAGAAATTCCTATTCCGGCAGGCTGCTCTTACGAGTCAAAATCGATGGGCAATTATTGGAAAGAGGCGCATCGGGAACACTACAAAGAAAAAGTAGTAATCTTCTGTAACAAACTTTCGAAAGGACAACATGTTTTCAACGTTGAATTGTTGCCAAGATATACCGGTCGATATACCCTCAACCCTGCAAAAGCAGAGCTAATGTATTTTCCTTCTTTTTATGGAAATGAAGAAATTAAAACAACTTTGATAAAACACGAGTACAGGTAAGGTGAATGATGTTTCAGGAGGGAGGGACTCTGTGCATTTAGTACGTCTGAAAATGGATATTATTAAACCCGGAGCAGACGACTATTTTATTGGTTACTGGTTATAGCCGAAAGCAAGGATTAAAAAATTATGAATTAGTAAGAGGAAACCCGTTACACGCGGGCATAAAGGATTCGATTTATTATATAATTTACGATAAATATTTACACATATTTTATTATCTTTATCCCATAAACAGATATTCATATGGGCCGTAAGGTAAAACAATTAA
>JASGFJ010000083.1:0-7638 GCA_047605645.1 Dysgonamonadaceae bacterium | reverse complement strand
AAATAAGTTATAAACCTAAATTCTAATTAGTAATCGTTTTTTCTCTGTTATTTAAGAATATTGTTCATTCTGATATTCCACCACCTAATGCATGATATAGGTTACTCAACCCCTGTATCTTATCGAAGTAATTTTGTACCTGGGTTTGTTTTGCCTGTAATAATGATTGCTGGGCAGTCAATACTTCAAGATAATTCGTGGAGGAATGTTTCATTAACAATTCCGTTTTATCTACAGTTTTTTGTAAAGCTTCTATCTGCTGCTCACCGATACTAATCCTATTTTGTGCCGTTTGATATTGCATAAGGGCATCATTTACTTCCTGCCCTGCATTAAGTATCGATTGTTGAAATAATAACTTCGCCTTTTCCTGTTGCGCTTTTGCAATTTTCAGATTTGCAGTATTTGTCCCTTTATTAAAGATCGGCTGTACCAAAGATCCCATTGCCGACAATAATAGATTACCGGGATTCACAATTGTACTACCCAGGCTATTTGTCCATCCGGCAGAACCACTTAATGTTATACTCGGATAAAAAGCGGTGCGTGCGACATTGGTCGCATAAAAGGACTTAGCCAGATCATATTCTGCCTGCCGTATATCCGGCCGATGACGAAGTAGTTGCAAAGGAACTCCGATGGCTAGCCTATCAGGAAAGTTTTGCTTATCAAGAGCTCCTCTTTCGATATGCTGCGCATCAAGTCCTAATAGAACGGATAAACTGTTTTCCATTTCATTTATGCTCCTTCGTGTTTGCAATACGGTGGATTCAAGGGATAAACGGTTGGCTTTTGCCTGTAATATAGAGACATCGTTAGATTGTCCGGCACGTTTAAGGAGTTCCATTGTTTTTATACTATTATCCCAGTTATCTAAAGTAGATAGACTGATAGATAGTTGCCTATCAAGCATCAATAGATTATAGTAACTATTGGCGATGGATGCAATCAGTTTTGTTTCTACAGCTTGCTTATACGCCCGGCTACTCTCCACACCTGCAATGGCCTCTCTCTTTTGGTTGGTTAATTTACCGAAAACTTCAATCTCCCAACTTGCTGAAACTCCCAGTGAATATGTTTTGGTCGGTTTTGAGCCGTCGAAACTACTGATTGTCCCTTCAGGTGAAAGGTTTGCTGACGGAAGGTATGCCAGTTTTGCTGCCTTTAATGATGCTTCGGCCTGCTCAATACTCAATCGTGCAATTCGTAAATCGGTATTCTTTTCCAAACCTATTTTGATTAAAGTTTGCAGGTAAGAATCGGTAAACATATCTTTCCACGAAAGGCTGGCTAAAGTAGTTGTATCTGAATCTTCATTAACACCTCTATAAGATGAACTGACAGATAGGTCATCCGGACGTTCATATTTGGTATATACCTTACAACTACTAACTGTAGCAACAATTGTAATTATAAATATAATTTTCTTCATGTCAGTTATTATTGGTTGTTATCAGAACTGTAACGGGCAGGCATTATCTTTTCCTGGATATGCTGGAATATGACAAAGAGGAACGGAACGATAAAAAGCAATGCTATAGTACCGATTAATATTCCTCCTATTGTCCCGATAGCCAATGAACGACTGCCGTTAGCTCCTGCTCCTGAAGTAAAGGCCATCGGCAACATCCCGAATATCATAGCCAGTGCCGTCATCATAATCGGACGTAGGCGAACAGCAGCAGAATCAAGAGCAGCCTGAACGATCGTGGCTCCTTCCCGTCGTCTTTGTGATGCATATTCCGTAAGCAGAATGGCTGTTTTCGATAGCAATCCGATCAGCATTATCAATCCTGTTTGCATATATATATTGTTTTCTATTCCGAAAAAGTTGGCAAAAAGAAAGCTGCCCATTAATCCGAAGGGAACGGAAAGCATAACAGCTAACGGAATAAACAGGCTTTCAAACAAAGCGCACATAATCATATAGACAAGCAAAATACAGATAATGAAAATAATAATAGTAGAAGATCCGGAGTTTGCTTGCTCCCGGCTCATTCCGCTAAATTCAAAGCCATATCCATTGGGTAAGCTTTCGGCAGCAACCCGGTCAATTGCTTCAATGGCTTGTCCCGAACTATAACCGTCAGCCTGCATAATGGTCAGCGAAATAGACGAAAACATATTAAATCGAGACAAAGACTCAGGACCATAGACCTTTGTTAGTTTCAGATATTGTCCGATCGGGGACATTTCTCCGTTAGATGTACGGACAAAAATATTATTCAAGGCCTCTTTGTCCAACCTGTATTCGGGGGCAGCTTGTACCATTACCCGATACAGCTTTGAAAATAGGTTCAGATTGGATGAGTAGCTTCCTCCGACATATCCGGATAATGTGCTCAATACTTCAGACGGGGAAATATTGTGCTTTTTACACAAGGCAGCGTCAACTTCTACATTGTATTGCGGATATTTTGTTTCAAACGAAGTATATGCCATAGATATTTCGGGACATTCCGACAAAGCCTTTATAAAGGCTTGTGTATGCTGTTGGAGTTCTTCCACGGTACTTCCTTTTCGGTCTTGTATACTCATTTCAACTCCATTACTTGTTCCATATCCGGAAATTAGCGGTTGTGCAAAAACCATAATTTTTGCAGCTTTAATATCTGCTGTTTGTGCATAAATCCGGTTAATAACAGATTTTATATGGTCTTCTTTTTTCGTCCTATCATCCCAAGGCTTCATGCGGATAAAGAAAATACCACTGGTTGCTCCCTGCCCACTTAACATTCCATATCCGGTAATTTTCGCGTAATTTTCTATTTGTGGCAACGTTTTGATACGGTTGTCTATTTCGGTCATAACACGATCTGTCTCAGCCAAGGTACTACCCGGTGAGGTTGCAACATTGACATAGATTGCACCTGTGTCCTCTTCCGGAACAAGACTTGTCTTTGTTGTATTGAGTAGGACAAATAAGCCTGCAACAGCAAGGATGATCAATCCAAAAGCCAGCCATCTTTTCTTAATAAATTTCCCGACCGCATTTTTATATTTTAATATCAATCCATTGTAAGATGCTTCAAATGCATTATGAAAACGAGTAGAAAGGCTTTGCTTGCCCTTTTCTTCGTTCAAATGAGGAGTCATAAACAAGGCGCAAAGCGCAGGACTCAAGGTCAAAGCATTTACAAGGGAAATACCGACAGCTACAGCCATCGTAAGGCCGAACTGTGTATAAAAGGTTCCTGTTGTCCCTCCCATAAAACAAACGGGAATAAAAACTGACATAAATACAAGGGATGTTGTGATCAAGGCAGAGGAGATTGTATCCATTGCCTTCACCGTTGCTTCATACGAGGATTTATATCCTTCATCAAATTTGGCCTGTACTGCTTCAACAACAATGATGGCATCATCTACTACCGTCCCGATGACTAATACCAGAGCAAAAAGGGTAAGTAGGTTTAGACTGAATCCGGCAATATACATAAAAGCAAATGTTCCAACCAATGACACAATGATGGATACGGTAGGAATAAATGTAGATCGCAGGCTTTGCAAAAAAACATATACTACAATTATAACAAGTATAATTGCTTCCAATAAAGTATGAATTACATTATCGATGGAAGCATCCAGAAAATCCTTTGTACTGATTAAATCTACGACCTTAACCCCATGCGGAAGTTGCTCAGATATTTCCGTTAAAGACGCATCGATATTTTTTATTATTTCGTTGGCATTAGATCCGGCTTGTTGATATATGACAGCTGTAGTTCCGGGCTTTCCGGCTACCTCTCCTTTAAATCCATAAGATAGAGATCCCAACTGAATGGTCGCGACATCTTTCAGATGAAGTATTTGTCCGTTAGACAGCGAGAGAATAACCATATTACCGAATTATTCGGTCGTTTCGTAGCGTCCTCTGTATTTTAAAGTGTACTGGAATGTATTTTCCGAATTTTCGCCTAATGTTCCGGTAGGGGATTCTATATTCTGTTCACCTAGTACAGATGTAATATCGGAAGGGACTAATCCGTATTGTGCCATAGCTTCCGGTTTAAGCCAGATACGCATGGAATATTCGGATCCCATCATAAATACATCTCCTACGCCTGAAATACGGGATATTTTCGGTAGGACATTTATTTTCATGTAATTGTTCAGGAAATTATCATCATATTTCCCATCTTCACTATACAGGGTTATAACTTTCAATGTGCTATTAAGCCGTTTTGTGGTAGTGACACCTACTTTTGTGACTTCAGCAGGAAGCAAGCCTTGCGCTGCGGCCACACGATTTTGGACATTCACTTGTGCCGTATTAGCATCGCTTCCCTGTTTAAAATAGATGGTAATAGTTCCTGTTCCGGTATTGGTAGCGGAGGAAGTCATATAAGTCATATTCTCGACTCCGTTAATTGACTCCTCTAAGGGTGTAATCACACTCTTGAGTATTGTCTCAGCATTAGCTCCTGTATAAGTTGCAGTTACATTGACTGTTGGCGGAGCAATACTGGGAAATTGTTCTATCGGCAACTGAGTCAACCCGATAATACCGACCATCAGTATAAATGCTGAGATAATACAAGACAAGATCGGCCTGTCTATGAAAGTTTTTATTTTCATCTTGTCAGATTATTATTTTTCTGTTGTTTGAATCGGAGTACCCTCGCGTAATAATCCGGCTCCTTCTGCAACAATAAGATCCCCGGTCTTTAATCCGGATTCGACAACATACTCTGTGCCATTATTAATTTGGAATGGTACGATCTCTGTAGAAGTAGCTTTCCCTTCAATCACTTTATAGACATAGACCTTATCCTGAATTTCAAATGTTGCAGTTTTTGGGATAATGATACAATCCGTTTTGTCAAAAGGTATTATTACGGAAGCTGTGCCTCCGTTTCGCAAAAGATGATTTGGGTTTGCGAATATAGCGCGAACACTGATAGCCCCGGTTTGCGGATCGATTGTTCCGCTAATGGCATCTATTTTCCCATCTACATCATATGTCGTCCCATTGCTTAGTACTAATTTGACAGCAGGCATATTTGGAATAATGTCAGTCAAACGATCCTTATCCTTACCTAATTCCAAAAGTTGGCTTTCAGTCATAGAAAAATAAACATACATTTCGGTCTCACTTGTGACGGTAACCAATGGCTCGGTAATTGAAGAACTTACGAGAGCACCAACCTTGTAGGGAATCATGCTTGCAACACCATCAACAGGGCTTTTGATTATAGTGTATGAAAGACTGTTACGGGCATTTACTTCCGCAGCTCTTGCTTGTGCCAAAGCGGCTTTTGCTTCTAGCAGACTATTTTGTGCTGTCTTAAGTTCAAATTCTGAAATTACATTTTCGCCAAAGAGTTCACGTTTACTGTCTGCTACCAGTTGTGCTGTTGCAACCTTGGCCTGTGCACTCATTACATTTGCAACGGCTGTTTCAAGAGCAGCCTGGTAGGGAACTTGATCGATAACGAATAGTGATTGTCCTTTTTTGACCACAGCACCTTCATTTATATGGATTTTGGTAATGAGACCACTTACCTGTGGGCGGATCTCCACATTCTGTTTACCTTGTACCGATGCGGAATAACTGGATGACACAATTGTATTTGACAATGAGACCAGCATAGTCTTATATGTGGCTACCTGTGATGCCGGAGGATCTTTTTTACATGAAAAAAAACTACAGCATACAATAAGAACCAGCAATGGTATATAAATATTTTTATTACTAATGATCATAGTCAATCGCATTTAAATGATTTAACCCTTAGTCTATTTGATTCAAAAGATGTAGAATGCCTATTCATGATGAAAATTTATTCTTAATTTGGAATCGAAAATCCGTTATATCTTGTAAGCAATCACACTATTCCATAAAGCAATATACCATCTCAAAGAAAATAGTCCCAAATGAAATTTTATTTCATCTACTATAGGACTATTTTATAAGGAAGAGCTTTATAAATCTTAGAATCAAATACATTACGGGTTAAGAGATTTTATTACCAATCTCTATTTTTTGTTTAAATAAGCATATCCGCTTATCCTTATTTCCTGAGATTCATTTGAAGAATTAACAATTCGGAATATTACATCCTCAAACTTGAGGCCTCCCAAACCAAATTCTTTATCAAAAGAAATTTTTCCACTTTTTATTTCAATCATATCCCCGGCTTCACTGAAGCTTGATAGTTCTGCATTAACGAACTTATCTGTCACATTTCCTTGTGCATTCCCTGTAAAGGAAAAGGTGTACACAGCTCCCGAAGATAAATGAATTTCCATATAAATATCATTATCTATACTTATAAATGAGTTGATTAGATCAACCTCTTGCTCTTTTTTCTCCACATAAAATTTTGCTCCGGGATCTGCCTGTATATACTTTCCTTCATCATCACTGCATGAAGATAAAAGCGAGGCAAACAGTATAATCAGAATAATGTTAAGAAATTTCATTTTGTAAGAATTTAAATTAGTAATAAACCGAATTAATTATTCATATAAAAATGCATCTGATAGGAATAGGAAATGTTTGTTCAACCTTCAGAATCGGTATCCTATGCCTAAACTTACGGCTTGACTATTCATCTTGGCTACATCTTTCTGGCTGTCTAATGAATTAATCAAACCTATCCTATAGCTGGCGTTTACCTGCAATCCAAAGTTGAATTCATAACCAATCAGGGCTGCTCCTCCCGCAGTCATACGGGTAAATGGAGTTTCTCCATTTACTTTCTTATATAGGTCAAGATCACTGTCTTTTAGTTTGGCTTTTACACCCATTGCGAAGTATGGACCTATTCCGGCATAGATTCGTCCACCGGAAGGCAAAGACCATTGTCCCATAGCATAGATGGGAACCTCAATAGCCAATGATTGATAGGTATCTTTAACCCCATCTTGCTCCCATTCCGAAGTTAAATATGAAAACAGAATATCTTCCTGAATTGCGAAGTTTTTTGAAATATCAAATTTTATAAACCCACCTGCACTTCCACCTGCACCTATATTTGTTTTTAGATTATCCAGATCCGAAAGAATGAAATTAGATGCATTTCCTTCGGCCTTGACCCCAAAAGATAATTTATCAAAAATTGAGGATTGTGCATTTACGTGAGTAAGTCCAACAACCAGTAAACCTGTGATTAACATTACGATCTTTTTCATTTTATTTAATTTTAAAATTGTTAAGTGATGATCTTTTTGAACTATATTAAATCTCGGACAAATGTATGGGAGATGATCTATGTGTGGAAGGTCGATAGTTCGAGTAAAATGGACGATTGGTCGAATTTGTTTTGAAATAATCATTAATCAACCTATTTTTGTAAGAAAAAAATCAGATCGTGGAAAAAAATATTCCTCTTTTCAACTGGCAAATTGACCTTCAAAATTCGATAATTGACAAGATTGATAACGACATTGTTCTCATGGATAAACCCATCATCAAATCGACATTTGATTATCCGTTTAAGGTAAAAGTCACTACTGCTATCATCTGTCTGAGTGGAAGATCAGAGGGCGAGATTAATTTGCAGCCATTTGAGACTAAGGCGTCTTCTATGGCCATTATATTGCCTGATCAGATTCTGCAGCATAAATATACGAGTGAAGATTTTACAGGATTGTTTATTATTATGTCAGACAAATTCACTCAGAGCCTAAACC
>JASGFJ010000082.1:0-8793 GCA_047605645.1 Dysgonamonadaceae bacterium | reverse complement strand
GAAGACAAACAAGAGTCTGATCGGTTAAGAAAAGATATTGGTTTAGAACCTTTACTAGAGTCTGAGTTTATAAGTAAAATAGAAAATAAATGATTTTAGTTTTAACTTCTGAACTTGGGGATAATTCGCATTATTCTATAATTGATTGGTTGAATAATCTTCATGCCAATTATAAAATCATTTCAGGTGAAAGTATTCTTAGAGCAGAGGTTAGTTTTACTTTAAAGAATGGTTGTATTTATTGCGATGGTATAAATCTAACAGAAAATGTAACATGTGTATATTATCGAAGATGGATGATATCTCCTAATGTTAAAATATCAGAAGATCGAGTATTAAACTCAACATTAGCAAATAACCTTGCGGGGGAAATGCATGAAATAAAAAAAATGCTTTTTTATAACCTTGCAAATGCAACGTGGTTTCCCGATCCGAAATCCATAATAGTAAATAAGTTATCAATCCTCGAGGATGCTAAAAAGATAGGATTAAATGTCCCTGCATACATTGTTACTAATAATAAGAAAGAACTATTGTCTTTTTATAATGATAATAATAAAATTATAACCAAAGCTATTGGAAACTTTAATGTAATAAAGACTTTAGACGAAAATATACTCAATCCAATATACACAAAACCTGTTGATATTAAGTTGATAAAATCTTTACCTAACAAGTTTTGTCCTTCTTTTTTTCAAAAAAACATAGATAAGATTTTAGAGTTGAGAATTGTATATTTTCGGGAGAAAATATATACAATTGGAATTTTATCTCAAGATAATGAAATTACACATTTTGATTCTAGGAATAAGTCCGAAGAAGTTGAATGCAGGTTAGTAACTATGGATATATCTTCTGATTTAAAGAAGAAAATTAAACAATTGATGAATAATCTAAATTTAAATATAGGAAGCCTTGATTTCTTATTAGATAAAAACCATCAATACTATTTTTTAGAAGTTAATCCAGTAGGACAAATAGCGGGTTATTCTGAAAGGACTGGTTACAATATAGAAAAAGATATTGTTGAATATTTAGTATCAATTGATAATATTTAGTATTATGGGAGTAAATGACTTAATAAATAAATCAGTTTTAAAAGGCCTACTACCCGTAGCCTTTTATAATTCCAAGAATATGCCAAATCTAATTAAATCGAACAAAGGTATAATTGGTTGTCAAAAAGAAAATAAATATAAACACATTCAACTCCCTGAAGCTAAATCTCATATTATCATAAGTAAAATATATGAATTATTTTAATTTATACCCGTCAACGCTTATAACTATAGGTGTAAAAAAAGCATGTTTGTTCGATGTTGAAAAAGCTATTTATTTTCATATCCCATATTCAATGGGGATCTTCTTCCGCGAAAACTATATATTCAATATTGAAGATTTGTTATCAAAGTTTCAGTTAGAAGAAGTGTCTATAATTGAAGAATACATAGACTTTATGATAAAAAATAAATTAGGAATGATTTCGCTTCAACCTCTCTCTTTTACATATATTTCTTCTTTCGAAAATATCAATTCACCTTTCACTTATGAATCATTGATTATTGATGCTAAAGATGAAGAATGTTTAGATTCTATATTAACTTATTTTCCGTTAAAAAGGAGCTCAAAATATATGCAGTTACGGCTATATTTCCAACCAAGTATTGGTTATCTAGAGAAAACTGTAAAATATCTTTTCTCTCATTGCCATATTTCTAATTTAGAAATCATTTTTAACTATAGGACATATTCATCTTTAAAAGAATATCAACATTTTCTCAATTCGTACTCTTTCATTATTTCTAGATTGATTATAATGGGAAGTCCCAATAATCTATCTATTAACGAATCGAGAATCATTTTAAATAAGAAAAAACTGGATAGTGAATTACAATGTGGCATAATAGATAAGAAATTATTTATGCCCAATATAGCCTCTTACATTAATTCACGTAAAGGCAATTCTTGTTTATACAAAAAGATATCAATCAATACATTTGGAGAAATCAGTAATTGTCCAAGTATGAAATATTCATATGGAAATATTCGAAACACGAATCTTGAAACAGTCATAACACAAGATACCTATCAGTCTATTAGCGGTCTAAGAAAAGAAAAAATTAAAGTTTGTAAAGACTGTGAATTCAGGGATATATGTACCGACTGTCGTGCTTTTATAAAAGATAAAGAAAATATTTATTCTCAGCCTGAAAAATGCGAGTACAATCCTTACATTGGAAAATGGGAGGATGAAGAAGGATTTTGTCCTGTCGAAAAGTCACTAAACGACATCAATTTGTGACCAACTTTCCCCTATTCATCCAACACAATGCTATCTATGGAGGTAAGTATTCTTTGGAAGGGCTACGGGGAAAATTCACATATCAATAGACTGTAGTTCTATTTGCTTAAGGGTAATCGCTGCTTTAATGAGGTTAAATTCAAAGAACTTACAACCATTGTCACTAGCGATAATCCTATCAAAATAGATAGGTTATATCGCAAATGCAAGAATGGATTAATAAGAAGGCTTCTTTGCCAGAACTGGATCTTTTTGGAGAACGAACAGCGACAGAGAAATTCCTTAGTAATATCCAACAAATTCTCATCAATGGCACAGAACTGCTTCTTAGCAAAATCTTCGATGATATAGACTTTAACCAATTAGACGATAATGTTTTCAAACATCTTGTTCTTTTCAGACTCAGCTTTCCTTCAAGCAAACGGGCGATGGTTGAATACCTGAAAGATTATTATGATGAAGATGTAGATCTATCTCGAATATACAGATATTTAGACAAACTGAATGACAGTCATAAAGATATGGTTCAGGAAATAAATATCAGCCATACTCGGAGCATTCTTGGTGGTGCTATAGGCATCGTCTTCTATGATGTAACCACCCTTTACTTCGAAACGGACAAAAGTGATGAACTTCGTAAGCCGGGCTTTTCGAAAGAAGGAAGACTTCAAAATCCACAAATAATACTGGGCTTATTAGTGAGTTTGGATGGTTATCCTCTCTCGTATGAGATATCTAAAGGTAATAAGTTTGAAGGACATACGATGCTTGATGTTGTGAATGATTTTACCAAGCGTTACACTGTAAAGGATGCCATAGTTGTTGCGGATGCCAATTTAATGAATGATGACAACATAAAAGTGTTAGAGGTCGGCAAATACAAATACATAATCGGAGCGAAAATTAAGAGTGAAGCCAACCAAATAAATGATTGGGTTCTCTCCTTAGATTTAAATGATGGAGAGTTTAGTGAATACAAGAAAACCGCTTCAAGACGACTTATTGTGGGTTACTCTGAATCAAGAGCCGAAAAAGATAAATATAACAGAGACAAAGGAATAAGGAGATTGGAAAAGCAATATCAAACAGGAAAGCTAACCAAATCAAGCATCAATAAACGAGGCTGTAACAAGTATCTTAAAATGGATGGAGAAGTCAAAGTAACAATCGACTATGAACTCTTTGAAAAAGATGCAAAATGGGATGGATTAAAAGGATACATTACAAATTCCGGACTATCTGCAAAAGATATATCATCCAATTATGCTCATTTGTGGATGATTGAAAGCGCCTTCCGTGTAGCCAAATCAAAATTAGAAATACGACCTAACCTATGTTTCACTTTACACGAAAGCGTATTGAAACACATATCTCTATTTGTTTTGTGGCATACAAAGTGTACAAAAAATTAGAGCGAAGACTAAGGGAAATGAACTCAGATCTGTCTCCGGATAAAGCCATCTATATTGGAAAGACCATTTGCTCTATTGTTATCCATTTACCAAACACAAATGAAACAATCAAAAAGCTTATGCTACTTACCGAAAAACAGAAGAAATTAGCCAATTTGTTTGGTGATATTTTTTAGGGTGAATTATTGACGAAGTCGGGAAAGATTCAATAAATTAAAAAGGGAACATCTAGTTCTGGATGTTCCCTTTGCGTAAGTCTATATTTGTTTTGATTATTCCGGCAGAGCCATGTCAATCTTAAACTGTGATTTCCCTTTGTAGTTTTTCAAACTGTCGGCAGGCGCAGTGAGCACTTTCAGTTTGAGAGCCGGAATGTGTCCGGTATTTACGAGATACTCTTTTATCAGCATATTTTTGCGATTCAACTGACGAAGCAGCATGGGTTGAACAGAATCTGTAGCATAAAGTTTCGATACTTTTTCCGGGAAAGTCATATTTTTCCGGCTGAGGGAATCTACTGTCCGTGCAATATGGTTTTCGATAAATGAGCGGAAGTCTTCGTCGTTGTTCCTGATGCTTTCTACATCTTCGTAACGGAGTTGCACCTTTCCGTCATTGGCCGGAAATTTTGATTCTGCATAAGCTTTCTTTGCTAAAAACATCAGAAAGTCGTCATGGATATCGGCTATGTCCGCGTATTGAATCAGCGAAAGATTGAAGTCGGGTTTCTTTTCATACATTTTCACCAGATTTTCAAGCTTTGAAAACTGTTCGGCTGTGAGTTCCGATTGCAAGGCTTCCACTTGCAGCGACGTCATTTCGGAATTTCCTCCGAGACCCATCAGCCCGGATAAGAAACGGATGGGTGAAACCGCAATTTTTACCATCAGGTTCATCAATGTTTTCAGAACGATTTTCTTGTAAGAAAATTTAGGGTCGTTGATATTTCCCTTCACCGGAATATCAAATTTAATTTTATCGTCTTTGTCTTTGAGAATATACAATCCGAGTTTCAGCGGAATGTTGTATTCTACTTTCATCTCTTTATGCTTTTTACCGACATTCATTTTATATACATCTATCTTGTTGGAACTGGTGATGTAGTTGTTGCGCAAGTCATTCTTACTTTCAAAATTCATATTTCCGGAAGTAATGTCGTAAGCCGTGTATTCCAGACAATAAGGACTGAACGATTGAAGGTTTATATTCTTGAAGTCCATATTTATCTGTTGGGTCTTCAAGTTATTCAAATTAGCCTTCCACAGGAGCGAGCCTTTTCCTCCTTTCGGGAACGACGCCGTGATGTTGTATTCGTTCGTTCCGTTTAAGTCGTAGTTTTTTACATGAAAATCCACGTTCGTCAACGGCAGTTTGAATTTAGAGCGCAAGGTATTGTCGGTGTATGTCACTGCTGAATTTTTGAAGAATAAGTCCTGTACCTTGAAAATTACCGCAGGCGTATCGCTCGCCTTACTGGAAACGGGTTTGAACAAATTTGTAAAATTGTTCATTTGGGGATGAAGGATAAAGTCGAGGACGGCGCCGTTGCCATAGATGTAGTCAAACAGGTATTCGGAAGAGGTGACATCTATCTTTTTTATCTTCATTGAAATATTCTGAGCGCTGACAATGGGTTCCTGTTTGCTGTTAGTCAGATTGAATCCTTTCATTCCGACGTCCCCTTTCACGGTGTATTCCATCAGGTGAAGGGCATTTCCGTTGATTTCCAGATTGCTGTTGAGCACTCCTTCCAGTTTGTCTATATTATAATATTCCTTCATGTAAGGCTTGATGATATCAATCGGGAGATGTTCGAGTTTCAGTTTGAGTTTGTATTTATTGGAAACCGTATTCATCGACAGCTGGCAGGCCAGCGTTGCGTCATTGTTGATCTTCAGATGGATTCCTGCATCGGTTTTCCCCAGATTAAATGCCAGTTTGGGGATGGCAACACCCAGGTTGTTCATGCGGATGGTATTTTTCAATAATAAGTCTTTATAGACGAATATCCCGTCGGAAATGTTTATTTTTTTGATAACAACTGATTTGGGAAAACTCGATTTGGAAGATGAATGGCCTGTCGTGTCTTTGGCGAGCTTTATTAAATCATCAAAATTGAAGTGATCTCCTTTTTGTTCCACAACGGCGTATGGGCGGACAACGGTAAGTTTATTCACAACAACATCCTTTGATATCAATTTAAGAAGCGAAATATCGACAAAGAAGGAGTCTATGGAGGTGAAAACGCGTTTGTCATCCTTCTCATACATTCGGATGGAATCAATGCGTAAGGAACCTTCGAAGATGTTGATCTTCAAATCTTTCATCAACACTTTTCGGCCAACAAGTTTTTTACTGTTTTTTTCGATGTAATTTTTTGCGAGTGGAGAGATACATAACGCAAAAGCGACAATAATTACGATCAGGAATGCAACAATGCATGCAATGATCTTCAAAGCTTTGCTATTCATTTAGTCTTTTTTGATTTTCGTCGCAAAAGTAAAGATATATTTTTAATTGACAGGTGTGTGGCTGAATGAATTTTATATTATGTGAAGCTGTTGTTGGAGGAAGCTGCCCTCGCAAAGGAAAGGAATAAGGGTAAATTGTGGATGTATTTGTTTTATAGAATAGAAAAGTCCGGCTGTTTCATGCCGGACTGAGATAGAGATTTTCTGCATATAATTATAAAGGAGGTTTCCGAATGTAACACTCCAGTTCATTACTCCATAGTTCATACGCTTTTCCTCGCAGTATTTCAATAAGGGGAGAGGGACTGAAATCCGTCTCCAATAATAATATTTCACCTTCTTTGAGCGTGGAACATCTTTGCAGAATTTCATCTATCGGGCGTTCTCCTCTTTTTATAATAGGACGAACATCTATCGTAAAGGAAGTCCGCTCTCTCAATGCCCATTCGGGACGAGGTTTCGGATCGGTTGCTGTGGCTGCTTCGCATGGTTGCAATCCGACTTCTTTCCTGAGGAGATTGACCAATTCTGCTGGATTCAGGGAAGCGACCTCTGCCACCTGGCGAATCGTTGCTACTCTGGCAACCGTCTTTCTTAATACCGGATTTTTCAATTTGGAGAATAAGGGCGATATCTCCATGAGCCGCTTCTCCAACTGAGGATAAATCTTCAGTAAATCGGCAATTTTGGTTTGCAGAGTGATATCTTCCATGGCTTATCCTTTTTGTGCGTACGATAATAATCGTTGATCTCCTTCGAGTTTACGGAGTTCGGAAATGTCTTGAGTAACCTCAATAACTCCTAAATATTCGCCATCTTTTCCTCGCAAAGCCGTGTAGTCGATATACACAAATCGCCCCATAAAGTTGGAAATCCAAAATACGGCCTTGTTTTCTTTCCCGCTTTTGAAATCGTTGAGGATCTGTTCCACGATGTGTACGCTTCCGGGAGGATGGCAGAGGCGCACGTCACGGCCAATAATGGAACGGTTACGCTCAAACACTCGTTTGGGGCTGTGTGAAAAGAATTTCACTTTGTCGTTGGCATCTACATACGTAATGTCGATAGGCAGATGGACAAAAAGTGCTTCCAGCTCTTGAAGCGAGAAACTTCCGGATGAAAGGCGAATGGCCTCTCCTTGTACAAATTGAGGTTGGCCGGCTTCAGGACTTCCGTTCTGATCTTGCGGAGCCCATTCTTTGTCCGGGTCGTAGAGGCAGAAGCCAAATTCGGGAGTCTCCCTGTATATACGATACCAATCGGTTTCACTCAATGTGTCCAAACTCATTGGCAGAAGAATTTCTTCCTCCTTCATGATCATGCTCTCGATGGCATCTACTGCCGGAACGAGAATCAGGATAATAATCGTCGGGATTTCTTCCGGAGCCAACTTGTCGGCCTGCTCTTCCGAAAGGGCTTCGTGTGCAGCCTTCAGCAATTCGCGGGTTTCATCATGTTTTCCCCACATCACTTTGGGCGGACCTGTAATCCCTGCTTTTTCCAGATAAGGAAACAGAAGATACTCTTTCCGTTTGTAATGTTTGTCAACATCCGATAAAGCATTGAAAATAGCTTTCAGCTTTAGGATATATTCTCTGGCTCCTTCTTTCGGAACGCGATTGCCTTCATGGAATAATTCTTTAGCTTTAGCAATATATGTTTCCAGAGCACGGTTCTCTTTTTTGAAAGTATCCACCGGATGCCCTTCGGGAACTTGTTTAGCTTGTTGGGTGTCGATATGTCCGTCGAGTACTTGTGTGTGAATATCGCAAAATTTCAGAATCTCTTCCTCCGGGAGTCCTTCCGCAATGAGTTCCTGCTCTACTTCCACAACCCAATCGTAGGGTACGCTTTTCAGAAGTTCCACGAGCCGGGATTTTACCGCTTCGGGTGCTTCGCCTTGATGCAACTGAAGAATCAAATGCTTCAGCATTTCTTTTTTATGCTTCGAATTGTTGATAACCTCACTCATAATGCTTCTCCTTTAATCATTATCAATATCATTTTGAACTTTTCTTCGGCATGCAGTGCATGAGGTATATTGGCCGGCATAATGACGGACTCACCTTCCTTCAAGATAAAAGGCGTTCCTCCAAGAGTAATTCTCACGTTTCCTTCCAATATATATACAGTTGCGTCGAAGGGCGCAGTGTGTTCTGACAGTCCTTGTCCTTTGTCAAATGAAAACAGAGTGATGTTTCCGGCTTTATTTTTTAGTATTTGTTTGCTGATGACACCGCCTTCAGCATATTCGATGCTTGTTTTAGGAGAAAATATCGCTCCTTTGAAGATGAATTTATCCATAGTGCTTTTTATTTTGGGATGAATAACGATGTAAAAGTAGATGTATACTCTCTATTGAACTGTAACAATTGTGACATCATCGGATAATTTTTGAAAATAGTTTAATCCCGGTTTTACTGATTTTCGGCTTCTACAGCTCTCTTCAGAGGACTACCTCAAAAAAAAATCAAAAAAAAATACATTTTTATTCGTTTGTAAATCAATGTTTAGACGGGCTGATCTGAAGTTTTGTTGTCGAAAACTTGATTTAAGATTTGGCTGGTAATAAAAAAGTCGTACCTTTGCATCCGCAATCGGGAAAACG
>JASGFJ010000081.1:0-9297 GCA_047605645.1 Dysgonamonadaceae bacterium | reverse complement strand
AATTTGTAGAAATTTAAACCAAATAAAAACCAGACAGAGTTTAAATTACACTCCCGAAATCACTATATTAGATATATGATTATGGTATCCCCTTTTTCTAGCCCCGAAAAAGCATCTCTGCTTAATGCAATTACATTAAGCAGAGATATACTTTGTTTATCTATTTAAATCATTTGGAGCAAATGTCCCATGCGATCTTTCTTTGTTTCCAGATAAAAAAGATTGTCCGGGTTAGGCCTTATTTCGATTGGAACAGTTTCTATTACATCCACACCATAGTCTCTTAACGCCATTGCTTTTTCGGGATTATTCGTCATTAGATGAATCTTTTTGATACCCAATTCTTTTAAGATGCATGCACCTGTTCCATATTCTCTTTCATCAGGTTTAAAACCCAAAGCTATATTTGCATCTACCGTATCCATGCCTTCGTCTTGAAGTTTGTAGGCATGTATTTTATTACAAAGGCCAATTCCGCGCCCTTCCTGATTCAGGTAGATAACCACTCCCACTCCTTTTGCTTCAATCATTCGCAGAGATTCCTGCAACTGTTCACCACAGTCGCAACGATGTGAGCCAAAAATATCGCCGGTGACGCAAGAAGAATGAAGTCGAACCAACACAGGCTCTTCCTTATTCCATTTACCCTTTAAAATTGCTAAATGTTCTAATCCCGTTTGTTCGTCTTTGAATGCAACTGTTTCGAAATAGCCGAATCGAGTCGGAAGTTTGGCCCGTTCTCCCTTTTGCACAATTCCGTCATTAACCAAAGTCCGGTATTTTACAATATCATCGATTGACACCACCGACATATCGTGCTTATCGGCAAAAGCAAGTACCTCCGGGAGCCTCGCCATTGTCCCATCTTCATTTGTCAGTTCGCATAATATAGCTGAATCATCAAAGCCTGCCAACCTGGCCAAATCTATACTTCCCTCGGTATGCCCTCGTCTTTCCAAGACTCCATTTTTTTTAGCAGTTAAAGGGAAAACATGTCCGGGATGAGACAAATCCTTCGGTTGGGCATTCGGATGAATCGCAGTCCTGATTGTCTGCAGTCTGTCTGCGGCAGACACTCCGGTAGTTATTCCCTCTTTGGCTTCGATTGAGATGGTGAAAGCGGTATGATTCTTACTTGTATTCCGGCTTACCATTTGGTACAAGCCAAGTTGTTCACTCTTCTCCGCGGTAAGGCATAAGCAGATAATACCGCTACATTCGCGAATCATCAGTGCTATATCTTTGGCAGAAGCCGTTGAAGCGGGAAAAATAATATCCCCTTCATTTTCCCGGCCTTCGTCATCGACCAATAAAACTCCTTTTCCGGACTGGAATTTTCGAATTGCATTTTCTACACGTTCTTTGTAGTCAATGCCAAAATTTTGAATAGTTTTCATAAGAAACCCTGTTTTAGTGAATAATAAATTAATTATTACTCCTACAGAGCTGATGCGGGAAGTGCTATTGCTATAAAATAACACAGACTAATTCTTAACTTAGCCTATGCAAAGCAATTATTGTATTTATCCTTCTCCCATCCAGACTTTAACTGTCGGTTTTGGAATTACACCAAATCAATCCCCGTAAAAGAGGAGTCGCGGACTATAACCGCCGGTAGGGAATTTCACCCTGCCCCGAAGAATACGATGCAAAGTTAATGATTATTCTTGAGGCAGAAAATAGTTGCCTTTCTAAAGCTTGCCATTTTCTTTTAGTCGGACTTATGCCTGGATACAAACTGTATAAGAAGAGTAGAAATATATTTTATGTTTCCTGCTTCATTTCGGTTAAAACAACTTCGTGTTCTTCTTTATTCAACCGTTTTTTATTTCAGAAAAGGAATAACCGTGCTTTAAATACAGGAAGATTCCTTTTGTGCTGGTAGTGGGAACAAAAAATGTATATTTCTCCTGAAGAAGAAAATATTTATTTTTAATTTACATTCGTCTATTCATCGGCTCTATAAAAAACGACAAGCTGCTATATGTAAATGAAGATAAGTAAATGTTTATAATCAGTTGTAAGTATACACACATATAATACCCTGAAAATAAACAACATACACAATAAGACAACATAGCACTCATTTTATTGAACTACTGATAAATAGCAATCGACACACTTACCATGCAGGAATTATGCCTGAATATATTCCTACGGATAAATTGAATACATCTACGAAAAAATGCGAGATTATCAGGTATATAATATTCCTATTTTTTTGATAAAACCACATCCACATGATGCCCATAACTGTGGTTGAAATGACGGTAACAACCGTAACGATTGGTATATTGAACCAAAAATGCCAAAATAAATAATGAGAAAATCCAAATAGAATCGCAGAATATAGAATAATAAACACACGGTTGAAAGGAATATGAGCGAGAAGCCCTCTCCAAAAACTCTCCTCAAACACAGGATTGATAACTGAAAAAATAAGAATGTAAATTACATATTCAAAAGGGACTAAACTGATTTTCAATAGAAATACATTCAACGGAATTAATGCCGGAAAAATCACACCTGCCAGAATCCAGGAAGCCTTTGGAATAGGTGTAAATGAAAAATTGAAAATATCCTTGAGTGATACTAAATTAAACCTCTTTACAATAAAGAATATGAATAGAATTGTAAGATAATAGCCAATAAATGAAGGGAGCCATGATAGTTGAGGCTCAAAATTTTTCGAGCAAATTTCAACAATTATTTTCGTTATTATTAAAACAAGAATAGGAGATAAAACTAAAAAATATTTTGAAATCAGACCTTTCTTTACGTGTGGAGTATCCATATAAGTATTGTGATATTTAGTTTCTTTAGTTGTGTTCATTAAAACAATTCGGCACTTAGCTTCCATAAAAAGACAAGCAATAAGGGATCGGGGGTTTGCCGGTAAAAATGGTTTGTGGAGAATCACTAAATCGTTTTTCCATACCAACGGAAGAAAGTATTGCCACCATTTGTCGGTTACAAAACTAATAAATAAAACAGATATGTCATCTTCTTGCCTGGACAAATCGATCCGGTGAAAATATATAAGCCAATTTTCAGGCTGCCTCTCTCCTCTTTTAGAAATATACATATCGGATAAAGCCTTATATATTTGAGGATTAAAACCGATCCTTATAGATTGTTTGTATAAGAAGACAACTTATTCCATCTATAACTTTCTAGTGAATGGCATCCATTCTTACGAGGATATAATCCGTTTCATTCTTATTTTATGCTAAAAAACAACAAAGCGTTGTAGTTAAGCAGATTACTCGCTTTAAAATTCAAAAACAAACCTTCTATTCAAGTGAATTAGTTCGGTATTTATGCTTTATTAATACATGAATACATGGAAATATTAATAAATTTATGTGCCAATGAAAGACAAGAATAAGATTTATAAGCTGCTAATTGAGTTAAAAAAAAGTGATTCACAACAAGATTTCAGATTGTTATATGATTTGCTGTACGACCGTTTTTTTCGTATAGCGGCCTATTATCTGAAAAGAGAAGAGTGGACGCAAGAAGTCGTCATGGATGTTTTCTTAACCTTGTGGAAGCGAAGGACAGACCTTACAAGTATTGGCAATTTTGATAATTACTGCTTCATTCTCCTTAAAAATGCGTCATTAAATTATCTGGAGAAACACAAACTGGAGTTTACGCCTCTCGATGACAAAGTCAGCCACGAAGATTCCCATACACCGGAAGATAATTTATTAAACGAAGAATTACTACTCGTCTATATCGATGCTTTGGAAGAATTACCAACCAAATGCAGAGAAGTGTTTATTATTATTCGCGAACAAGGATTAAGTTATAAAGAAGTGGCACATCAACTGAATATAAGCACAAAAACAGTTGACGCCCAGCTACAAAAAGCAATGAAGAGTATCAAAGAAAAAATAAAATTATATTTTTCATAAATCGGCATAGGGAGTTTTTTCATTTTTCCTGTCTTTATATAAAAACACAGAAAGATGAGAAAAAGACACATATCTGACAAAGAACTGGATAATTTACTCGACCAATTATCCGAATCGGTACGTAGCCCCAAAGGAAAGTACACTGCAGAAAACAGTTTCTCTCACTTACAGGGAAAACTTTCGTATAAGAGCCCCCATAAAATTTCGTTTCTTCTTAAATATATTGCCGCCGCATCGGTTGTAATCATTTTAATGCTTTCCACTTATTTTTTATTAGATAACAACCATCGCCCTGAGACAATTACTCTAACCACAAGCCGCAATACAAAAGAAGTGGTGTTGCCCGATGGCAGCCATGTTGTTCTAAGTCATTTCAGTAGTCTGCAATATCCTTCTGAGTTCACTGGCAGAGACCGGATTGTCAAACTATCGGGGGAAGCATATTTTGATGTAACCCCAAACAAGAAACATCCATTTTCTGTCCACTCGGGAGATATTTGCGTAACCGTATTAGGTACCCAATTTAATGTACAGGCATATTCCAATGATACATGTATAAAAACAACTCTTATTGAAGGAAAAGTGGCCGTAAAATCATGGAGCGACCATAACAGGACAACAATCCTTAATCCGAATGAAACAGCCTATTTCAGTAAGCAAACAGGCGAACTATACAAAGAAACAAATGAAAATGCAATGAACGAGATTGCATGGAAAGAAGGGAAACTCATCTTTGAAAACAAACCTTTAGCTGAGATCGCGACAACCTTAACCCATTATTTTAATGTGCAGATTAAAATAGATAACCAGCATTTGCAGGCCTATAAAATGACTGCCCGATTTGAGCAAAATGAAAACATCGAAGAAATAATAAATATTCTCCAGGCCGGCGCAGACTTTAAATGGAGAAAAGAAAAAAACACGATAATTATTAACTCAAACAATTAATATAAAACGACACAATGAGACTTATTGGTTTATTAATATGCCTCTTAGCAGCATTTCCCTTATTTGCTCAATCTCCCGACGACAAAATAACAATTAAGATAAAACAGGGTGGATTGAAAGAATTTATAAAAGAAATTGAGAGTCAAACAAAATACATGTTTGTATATGGCGAAGACCTTATTTTAAAAAAAACAATAACACTATCCATAAAAGAGGCCCCATTAAAACAGGTATTAGCAAAAGCTTTTATGGATAAAGAAATAGAATACGAAATAAAAGCATCCCATATTATTCTGAAAAAAAGACAAAGTCAAGAGAAAAAAATGTCTAACAGGAAATTCACGATCTGCGGATATATCACCGATGAGGTTTCCGGAGAAACACTTATCGGAGCAAATATATACAATACGGAGAGTAAGGACGGAACCATTACCAACGAATATGGATTCTATAGCCTGACTTTGCCAGAGGGAGCCGTATCGCTTCGCTATTCTTATATCGGATGTGAGTCGCAGGAAATCAGCATTGCCCTTCAGAAAAATACCGAACAAAATATACAGCTGAATTCCAACCGGCAGTTAAGCGAAGTCATCGTTTATGGAGATAAAGCGGAAACGGGCGTCAATGCCACACAAATGGGAGCTTTAAATATTCCCTTAGATGTGATGAAAAGCACACCGGCATTGTTAGGTGAAGCCGATATAATGAAAACCATACAAATGATGCCCGGTGTACAAGCCGGAACCGAAGGCAGTGCCGGAGTATATGTCAGAGGCGGAGGAGCAGACGAAAACCTGATATTACTTGACGGAGTCCCCCTCTACAATGTTGATCATCTCTATGGGTTCTTCTCAGTATTTACGCCCGATGCCATAAAAAAAGTAAGTTTGTTTAAGGGGAGCTTTCCAGCTCGCTTTGGCGGCCGTTTATCATCAGTCATTGATGTCAGAACCAATGATGGGGATATGCATACTTATCGTGGAGCTATTGGGATTGGATTGCTTTCCAGCAAATTGCAGTTTGAGGGGCCAATCTTAAAAGATCGCACTTCATTTAATATATCGGCACGGCGTTCTTATTGGGATTTGGTAGCCAAACCATTTATGAATGAAGACAGTAAATTCGGCTATTATTTCTACGACCTGAATGTAAAAGTAAACCACAGGTTTAGTGATCGTAGCCGTATGTTTATCAGTCTTTATAATGGGAAAGATAAAATGAATACGGAATTTAACGATGAAAGTACAGATTATACAACAAAGGATAAAGGAAACCTGCATTGGGGGAATTTTCTAGGTGCCGTAAAATGGAATTATCAGCTCACCCCAAAGCTTTTCAGCAACACGACTCTGGCTTATACTCATTACAAATTCAATGTAGATACGAAATATTACGAACGGTCGGTATCAAAAAATTATGAAAACAATTATAGCTCCGAATATGCTTCAGGAATAAAAGATCTGGCATTCAATATCGACCTCGATTATCATCCTCTCCCCAATCACCACATGAAGTTTGGAGGAGGATATCTGAAGCACCGGTTTGAGCCCGAAGTTCAGACTTCAAGGATAAAGTACAGCGAAAATGGCGCAGCCACCGACACCACCTACTCCAGTATGTCGGACTCACGGATATGGGCGCACGAAGCGAATGTATACGCAGAAGACAATCTGAGTATAGGCAATCGTTTCAGTACCAATTTTGGATTTCATTTATCGCTGTTTAATGTCTCGAATAAGACTTATACTTCTTTTCAACCGAGAATATCTACACGTTATCAATTGACGGACGATATTGCATTAAAGGCATCCTATACTAAGATGAGCCAATATATACACCTTTTGTCAAGTTATACAATCACCATGCCCACCGATTTATGGGTGCCCGCTACCCTTCAGGTAAAGCCGATGCAGGCGCATCAATTTTCGTTGGGTGGATATTATACCGGCTTTAAGGGATTGGAATTGTCGGCAGAGGTTTATTACAAGGATATGCGCAATGTGCTGGAATACAAAGATGGGGCATCCTTTCTGGGAGCCGCTCATAATTGGGAAGACAAAGTAGAAATGGGGAAAGGCCGGGCAATGGGAGTTGAATTTATGTTACAAAAGAAAGTGGGCAAAACCACCGGTTGGCTAGCCTATACATTAGCCAAAAGCGATCGTAAATTTTCAGAAGACGGCATCAATAATGGAAAACGATTTCCTTACAGATACGATCGCAGGCATCACTTAAATGCCGTGGTAAACCACAAGTTCTCGGACAAAGTAGATATAGGAGCATCCTGGGAATTTTATACAGGAGGAACAACCACGATTGCAGAAGAAAGGACAGTCATAATACGCCCTGACGGCGACAATCCTTCATGGTGGGGAACCACTTCCGAAGTAAATTATATAGACAATAGAAATAATTACCGCATGCCTAGCAGCCACCGCCTGAATGTGGGAATTAATTTCAACAAAAAGACAAAACGAGGAATGAGAACCTGGAATGTTAGTGTTTATAATGTTTACAATGCCATGAATCCAACATTTATGTACAGGGCAACCAAAGAAGGTGAATCCGGATATAACGGAGAAGAGAAAGCCATTCTGAAAAAAGTAACCATATTACCTCTTATCCCTTCTGTATCCTATATTTATAAATTTTAAATCCGAATTTCCAATGAAGAAATACATATATATTATAATTGTCACATGTTTTGCCCTATCGTGCGAAAATGAAATACCATTCGATATCAAAGAGAATCCCCCGAAACTCATTATTAACGCGCTGTTTGATGCCGGGAAAGAAAAAAATGAGATTATACTTGCTCTTACAGGAAGGGAAAAAGTGACATATCTAAACAAAGCGACTATCGACATTTACATAAACGGAGAATTGAAAGAGCATTTAACAGAGCCCGATCTGGTATATCCTCCGGAACAATATCAGGGCGAAGGGCCCATAAACAGGACATACAGGACAAAAATCCGTTTTGTGCCCGGCGATGTTGTGAAAATTGAAGCTAAAACAAATGATGGCAATTATCAGGCATGGTCTGAAGTTACCGTTCCACATCCAATAAATATAGAAAATGTAGATGCCACGATTGTGAAAAGAAACACAATGTGGAATACGTCGAATAAGCATTTACGGGTTAAAACAACGTTCACCGATAATGACCCACAAGCAAATTATTACAGAATAGCTATGCTCTTCGATTTTCAAATTGAAACCCAAAATCCTACTACGTTAAAAGACACTACTATCTACCAGACTGTTACGGAAACTCTTCTGGTGAACGAAGATGTAGTTCTTACAGACGGGCGTCCCACTACCGAAGATGACGATATTGGATTGCTGACACCGGTTGAAAATAGGTATGGAGTATTTGACAATTCTCGTATCAACGGAACCTATACCATGATTACCAGTATGAAAATTCCTTCTTCTCCTTTTGGATACACAGGATATTATGCACCGGATTGGTATGAATATATCAAACAAATAAAAGTAAACGCAAGGGTTCGGTTAATGAGTTTGTCTAAAATACAATATTTCTACCTGAAAGCGCTTAACACGTATGAATCGGTTGATTATGACGACTATTTCAATCTACCTGTAAAATTTTCTTCAAATATTGAAGGCGGTACTGGCATTTTCGGCATAAGTACAGGCAATGAGATTATAATACCACTAAAGGATGATATTTCTACATTATCTGATGAAGAAGACTGAGAAAGCTGATTCTTGATTAAACATCACACACATTTTTTTAGATATTTGATTATAAATAAGTTAAACCAAAAGGCTTTCAATATCTTATTTTGAGAAATTGCGAGAATTATTGACTTATAGCCAATTGATAACCAGCCAACAAATATTAAAACACACAAAACAAATAACGAAGGATGAAAGGGCAAAGAATAAATTCTTTTCTATTGATGGCCGCTTGAAAGCAGAACTTTTGTTTTCCCTGACAGGAAAATCCATCCGAACACCTGAAAAATAAATTCTTATTGGATATAAACTCTATTTTATGATTTCCAATGTAGAACAAAGTTAATCCTCGTAATTATCTTTTCTTTTCATGTCTCTTTTGCCAACGTATAAGAGGCATTTGAAAAGGAAAGGGAATGGTTAATGCCGGCAAGAACTTTTGAAGACTCTCTGTACGATGAGATCTTATCTTATGTATCATAAAACCGGGTTTGCAGAGCTAGTCGTCTCGATGCTTCATGCTACATCTAAACAGTTTTATAAAAACACTTTATCTCCGTTTTCCGGAAGCATAAGTCTTTGAAATTTTATTTCTATATGGTGAAATTAAAACATTGTATTCCCCGATGATTTCTCCAAATTCATCAATGGTTTTATTTCTATACGATCAAACTAAACAACCACACGCCTAAAGAGGCGGTGGGTTATGTAACGGACTAAAAGT
>JASGFJ010000080.1:0-9586 GCA_047605645.1 Dysgonamonadaceae bacterium | reverse complement strand
TGCTTTCCCTGCTTTATTCTTATTTCTTTGTTTTCAATATTCATTATATAATTTAAGCACTATCGTTTCTCGATGGTGCTTTTTTATTTTATCCGGGTACTGAATAAACATTCCAAATTCGCCTTTTTTCTTGTTTGGTTAAAATCCTTGATCGTAACCCAAGTTTCACCCACAAAATTATTTTTCAGAAAAAACGAGCTTGTTTTGCTTCATTTCAAGATAATAACTTATTGTAAATCAATAGATGAGTTTTGTATAGCTACCTCAAAACTGAATTGTAGGACACTTTTGTTCCTATTTCTTGTTGTATTTTTGTGGCATGCACGTGAATATACAACTTCGTTTCAACCCCGACACCCAGCAGGAAGCTCCGTAAGCATATCAAATTCGCTGTTTTTCAGGTTGCTTTCAAAAGGTTGACCTTTGCCTTCAAAAAACAATATGTTTCCTTTGAATGAAGGCTATCGTTATGTTTTTTTGTCTGGTTGGAGTTGATTTGCGCAAAGGTATTGACAGTCTGTGGGGTTTGTCCATTCTTCGTTTTTGAATTTCGTTTGCTTGCCGGAGATCTACATTTCCTTTTATAAAAGAACATGAATTCTCTGCGTATCTCGAGAATATATTCGACATTGGAAGGTGGGTACTTCTTCCGAATTCGAAAATCAGCTTTTTGCATATATTCGGAAACTTGTTTTTCTCTTTATTTTTTCAAGCATGCAATTTATTTACAGATAATCTAAAAAAACGTAATCTACGGATAAAAACTTCTTCGCGCATTACAAAATAACAACAGGCAATGTTTGATGCCCTGTTGCACCGCTCATCAAAAGACAAATATCCGGGGAAATTATATTCACATAACTCACCGAAGCAGCAAGTACCGGCAATTTGCGTGCAAATTTTATTTTGCTTGGCCGGTAAGCCGCTGATGGAACTGTGTGAGGGGGCCGCCTTCGCTTTTTCTCTCTTCTTTCTTGAAAAGGAAATAGAGAAAAGTTCGATTCTTTGGTTGAAGAATGTGAGAGAGAATTGGGAAATAATAATGTTCCGAAACTCTCTTGCTTGCTTCTAATCCGAATATCTACAGATGTGTCTATGCCCGAAATGTTCGTTCAGTATAAATTTCTGGACTGTTTATGGCAAATATAGAAATTTACTACTTGAGAACTGTGCTTTTTGCGAAAATATGTGCTATCTTTCAGGATACCGAATACTGAACGAAAAAAACAATTGGATGAAAAATAAGGAAAAACAAATCCAACTTCGCGACGTTTCCGATGTCCTTGATATTATTGGAGGCAGATGGCGTGCAGCTATTTTAGCAAGTCTATGCGATGAAAAAAAGAGATTTAATGAATTGAAGCGGGATTTAGGGAATATTACTCCCCGTGTTTTGGCAAAAGAACTGAAATACTTAGAAATGAATCTGCTTGTGAAGCGCGGGGAGCATGGATCGAATGCAGCTTCGTTTGTCTATAGTCTGACAGAACACGGGGAAACATTGGAGCCATTGATTGGGCATATTGTTACTTGGGCACAAAAGCATCGCAAGCTGGTATTGGAGTATCTGTCTGAGAGCAAAGATGCGTAGCGGCCTTCTTGTTATAAGTTTGTTGTGCTTTTTCTATATTGAGACTATTCCGGATGTGTCAACAACACAGTCGCCGGGTTCAAGCATTGCATTGATAAGATGAACTCTTGAATATTGGTTCATATCTTCTTCTCTGATAACCCGCTCTTTGATGCGGTTTGACGATAGTAGGTAGTCCCTCTGAATCCCTTTCAGAAGAAAGCTTGTCGGGGTGAAAAGCCCTTCCTCGTTTTCAAAGACGAAGTTACTGAATGAAGAGTCGGTGACAAGTCCGTTTTTTACAATAATAATTTCATCACATTGTCTACGTAATGAGAATAATTGGTCGATTTTTTCTCTGTTGGTCGATTTGTGTGAGTAATCGATAGTGCCATTTCGCACGATTTGCAGGCTGTTGATTTGCCGCGGGCGGTAGAGTTGAAATTCAATAAGGCGGATGCTTTCAGCATATACCATCCGGCATTTCACTAATCCTTTTCGATAGCGAGAGGGAATAATTAGTTGATGCTCGGAAACGACGGGTAATGTTCTGAAAAAATAGAAGGCTGTGCGCTGCATACGTTCGATATGTGCGTTTAGGTGATGGTATTTCCCATCTACAACGCGTATTGTCTCTACAAATTGATTCATTGGATTGGCAGATAAATTTTTTTCAATACTTCTTTGTACTCCTCTTTGCATTGGCTATATGCTGTAATCCCGCCTCCGCTTCTGAAATAGAGTTTTCCGTTCAACTCTTCAATGAAGCGGATCATAACAGCCGAATCAACATTTTTTCCATCGAAACAGCCGAATATTCCGGAGTAGAATCCCCTGTCTTCTTGCTCTGCTTCTCCGATTAATTTCACCGTCGCATCTTTGGGTGCGCCGCTGATGGAACCTGCGGGGAGTAGTTTGAGGAAAATGTCGCCCAAATGTTCTCTGTAATTTTCGGGCAACCTCCCTGTTATTTCCGAACTTACCTGTAATATTTCTTCTCCACTCTGAGTGATTATGCTATCAAAGTAACGAAATCTTTTTACTTCGACATGCTTAGCGACGATGCTTAAATCATTTCGTATCAAATCCACGATTGTACTGTGTTCTGCTGTTTCCTTAAAATCCGCAAGTATTTTTTCAGCAGCATTCGGAATAGAGGCTGATATAGTTCCTTTCATTGGATTAGAAGAAATTATTCCCTGTGAAATTTTAACGAATCTTTCCGGAGAGAAACAAACAAACCGACCGGGTAAATATATCTTATAAGGTGCATCGCTGCGTTCGAAAATTTCATTCAGGCTCAGATTTGTTTCTACAGGTGTTTTTACTGTCAGATTTGCAAGAAAAGAATCTCCTCTTCTTAAGCCTTGGTGGATTCGATTGAATTTGTGTGTGTATTGATCCTCTCCTATAGGAAATGATTGAAAATATACGCGCTTTGCGTGAGCTTCTACTGATGGAAAAAGCATTGGCCTATTGTTTAATGCAAACCGGAAAGAGTTGCATTTATCAGGATGTTCACAAAGAAAAGCTTCATTCAGTTCGTAATTAATAATGAATAAGAATGGAGTAGATTCTCTTCCCAACCGATTCATGTCGGAGCAGAATAAGTCTATATCGGTGTAATGTATAAGTTGCGACATTATTCGGTTTTGAATTCAGGCCTCAAATTAAGCCATTATTGAGATATAAAACAAGCCCGATATAGCTCTATTTTGTTGCGAAGAGGGTTAAGGAGACCACACTGCCTGATGTGGGTAAATAAGCCTTCCTCGTTAGTCGTAAATATACAGGACTATAGAATGTTGAAAATAAGGGATATGAAAAATGGAATACATTCAACTGTTTCTGTGGAACTGAATCCTGAAAAAGGAAATCACAACGATATGATTTCCTTCAATTCAACTTCTGTGATTGGGGTCAAAACTCTACCAGTTTGAACATCAGTGAGTGTTGTTGAATTAATGGTTTATTAAGAGAGAAGAAAATAATTCCGGTGACAGGCGATTTTATAATACTGTTTGTTGCACCGGTAAACGGATTCAGGATTTTAGCAATTACATCTCCTCGCTTTACATTGTCTCCTGTGCTTTTTAGTTGATACATAAAGCCCGATGTATCAGAAACAATATCTATCAAGTCTTTGTCATGCACGGAATAAGAATGAAACCCTTCGTGAGTTGGCAGATTAATAATATGCATGTTGTTGAGAAACCGCAGCACGGATACCCAGGCCAGCTTTGCTTTGTCTTTACTGATTGTACTGGTCTCTCCGGCATAAATAGAGAATGCGTCTGTTCCAAAAATCTGCCAGTTGTAATTGAGGAGAGTCGTGTCAAAAGATTTTGGCTTTCTCAACAAGATAAACGGAAGTCCGAATTTTTGTGCGATTTTGTGGTTTTGATACCCTGTTTCGATGATACTGATGTGGGGGCAGAAATCTCCCGGAAGGTAAAAACTGGCAAGTTGGATGCCATATTTGTAATGACGGACATGTTCAAAGATGACAGAGGCAATTCTTTGTGTTGTTTCACCTTTGTCGTAACCCGGAAACATCCGGTTGATATCGGTGTTATCCATGGCCCAGAATCTTTTTTCGATGTTCATTGAAAAATGATTGGCGCAGGGAATAACCAGTATCTCACATCCGGGGGACAATTTTCCTTCTTCTTCCAGACAGAGCAGGTTTTTTACAATCTGAGAACAAATAAATTGTTGTTGTATTTCGTCTCCACGCAAAGCTCCTACAATAGCTACTGTTTTTTCGCCTTCTCCGAAGCGATATCCTTTGATTTTGAACTCATCGCGGTAAGGCGATTTCATTTGGAATAATATTTCTTCTTTCATGCGTTCAGGTTTTCTGTGTAGATGCGGGCGATAAGCGATCCTTCGTAAACAACCGGGTATGTCCTGAGTGTAAATAGAAGCCCGTCGACCGGCGATAGAACGTTTTCGAGAACCCGGCCTTCAAAGGGATCCACTATTTGACAGAGAAGTTCACCTTTTTTTACATAATTGGAGAAGGAGGCGGCTGTCAGGATAAGGCCGGAATGATTCGCATTCAAAAAGCAGACTTCTCCATTTGTCGATATAATAGGCTTCCGTATTTCAACCGGTGTTTTGTACTTTTTCAACATTCCCATTTGTGTCATTGCATTCAGAATTCCGTCGACCAGCCGATTGCCGTAATCTCTGGTAATACGCATGCCAATTCCTAATTCTACGACTATCGTTGGAGTCTTGAGTGTATTCATTGAGTGAGCGAGTGTTGACTCCAATACGGTGGCTGCATCGTGTATCCAGACAAAGTCGATATTCAGCATTTCAGCCATTGGGATCAATTTATTTGACATCTGCTTGTTTATGCGTGCCTGCGGCATTTCTCTGAGAAAAATATTGCTGGCATGGATATCGATAACCAAATCGGCTCCTTTCAAGTCCTGGACAATTCGATAGGCTGTGTATTCAACCTGATGACCGTTGCTCGACCCTGGAAAAATACGATTCATGTCTATGTCGAAGTTGGGAATTCCTCTTGACACCGAATCTATTCCAAGAGGATTGAGCGCCGGATAGATATCGATAGTCCCGTTTAGGTTATCCATGTTCTCGTTTAGCCTTCTGATAAGCTCATAGCAGATATATTGTCCCTCCAGCTCGTCTCCATGAGTTCCTGTGACGATACAGATTCGTTTTTTGCCGTTTCCGTTTCTGAGCCTTTGTTTTCGAATGATAAACTGCTCATCGACAGGGAGCTGGTCTGAAATAATGGTTTCTATCATTGTTGATCATGTTCTACTTTTACGATAACATCTAATTGCTGAAACGCTATGCCTTTAAATACACCCTTATCCAGAGCGCAATCTCCGTAGTCTCTTCCTTGTGCAATCTTAATGTATCCGCTTTCGACTTTTCTGTTGTGTGTGGGGTCGAACGCATGCCAGTATCCGGAATCGTAATACTCTATCCAGGCATGTGTGAATCCTTCTCCTTCGATAAACCCGGCAATATATCTGGCTGGAATTCCATGAATCCGGCAAAGGGAGATCAAAAGATGAGAAAAATCCTGGCAGACACCTTTCCCAAGACGGAGAGATTCCTCTGCCGTTGTTTGGATACTGGTAACACCTCCTTCATATTGGATGTGATGGTTCAGTAGATTTGAAAAAATAACCATCTTTTCTTCCACTGTTTTTTTCTCCTTGTTCGAAAGATGTTTGCTTAACTCAAGGATTGCAGTATCTGGTTTTGTATATTTCGATTGAAAAAGATAAATCGGATGAAGCTCTTCTTTTAAAATATAATCATAGGTTTCCAGAATTCCCTCTGATGAAAACTCAAAAAAATTGTGCAGTTCATCGATATATCCGGTCACAATCTTATTACCAAAAGTATCGATTCCCTGAGTTATTTCGCCAGAAGGGGAGATGTGAAAATTGTTTTCAATAATATGTTGAGCTTCGTTCTCGAAAGGTTCCAGACGTAACAAGAAGCTATGTGAATGAATTTTTTCCGAGAATGTAACCGTCGCACGGTAGGCATATTTTAATTGTGGCATATATTAGTTTAATTCCTTATGCAGTGAAAATTGCATTCAGATAAGCTAACGATTTTGAACTTTTATAGGTGTCAATATACAACTGGCCTTCAAAAGCTTTTAGCTGGGCCTCGTCATACATTTCGAAACCTCCTTGTAGACACTCCTTGATTCTCCCGCAGAGTCCAATCAGTCTGTCAAGAGGATATTCAAATCGAATGAGCATATCTGAAGATTCGACAAATTTACCAAAGAAAATGGTCTTGCGCACAGATGGATCGCAAATTCTTTCGTCTGCTGATCCCCAGAATGCGAGTATCCAATCTGTTATAAATTGAAATCCTTCAATTCCCTGCTTGTTTTTGTCAAATGATTTCATTGCGTTGATGGCTAAATGAATGTATGATAAGGTTTCGCTGGTGATTTCCTCTCTCAACAGAATCGCATTGTCATTAAGTCGCTCCAGCATATTTATAACCGAATCGGGATTGTCTTCCATGAATAAATATTTTTCTACAAAATCTTCGCAAGAAGTGTATTTATCTGAAATCCCCATTTTGATACAGTAACTTTTGTATGCATCAAAATCCTCATCGATCATCGAATCGTAATGCTTGCGCAGTATATGCAGTGTCAGGTATACTCGTTGTGCATATCTTCCCATCCAGTACAGACGGTTAGCCTTTACAGGTGAGATAGCATTGTTTTTTTTATGAATAGATGTCATTCTCATTTCAATTGGGTTTTTATTATTTCTTTAATATCCATGTGTCTTTGAATCCTCCTCCTTGGGAAGAGTTGACGATAAAGGAGTCCGGATTGCGGGTGTACCTGGTCAACCCGCTTCGCCAAACCACGGTGTCTTTTCCACTGATAACAAAAGCTCTTAAATCGGATTTCCGATACACCAGCTTATCGCCTTCCATAATTTCCAGATCAATAAAGTCAATGATTTCCTGTGCTATCCATCTGCGTGGTTCTGTATCAATCAATTTTTTGATCCGGGCTGTTTGTTCCTCATTCATATCTCGACCAAACATCACTCCGTACCCGCCCGCTTCAGCCACATCTTTAATGACCAGCTTAGATATGTTTTTCAGTATGTATGTTTTATCATCCTCAAAAAAAGGAAGGTAAGTCGGTGCATTTTTCAAAATAGATTTTTCTCCGAGGTAATATTCTATCATTTTCGGAACAAAGTAATAAATCCCTTTGTCGTCAGCAATTCCGTTTCCGAATGCATTCACAATAGCTACATTTCCATTAGCGTATGCTTGAAACAGGTTGGGTACGCCTAATAAAGATGTGCTTTCGAAAGTCAGCGGATCGAGGTATTCATCGGATATTCGTCGGTAAATAACACCTACCCGCTCTTTTTTATCGAACAACCCTTTGTAGTATACCGTATTGTTTTCAACAAAAAGATCATCAGCATAAGCCAATAATACTCCCGATTTTTCTGCTAAATAAGAATGCTCGAAATAGGCTGAGTTGTATCGTCCCGGTGTTAAAATAACTTCAAGCCCATTGTCGATATTGACATAATCCATCATTTTTCTTAGCAAATCGCAGTAATCCCGATTGTCATAAACCTGATTGGACTGAAATGTGACCGGAGAAACTTTTCTTGTGATATCGCGCGCTATCATTGGATAGGAGGCTCCTGATGGAATTCTTAGATTGTCTTCTAGTATGTACCAGGTTCCGTCTTTAGCCTGTACCAGATCTATTCCCGAAATATGCGAATAGATTTCATGTGAAGGGGTGATTTTTTCACATTGAGGTAAATAACCGGATGAAGAATAGATGAATTCCGGTGGAATAATTCCGTCTCTGACAATATTCTTGTCGTGATAAATGTCATAAAGAAAAAGATTTAATGCTTTTACTCTTTGTTTCAATCCCTTCTCTATTTGTTGCCAGTCGCTGTTTGATATTGTTCTTGGGATGGGATCAAAAGGAAAAATCTGCTCCTTGAAGGTGCCATTTTTGTATATTCCGAATCTCACACCAAAACGGTCCATCCATTTATTTACAGTGTCTTTTTGTTTTACTAATGATTCATACATATATTAATTCTTTTTTAGTTGACACTATGGTGTATTTATTCGTTATTATTATTTCATTATGATTACAATTGTATCTTTATTGTGATTATATATCGCAAATATAGGCTAAAAAACATCAAAAAGGTAAATATTTCAGGAATTAACATAATTATGAATTCTATTTTCTTTAAGTTGTTGATATATTGCTAAATGTATTTTAGAGTAAAATATGACCCAATGGCGCTTCTTTTTGTCGTTGTAAAACATGAATTAGTTGCTTTAATTTGGAGGTATAACTTATTGGAGCTTATTTTGTAGTTGAATTTTGCAGCATATAAAGAGTGAGTTATGAAACGGAGCCTGATTTTTATTAAATCGTTGAAGGAATGATTTAACAATCAAGTAGGTGGCATGTTATCTAATAGTAAGAATTAAATCGTATGAAATGTAGATTTTTACTTGTTGTATTTATTTTAATTGAAATTATGGATTTAGAAGCTAAGAATGTTTATGCGGTTATTGAGACAAACCTGGGGAATATCAAAGTGTTGTTGTACAACGATACCCCTTTGCATAGAGATAATTTTATCAAAGCCGTAAAGACGGGTGCTTTCGATGACGTTTTGTTTCATCGGGTCATTAAAGATTTTATGGTTCAGGGAGGAGATCCGCTGACGAAGCAAGATGCCGCGAAAGCTAAGGAGGTGGATAAAAAATTTGATTATCAGATTAAAGCCGAAATTGTCTATCCGGCACATTTTCATAAAAAAGGAGTGTTGGCTGCTGCCCGCACAGGCGATGATGTAAATCCCGACAGGAAATCATCTTCTACCCAATTTTACATTGTAACAGGAAAAGTTTTTAATGACAGCACCTTGGATTTGTTGCAAAAACAGAAATTTGAACGTTTGAAACAGCGCATTTTCAAAAAGCTGCAAGCTGAAAACAATAGTAAAATAAAAGACCTGTATAAAACCGGGAACCGCACTGAATTAAATGCCTTTCGGGATTCCTTGATTGCACTTACCGAAAAAGAAGCAGAAGTCCAAAAAGAGACAGTGGCGTTTACAGAGGAGCAGAAAGTCGCATATAAAACTGTCGGCGGAACTCCTCACTTGGATGGTGAGTATACTGTTTTTGGTGAAGTCGTGGAGGGAATGGATGTTGTAGAGAAAATACAAAATTTGCAAACCAATGCCGAAGATAAGCCTCTTTCGGATGTAAGAATGAAAATTGTTTTGAAGTAAATCTGTTTGTGGATCCGGAAAAAAGAGTAGGGGAGGGCTATGTAATGGGACGTGCTTCCGATTTATTCAAAAAAAAATCAAGCTGCTTGTTCTTGAAAAACAGATCGGTAGAAGTTCTCTGTCGTTTTTGTTTAAAAAAAGGTGATAAATTATTTGGAGTGTAATGTCAGAACGTATACCTTTG
>JASGFJ010000079.1:0-10233 GCA_047605645.1 Dysgonamonadaceae bacterium | reverse complement strand
TGCTCATCGTAAGCAAAATAGGCCGTTAGTTTATCCCAATTCCGCCTCCAGGAATTCAAAACAACAGGATATTTCTTCCCCCATTTTTCTTCCAGCTTATCCAAATTATGTTCTGCCAGCTCCAAGTTTGGAGCCTGATAGACCTTCTTTAAGTCAGCCATAAATTCTTTTTGGTCTTTGGAAGCAATATATTTCAACGAGTTACGGATTTGATGAACAATACAGCTCTGAATGATGACTTCTGGAAAGATGGTGCTGATGGCTTCGGCAAAGCCCGTGAGATTGTCAATACAAGCAATCAGGATATCTTTCAATCCTCGAGCTTTCAGGTCGGTTAAGACAGATAGCCAGAAGTTAGCTCCCTCACTCTCTGATACATACATCCCTATCAGTTCCTTACGGCCATCCCTGTTGACAGCCAAGACATTATATACAGCCCGGCTTTCGGTGCGACCACCATCTTTTACCTTGTAATGCATGGCGTCAAGCCAAACGATGGTATACATGGATTCTAAAGGACGGCTTTGCCACTCCTTGACTTTGGGAACGATACGGTCGATGATCTCACTTAGGGTAGTATGAGAGATGGCAACGTCATACATCTCCTCGATATGTGAAGAGATGTCTCGCAGGCTCATTCCCATGCCATACAAACTGATGATTTTAGAGGACATATTATCGGCCAGGACTGTCTCACGTTTTTTCAGTATCTCCGGGCTAAAACTGCTATGACGATCCTGAGGTGTCTCGATTTCGATCTCACCAGCCATTGTTTTGACTCGTTTGCTTCCACGCCCATTGCGCTTATTACCCATAAGACGCTCTTCATCACTTAAATGAGAGGACATTTCGCCGTCTAAGGCGGCTTCTAAAAACTCTTTTAATAGCGGACCAAAGGCGCCGTCTTTTCCGGTGAGTGATTCACCACTGCGAAGTTGAGCTAAGGCTTTGTCGCGCATCAACTGGTACTCTTGACTGTTTCTATCCATAAGGCAAAATTAATTGTTTTTTAGACAGAGTTTAGATTACAGTCTCTTGATAAAGTAAACCGCACCGGAGCAGACTATCCCATACCACACAAGCTATTGCATTTTTTACACAGAGATCATAGGCTTTATTAGTTTTCCTTTGCGATAGAAGTTCAAGGTGCAAGCATATCTATATATAGATGCTTACTCCAAGTTAAAACATTCAGGAATAGATGTTTTTGCAATTCAGAAAATGCTTGTGTCTTTGAACCCAAGATCTATGCAGAAAAGCATAGATCAAAGGTCGACAAACAGAACTCTGAAACTTGTGCTAGGAGTTGCCTCTTTTCATAAGCATACTTTGCTTTTGCTGTGATATTGCCACTATAACCCGGTAATCCTCGCTTTATTGCTATGATAAAATCATTCCATATATCATCTTCAGATTCTTTTGTAAATTGTTTCTTCGCCAAATGAATAATATCAGCTCTTGTTATGTATAAATGAATATTTCTTCCAGCATTAGCCGGATTAAAAAAGTATTCAGATATAATATTATTCCATTCTACGTAGTTCATATACAGCTTATTTTAAAAGAGAAATTATAGGGAAAGAACTTGCTCAATAATCTTCATTTGTTCTTTATGTTTTTGGGGATTATTTTCTTTCAATTTATTAATATTCAAAAGTTTCCACTTAATCGCAGGATATTTACTATAGTCAACTTTCCTCCAATCCGGTTCTCCTTTCGAGAAAGCCAACAAGAATTTTTTATCCTCAGAAGTTAATGATTCATTTATCAGTTGGATGAGTTGTTCTCTTGTAGCTTGATACTCTTCATTTCCAAAAGAATTGTCTGTCATTCCGTTGAACTGGCTTTCAAATACTGCGGACTGATCAATTGGGCGTGGATTTAGCAATTCCTGTATGGGGCGTTTTCCGCATAGAAGAAAGAATATAAATCCTTCTTTTATTTCTGTTGAGTAGCCAATATCATTGATGAGATTTTTGACATCAAACAAATCTCTTGGGTGCTGCCTGTCTAATGCTGCATTAATTTTACCACCCCACAATTGTTTCTGAGGAACCATTCTGACTTCACAGAATTTATCAAAGGTTTCCTGAGCCTTATCGCATAGTATAGCTAATTCCGTATCTGCAATTATTCCCCTGTTGATTTGATTTACTTCAATTTTAACCATGGCATCGGGAGTTGAGCAGATCAGTTTCAATTCTTCTTTCGCTCTGACAGGATCAGTAAAACTGATACCCGGTATACGTTTTCTTAACCGTTCTTTCATCCTTTCAAGGGCTGAACGTATATTCTGTAAATCCACATCCCGACTTTCGCTTGCCGGAATATAAGTGAGGTCTATATCGACCGACAAACGGGGCATATTCAAACAGAAGAGATTGATTGCCGTACCTCCATGAAGGGCGAATACTTCCTCTTTAGCAACATCCGGCAGTATATCCAGAAGGAGTGCGACCTGTTTCTTATATGTATCTTTCATCATGACAGTTCTTTGGGTAATACTAACTGATATTTCGGTATCAGCACACCATCATTGGAAAGGCTCCGGTTACCAGAACCAAGGTCTATTTTTTTCTTATCCAAATATTTAAACCAACTATGCCCGGCACGTTCGGCAAAATACAAGAAAAGTCTTTTGGCTTTTATGGACTTACACTTTTCTAATAACTCTTGCACTTGCTGTGGGCGCAACGTAGATAATCCTTCCATCAGCAGATATGCTTCGATTAGTGAAAATTCATTGGGACACAAGGATAAACATTCCATCATTGCCCGACCCGGATTTGATATTTTCATATCTATTCCGGCATCCTGATAATCGACTAAACCTATGGAGTCATTCTCGAATAAAGATCTTCTGAATATCTTACTATCAACATCCCATTTATTGCTTACAAACCAAGCCGGTAGTTTCGTTTTTCCGGGAGCAAATAAAGTCGCTTCAGGAGACGCAAGTTGTAGATAATGTGCATTACCACTCAGTTCCAAGGCAGAACGACCCCCCAAATGGATACTGATATTCGCCTGAGACTGTAAGGCCGCAAGAGCGCCGGATAACAAAAGCGGGTCACCGGATTTTAGCATGGCGCCCTTTCCGATTGATTTCAGCCATCCATTTTTTCTGTATTGCTGTTGTAATTCATATGTATATCCTCTCGAAACAAGCCATAAAGATAACAATACAAGCCCTCTAGGGTATTCTCGTATTAATTTGCCTATCTTTGATTGGTTTATTTTTGCGCACTCATCCATATTCTTAATATTGTAATGGGAGCAAAAATAAACAACATTATTCAGATGACAAAACTGTTAGTTTACTATTCGCTCTGTATCTATATTGTAAATATAACTACAGGAGCTTTTATAAACTATAACGCTTGCAAATTTGCATATCTCATTAAGAATTGCTACTCTTGCATCAGATGAGATGCGGTGAAATATAGTGAAAGCCGAGAGCAGAAGCGAGCTTGCTTGATTATGACGAGGCGCATCCTATATTATGGAAAATCGCGGCAACCCCACCCACTCAAATTCGGGGGCGGTCTAATTTAGAGGATAAACAAAGCTTATATATCAGACGGTTAGAAAAAAATAAACGTTTCCTCTCTCCGCTGGAAAGTCCGGACAAAACCCGATGAAAATACTCCAAAGATTTATAAATAAGTTCTTTGTAGGTTATTTTGTGTCCAATAGTCTGTCACAAAGGAGACGAAAAAGCCCATACCTAGCCACGACTTCT
Organism: Dysgonamonadaceae bacterium; assembly: GCA_047605645.1. Classification (GTDB taxonomy): domain Bacteria; phylum Bacteroidota; class Bacteroidia; order Bacteroidales; family Dysgonomonadaceae; genus UBA1309. Next base: position 6,491 of record JASGFJ010000079.1, on the reverse strand, counting down.
TGGTAGCTGTCTTGATATTGGGTTAGCTTATTTCTAAACATAACATCATTGCAGTATAAGCGAGGTTTATTTGGGTTTTTCTTTTTGTATTGTCGCTTGGATATACTGTTCGGGTAAAAAAGGATTTCCTGTTGTACAGAAATCGGTTATTTGAGACAACTATCCAATTTAGAGATAATGTAACCATTATAGCCATTGAATAGCACTATATCCTTGTCGATAGCCTTTTTTAATGTCCTTACACGTGAAAGGTTTTTATCTTCTAAATATTCAGAATTTTCTATATAATCATTTCATGTCTCTACCTCGTTATATAGTTTGTCATAGACTTTAAAAAGATTATCAAGCTTCTTTTTTAGGTATTTCTTATCGTTTTTTGTCATATTCGATGGAATTTCCAATAACGACTCTCTTTCTGCCAAATACCAACTTTCTCTCTCTTTTACTCGAGCGACATTCCCTAAAGACCTAGGGGTGCAATATTTTAATACCCAAGCTTCTTTTGTGACTACAGCCTGATTAATAGCTCCATAATTAACCCCAAACTGATAGTGCTTAAAAGAATAAATAGCTTCATCACTATAGGCTAAATATTTTATTTTGTATTTGTAGATTGCTTCTTTGGTAGAGTTATCGTATACTATTTTTTTAGACTTACAAGAGAAGCATAAGCAGGTGCATAGTATAATCAAAAAAATACAGATTTTATTCATAGTTTGTGTTTAAATTATTAGCTAAAATAAATATTACCGAATGAGCATTTGCAACATTGGTACATGTTAACCGTGTAAAATTCAAGTTTTACAGGGAATAGTCCGCGAAATTTTGTTCGACTTTGGTGCTATCTCCATCTTAGTTTACAGTTTTATCCATCATACAAACATCGAAAGGAAGATGTTCGAATGATTTTACATCAAACTTGCTGAATCCTTGTGCCTGATACCAGTTTTTCAAAACCGTATTGTTATTTATCAGTCCGATGGAAATGCGTTTCCCATCCAGTTCTGCTATTCGCTCCGTGGCATAATCCATCAACAACCGTCCGATTCCCCGATGCCTGTAATTGGGGTGTACTGCCATTTTCTCGATATAAAATGTATCTGGCTCTTTTGAAGATTGTTCAATGGCAATAAACCCGATGAGCTCTCCTTTGTCCTCATAACAATAGAATTCCCTGTTTTCGGTCAACTGCGATTGCAGCACATCTCCTGTGATAAATGCATTATTGGTCGGACTGTTTTCTTTAGTCAGTCCAAACTCTTTCGCCACAGTGGCAAATGCTTCGTTCAGCAATTGAGCCAATCGGGCGAAGTCGCTATGTTCATTGACTTTTCGGAACATTTGGATTGTCATTTCTATTCTTTATTACCGGCAAATTTACTAAATGTTTGATAAACAGCCATACTTGTATCCTTATACCTTTCCTTTTACTCTCTTCTGGCTGCTGCTTCGGCTTAAATCCGATTGCTCCTCTGCATTCATTCTATTTTTGCCTGATTCGGAGTGCATATCCTCTGCATAGTATAATGAATCTGAATAGCTGTTACCGCAATGGTTTTAACAATTATCGTGTCGTTGAAGTGACTTGTAGCATAAGTTTATCATTGTTTTATAATCCTGTCATATCTTGTATCTGGATACAATTCCATGACGTCAAAAGTAATCAGGTCGTTTTTAACCATCGGTAGATTTTCAAGTAATTCTATGGCATCTTCTTTATTATTACATTCCAGTACAAGTACCGCACATTTTCCGTCGTTGAAATACTGTTCACGCAATTGTTCCGATAGATACATTTTATAGATATAAGTAGCTTCTTCAACCATTACCTCTTTATTGACAACGTTTCAGCCTGTGCAGTGAATTTCTTTTTCAATAGCTAATATTTAGTTTCATCTTTTCTTAATCAATTTTAATTCGATACTCAGCGGATCAGCAATCTCTTTCAACATAACTCTAAGAAGTTTGCACCTATCCTTCCATTCAACTTTATCAACCATTTTCTCTGCTGCCTGCCGGATTTCCTGCAGCTTGTCAATAGGTAGTAGCGTACAACTGATGCAGAAGAATCCCTTCGAACGCCCATCGTCATGCCTGGATAAAAGATACTCTAATATATTGATTCTTATTCTCTGCTTGTCAAGAAACTGCTCTAATCCGTTGGCTTTGATATCTTCAATATTGGGAATTATCTTTTTATGGGTTGTAAATGAGTCGCAACCAATCTTAACAGTATTGCGTAACCTTTCGCAAGGATAATCACTACATTGTCCACATACTTCAAATCCTTTTTTTACACAACAGTTCAGAACCCAACATGATGGGTTTCCCGCAAAGTTATATCCACCGCATCCGCCACATCTGGAACTACCATTCGTGTAATATCTCGGACACAAACCGCAATCAAGGCCACAACAGGCTATCGTTTGATGTTTTTTCATCTTTTGGGTCATTTGCTTTCATTTATTATTCCAATAATTTGTCCTTTATTCATTCCTGTTTTTGCAGCTATCTGTTCAAAAGCCATTCCTGAATTATATAAACGCAAAGGACGGTGAGCGACCATTGCCATCCATATAAGGAAAAAATCTGTAGTGCCCGGAACGGATGTCGAAAAAAAATGCAAGACTTTTAATTAGGAAGATACAGCCTAAAGACCGCAAAGTGGGCTAAGTGGGTTCGTGATAGATCGGTAGACTTAATTACAGCAAGTCCATTCTTATTTTGCAATTACTGCAACTCTTTTAAGGAATCTGCCAATCTTTCTTGAAGTGTTGCCATATCTGTTTGGATATTTACTTTTCTTTTAGTCGAGCAGTTACTTTTTTTATTGTTACGAGCAAAAACTATTTTATTCTGCTGTGCTATTGCTATTTTATTTTGCGAATATACAATATTTCAGAACCATATACAATATTTTCCTTCTTTCTTATTGGTTTATCTGCAAGCATTTATATTAAAGGAGGATTGGTTGTACATACGCTCAGGTTAAATCTTTTTCATACGGGGTAATTGCATGTTCTATTATAAGTTGTTCTTGGGCCTCAAGTTTTATGGAAATAATGGTAGATAGAATAACTTATCGACTGCCGTTTACCGGCATTAGCCTTATGTATAAACAAGGAGGGATTCATCCGCTATTCCTCTATTCTTGAAGGCAATACCTCAGACCCCAAATCGCTTCCCCAGATAATTGAAAAGCTGGCTGTGAAAACATCCGTTACGAATGAAAAAACCTTGGTGGTCATTGATGCCGGTATATCCACAGCGGATAATCTCAGGGGCATAAAAGAGAAAGGATACAATTACCTTTACGTATCGCGTACAAAACGAAAAGATTACACGCTTTCGGGCGATCATCGAAAGGTTACGGTACGCGATGCCAGAAAATAGGAGATTTGCTTGCGGAAAGTACAGACCACGTCCGAAGAGGATTATTATCTTGAGATCACCTCTCCCTCAAAAGCCATGACGGAAGCCTCCATGAATCGTCAATGGAAAGAGTGTTTTGAATGCGAGCTGGATAAAATGAACGAGGCAATTACAAAAAAAGGCGGCACCAAAGGCTACGAAAAAGTGGTTGGACGAGTGGGAAGAGTCATTGAACGCTATTCATCTATTGCACGACATTACCAAATAACATACCTGCGCAATCAGGAGAAGCCGGAGCAAATGCAAAAAGTAAACCCAAGCATCAAAGATATTAGGCGGAGTATGTCTGCACTACATACTTTGTCGGCCGGCTACACTGTCTGAGTTCAACCTTCTCATCCAAAGCATTGACCGCTTGTGTGGTCACCAGCTTCTGCATAGATATAGGTCTCAGGATTTCTGTCCAATAAGGGTTTTCTCCCGATTATTTTAGTTAAAAGCGTATCGTATTAACGATCCAATAAACAAGTAGTCCGAAAAACAAATGAGCGTCACTGCGTGAATCCGATGGGTGATAAATAGGACGCAGGTTCAGATCTGTTTTTAGCTGCCTGTTCGTGCATTCAATCTCACGGATGAGGTTGTAATACTCCCTGGTTGTCTGTTTGTTAAAGGCTATTGTGCTGGTTGTTAGTAGATAAACTCCTGTGTCTTTTATCGATTGCAGTAATATCTAAAACAGGTGCCCTTTAAGAAAATAAAAATCTGTAGGTCACAGCCACCACCCGAATAAGCAGCATGGAGACATCTACCCGAGAATGTGATGGAACAAGAGTGAAAGTTGGATTAATTGGATTTAAGCTATGATCTATATTATTAGGCTATAAATTAAACCAGCATTAAACTAAAACTATATTTCATTTGCGATATTTTCCAGAAAATGTGTATTTCAACAAACAAAACAAGATATTTATATATAAAAGCCTTAGAACAATTCAGCTTTAAGACAAGATCCCTACTAATCAATGTACAGTCTTAAGACAGAAGTTAGAGTAATTATTAGGTTGAAATCAACAACCTAACAAAATTAAATTTTCACTTCAACTCTAAAAAGCCCTCTCAACAAACCAAATTCGGACGTTTGAACAAAATCATTCAATAAAATGTTCTCTATTTTTGTTCCAACAAAATAATTTGAAAATGGGACTAAATAATAACAACGGAGCTTTACAAAAACCAATAGGTTCAGGCTTCAATGCAAAATCGACTTCGACAGAAGTAATCAAAGGTATTAACCTTTCAGGAAAAATTGCCATTGTGACAGGCGGAAACACCGGCATTGGGTTGGAAACGGTAAAAACACTTGCCTATGCAGGTGCGACAGTCATTGTTCCAGCAAGGGATATCAAAAAAGCAAAGAAAAATTTACAAGAAATCCCAAATGTGGAAATTGAAGAAATGGATTTAGTAAATCCAATCTCCATTGACACATTTGCCGAAAAATTTTTGACTTCGGGAAGGCCATTACATTTACTTATCAACAATGCGGGAATCATGTGGGTTCCGCTGCGCAGGGACGGTCGTGGTATTGAATCACAATTAGCGGTAAACTATTTAGCCGCATTTCAACTCACCGCAAAATTATGGGCAGCATTAAAGCAGGCAAACGGAGCAAGAGTTGTAAATGTTTCTTCGCAAGGACATCAATTCGCTCCTTTCAATTTTGACGACCCGAATTTTGAACATCGGGAATATGAAACTTTGCAAGGTTACGGACAATCTAAAACTGCGGTCAATTTATTTTCACTTGAATTGGACAATCGTGTAAAAGAATTTGGCGTAAGATCTTATTCTTTACACCCGGGTTCTATTGGCGGAACGGAATTGGCGAGAGAAGTGCCATTGGAACTGTTTGTTAAGTTAGGATATTATGATGAACAAGGTAATATCTTGCCTGAAAAGGCTGCAACGCTCAAAACCATTCCGCAAGGGGCATCTACAACAGTTTGGTGTGCAACAAGTCCGCAGCTAAACAACATTGGCGGTGTGTATTGTGAAGATACCGATATTGCCGAATTGTCGTTCGGACAAGAAGTGTCGGAAGGTGTAAAACCTTATTCGGTGAACGAAACAAATGCAAAGCGTTTATGGAAGTTGAGCGAAAAAATGACCGGAATTAAATTCAATGTTGATTGATAATTGTAAATTTGTACCCATACAAGCAATATGGAATTTCAACTAAAGTACATAACACCTGACATTAAACTTTCTTGCTACGAAGACAAGTTGTTTAAAACAGAAGTTGTGTTTGAACACCATATGCTTGTGTGGTTCATTTCGGGCGAAACAAAAATTATTCAAGCCGACCAAAACTATTTATTTCAGGCAGGCGACATATTTCTCATTCCAAGAAATCAGTTAGCAACAATCATTAATTATCCAAAAGACGGATTGCCACACAAGTCGGTAGTCATGCACCTGTCCATTGACATACTAATAGAATTTTACAAAAAATTAAACGTAAAAACAAAAGTTTCTGCATCGCAAAAAATCCGATGTTTTGACAAACATCCTCTGTTAGAGAGTTGCCTTGCCTCGCTGATACCTTATTTTGATGTGCAGGAGAAATTTCCAGAAAACATTGCTTCATTAAAAATTACAGAAGCAATCAGCGTTTTGCGAACGATAGACAAAGACATTGATAACATTTTAGCCAACTTTGATGAGCCGCATAAAATTGACCTGGCCAGTTTTATGGAAAAGAATTATATGTTTAATATGCCGTTAGAGAAATTTGGCTATTTGACAGGACGGAGTTTGACAACTTTTAAACGTGATTTTAAAAGACTTTACAACATAACGCCACAACGCTGGTTGATAAAAAAGCGCTTGGAATTGGCGCATTATCAACTCGCTGAAAAAAACAGAAAGCCCGTTGAAGTGTACTTAGAAACAGGCTTTGAAAACTTATCACATTTCTCATACGCTTTCAAAAAACAATTCGGATATCCTCCAACAAAATTACCGAAAACGAAAGATTTGGTATTGCTTACTTGATTATTACTGTAAGCATTCGGTGAAGTACGTCTTTTTCGGTGCCTTATCGGTTCTTATCTTTG
>JASGFJ010000078.1:0-11412 GCA_047605645.1 Dysgonamonadaceae bacterium | reverse complement strand
AATATGTCGATTTAACTTTACCGAAAAATGACGATTTAAAATTTGCTTATTACACTTGCAGATATGCGCTCGCGTTTAATCAAACTTGATAGTTGGCTAAGGCGTAGAATCCGTCTGTGTATATGGAAAAGTTGGAAAACTCCCAAGACCAGAATCCGCAATTTGATAAAGTGCGGTGTTCCGTCTTGGCAAGCTAGAAGGCATGGATGGAGCAAGGGGTTATGGCACGCAGCCAACAGTTATGATTTACATAATGCGATGAGTAACGAAAAGCTTCGCTTGGCGGGTTATACTTGTTTAATGGATTGCTACAAAGTGTATCGTAGCTAAAGAACCGCCGTATGCGGAACCGCATGTACGGTGGTGTGAGAGGTCGAAACGGGAAATAATCCCGTTTCTCCTACTCGATTGCGAAGTAAATATCCATAATTAGTTGCAAGTATACATGTCTTTAGTGTATTGAAAATAAGGTATATATCGAATCAGAACCATGAAGCTGATTTTATAGGACTACTTGCTATTTAATTTTTATTGTTAGGTGGCTCGGAACTCGCTTGATCTTTAGATTATTGTCTGGTGTGATTTCATAAAGATCATGCTCCGTTTCATAAAATAGGATTATCTTTATCGCCGCATGAAGAATTATAAGTTTGCTTTTTATACAAAGAAAGAAGAACAGTTGAATGCCTGGTCGCATTTTGCTGGTATTATTATAGGTATTGCTGTCGGCATATTACTGCTTCGAAGAACGGCGAGTGAGAGAGATGTGTTTGCCGTGATGAGTGTCGCCCTGTATTTGTCGGGAATGCTCGCATCGTATATTACTTCCACGCTCTATCATCGCACATTGCACCGGAGTCGATGGAAACCGGTTTTGCGGCGATGGGATCACGCTGCTATTTACTGGCACATTGCAGGAAGTTATTCACCCATCACGCTCATCGGTTTACGTGATGTACCGGGCTGGGGGGTATCGCTTTTTGTTTTTGTATGGCTCTGTGCTATTGCGGGCACTATTGTGAGTTTTAGAGGATTAAAAAGACATAGCAATCTCGAAACAATTTGTTTTGTCTCCATGGGATTGATTATATTGGTTGCCTTCAAGCCTTTGCTCGATCATGTCTCCAAAGAGGTATTACTTTGGATTTTTGCCGAAGGTGTCTTTTATATTACCGGTGCATTGTTCTACTCCCTGCCATCCCGAAGATATATGCACTCTGTTTTTCACTTTTTTGTTCTCGCCGGCACTTTGTGCCATCTGGCTGCTGTCTGGAATATCGTGTAGGCGAAATATTTCGCTTGGCTGCTGTTCTGTATATCCATTGAAAAACTTGAACTTTATTTCTCAGATTCTCTGATAAATTTCCCTGTTCAGGAAAAGAAAGGCAGGACTTCTCCGGTTCCCTCTTGCTTATTCAGCCGAATTAATGCTGCATGAAAGTAGCGTTGTTTCGGATGAATGTGGAGCTATTAACAGGAGGCATAAATTAAAAGCAAGCCTCTATCATTTGCTCTATTCTGCGTTAATCTGAAAATGTAGAATTATTCCTCTTTTCGTCTTCATAATCCTCTTTCGGGTGTCTTTTGTCAAATTCTTTGGTTGTCGAGTAACTTTTCGTCTTCCTCAAATACTTTATCGGTATTAATCAGTGATTTCAAATCCTGACCGATTTCAGTTAGCTTCTTGGACAGCTTTTCCATTCATTTTTCAAAATCTTCGTTATTGATATATATTTTGCTTCATTTCTGAGATTAAACATTATTATTCTCAATCGATTAATGAGGCAAAGCTCGGCAGAACGAAGCAAATAAGATAGGGGAATCCCTATGGACTCCCCTATGAGATATTTGCAATAGTCTTATATTTAATCTATTACAAAAAAGTTGCTTTTCATCTTGTTTTATCCCTGTTCCGACTCTCACGGATTAGCAGATCTTTCAGGCGGTCGAGGGATTTTTTCAGATTGAACGGTTTTCGGGAGATTATATTCAGAGGGGGATAATATCAAACTCCGCATAGGATAATTGCTTGTTTATTTTTTTGTGTATAAACACAATTTTTGCAGGGTCAATGTTTATTATGAGCCTGTTTTTCTACTCTGATTTTTTGCCAACATACGGCTTCCAATCATTTGTCCTATTACAGCCAACAGGATAAAGAGAGGGATTGCTATCTTGGGCGTATCAAGCCAAATGCGCAAAGGAATTATCATAGGTATGGAGGCATGAATTATCAACCACCACATCAATGTCATTTTTCGGAATCGAGCTCTATATATTCCTAAGAAGATATTAACTACTAGCGAAACCGCTGATACTATTACAATATTCATTATTTCAACGGTTTTATGTTATGCATTTCCGAATCCGAAAAAGAAATAAATGGGAATAATCATAAAGCCACAGGCTATAACTATCGAATAGATTTTGGAGATTAGCTGTAATCGTGGAAGCCACTTGTTGTTTGTTGCCCCCATAGATTGGAACATGCTCCAAAATCCATGCGATATATGAAAATAAAGAGCCAATATCCATACAATATACATGGCTACATACCAGCCGTTGGAGAACACCGTTTTTACAAGGTCGTAGGGATTTTCTCCTTCATTGCCAAGAAAGTGTTGAAGCTGCATTTTTGCCCAAAAGTGCCCTAAGTGTATTACCAAAAGCCCCAATACAATTAAGCCCAATGCCAACATGTTTTTTGAAGCCCATGATACTTTAGGGTGCTTCCCTTTTTCTTTGTAATCTATGGGGCGGGCTTTGCGGTTTTGTATTGTTAATATGATTCCCATTACAATGTGTACCATAAAACCGAGTGCAAGGATTGGAACCATAATCTGAATGACAGGATTCTCATTCATAAATTTGCAGGCAGTTTCGTATGCTTCCCGTGAGATTAGAGAAGTGAGATTTATTACTAGATGGAGAGTTAAAAATAGAATGAGAAACATTCCGCTTATACTCATTACTAATTTTCTCCCGATTGACGAAGTTTTCATTTTATTGCGAATTAAACATTTATATTAAATACCCGATTAACAATCAGCCCTATGAAAAAACTGATTGTTGCTACACCGAGACTGATTGATACCATTTCTAAAAAGCGTTTTCTGAAAGGTGCACCTTTGGCAATAGATACATAAAAATTGAATACCCCGATAATTGCTATGGCTATACTTATTGTGACCAGTAAGGCAACAAATACATTGCTGAATATCAAATAAGGCAGTATTAGAGCAATTACCGTTACGATATAGGCAAATCCGGTATATACAGCGGACGTAACAGGTTTTACCTTTCCGCTATCCTCTGTCTTAGTCGATAAATATTCCGAACCTGCCATTGAAAATGCAGCCGAAATTCCGGTAATAATACCAATAGCCGCAATCATTGGCGAACTTTGAATACCTAATGTTAGCCCGGCAAGCACCCCTGTTAATTCAACTAAAGCGTCATTCAATCCAAGTACCACAGAGCCCAGATAATCCAGCGGTTTATCTTTCAACATTTCAAGTAACTTGTCTTCATTTTCCTTTTCGGTGTTGTACATTTCTCCCGCTTCAGGAAAATCAGATTGCATTGCCCCATACGCCTGAACGCCTTTATGAGCATTTCGTTCCAGTAATTTTATGCCGAATGTAAGTCCAAAACAACGTATGAGAAAAGCATAAAACGGAACTTTCCATTTATACGGGTGAACTTCTTTTTGGGTATATGACTTCCATATATCCGCCTGACGTTCTTCGTTTTTTGCTATCTGTAATAAAATAGTCCGATTGTTTTCGTCTTTCTCAAAATCGGCAATACGGTAATAAACTTTTGATTCTGTCAATTCAGCACGTTGCGCTTGCAGCATTTTATTCCGGAAATCAATTATTGCCATATAAAGATTATTCTTGTATTACTTTTGTTACAAATACTCTCAAATCCTCCAAATCAGAATGATTTGGTCTGCCTTTACGCAAGGTTTTGAACTGTCCGCGACAATGGAACTCTCTTTCATCAACAGGGATATTCTGTTTTTTCAAGAGTTTTTTTACTTGCGGGTAAGAACCACCAAGAACTGCTGCCGAGCTAAAGCAGATTACATTCTTAACTTTTCCATCCAAAGAAGCTATAAAGTCCTTCACTTTTTTGTCAACTCCTGCTACATAAATTGCACTTCCGAGAAAAAGCGTATCCACTTCTTCTGTCATTGGGACGTCAATGGTTTCGGCTTTTGCCCCGGTTACTTCGGACACTACTTTTGCCATTTTCACGGTGTGTCCGGTTTTTGAATAGTATCTTATTTCGATTTTCATTTTGCTTAATAATTATTTATTCAACATTTCTTTTACTTGTTCTTCGTACTCAAAAAGAGTACATCCACCGGTATGTTCTCCGCCTACCAATCCTGAATTTCTTAATTTTGCAAAGAATGGGGACCTCAATGTTTCTTTCAGTCCCTTTTCCGCTATATTAGTGTCGGAGTATGGAGAGAAAGGACATGCTTCCGCTTTCCCATCAGGGCTTATATGAAAAAATCCACGACCGGCGGCAAGGCATCCGCCCATTGCTTTTTCGTCGCCGGGAAAAGAGAGGAAGATAATGTTTTCATAAGTCATCCTCAATCTGTCGAGGTTTATCTCCATTTTTGCAATGCCTTTTTCGTCTAATGCCAAATGTTCGGTTTTGGCTTCCGTCGGTACATACTCTATAAAAAATATGATTTTACACCCCAAATCTTTGAGTAGATTTATGTAGGACGAAGAGGTTGCAACGTCGATATTTTCTGTTGTAACCGTGATAGAAGTTCCATAAAACAAGCCTCTATCCTTCAATAGTTCCATTGAATGAATGACACGATTAAATACGCCCTGTCCCCGTCTGTCATCCGTACTTTCCATACAGCCTTCGATACTTAATATTGGGATAAGATTGAGATTTTCAGCAAAAAAATTAATATATGATTCAGATATAATTGTTCCATTTGTGAATATCGGGAATATCATATCTTTTACTTCCGAAGCGGCTTTCAAAATATCTCTCCTCAACATAGGCTCTCCACCTGCCAGCAGATTGAAATTTATACCCATTTGGGTGGCTTCTTGAAATATTGCTTTCCATTGCTCAGCTGTGAGTTCTTCTTTTTTGTCTTTTTCTTGTGCGCCACAAATGTTGTTGGATCGTGCATAACAGCCTTTACAGGTCAAATTACAATCAGTAGAGATACTTGATATGAGAAATGGCGGAATATGAAGGTTCTCTTTTTCTTTATATTTCTGCCTTATTTTCTCCGATTTACCAAATACCTTTTGCATTTTATACACGAACAACGATTCCTTTGGATTGCTAAAAACCGCTTTATAAGCGTTGGACATAATATTTCTCACACCGTTGTTCAAGTATGTGTCCAATGAAAAATGTTTGTCCATAATAGTTAGTTTTGATAACTTATCGGGTGGTTTAAGAATAGGCATTGCGAATCTTTCAAATTCAATTCCCTTTTCAATGTGTCAATATCCATCGTTCCCCTTGCAACCGTATCAAGGTAGTTCGCGGCACAGAACAAAGCGATATTTTGTGAAACAATCCCTGTGTCAAGAGGGGCAAGGGTGTTTTTCATCGGCTCAGGGATACCTTCAAGCACAGAATTGTCGGCAACAAGCAATAGGACGAGCGGTGTGTTCATTACATATTCCTGTCCTCCGGCTAACGCGGGAATCAAATTTGTTTCTGTTACAGGAATCAGCGTATGTTCTTCGGCACAATGGAGACAAGCACCTTCGGGAGTACAAGCATAAACATCTACTTCTTTTTTTGCGAGAGAATTTGAAGAAGTCATGCCCTCACTTTCCGGGCGGTTGATTCCTTTTGCCGCCCAGAGTAAATCTGAAAGGTCTTGCAATTCCAACGGTTTGTTATTGAAGTCACGGGTAGATTTTCGGTTTGCCAATGCACACATAAGACTTGTGCCGCGTTCCATATCGGGAGGGTACAGCTTAATTGCGTTTTGCTCATTTGATTTACTTTCCATAAAATTGAATTTTAATGAGTTAAAACTGTGTTTTGTTTTATGCAAAGATAAGATGAGGCAAAAACAGAATGCTTAAGATTGGCTTAGGCTTTCCTTAAGATTAGCTTAAGATTTCATGCAAAAAGACCTCGAAACTATTTTCATTTCGAGGTCTTTGAAAAATATATCTACGACAGTTATTTTTCCAAAGGAATTGTCAGTTTGACTGTCGTGTTCTTATTCAATACACTGGATATTTCAATATTTATATCCAATAAAGAACAAAAACGTTTCACGATTGGAAGCCCCAGCCCAAACCCTTTGACATTGGGTTGTTCGGCAGCATAGGAACGATAGAATTTTTCAAAGATGGCATCCATTTCTTCTTTGGGAATACCTTTTCCTGTATTTGATATTTTAAGAATCAGTTGATTTTCTATTTGCTCCGCTTTTATCTCTACAATTCCTTTCTCATTGCTGTATTTAACCGCATTTGAGATTAAATTATTCAAGATAGTAGAGAAAGAATTTTCGTCGGTACATACGGATATGCCTTGCGGTGAAAAAGAAGTCTTAACTTCCAGTTGTTTATTAAGGATAGCATCGCAATATAAACAGACACTATTATTAACCATGTCCTCCAACGAATGATTGTCATAATTCAGCGAACATTTTCTTTCTTCATATCTCGTCAAAATAAGCAGTTGCTCAACCATTTCATTCAGCTTGTCCACCTCTTTAATGCAGAATCCTATTTTCTCCTTGTATTCGGCTTCACTTCGCGGCTTGCGAATAAGGACTTCCATAGTTCCTTTTAATACAGAAAGCGGAGTGCGAAATTCGTGAGAGGCATATGAGGTAAAGGATTTTTCTCTTTCAACGGCATATTCGATTCTGTCAAGCAAATTATTTATTGTTTCAGAGAGTTCATACAATTCATCCTTATGGCTTGGCAATGGTATTCTTGCGCTTAAATTATTGTGGGTAATTGTATTGGCAATGTTGATTATTTCACGAATCGGTTTCGTTGTATTATAAGCGATTTTTCTGGATATGGCGAATAAAAGAAGAAGTGTAAAAAATACGCCTATGCAACAAACCCTTAATAGAATCATAAATAGGTATTGCACATCATCCATTGTTATTTCGGTCTCCGTACTTAATCTATCGCTATGCAGTTTGAATACAATCAAAATCACAAGACAAAGAACCATCGTGAGCAAGGTGCTACACACGATAACGTTAACGGCAATTCTATTTTGTAATGACAGCTTTTTCATCTTTTTCAATCATTTGCGATATAACCAACACCGCGTACTGTTTTTATATGACCATTATTTTTGCCCATATTCAACTTTTTTCGCAAGGAGTTCATAAATACATCAATAACCCCTGTGTCGTATTCAAAACTAATTCCCCAAACTTTATCAATAATCTCGTCCCTTGTACAGATTTTCCCCTTATTTCGGAGTAAAAATTCGAGTAAAGCGAACTCACGTTGTGTAAATGAAATTTCCTGTTTGTCGTTAAAGACTTGATATGACGACTTGTTTAATGATATATCTCCAAGTGTAAGAACTTCATCTTCCTGTTCATCTCTGAAATGGATTTTTATCCGTTCAAGTAATTCTTCAAAAGAAAAGGGCTTTTTTATGTAATCGTTTGCTCCGGATCTAAGTCCTTCAATCGTTTCTTTTACTGTATCTTTAGCTGTTAGAAACAATATGGGCGTGTTTTTTTCTCGCTTGCGAATTTCTTTGCAAACATCAATCCCGTGCATTCCCGGAAGCATCCAATCCAACAATACCAAGTCGGGCTTATATTGAAAGAATTTTTCTACTCCCATTATCCCGTCAGAAGCGATAGCAATGCCAAAGCCTTCTTCTTCCAATCCTTCTTTCAGAAAGTTGTAAATGCCGGGTTCGTCTTCTATAATAAGGATATTCATGTTATATAAATTTTAGAAATTTATCTTCTGTAAAGATACTTGATCTTTAGCACATAAACTTTATTTCTCCATTATTTCAATCCTTATCTTTGTGCAGTTGTATGCTTGTAAGGTTTTGATTTTTATTAAAATATATTTTAATATAGATTTTATTTCTTTTCGCCATTGATAGTTTTCTTATCCTTTTTAGGATTGCGCGGGAACCAACCTTTAGCCACTCTTTTTTCCTGCTTTATGACCTCTAAAATGCTCCATATAGAAGAAAATGCTGTAACACCGAAAAGAGCCGAGACTAATTTACTCTCTACCTGAGTGGACAAGAATGTACAATAGATACCTAAATAAGAAAACACCACCACTATTTGACCCCCCAGTAATATTCAGCCTTGATAACCAAAGGATAAAAAAGACCTATGATTAAGAATATAAATGCATTAACAACCAAACCGTAAGCCCTATAATCGACTAAAAATTGTTCCATATCTACTAATTGTCAAATGTTGAAAATTTGTTTAAATGCAAATTTACACAGAGCGAATAAGAGAATGCTTAAGGTTTGCTTAAATGTATAAATCTATCAGATAGATTTTTTTGTCAGCCATTTATCCTTTCCAATACTTGTTTCCTAGTCCTTCCAACTTATGTGAAAGAATTTCCATATCTTGACTGATTTTCTCTTTCGTTATCTTGGGATATATTTGAGTAGTTTAGATATTGGCATGCCCCATCATTCGGCTAACCGTCTCAATCGAAACTCCCTGTGAGATAGTTGATAAAGTGGCAAATATGTGCCTGGCTGGCTGGTAGGTCAGACGGGTTTTGATTTCGCATTGATTGGCTATCTTTTTCAGAATATTATTACAACAACTGTTGCCCGGAACAGAAAAAACTTTGTTATCCCTTGTGTAACTTTTCTATTTTTCTATGATGCGTTTAGGCTCTTCCAACAGCTGAATACTTGAATTAGTATTAGTCTTTTGTCTGCGGGTAATTATCCACAAATGACTGTCAAAAGAGATTTGTAAGTTACCTTTTGTCAGGTTCTTTACATCCGAATAACTTAAGCCTGTGAACCCCAAAAACACAAATAAATCTCTTACCAATTCATATTGTGCGTTCTTCATTTTGGCACTGACGATTGAGTTAGCTTTTCCTTATTGTGAAATTCCCTGTCTTTGACTTCGGAGCTTATCTGGTATCCTGCAAACGGATTGATTGCTAATTGTCCTGAATTTCGAGCTATGGTAACAATATGCTTTACACCAATCATATACATCCATCGTGTGTTGGTAGAACACCCTCTTTCTACTCTTAGATAATGCTCAAAGCCATTGACAAAAGCGAGGTTCAGCTCTTTCAGAAATATATCGTTCCGCTTATATTCAAGTTTGATATCGTTTTCTATGTGCTTATATAACAGGCAATACTTATCATAAGTGCCCTGCGCCCTATTATATCCTACCTTTCAGGAAAATTCTTGGTTGTGTTTAGCAAATAGGGTCAGGAACGTATCTTGCTTTACTCCCAATCCTAAATAGACGTTCTTAACCTTATCTGCCGTCACAAAACCGTCTGTCTGCATCACTTCCTGATAGTGGCGGTTAATATCCACACGGATTTTGTCTAATGCATGGTTGGTTTTTACCGCTAATGTACTTTTACCTGTTAGCCGTCTCGCTTTGGTATCCCAAAGGTTGGGCGGTACAGTCATTTTACAACTGAACTGACTGATTGTTTTGTCAATCGTTATACGACCCATTAACGGAACAGTTCCGTCTGGTTTAATGTTGTTCCGTTTCAGATAGAACAAAATTTTGAATGTGCTACGCTGCATCATAACTCAAAGTTTTTACAGATTACAAAATTAGTTTATTTTGAGCTACAAGAGGCTATGTGTTATAACGCAAGAAGCAGACAAACAGAGGATTGCGGTTGGTCTGCGTTTTGTTGCGAGGTAATGATGTGGTAATTGAACATTGTCGTACCTTTGCGTATGGGCGGCTTTTGCTGCCCAAAAGGATAGCCCAAAAAAGAACATTAACCGCACATTATCAATTGATTGTCCTCGTTTGGGCGATTCTTGCTTTTTTATTTAGAGATCTCCTGCTTCGTTTCATCCGATTTAATTCTTACTCTTAGTTGGTGTGGAACTTGCCCGGTTTTTAATCTATTGTCTTGGACGATTCAGTAAAAGTATGCTTCGTTTCATTCCATTAGATGTTATATGCAATAGGCTTTGGTGTGTTCCGGAGCTATCAGCGGAAACTGGCATTTTTAGCCTCCTTACTATTAACGGTGTATTAGTAGTGTTGCTAACGGTGTGTTAGTAGCGTTACTAACGATGCATTAGTAGTAAGGCTCAAAAATACGATATCTGGATGGTGTCGAAAAACGGATTATTACCAGCCCGGATGTGCTGTTTCCTTTTCTGAAAATCCATCAGATCTTTCTCTTGCGAAGCGAATTCAGAAAGAGGAATTCGGATTTAGATGTGTATAGCAAAGAAGAGAAATAGTTTCAAAGAGTATCTCTGTTTATCAGCGAATTGGATGTTTGAAAACAGTCTGGAATACGCTTCGAAGGAAAATGCAAGGCTTGGGCTTTTAGATACAAAAAATCGCTTCTTCTCCCTCTTCTTTATTGATAACATTGAAAGAAACATAGCTTGAAACATCTCAATAGAGGGTTTGATAATATTTATATCTGAATAATGAGCAATAAGTTAATACTTTATGAGGATGTCTTTTGTTTAGGGTAACAAAGGAAATCGTTCAAATTTCTATAATTTCTGCTATTTGTGGATTGCTTTCCTTGTAACAAAGAGACTTATTTAAATTTTGATGTGTTATATGTCTCAGCAGATTAGATGTGGATTCATCCAGATTACGATCTATCCGGTCTTTTATACGTAGCTTGAAATTGTCAAATTCCTGTTGGCTCATAATTATTATAATATTGAACTTGTTAAATAATGGCCAAATGGAATTTATTTGATTATTAGTGTGTTATGCGTGTGCTGTGATGCCGCTATCAAATAACCATCAAGTTATAAACATAAGATCTAATAAATATATTGCTTGATATGAGTCAACCCAAATTGGAGAGATTAAATCCGACATCGGAAATTGTTGTTTACATTGTTGATTTATAAAAAAGAGAATTGCTATTCATCCTGAATGGCAATTCTCTTTTAAAAACCTGAAATTGAAATGTTTTATCGGCTTATTTTAGCGTAATTCTCAAATAAGCTCTGTCATCAAACGAACTTTGACCCTTTTGAACACCTTTTGTGGATTTGTATAGACGAATCAACATCGGATCTTCGTTGATTACTTTCTTCAAATACATTTCAGACTCTTCCAATGTGTTAAACAACAAAGGATAACCATCTGAAGCTAAAATGAACTCTTTACGTAAGCGTCTCCGCATTCCCCTCCCTTCGACTTTCTTACCTCATCTATTAGAG
>JASGFJ010000077.1:0-11841 GCA_047605645.1 Dysgonamonadaceae bacterium | reverse complement strand
AAAGATAGGTACTTGCTAAATTAAGGGAAAGATGGTATCGCGGAGACGCTTACCTTAATTGTTATAGAATATTAGCTCATAAAGGATTTGAACCATTAGAGTTATCTCCTGTTGCCCAATTAGGTACAAGCAGCGTTATAGCTACCGTAGACCAAAAGAAAGTTCTTTCAGCTTTAAGAAATACTGAAGTTCAGGCTGATCCAACCAATGCGATAGCTTTGCACTATGCTTCTTTGAAGAAAAAGGGAGTTTTGAAAGATGAAACTTACAACTATAGTAATATATCAAGGGTTATACGAACACAGGCGTTTTCTAATCCGAATTTCACGCCTCATTTTTCTGTTCTTTGCCTAATTTCTTGTGGAAAAGATAGTGGTAATTTTAATTTTGAGAAGGAAGAGCTTTTGAAACACTTATCTGCATCATATGCTATATGCAAAGACTTTTATGGATTAGAAACGATTTATTTCGAACTTATCCCTATGAAGGGTTATGATAGTCAAAGCCAATTAATAACACAATGTGTGTCTTATATTCAGGCAAAGCGGAGTGATTTTGAAATATCTATTGCTGAACCAGATGATAATAACTACTACTATGGTTTTAGAATTAAATTAAAAGCTCTTGTCAAAGATAGTATGTATGAGATTGGTGACGGAGGCTTGCTTGACTGGACTCAACAACTTCTATCAAACAAAAAAGAACGAATGATAACTATGGGAATAGGATTCCAAATATTACATCAGTTGACCAAATAATAAAAGAGATGATAAAAGGTAGAGTTATATTTGAAAATGAAGGAGAAAAAAAGATAAAGATTAAATATCCTTGTTATGAATTAAAGGATATAGTCGAATATTTTTTTGAAGTCCGAATACCTAGTAATTCGACAACTCCATTTTCGATAATAGCGCTACCAAACGTCAATATTGTTGTGTCAATATACTTATCAGATAAAAGCCAAACATTTAAATTTCACCGTGAATATGGGATTTCAGACACAACCGGAGATAAGATTTGCGGTAGTCTGACAGAAGCAATAACTGTAATACAAACTCCTGATACACATGAATTTGCTGTAAAATTCAAACCAGGAGTAATGCACTCATGTCTTTATGAAAAGATTCAGATTTTAGTAGATAATCATTTACCTCTGTCTGAGTTCCTCGATCAAGAAGTTGTCGAAGAGTTAAAGTTAAAACAATCTTTCAATGAACGTGTTGAATTTGTCGAAGCATGGCTTATAGAACACCTCAGCATATTTAAAGAGGATTTTAAACTTAATATCGTAACAAAGGCTATTTACTACATCAACAATTGCCGAGATTATAAAGCAAATATTGTGAGTAAACAGGTTGGAATTTCAACATCCACCCTCAATAGGTATTTCAAAGAAGTATTAGGCATGTCGCCAAAACAATGTTTCAAAGCCGTGAGATTTAAAACTGCACTAAAGAATTATCGCTTAACAGGCAGTAATGATTTGTATGACGAGCTTGGCTATACTGACTTTTCTCACTTTGTGAAGGAGGCAAAAAAAATGACAGATAAAATTCCTTCAAAACTCTAGAGATATTTACTTTAAACTATATACCTATGGACTAAGTTCGGAAAGATTAAGCCACTAAAAAATCCAAAGTAAAACAAACTATTCCTTATGACAACGATTTTATTTATTAACCTCAAAAAAAGAATAGTTTATGATGGGAATTTTAAAAACAGAGGTTTTCGTTCTGATGAATGAATGCTCACAGGAGATTACAAACCAAGAAATGCATAACGCCTATGGAAAGTTTATCGAACATATAAATGGGTTCAGCAAACAAGATGCGTTTATTTCATATTATACTATATAGCAAGAACTTAAACAGCATCAAAAGTAGAATAGGTAATGACTTAGAAACAAGCGAAACTCTTTAGTTTGCTTAGATTTTCCATTGTTTCAAATCGCTCATTTGCAAATGATAAAAATAAAATCAAATAATTACTTAGAATCAGGTTGTATTGTTTTTAGCACTCTATTCAAGCTTCTGATATCAATACCTAAATATGCAGCCATATCTATTTTAGGAATCTTGATGTTTTGTTTTTCCTGTAGTATTAACAATTTAGACAGTCCATGCTTTATACTATATAATTGTTGATGAGAAGCTCTACTACTAGTGTTTATTATACGCTCAGCCAATTCGCTAACTAACAACTGATTGAACTTTATATCTTTATTCATCATTGATTGAAAAAAAGCGGTAGAAAAACTATATACCTGAACTTCAGAAAGAGCTTCTATATTGCATAGGCAATGAATTCCCTTGATTGCTTCAATCTCGCCAACTACCTCTCCTTTTCCTAAAAATTCTACAACAAAATCTTTCCCGTTCTCTTCATTAAAGAAGCATTTGACAAAACCGTCTTTGATAATTATTACTTTATTACTTCTTCTATTTTGTTCAAATATAAATTCCCCCTTAGAATATTTTTTTTGTATTATATCCTCTTTTTCTTGTGCTTGGTAAAACTGCTCAATGTATGATAAAAAATTAATATTCGTTCGTAACATATTTCTATTTAGGGACAATTGTCCTTGTTTTGGAATTGCACTTCAACTTATCTTTGCATATATAAAATGCGAAGATATAACGTTTTTATATTTTTAATAAAATAATTGAAATGAAAAATAAGATTAAATACATTGCTTTTGACGCAGACGACACCCTTTGGGATAATGAAATATTCTTTTATGAGTTTGAAGAAAAGTTCTCATCCCTTATTAGAAAATATAATCCTAACCATGAAATATCGAAAGATTTGTTTGAAATGGAGATGAAAAATCTTCAATTATACGGTTACGGAGTTAAGGGCATGGTCTTGTGTATGATAGAATTAGTATGTAAGAGTATAGACTCTAAATATACTTCTGACTGCATCTTACAAGTTATTCAAATGGGAAAAGACTTGTTACAAAAACCAGTTATTTTACTGGATGATGTAACATATACATTAGCAAAGTTAACCAATAAATATAAATTGGTATTGGCTACTAAAGGCGACTTATTAGATCAGGAAAGGAAAATCTTAAAATCTGGGCTGAATGACTATTTTCATCACATTGAAATCATGAGTGATAAAAAAAGTTCTGATTATTCAAAACTGATTAATAGACTTGATTGCTCTCCTGAAAATTTTCTCATGTTAGGTAATTCTTTAAATTCAGATATTATTCCTGTATTAGAATTAGGGGCTTTTGCAGGTTATATTCCTTACCATATAACGTGGAAACATGAACAATGCCATGAAGATATTGCACATCCTCATTTTATTAAACTCAATCAAATTAAAGAAATACTGAATTACTTATAAAATGAAAAAAGAAATAGACATATTAAACTGGAACAGAAAAGAGCATTATCTTTTCTTTAAAGATTTTGAGGAACCTTTCTTTGGAATAAATGTAAATGTTGATTGTACTAAAGCTCACGAAAAATCTAAATCCTTAGGATATTCATTTTTTCTATACTACTTACATAAATCGTTGGTTGCCATTAATAGCATGGAATCCTTTAGATACAGAATAGAGGAAGATAAGGTTTTGCTGTATGACCTAATTCATGCTTCTACAACCGTTTTAAAACCAGATAATACATTTGGTTTTGCAGATATTGAATTTAGAACGAATTTCAAGAAAATGCAAAGAAGATATTTAACACAGTTAAAAAAGAACAAGATTTAAGACCCAGTCGGTATGGTGATGCCACAATTCAGCTTTGTTTTTCTATTGCTTACTCCAATAGCCCTAATTTTCGGGCATAATCAATCGCTTCAAGTACATTGTTGGTATTCATCTTTTGCATGATATTCTGACGGTGTTTATTGACAGTGTGAATGCTTAAAAACAACCTGTCCGAGATTTCCTTGCTTTGTAGCCCTTGTCGAGCCAATTCCAATATCTCTTTTTCTCTTTCCGAAAGCCTGATATCGGTTTCTTGTTCCGCAATGGTGAAAGGAATGATTTCTCCGGTTTTATAGTTAACAATACGCAACTTTATATATTCCAACGGTGACGTATCCGGTGATACATCAAGAATACCAAACACCAACCACGGATTACCATCTTTATCAAGTTCCAATATCTGTTGTTGAAAGATAAATCGAATGTAATTGCCTTCAGTATTTCTAACTCGACATTCATAAATATGCTTATAATCTTTTCGTTGGTCGATAGGCAAAGTCTGAATGAATTCCCATAATTTACTTTGTGTTTTTCCCATAACAATTAGATCATCGGGGTGAATCCGTTTTTCAATATATCCGGAATCTATTTCAGACAAATGTATAACTTGAGGGTCATAACCTAAAATCCGGAAATTGTCGGATAAAAACCAATAACTCTTACAAAGTTCTGCCACAAACACGTAACTATTGTTTACTTTAGACAATAGCTCAACATATTCCCGATGCCTTCCCCAAACCTTTAATTTCTCAATGTTCATATAAAATTATAGCTAAAATTAGTAATTGACGCATATTGCCGATCACCATAACTTTGTACAAAAATATAATTTAATTACGAATCAGTAAGAAACAACATGAAAAGAACAGTAAAAGTTATGGGAACAATCATTTTAGGATTTATCGGTTTGCTATGTGCATGCTTGCTTATTGTTTGGATAAACAGTCCGGGCAAACTCTCTCCTCTAAAGGATGTGGAAGGAAAAAATATTCAGGGCTCTATTTCTGAGAAGCTATGGATTGAGGTTAATGGTATGCAACAGGGTATGTTTATCAGGGGAGAGAATCCCGATAATCCCGTCATACTTTTTTTGCATGGCGGACCCGGAACCCCATTGCTTCCTTTTATATCTCATTTTGAAAAGAGTGAACGGCTTGAAAAATACTTTACCGTTTGCTATTGGGATCAGCGTGGTTCAGGGATGTCATACAACAGTTCTATCGCTCTTGAAACAATGACAATAGAACAATTGGTGGATGACACGCGCCAAATAACCGAATACCTTAAATCACGTTTCAATCAGGAGAAGATATACCTAATGGGGCAGTCGTGGGGTACTTATCTGGGAGTTAAAACAATCGAAAAGTATCCTGAAAACTACTTGGCTTATATCGGTATCGGACAACTCTCCAATCAAAAAGAATCAGAACGTTTAGCATACAAATACATGTTGCAAAACGCAAGAAAAATCGGTGATAAAGAGGTGATAAAAAAACTGGAAGGGCATAATCCTGATGCAGAAACATTTCCTGACAATGAATATCTTATTAAAGTCAGAACAGCGATTGTCAATAAATATGGTATCGGTATGATGCACGAAGGTGTAACAAAGACGCAAATGCTACAATGTATGCTAGCTTTCAAAGGCTATACAATAACTGAGAAAATCAACTTTTTACGTGGTGCTGATTTTTCAATGGAATACCTCTTTCAATTGGTTCTGAATGATAATCTTTTTGAATCTTCCCTTGTATTTGAAATTCCGTTTTATATACTGCAAGGAGAGTACGACTATCAAGTGTCTTATTGTCTTGCTAAAGAGTATCTGGATACGCTAGAAGCTCCGAGAAAAGATTTTTTCACGTTTAATAATTCTGCTCATTCACCCAATATGGAAGAGCCTGAAGAGTTTGTCAAAATCTTTAGGAGAATCGCATCAGAAATCCATTAAAAGAATAAAAAAACGCAACCATTAGGTTGCGTAAAAAATCTCGCTCAAGATTATTTTTAGGATTCTGCAAGCAGAATAAGAATAAACTTGTGTGTGAAGTTAATTTGAACGGGTTTATTCTATATCTTTACGAGTATACCTCTTGACATATTTTAGCATTCAATTCTTCGCCAATGCTAATTTCCAGATAGCTTTTGCATCCATGTTTCAAAATCTTCGTCGTTGATATACATTTTGCTTCATTTTTCAAATTAATACTCTTTATTTTCAATCGATTGACAAAGCAAAGGACGGAAGAATGAAGCAAATAAATAGGGAAATCCCTACGAACTCCCCTATAAGCTGTTTGTAATAGACTTATATTTAAGCGGTTACAAAACGGTTCTTATTCATCTTGTTTGTTTTCTCTATCTTTTCGGATTATGAGGTTACGCAGGAAATCAAGTGCTTTGGTACGGTTGAACGGCTTACGGATAAAAACCTGTTCTTGTTGGTCATAAATACTGCCAAAACTGCAATTAAACATCTTCTCAAAGGCTTGTGCAATTTGAATCAGGCGAGCGGGTTTTCCGTTCCGTTGGAATACTTTCTTTGAAAGGAAAAGAGCAACTACAATTTCCCCCAATGCAACAATCCCCAAATCTTTCGACTTGGGAAGAATATAAAGATCGGATTCAAATGTTGGTTGCTCAATTTGTCGGAACTGTTCGGGATAGTGGATTTTGAGATTTTGTAGTTCTAATTCGGAATTAATAATAGCCAATGCTTTTTGCTGATAGACAAATTTCAGGGCATTTTTTCCCCTGCTCGTACCGATAAAGCGATTGTAGGAATACTAACTCAATACGAGTATTATTCAGTATCCGATAAATTTTAGAGTAGTCCTGTTCGAACTGGCTAATGGCTTCGACTCTTTTCATAAAGCATCCATAGGCACTTTGCATTTCTTCGTTTGTGACTTGTGAAGGGTCAGATAATAACCTGATTAACCTCTCTCTTAATAATTCATTCATAAGCATAAAATTTTAAAGTGAATATTAATAATCAGACCGAAGTCCTGTTTATACTGATTGATTTTATGCTTTATCTCATACGCAATAATTATTCATCTAATGATCGTCCAACAACTTGTGTATAAACGATATGCTCATACTCCTTTAATTCTATAGCCTTATGAAGTTTATCTCTATCAACTAAGCCAATGATTGCTGTACTTAATCCTGCGGAGGCACAGTAGAGATAAATATTTTGGCTAATAAAACCTGTTTCTGTTCCTGAAACAAACAATTTCCGATTATTATCTGTTGCAGTATACATAGACAACTTTGAATAGTCGGCTGTGAATATCAATCCAATAGGTGCTGATTGCATCATTTTTTGAGTACTGATGTGCTTTCTTACGTCTTTAGTGAATATTTCTATTAACGAATGGATTCTTTCATCATATAAAAACACACCTTGTTTTGTCGCTATAAATATTTTTATGGCTTGTGAATTCCTTGAAGAAGGGGATGTTCTTCTACTTTTTGTTCTTTTCGTTTCTTTTAAAGTTATTCCACATGCTGACCATAAAATATTGGATAATTCTTGCTCAGATAGCATTTCATCAACCCACCTTCTCTTAGTCCTGCGCAATTCAAATGCTTTCATTAGAGGAAATAAAAGGTCTTTTTGTGGTTCTGGGAGTTTTATTATGTTTGACATATTTCAATGAATTGGTATGTAAATTTCTGTATTTAATTCTTCTGATGCAGTTGAGAAAGGGTCATTTACGAACTTTTCAAAAAAAGGTTCATCGCGTAATTCAAAGCCACTTTCAGGTAACCATTCACCAAAAATTATATTGTAAACAGATTCTAAGTTGAGATAAGAGCCACGATAGGAAAATATAGCATACAAGCCTCCTACAATTTCTTTGACTCCGATCTCTCCTTTAGGTTTTATCGGTTGATTTATTGAAAGGCAAACATATGAACGATATTTCTCTGATGTTGTAATCTTAGGGTCATCATGGTAAATAGCAATATGTTCAAATGACTGATTTTTAGAAATGTTTTCTTCTTCATTAATTAAATTCCATAACTTAGCATAAGCATTTGGGAAATCCATCGTATCTGGTATTCCAACTAATTGAACATATATAACAGTTTTGCTTTGTAACTTTACTATTCGTGGAGATTCTAAATCTAAAGGAAGCTTATTTACTGTAGATTTTTGATTACGGATATTACAGTTGTTTCTATATTCTATTGGAGGAGAATCAAAAAACAACTTGAAAGCTCTAGAAAAAGCGGAAGGTGTTTCGTAACCAATATTTTGAGCGATATTTTCTATTGGGATTTCAGAGTATTTAAGTAAAATAGCAGCCCTCTCAATTCTGACTCTTGAAATATATGACCCTAATGTCTCTCCTTGATATGTTTTAAAAATCCGATGAAAATGGTACTCTGAAAAGTTGGAAATGTCTGCAAGTTTTTTCAAGTACATTGCCTCACCTATATGGTTATTTATATACTCAATAACCATATTTATTCTTTTTACATAGTCATCTTTTGTTGTCATTTTCATGCCATAAAGATACGTTCAAATCAGAGGCATCACTATGCACAAATTGCTAATTTTTAAAACTATATGTAAATATCATGATTGAAAATAGTATAAAAAATCGATGTTATAGAAATAATGCATATATTTGCAAAAGAGTTATTTGAAACAATGGAAAAACAAAGCAGACTAATGTAGTTCGCTCGTTTCTATATCGTTACCCATTGTACTCGTTCTTTTCTTTAAATATCTGTTATTCAACGGATAAATTTCAAATCTTCTACTGTTTCACAGAACAACCCCTCTATAGACCATTATTTCACTATTTCGCAGGAAGAATGCCCAACTCCATGGTCAAGAATTTTTACCCATACATCCAACACAAACTTATCCGCCCATCCGGTAAGAAATTTGTCATATACCATCGATTTTTACAGAAGACTTGCATGGCAGTATTTTGCCAGTTTGAATTGTACGCAGCTATTTGCGCATTCTCAATTCTGTGATTTCACCTTTTCCCGATTCAACCGTTCCAGAGCCTTTCGAGCCCTCTGTTCTACCATCCTTCGATTACACGATTACACGGTTTTACAGTTCCCCGCCCTTCGGTTACACGGTTACACGGTTGAACGATTAGGCAGTTTGATAACGATTCCACAATTCTATTAACATAACTATTTTACAAAAATCTTCCAAATTCTATAAAAAGAAATGAAACGAATCCTTTATTTATTATTGACTCTTTGCAATTTCGGGATGCTTTGTGGGCAGACTCTCCATCTGGATTTGTCTGCACACCCGAACCGGGAAATTGTATTGTCTCTAAAGCAGGGAACATACAGTGATACCCTTTTCAACGGCATCTCTAATGAGAAAGGACAGGTTTCTGTTCGCCTTCCCGAAACTCATCGAGGTTACCGGGGCATGGCTGTTTTGCAACCCAAAGTAACCGGCGCTTATTTCGAGTTTATTGTGGCCGGTGAGGATATGAGCCTCTCTTGTGACGACATTTATCCGCATGGAGGCAATGTGGTATTCCGTAATTCTCCTGAGAACGAATTCCTGCAAAGCAGCTTTATCGCACAAGCAGTACGCCGTCAGAAAATCGGACTGTATTCGGAGCTGGAAAGACTGTACTCCGGAGACGATATTCAACATACTATTATTGAAAATGAGAAAAAAAGACTGGGACAGGAGCAAGTTGCTTTCGAATGTTCCCTGAAAAACAATCCGCTTTATGCTGCCCGTTTTTTGGAGTTACACAATTTCTTGAATAATAAAGTGGCGACCTTGTTTGCAGCCGATTCGCTGCAAAGGGAGTCTGTCCGTAGATTTGTTGCCGACAGTCTGGATATGCACAGGCTTTATACTTCGGGAATGTGGTTCAACGTGTTGAACGGGATGCTTGTACTATATAGTAAGGATAGTCCCCGTCACAGCGATTTCGTGACCGATATGGCAAAAGTGCTTGCCCGCTGTAATGAAAAAGTGTATCTCGCTTTGGTCGATAACCTATTTTCTATCTGCGAGGCGACCGGTTGGAACGACCTGGAGGAGCAGCTGGCTTATTTTCTGATGGCCGATGGCTGCATCAAAAATCCAACGGGCAAACTCCGCAAGCTGATTAGCCGTTTCAAGTTGATTCCGGGATCGGAAGCTCCTGCTCTGGTTGCGGGTAGTCTGCCCCGGAGCAAAACGCTGCTGGTATTTTACGAAACAGGTTGCGGCCCCTGCGAAAACGAACTGCTGCAACTTAAAGCCAATTACCCCCTGCTAAAGGAAAAAGGCTACGAGGTCGTTAGTGTTTCGGCTGATGCGGACAAACAAATATTTCTCAATACGGCGGAAACTTTCCCCTGGAAAGGGAAGTATTGTGACGGGAAAGGTTTTTCCGGTGCGGACTTCCGGAACTACAGCGTGATGGGTACGCCCACCTTCTATGTGATTGATGAAAACGGTACGGTACAAGGACGATATGCCCGGCTGGCAGATGCCGGAGTGTTGTAAGAAATAATGAGGAATGATGATTCCGGATACGCACGGCGGTAACGGGTAGGGGCAAATTGAATTCGCCCGCAAATCAAACCCTGCCATATCCGCCAACACAAGAAAACAACGGCATATATATAATATGTAAACAGACGCATGACATGGGCAGGCGATATTTGAAATTATGAATGATGATTGCATATATGCGCGGTGGCGGTGTAGGGGCGTATGGCATACGCCCGCAAAACAATATCCGTAAAACGCAATCCGCAGCGCAACCCCGTCATATTCGGCAACACAAAATAAATGACACATATATATAATGTGTAAACGGATGCGTGATATGGGCAAATGTATTGATATTCAAATAGGCGAACCGACGGTCACCGGGCGTATGGCATACGCCCCTACAATTGGCAGGTGATATTTTTGATGTTTGGTGCGTATAACAATGACGGAATGCAAATAACAGGAATATTGGAAATTTGAAATATAGATGCGGATATGTATGGCGGTGATGGTAATGGACAGGCGATATTTGAAATGATGAATAATGAATGATGATTGCGGATACCTACGGCGGTGATGTGTAGGGGCGTATGGCATACGCCCGCAATATAATACCCGCAAAACGCAATCCATCCTATCTAGCAACACACAAAAAACGATACATATATATAATGTGTAAACGAATGTGTGATATGGATGCGTCGATATTCCAACGGATGAATATGCCCGACGGTCACCGGGCGAATTCGATTCGCCCCTACAATGGCCTAACCTCGAACATTAAACAAATCGCACCTCTTCGGACATCACACAATCAGAGAAACAAAACCTCCTCTGACAGCCTCTCCCTCCCGGCCTCAATCCTCATCAGGGGCACCCATCCGGCGAAAGCGGCGTGATGCGAAATTCTGTTCGAGCAATCGCCCAGGCAGCAAGTACAGGTAATGTTATGTGCGAGTTTATTTCGCATAGCCGGTAAGACGTTGATGGGTCTGAATGAGGAGTGCAGCCTTGACTTTTTGTTACTTTTTTGTTAAGAAAAAAGTAAAGAGGGAAAAGAGCAAAAGCTGCCAGGTTAGCAGCAGATTGAATTATAGACGAAAAAGGAGGTTGAGAAATTATGCATGATGGTTTCGTATACGTATAGCGGTAATGGGCAGGCGATATTTGAAATAATGAATGATGATTGCATATATGCGCGGTGGCGGTGTAGGGGCGTATGGCATACGCCCACAATATAATACCCGCAAACAAATCGGCAGCGCAAACCCGTCACATCCGGCAATACAAAAAAACGATACATGTATATAATGTGTAAACGGATGCGTGACATGGGCAGGCGATATTTGGAATATTTAATGCAATGTCGCACATCACAAAGCCGGAGAAGGTCGGCCGAAACCTATGCCAAACGGGCGAAAGCCCGTCCTCTATGTAATTGATAAAAACAATACAGTACAAAAGCAGTATGCCCGACAGGCAAAGACCCGACTACAGTAAAGAATTTATCTATGCGTTTATCTATTTTATTCACTTAAAAATTCGAACAAGTTTCGAATCATCCACGGAGTTATTAACCTTTTAATTTAATTATTATGGCAGTACTACATAAGATTCGTGC
>JASGFJ010000076.1:0-12783 GCA_047605645.1 Dysgonamonadaceae bacterium | reverse complement strand
AGAAAAAAGTAAAGAGGGAAAAGAGCAAAAGCTGCCAGGTTAGCAGCAGATTGAAATATAGACGAGATTGATGAATTATGAAATATGGTTGCGGATATGCACGGCGGTGATGGGCAAGCGATATTTTTGATGTTTGGTGCGTATAACAATGACGGAATGCAAATAGCCGAAATATGGGGAATTTGAAATATGCTTGCGGATACGCACGCCCGTGATGGTAATAGGCAGGCGATATTTGGAATGATGAATGATGACTGATGGTTGCAGATACCTACAGCGGTAACGGGTAGGGGCGAATCGAATTCGCCCGCAATATAATATCTGCACAACGGAATCTACAGCGCAAATCCGTCATATTCGGCAACACAGAAAAAGGATACATATATATGATGTATAAACTGATGCGTGATATGGATGGATGCATATTTAAATGGACGACTATGCCCGTCGGTTGACTCGACGGTCATCGGGCGAATTCAATTCGCCCCTACAGTGGCTAGGCGATGTTTTTGATGTTTGGTGCGTATAACAATGGCGGAATGCAAATAGCCGAAATATGGGGAATTTGAAATATGGTTGCGGATATGCACGGCGGTGATGGGTAGGGCTAACCTCGAACATTAAACAAATCGCACCCCCCGGACATTGCAAAAGAAGAGAAACAAAACCTCCAAGATGATTGTGAGGCTTGCTTTTTGAGGTTGGCGTGTAAAAAAGATTAATTATCTTTTTGCGATATTTTTGTTATTCAGGAAAACGTTGGGCAAGAAGGCTTCTCGAAGATAGTCGCTTACAGCATGAAGATTCACGCTGAAGATATTCTTCAAAAAGCCAGACTTATTCTTTCGGATGCTACCGTCCAAGAGAATAATACTCCTTTTCCCACCGATGCCAAACTTGTTTCTTCCGTATTTTCTTGTCCAACCAATCAAAGCAGCTCGTGGAAAGAAACCAGCATACCTGAGTGAAACCGTATTGCCCCTTATACATATTCTGACATTTTGATACTTCACGCAAACATATCAAATGCAAACGTACAGAGTGGTGTTTGGCTTGGATTGATTTATACATCTGAATGTTTTAGCAATTGTTGATGGATTTGAGTGGATACTGGTGGATAAATTAATATATCTGGGGTTTGTAAGGGTAGACTATTTGGGGAGCACGTCATTTTATAAAAGACAAAAACTGTCTTGAATTGATTTAAAATAATTACGTGTTATATATAAATTCTCTGCTTTATCAAATGGGGAGGACAAAATGCATTTCCACTTTTTACCTTCAATAGCTGTTAGAAATCTCAGGTTGATAATTTGATGTTGATTTATCTGTTTAAAGTGATTCGACAATTTGAGAATATAGTCTGCTCGTGTATTTCTCTTGAGAGGGATTTTTTGATTTGCTAATACTGCAAACCAGTTTTTACTTTTATTTTCGTAGTCAAAATAGCCTATATCGTGAAGTTTTATCGAACGAAAACCGTTAAAGGTTGAAACCAAAAAATAGGTTTGATAGTCGGAAATCAATTGCTGAACCGCCCAACTGGACTTAGGAGTTTCCTTGTTTCCTTCTATGAAGTGGAAGAATCGATTTATAACATCTTGAAACTCTGGATTTGTATAGGGCTTTAGTAAATAATCAAACGTTGAACATTGTAATGATTCCATTAAATGTTTATCGCAAGCGGTATAAAAGACAACCTTCACCGGCCAATCAAACGTTTCCTTGGCGTCTCTAACAAAATCAAAACCAGATAATCCGGGCGTATCAACATCCAGAAAGATTAAATCTGGTCTTGAATGAATAACTAAATCTCTCCCGATATTCCCTCTTGTAGCAGTTCCAATGAGGTGTATACGATCAACTGTGTGTAACGATTGGCTTAAATTTGCAATTCCGGAAATTTCGTTATCAATAATAATGGCTTTATACTTCTCTTTCATGCTAAATAGAGATTATAAGAGTTTATATTAAGATTAAGTATTAGAAGTAGATTAGCTTACCTTATTTCTACAAATTCAGACGAATAAGTAATGGATAGGGGGAGGCTAAAAGACTTATTTGCAAAAAAACAGAGCTTCAGAATAGTTTTCGCTCTTTTAAAATGTACATAATGCATTTAATACTAGTAGATTAAACAAAGTTATTTTGTTAAAAAATTTAAGTGTAGCTATATCATATCGATATTGTAAATTATTATTTTGCATAGTTAATTAAAACTTAGAATTATAACGCATAAGAGAATGTATCTCAAATATGAGATCTAAAGTTTTTCTTCATAAAGTAAGATTCTAATAGTCTCTAATTACGAAGCTCAACAAATATAACAGAAATTACCAAAACCGCCTCCATTAAAGGGAAAAATGCCATTGAAAACCGGGCAATCACAGCGATTCGGAATGCTGGATATTACACAAATAATGCATGATAATGTCTATCTTATACACTTTAGCATCAAAAATCAACAAAAGAGCTTATTTTGTTTATTTAACATTATTGAGCGGCGTTAGCATATAGGATTAGCCAATCATGCATTCGACTGAAAAGTAAACTTGCCCGTTGACTGCTTTACAGCATAGACCGGAAGCAAAAAACCATGATGCAGAGACGGATACTTCATGCCTCATGACTCGCCTGCACAAAAGGAAGCAAAGGTAAGCGCCTGTATCATCTTAGCCCTTAAACCGCACTTGGCTTATGTATCACTCAAAATACATCATGAATGAGGAACATTTTGAAAATATCTATCGATACACTGGAAAATAAATTCAAACTTCTAGAATATGGATAATTATATAAGTAATCCTATGGAATTAGTTTTATGTAGTTTATTATCAATGGAATAATGCTCTATCTGCTTGCGATTAATTATGAATATTTACTTATAAAATCGATTTGTTGCGCTTGCCCTCAAACGAACATTGCTATTCCGAAGCTGGGAAATATTTTTTTCGCACAGGTCAAAGGGAGCATTGCAACATACCAGCATCGGCACAGTATTTTAGCGCGTTCGAATGCCGTACTCCAAGGTGTTAATCGACAATAGAGGGGAATGCTTACAAATCGTAACGTAATTTACAATTAAGTGGAATTTGGACTCTATCTTGCTGCGGGGCATAGCATCTATTAGATATTGCCGTCTCTTCAAATATGCACTACAAGCCTGTCCCCATCGGAGAAACTTCTGGTGGAATCCTGAATCACTCCGTTTATTATTAAAACGAATAGATTGTAAAAGGAACAAAAGGCATCTACTAATCAATCAGGAGTCACCACTTTTTTTATTTATATTATTGTGTATTGTCTTGGAAATGAGTGTGTATTTCTGCATGTCTTATCCTTAAAACCTATAAATAAAAAGAATGCCCGATGTCAATAATGCCAGTCCCGGGAAGAAAGATGGATCGCATTTTGAAGTTTTAGATAAAAAAGCTATTTATCACGTATACACACAACGACAAAACCATACAAAAAACCGATAATAATCACGGTATCAAAAAATGTACCAAAAATAATAAGTAAATCCCGAAAACAGCCACTCAAATATTTTTTTTTGTCAGATAATGTAAAAATTAGCCCAAATACGCTCGTATTTATACAGGATAAGCCCTATCAATGAATTCTATATTTGTTAAAACAAATTTATATAAATACTTTTGATAATCAAAAAAAAACGACCTGTTTAAATTAAAAGCGTTGGTTATCAATGCTATTATTTTTGACTAAGCAGAGGTGTTCAGTAAACAAGGCATGTTTTGAGTAATAAAAAATGATAGTTTCTGAATGTTTTTTATAAAAACACAAATAAAAAAACATAAATATATAACATGATTCCAAACACACATCAAACAAAACAATACACTAAAAAAGTCATCCCTAAAAACAGTCTAGTATTTAATACAATATATTAATTAATTTTTTTGTAATTATGAAAAAGAGAATTATTCAGGCACTATTCTTGGTGATGTTTGCCACAAGTTTAACTTTTGTCGGCTGTAAAGATTATGACGACGATGTCGACAATTTACAAGAGCAGATTAATAACAACAAATCGTCATTAGAATCAAAGCTGTCTGCACTAGATAAGACACTTGAATCAGCAAAAGCAGATTTGTCAACTGCCCAATCAGCAGTTGCAGCAGCAAAGATTGCAGTTGAAGAGGCTAAAACCGCAGCACTAGCAGCTCAAACCACCGGTGATGCTGCCGCTAAAGAAGCAGCAGATGCCGCTAAAGCAGCAGCGGAAGCTAAGACTTTGGCAGGAACTGCCCAGGCGGCAGCAGCCCAGGCAAAAGTAGATGCTATCGAGGAAGCTAAAACTTTGGTAGCAAATCTTCAGGCTATTGTTGACACAAAAGTCAATCAATCAGATTTTGATGCAAAGATTGCGTCAATCAATGCAACGATTGGAGCTCTTAGCGCGAGAATCGAAAGTCTGGAAACAACAACAGCTACTGATGCTGCGATTGTAGCTCTTAACGTTCAAGTTGCAGCTCTTCAGAATTTCCAAAAAAGCATGGAAGCATTAAATTTGCCAACCGTGACCTCCGATGTTGCGACATTGAAGACAAATATATCCACGTTGCTTTCAGAAATGAATGCTATTAAGAGCAGTATCAGCGCAGCAAACGGAGATATTACCAGCCTGACGGCAACATTGACAGAGCTTAGTAACAAAGTAAACAGCTTGTCTACCAACCTGACGACTGTCAGTACAAGCTTGAATACGGTTGTTTCCCTGATTAGCTCGCGAATGACTTCTTTGGTATTTGCACCTTCTGACTATGTAAACGGCGTTGAGGCTATCGTATTCAACACGTTGAACTATAAACCATGGGCTAACTTGCTGGCAGATGCATCAGACGGAAAAACCACGTCATCAATCAACGACGGGAAAACAGCAGCTTTCTACTATGTGAACCCATCAACCGTGAAATTGGATGAAATACTCGGAATGACTGTTCTTACCAATGACGCGACTCAAACATTGGTCAGATCAATCACATCCTCATCTCTTACAGTGACACCGCAGGAAGTTGCGGGTGGCAAAATGAAAGTAACTTTCAAAAAGAATACAACAGAAGGTTTGAATGGATCTGGCGTTCAAGGACCAAATGGAGATGGCACCTACACTGAAACATTTACAATTGTAGCTCTTCAGGCAAAAATCAAATTGACAGAAGAAGAAGAAAAAGCCGGTGTCAGTCCAACAGTAGTATCCGACTGGGCTCGTTTGTATGAAAGAACAGTGAACCCTTATATTCATTATAAGAAGAAATATTCGATAACAACTGAAACAAACGTGACAGAAGACCTGGATAACGGAGTAATACCTCACTTCTATCCTTATACAAAGATTCATAACGCAGCAACAGTTGACGGCGTTAACAATACAAAAGAAAAATATATCATACAGAATGTCGAGTATACCAAAACTCTTGATCTGAAGACATTGGTTGGGGTATGTGACAAGAAAGATAAGGAATACAATGCAGCGGATTATGGTTTGTCATTTGAGTTTAATCTTGTTGATTACTATTTGCAAGATGGTCCTGCTCAACAAACCAACCAAAAGAATTTTGCTAAAATTACCGATGGCGTGATTTCTTCAACTGCCCATGACGGAACAACAACTCAAAATAAAGATGCTATCGGCCGTGAACCTCTGATTCAGGTTGTATTGAAACACACAGATGCATCCGGAAACAAAGAAGTTGTAGATGTTCGTTACTTCAAAATCAAATGGACAGGAGTCAGCTCTAGTCAAGATCTGGGACTTATCGAGGAGTTCTCGAACGCATTTACTTGTGACGACTTGGGTAACTTCGTTAAAACCAAAGCCATGAATGAGAAAGTTTATACGGTATTAAATGTATCTAAAGAAGCTTTCCATAATAATAATACTTTGGATAATAACCTCTACAAAACATTAGACGAGGCTAAAGCCGGAACTAATGCTCAAATGACTCTAGGAACCATCACAGAAGTTCCAAATGCCGGTGATCAGACCACATATAATCTGAAATGGAAGTTCAACGCGGGTGATATGAATATTACTCAGGCTGAATTTGAAGCACGCAAAGCTGTAAGAACAGTGTACGGACGTTATGTCAGCAATGATGGTTTGTCCATTTACACCTTCTCTTTGAAAGTGACCATTGATTTGGACGTTAAACTTGCCGGATACAACGGTACTTATTGGAATGGAACTTTATCCAGTACAGACAAAAATAAACAATTCAAAGTGAATGCTGCTTTGACAAGTGATGCCAATTATGGCTCTTCAAATTTCTATGATACGCAATTCATCACAAGCATTCTTCATGGTTATGTTGTAAAAGACGCGTCCGGCAATCCGACAACAGCAACAAATGCGAATGACTTAATCACATCTGCGACAGCATCTAATGCCGAGTTCGTTTTTGACCAAGATCGTTTAACTGAGGTATTAGGAAGTGCATCATCCTCAAGCTGGAATGTCCGTGATAACGGAAGGTCTCTATACTATGATAATGTAAAAGCTGCGGAAATCACAAGTGGATACGGCATCAAGTTGTATGAAAACCCATATCCGACAGCAAGTGCCCATGGCGCACCGACCTCTCCGGCGATAAGCCTGGTAGGAAAAGATGTTCCCGTTAAGTTAGTTGCGAATTTCTGCAATTATCAGTTTGTCGTTGACAGATTCAAAGTATATTTCATTGAGCCTTTGGCTGTAACCATTAATAACACAGGTGGCACAATGTACGATGTAACCACTGCCGGTTCTACAGTTGATGTCAGCAAACTTGTTACCATCAAAGAAGCATATACATATAACGCTGCAGATGTACTGTATGTCAGCAGTAATGCTTTGAAATATAATGTTTCACTATTAAAATGGTATGATGTAACGAAGATTGAGTGGGACTTCTCGAATGCTCTGACAAACTTGAAGTATGATGGCACAAATATAACCGTAGGTTCAAACATGGATCAAAAATGGAATTCTTTTGCAGCTTGGTATATCCTTACACCAACTCCTGCTTATATCACAGGTTCTAATGTTTCTACAGGTAATACGGAATATGTTTCTTCGGTTAAGTTTGAGAACAAATCACAATCCAAACTTCAAGGAGCATTCAAAGTTTCAGTTCCTGTGAAAGTGTATACTAAATGGGGTGTTTATGCTAAGAGTTCAACTCCTACTTATGTGACATTTACAATAAATCCATAAGTAAGTAAATGAATTAGTTAGCTAAATGTAGCTTTATGAAACCTAATGAAAGGTGCTTCCTGAAGGGAAGCACTTTTCTTGTAATTCTTTTTGCAATGAAACCAGATTTTAAATATCTATTCATATTATCGATGTGCTTTTCTTTTACTTTCTGTAAAGATTCAAAAAAGACAGATTCAAGCAGTGGTGACCAATCAATTGATATGTCTTGTCCCCGCTTTTCAGAACAAGATACGACAGAGGTCATGAGATTAACCGATGAGTATTTAGAACACCTGAAGAACAGGGACTATAAGGCGGCAATCGGAATGCTCCACCGGATTCAAAACGATTCGGTATACCCTCTTCCTAAAGAAGATATAAAACAGATGAAAATGCAGTTTGAGGCTATTCCCGGAACTAAGGTCACTCTCGATGGGATAAAATTAAATGATGAGCATGAGTCTGTTATTACCTATAGTGTCGAGTTGTTTGAAAAATCAGAGGGGCAGGAGCATATTCCAAACACAATGAAATTCAGCCTTAACCCCCAAAAAATTGACGGAGTTTGGTATCTATGTGTTCTTAATAAATAAGGTTGAAGAGGTGCTCATCGAATAGTCATAATTCGTTGAGAAACAGAAAGCGTGTGTGGAATCTATTTTCATACACGCTTTACTATTTCGCATAGCCGACAACACGTAGATAATTCTGAATGACGATTGTAGAGACGTACGATCGTACGTCTTTGTTGAGGGTTGATGAATGATTGATGGTTGCAGATACGTACAGCAATGATCGGGTAGGGGCGAATTGAATTCGCCCGCAATGTAATAACCGCAAAACGAACCCCGCAACACAAACCCATCATATCCGGCAATACAAAAAACGATACAGATATAATGTGTAAACGGATGGATGTATTGATAATCAAATGGACAAACCGATTCTCACCGGGCGAATTCAATTCGCCCCTACAATGGGCAGTTGATATTTTTGATGTTTGGTGCGTATAACAATGGTAGAACGCAAATAGCAGGAATATGGAGAATTATGAAATATAGATGCGGATACGCACGCCCGTGATGGTAATAGGCAGGCGATATTTGGAATGATGAATGATGAATAATGATTGCAGATACGTACAGCCGTGATGCGTAGGGGCGAATCGAATTCGCCCGCAATATAAAAGGGGGAGGGATAAGATAAAGGGTGAAGAAATGATGATTGTAGAGACGTACGATCGTACGTCTTAAAAGAGCAAAAGCTGCCAGGTTAGTGGCAGATTGAAATATAAACGAGATTGATGAATCATGAAATATGGTTGCGGATATGCACGGCGTTGATGGGTAGGGCTAACCTCGAACATTAAACAAATCGCACCCTCGGGTATCACAACCCCAAAGAAAGCAAGCCTCACACTCATTTTGGAGGCTTGCTTTTGGGGTAGTGTATATAATAGTTAAATTCCTTTTGTTTCGCAACACACAGATTTGGAAGTCCGTGCGAGCAGAGAGGGGAGTAAACAAATCTAATTCAGATTAAAAGACAGATGAACCATAAAACTTCTTGTAGCTGCTGGCATGATTTGATATTCCAGCATCTGTTCATAATATTTTTTATTAAACAGATTATTGACATTTAATCCGAAACGCACCAAATCTTTATAGCAAGGGAACGAAAGTCCACAGTCAACAACCGTTCTCGCAGGAATATTGATCTGACTTGTCATCTCTTGCTTGAAAGAGTCCCGATAATTTAAATTGCAATTGAAATCCAATCCTTTCAGATATCCGGTATTAATCATGTAGTAACCAGCAAAGTTGAAGGTGTTTTTGGCAACCCTATTCAGTGGTGTGCCGACTGCCAGGCTACTTGATAAATATCCATCTAAAGCAGGAAATTTGGAAGCATCAATTTCTTTTGACAAATGGGCATCTGTGTAAGCGTATGAAACAGCGAAACGGCTACTTTTGAAAGGCGTGAAAATCATTTGAAACTCTGCTCCCTGCGATAAAGATTCGCCAAGTTGTACTTCCGCATAGGTGAGCTCTATGGAACCATTCGAGGTCGTTGTCTTCTTCGTAAATTGTTGTGGCTCGTTCTGCCGTTTTATATAAAAGGCATTTGCTGTCAATTGCAACCAATCGGAATGCAGGAATCTCACGCCTCCGTCAATCTGATAGCCTGTCAACGGGTCGAAAACTTGCGCCGCAGTTGGATTCACTGTATTCCCATTTTTATCGATGAAAGTCACAGTGGAGGAACGTTGAGAGACATAAGGCATAAAAAAATTCGAAACTGAAGAATAAAATGACAGTTTCTTCACTGGAATATATACAAGTCCGAAACGATAAGAAACATTGTTATAGTTCTTAGCTTCCGGCTCAGATCCCGCGCTTAAATTAGTTGTTCTGTGACCACTTAAAGCTTTGTCCGAACGAAAGACGGTACGAAAATGATCAAAACTTCCACTCAAAAGCATTTTGAAGTGGTCATTAAATTCTGTCAAGTTCTGAACAGACACACTATTTGTGAAGTTATTCATCGAAGATTCTGCTTTAAAATACTGCGTTGTAGAAAGATTGTTCAAAGGATTGTCTATATCCATTACAGCATTAGTTCCATCACCATCGATACGAGCTTTATTGTGATTTCGGAGAAAAGCAATGTAATTATAAGACGTGTTAAAGTGATTTTGGATATTTCCCAGCTTATAATTGTAATTCAAACTCATTTGTTCAGTTATGGTTCCGACACGGTAAGCAAAACCAAAATAATTTCCGGTAGCCACTTTTTTGTAATTATAATTTTCTGTTGTGCCCGTTGTATCTACCTGGTAATTTAGACCTTCCGTGCTTTTGTAATTAATATCGTCATACATGTAGGAGAACTTGTTTTCAAAGACCAGGTTTTCATTTATCTTGTTCCGGTAGGTGAGGAGCGTATTAAAGCTTGTATTTTTCAGAAAATCGTTATCATTGTTATACCGATTACGTCTATTCAAGATATTCACAACATTCGATACATTGATTAAATTGCCAGTGTTCAAATCTGTTACTACAATGGGAGGAAGTCCGGCATCTGTTCCGTTTTTCATTCTGGCCCATTCCATTCGTAATTCAAGGTTCTGATTCTTTCGTATTTTCTGGTTTAGAGCCATATATCCAGACAAGTTCTTGTCATTTGTGTGACGGTATCCTTCCTGATTAGACCAATTGAAAACAAAAATAGAACTTAATCCATCCGTAAGACGGCCTCCTATTTCTACTGTTCCGCGCTTATAATCCCATGAACCGTATGTTGTCTTCACATTCAGAACGGTTAATTCCGAAGGTGCTTTACGAACAATATTGAACACACCTCCCACTGTACCTTGTCCATACAAAACGGAGGACGGCCCCTTTAATACTTCGATAGAACTAACAGAAGAGAGGTCGGAAAATGGATAGGAATTATTGATAGAAGTCCGTTGATCGCGAATGCCGTCAATCATTACCGGAGTGTGATCAAACCCTCTTGTCGAAATCTGAAGAAACCCGCCATAAGTATAATCCATGACAACTCCAGGAACAAATTTTCCTACATCTTTCAGATTATCAACTCCTCTAATCCCTAATTCATTACCGGATATTGCATTGACCGGCACGGGAAGATATCCCAGAGGCACATCTAATTTCGCAATTGAAGGTTTGCAGTAATACACGTTTATTCCATGAAGCTGAACAGTATCTGCGATTGAGGACTTGGCTGCCTGGTTTTCTTTCGCTTCTAAAGAAGTAAGAATACAGCACATAGATAAACACACAGATACCCCATTACGGAGTCTCCGCAAAAAAACATTTTGATTCATAAAATGAAACAATTAAAAAGAGTAAAATAAATATTACACCAGTTCCCGGGCTGAGTATTTCTGTCAATGGCAGGTTTCCTGGCTTGTTACTCCTCAGAAATCCTTCCCGTCTCGTGAAAGACAGTGGATGCAGTGCTCTGAGGCTTAGAAAATAACTTACAGTAGCGGGTACTGCTCCGGATTTGCACCGAATTCCCTCTATATACGTTCAGGAAGAACATATATCACCAATGAATGCACAAAGATAGTATTAATTCGTTAAAATGTATTTCATTTGAGCGAAAATTAGACATTTGCTATTCGGGTGTTTTATATGCCTGAGCTATACCATCTCGGAATCTATCATATACGACAACACAAAAAGACGATACATATATATTAATGTGTAAACGGATGTATTGATATTCAAATAGAAAATCACACCTGCGGAACATTATCCGGGCAAACTGACGGTCACCGGGTGAATTCAATTCGCCCCTACAATGGGCAGGCGATATTTTTGATGTTTGGTGCGTAATAATGATGGGATGCAAATTCGCCTGCAAAATAAAGAGTTGATGTTAGATAATGGTGATTGTAGAGACGCACGGCCGTGCGTCTAAAACAGCAACATCTGCCAGATGATTAGCCGATTGGATTATAGACAAAGTATTTCATTTCGCAATAACAACCCTTTAAAAAATAGTTAAAAAACCAAAACCGACAATATACCCCTTATCTATATCAACCATCACAAAATAGTTCTCATCTATCAGCAAAGCACACCCGAAGTTCCGACATTATTCTCTGAAAAATCACAAGATAGGCTAGCTGAGTCCCCGTTTCGCTATTAAAAAGAAAGCAAAACCCAACTTACGGGAAACCGTGATTTTACAAAACGCACTAACATATTTTAGCAGTCGTAATGTGAAATATAGGCAAAACCAAAGGTTGTTAATAAAACAAAACAAAGAGCAGAACTGTGCTGCTCTTTCAAAAAGACTTTCTATTTTTGACTTCGATTTGGAACAATCCAATCGTAAACTAAGGAGCTTTTGAGACATCCATTTTCGACATATTTAAGCCTGTTTTTTAGCTGTATTTTCGGTAGAATTTCAGCTGATTTTGGGTGTGTAAAGAACAGTGTAAATAATATGATATTCAGCAAGATAAATTTGCGCAATTCAATTATTTTGCTAACACACACACACACACACACACACACACACACACACACAGCCTCACCAGCTCTTAATTAAAAAACGCGCGTACATTACCCGCGTCAAACTAAACTTATTTTTTTCTCCAACAAGTCGGTCAAATCTTTTTTCCGATCAATTTTTCACGCCCCTACTTTTCCTTTTGGCGCAAGACGACTCCTCCGGGTACAGTTATTCGACTGTTCCACAAAGAACATATCCAATTACAACATCTGGTATTTTCACCCGGACATCCAACACAAACTTATCCGGTCATCCGGTAAGAAATTTGTCATATACCATCGATTTATACAGAAGCATGGCATCGCAGTATTTTGCCAGTTTGAATTGTGCGCAGCTATTTACGCAGTCACAATTCTGTGATTTCACCGTTCCCCGATTCCACCGTTCTAGGGCTTTTCGAGTCCTCGGTTTCCCCGTCCTTCGATTACACAATTACACGGTTGGACGATTACACAGCCTCACAACGATTACACAATTCATAACTAACATAACAATTTTACAAATGAAACAACAAGTGCCAGACACAAACACAA
>JASGFJ010000075.1:0-12800 GCA_047605645.1 Dysgonamonadaceae bacterium | reverse complement strand
GGGTTTGCCTATATTTCAAGCCCTTGCGAATCTGGCAGATTTTGCTGTTTTAAGATGTACGATCATACGTCTCTACTATCGTCATTATCTAACATCAACCCTTTTTTTGCGGGCGAATTTGCATCCCGCCATTATTATACACACCAAACATCAAATACATCGACAGCCCATTGTAGGGGCGAATTGAATTCGCCCGGTGGCCGTCGGTTCGCCCATTTGAATATGGATGCATCCAACCATATCACACATCCGTTTACATGTTATATACATGTATCGTTTTTTTGTGTTGCCGGATATAATGGGTTTGCGTTGCGGATTTCGTTTTACGGTTATTATTTTGCGATTATTATTTTTCGGGCGAATTCAATTCGCCCCTACCGGCCACCGCTGTAGGTATCCGCAACCATCATTCATCATTCATCAATCCAAATATCACCTGTCCATTACCATCACAGCCGTACATATCTGCATTCATATTTCAAATTCCCCAAATTCCTGTTATTTGCGTCTCGTCATTGTTATACGCTCCAATCATCAAAAACATCGCCTGCCCATTGTAGGGGTGAATTGAATTTGCCCGGTTCATGGTTGAAATATATTTGTATATTCCCTGCAAGGGAAACATATCAATAGAAACAAAACTTGGATTCGGAACACATACGCCGTAGGTGTTTCACAGAATAACAAGAAATATTGCAAAAGGCATTTAATCTATTCCACTTATATCCTCAAAAAAGTAAGCCCTCGGGTTCTTCTTTTTGTACTAAATAGGCAAAAGACCGGAAAGCTTGTGGATATTCCGGTCTTTTAAGGGTGTATATACTTCATTGTTGTTTGCAACGAATTACAGCTTATTCAGCGAGTGCTTTTTT
This sequence comes from Dysgonamonadaceae bacterium, assembly GCA_047605645.1. Taxonomy (GTDB): domain Bacteria; phylum Bacteroidota; class Bacteroidia; order Bacteroidales; family Dysgonomonadaceae; genus UBA1309. The sequence continues at coordinate 11,928 of JASGFJ010000075.1, read as the reverse complement.
TAGATTCAAAACGGCTTCTTTGATGTTTGGGGAATCTTTGAGTAATGTTACAAACTTACTGCCGATAATAGCTCCGTTGGAATTAGCCAATGCCGATTCGAATGTTGCCTTATTAGAAATGCCAAAGCCAATAAGCCGTGGATTTTTTAAATTCATGGCATCTATTCGATGAAAATAAGACTGTTTTTTTTCATCGAAGCTGGACTGTGCTCCCGTGGTGGCTGCGGACGAAACCATATAAACAAAACCATCGGTATGTTCATCTATCAGGCGGATACGTTTTTCTGATGTTTCTGGAGTGATTAGCATAATGATTTTGATACCGTATTTTTCCGCGATAGATTTATAAACCGATATGTAATCGTTGAATGGGAGATCCGGAATAATCGCACCATCGATACCGATTTTCTTACATTGGGCACAAAAGTTTTCAAATCCGAATTGCATAATCGGGTTCAGGTATCCCATCATAATCAATGGAATGTGAACAGTGGAGCGTATGTTTTCTAATTGAGTAAAAAGAGTCTTTAGCGACATGCCGTTTTGAAGAGCTACTGTGCCGCTTTCCTGAATGGTTGGGCCATCGGCCATCGGATCAGAAAAAGGAATACCGATTTCAATCAGGTCGATACCGTTGTTTTGTAATTCCTGAATAACTTCCACCGTATCGTTTAAATGCGGAAAACCGGCTGTGAAGAATATGGAAAGTATGTCTTTCTTTTTATCCTCAAAGAGTTTATTAATTCTGTTCATGATTGTATTTGTTTGATAAATTTTTCTATTCTTTGTATATCTTTTAGTCCAGGTTCCATCTCGAATTTGCTGTTGATGTCCAGAGCAAAAAGTTTTGGATGATGCAACAGCCGGAGCTCTTCCGCATCTTCAAGAGAAATTCCTCCACTAAGGAAAAACGGTGTTTCTCCGCAATAAGCCTGCAGTATTGCCCAGTCAAATTTTTTACCCGAACCTCCATGCTGCTCTGTTTTGGTATCAAAAAGAAAGTAGTCTACTTGTCCGGCATAAGGGAGTGTTGCGTCTAGATCTTCCACCTGAGCTACATTAAAAGCTTTAATTGTTTTGATCCGGGGCAATCTGGATTTTACCTCACGGATAAGTTCCGGGGTTTCACTGCCGTGAAATTGTATGTAATGTAACTGATATTGCCTGGCTGCTGTCTCTATCTCATCCACATCCGCGTTGACAAATACACCTACTTTGCGTATATGTTCGGGTAAGAGGCGCAAAAGCTCTTCTTCTGCCAGGCTACCCGCAAAGCGGGGGGATTTAGCATAAAAGATTAATCCCATAAAATGAACGGACAGCTTCCCTAATGCTTCAATGTTTTGGGAGTGTTTCATCCCACAGACTTTGACTTTCATGATTGTATTGTTTTTAGCTGTTATTGGTTCAAATGTACAAATAACAAGAGTGAATCAACGCTTCATGTAACAGAAGATATTCTGTCTGATTCTTTAAGCCGGAATACGATTGTCCGGTTGCTTACTTTCGACTTGAAAATAATCTTCTTTTAGTCGCTGCTTCTTTTTAGACTATTGTTGTCAGCTCAAAAGCGGAGTATTTTATTGTTTTTCCAATCTCGGCCTTTATCCGATCTACCGATTCTCTATGGTTCAATAAATACCTTGCATGATTGCTGTTCTGCCTTTCAATCAGTAGTCTGTCGGCTAAAAGCGAAAGAATTCAATTTCTTCCTTCCAATTCTCCAACAAAATCCTCCAGCGTCTTTCCCGGATTATAAGTTTTCATAAAATTCTCACCCATAAGAAAACCCTGATACCCTACTTTTCGCAATTCTCTGACCACATGTGTGTTGGAAATGCCGCTTTCGGAGATCTTGATGTAGCCGTCGGGAATTAACTTAGCTAACTGAAAAGAAGTTTCCACATCGGTGATAAAATTACGCAAATTCCGATTGTTTACTCCCACGACATCTACCTGTCGGTTTATATATTCCAGTTCGCTTTCGTTATGTATTTCCAACAAGACGTCCAATCCCAACGATTTGGCACAATGTGCAAAACCGGTGCATTCTTCCTGTGTGAGCATATCGGCAATGAGTAAAACAGCACTTGCTCCGTATGCCTTCGCCTGATAGATTTGGTATTCATCAACAATGAAATCCTTGCGAAGGAGAGGGGTTGTTGTTAATTGCGATGCTTGTTGTAAATCATGCAGAGTTCCTCCGAAAAAATCGTGGTCGGTGAGTACCGAAATAGCACTGGCTCCATATTGGGAATACAAGGGTATTACATTCTCAATCTTTGCTTCTTTAAAAATCCAGTCACGGGAAGGGGAACGCCGCTTAAACTCCGCAATAATCCCGGTAGGCGAATTTTGAAGTGCTTTTTTGAAGGAAGCCCGTTGTGGCGCGTCAGCAGCCTGTTTTTGCATTTCAGAGAAAGGAGTCTGACTTTTATGCAATGCTACTTCCTCTTTCTTGTTTTCTACTATTTTGATTAATATATCTTCCATTTGACTAATGTGTTGATATGATAATAAACGATTTGTCAATCTATTTTAGGACTCTTTTATTTTTAGCCTGTCTTTCCCGAAAATCTGAATACGGCTTGTAAAGATAGTAATACATAATCCTAAACAAGCAACCAGCGCATAAGCGAAACGCAGGTTATAGGCATGGGAAATATACCCAATCAGAGGCGGCCCCATCAAAAAGCCCATAAAACTAATGCTCGAAACGATGGTCAGTGCCATTCCGGTAGATATTTTGGTATTCTGACCGGCAATGCTATATACTACTGGAACAATACTGGATGTTCCGAGACCGACAATCATGAAGGCGGGAATAACAACCGGAAGAATGGGAAAAGCAACGATCAATCCCAATCCGACGGCAATGCAAATGCCACATGTCTGTACAACCCGTTTCTGTCCCCAACGTTCGCATGCTCCATCAATAAGGAATCGTCCGCTTGCCATCGTTATCATATAGGCGAAAAGACCCAGCGGAGCATATTTCTCAGCAACTTTCACTATCTCAATCAGGTATATCCCGCTCCAGTCGGCAATAGAGCCCTCGGAAGCCATTCCGAAGAAAGCAATAATTCCAATCATATAGAGAAACGTTTCAGGTTTGTTGCTGTTCTTTTCTCCATTACGGCTTCTTATCCTTTCTTTTTTAATGTCTTCCTGCAAATATTGTTTGTTCAGGGCAAGGCAAACCATATTCAGCAGGCAAATCAGAATGAAATGATACACCGGTTTGATTTCAAGACTGGTCATAAGCAGGCTGATTCCTGCTCCGACAAATCCGGCAAAACTCCATCCTCCGTGAAAAGAAGCCATGATGTGACGCTGGTATTTTGCTTCCACAATCGTAGCTTGTGTATTTACCGATATGTTACAGAAGTTACCGAAGAATCCGAAAATAATCAAGCTCATAATTAAGGCATATTGCGATGTCGAAAGACCACACAAGATCAATGCGAGCGAATATCCCATTAAAGAATAAGAATAAATACGGTTGCTTCCTACCTTAGAAACCAGAATACCTGATAGCGTCATTCCGCAAGCCTGACCAATGGGAATCATGAGGAGGATTGTTCCCCAGGCGGCATCGTTTAATCCCATCGACAACTTGATGTCCGCAATTCGACCTGCCCAGCTCGAAAAACATAGTCCCTGGCAAAAATAGAAAAGCATAATGGCCAGACGGACACGTTTTAATTTTTTTTGTTCACTCATTGTTTTAAGAATAAACTGTTTGTCGGTAGTTGTTTGTAAGCTGCTTAATGAGAGAGGCTCAAGGTGAAACAAACTTAGTAGAAGGATTGCTTCAACTCCCGATAGAGCTCATTGCAGGCCGTTTTTTCGTACTCCGTAAAAATACGGGCTACCGAACAATGAAGCCGGGAAGCCAGTTGAGGCTCCCGAAGGCTCAACAAGGCAATGGAGGCCTCTATGTCTTTTCTGACTTGTGCCGGAGTCACTGCAGTTGTTTTCATTATGTTAATCTTTTCCATATTGTTCGTTTATGAATTGAGTTCCAGAAAATGTCTGAATGTTTTTAATGCAGCTCCGCTTTCAATAGATATCCGTGCTTTATCGAGAGATTCCAGCAATGAAAGATTCGGTTCTATCGTTTGAATGGCGGCTGCCGCATTTGCCAAGACAGCGTTCTTTTGAGGCTCAGTGGCCTTGTTTGATAATACATTATCAAATATCAAGGCTGCATCTTTGGGCGTTTCCCCTCCGTAGAGGTCTTCTTCTCTGCTTGTTCTCATTCCGATGTCATTCGGTGATAAGAGAGACTCTCCGCGATTGGAAATCAGTTTGAAAGGACCGGTAAGTGATATTTCGTCATATCCGTCCATGCTGTGGACAATGGTGAAATCCACCCCTTTCTGTTCGTAAATATAATGGTACATACGCGCCATTTTCAGGTTGAATACGCCCAATACATTTCGTTTGGGAAGAACCGGGTTGGCAACAGGCCCCAGCATATTGAAAACGTTTCTTACCCCTAAGGCTTTACGCACGGGAGCAACGGTTTTCATTGCATTGTTGAAAAGCGGTGCATGCAGATAAGCGATGTTGCACTGATCGAGTGACCGTTCAAGTATGCTGATGTCATTTGTGAATTTTACGCCGTGCATTTCTATCACATTGGAGGCACCACTGACAGAGGTTGCGCCGTAGTTTCCGTGTTTAGCCACTTTATATCCGGCTCCAGCCACGATGAAACAGGCTGCTGTGGAGATGTTGAACGTATTCTTTCCGTCACCGCCGGTTCCTACAATATCTATCGGATTATACTGCCGAAGGGCGTCCACATTCACACGCATTTCGAGCAGCGAATCACTGAATCCCAGAAATTCGTCCAGGCTGATACTGCGCATGAGGAATACACTGATGAATGAGGCTATCTGAGCGTCGTTGTATGCGCCTTCTGCCATTTTTGTCATCACTTCTTTTGCTTCCTGACGAGTCAGGTATTGATGTTCAAAAAGACGATTCAATATTTGTTTCATACGATTAAACTTTTATGAGTAGAGGGAATGGAACTCACCTGATTTTTTTATCATTGGTCGGAGTGATTTTATAAAAATCAGGTTTCGTTTCATCGCAATAATTTTTTAGTGTTCGGCGGAATGGGATTGGTCTGGCTCCTTTATTATCGGCTTGGATGATCTGATGAAAATCAGGTGTGGTTTCACATTCATGTTGTGCCTTGGATAATTCGGATTGACCTTTTGTTTGAGCTTCATAGAAGCCGATAAAGGAGCTCCTCTCATAAATAACGAAAATAATTCTCTGTATTTAGGTTTGAAAATACAGGAGAAAAGATACCGGATTCTGAGATAAGTCAGAAGAATCAGATAGGGGGTATAACCGGAATGTTTCCGGATAACATAAAGAAGCGATATCTTCAACTCTTTCTTGGTCTGAATAGAATGAGGGGTGCTGGCTCCGTGAATGTGAACATATTCGGCTTCAGGAACTAACATCGTAGATTTTCCGGCTGCTTTTATTCGTTTGCCCAGATCAGTTTCTTCATAAAATAAGAATAAATTGGTATCAAAACCTCCAGTCTGATAAAAATCGGAAGCCTGAATCATCATAAAACTACCCGAAACAAAATCGACTTCCAAAGGCGAATCGTATTTATGCTTTCTTCGCGGATAACGTCTCTTATTGAGTAGCTCCAGAAAGCTTCTTCCCAGGATTTCTCTCTTGAGTGAAGCAAAATGGTCGAAGCTGATGATAAATTCCCCATCCGGTTTGAAAGATTGCGCTCCGGTGATTCCGACATGGGGATGAGTATTCATATATTGATACAAAATAGATAGACAGTCGTTCTTTAGCAATGTATCATTGTTGAGAAAAACCAGATAGCGGGAATCGGCATGCTGCATTCCGTACATATTTCCCCCCCCGAAGCCTGTATTAATACGGCTTCTGAGGAGTGTTAAATGTTTAAAACCGAGATTCCGGCAGAATTTTTCCAAATATTCGTATTCTTCTTCTTTGGAACAATTGTCAACCACAATGATCTGATAGTTTATCCCTGTTCCTGTCCGTTCGATGATGGATTGAATACAATCAACAGAATGGACTGAAGAGTTGTAATTAATGAGAATAACTGCTACATCAAATTTGTAATTCATCGTGCTATACTAGTTTCTCAAGAATGTCGGTTGATTTGGCAATCTCTTCATCTGTCAGTTTATAGTTCTGCATATTTCCACTGAAAAACTGGTCGTAAGCCATCATATCGATAAGTCCGTGCCCTGAAAGATTGAATAAAATAGTCTTCTGCTTGCCTTCCTCTTTGGCTATCAGAGCCTCACGAATAGCTACAGCAATCGCATGAGTCGATTCCGGTGCCGGAATAATACCTTCGGTATTGGCAAATAACTTGCCGGCTTCAAAAGTTTCAAGCTGTGGCACGTCCTGTACTTCGATAAGATTATCTTTGCGTAACTGGCTTACCAATGTGCCTGCTCCATGATAACGAAGACCTCCTGCGTGGATGTCCGCCGGATGGAAGTCGTGTCCCAATGTGTACATCGGAAGCAGAGGAGTTAATCCGACCGTGTCTCCGAAATCATATTGGAAGACTCCGCGTGTCAGCTTGGGGCAACTTGCCGGTTCGGCAGCTATGACGCGTATTTCTTTTCCGCTTGTCAGTTTATGGCGCAGGAAAGGGAAGCTGATTCCGGAGAAATTAGATCCTCCTCCAAAACATCCGATAACAATATCCGGATATTCACCTGCCATATCCATCTGTTTTTCGCTTTCCAAGCCGATGACGGTCTGGTGCAGAATGACATGATTAAGTACACTTCCGAGTGTGTAACGGGTATTCTCACTGGTGACAGCTTTCTCTACGGCTTCCGATATGGCTATACCCAGACTTCCCGAGTTGTCCGGCTCTTTTGCCAGAATGCTGCGTCCGGCTGCTGTAAGGTTGCTGGGCGATGCCACGACATTGGCTCCCCAGGTTTGCATCATTGAGCGGCGGTAAGGCTTTTGATTGTAACTCACTTTTACCATGAATACGTCCAGCTTCAACCCGAATAGGCTTGATGCGAAACTCAATGCAGCGCCCCATTGTCCGGCTCCGGTTTCGGTGGTCAGGTGGGTAATTCCCTGCATCTTGTTGTAATATGCCTGTGGCAGAGCTGAGTTTAGTTTGTGAGAACCTACCGGACTCACACTCTCGTTCTTGAAATAGATATGCGCCGGTGTGTCAAGTGCTTTTTCGAGTGCCGTAGCACGCACCAGCGGGGTAGGACGCCATATTTTGTAAAGCTCACGAACTTCGTCCGGAATTTCAATCCATCTTTCTTCCGACATTTCCTGTTTGATAAGTTCTTTGGCAAATACGGGTTCCAAATCTTCGGCAGACAAAGGTTGTTTGGTTGCCGGATTCAATGGAGGAAGCGGTTTGTTATGCATATCCGCTGCAATATTGTACCAGCTGTATGGAATTTCGTTCTCGCTCAGATAGATTTTTTTATTACTCATGGCTTTTTAATTCGTTTTATTTTTTTGTTTAATGGGATATCTTTGAATTTTATGATCTTCCTTATTTCTTTAGAAAATTATTGACTATCGTTTTTCCTTGAGGTGTCAATACCGATTCCGGGTGGAACTGAACTCCATGCACGTCATATTCACGGTGTCTCAATGCCATTATTTGCCCCTGTTCGTCTCTGGCTGTGATTTCAAGCGAAGCCGGAAAATTATCGGCACTCACAATCCAGGAGTGATAACGTCCGATTTCGATGGAGGTATCCAATCCGTCAAAAAGATAATCTTCGGCTACAATCTGAGCCTTTGTTGCTACTCCGTGATAGACATTTTCCAGGTTTCTCAGTTGTGCGCCGAAAGCTTCACCGATGGCTTGTTCTCCCAGGCAAACACCCAGAATAGGTTTTTTCCCTGCGTATTCCTTTATCAGAGGCAGAAGCAATCCCGATTCGGAAGGAATTCCAGGTCCCGGGGAGAGGATTATTTTATCGAATTTATTGATCTCGGGAAGTGTAATCTTATCGTTTCGGTGCACTTCTACATCTTGGTATCCCAGCTCTTTTACCAGATGTACCAGATTGTATGTGAATGAATCGTAATTGTCGAATATGAGAATTTTCATATTGTATATGTTTTATTTACCAGTTTAATAATCAGGTGTATATATGACCTTCTTTTCTTTTGCTAAAAAGTATGGAAACCCGGTAAAGATTTCTATCGTGATGATGAATGACTCCGATAGGAATATACCTCTGTATTACCGGAAATCTTTATATTTTAATATCTACAGCTTCACGGATTGCATTTTTCAGAGCTCCCAGTTTGTTGTTTACCTCCTGCAATTCACTTTTGGGATTCGATTTCGAAACAATACCGGCTCCGGCCTGATAATAAAGGGTATTTTCCTTGCTGAGAAATGAACGGATAGTAATAGCCTGATTGAGATCACCGTTAAGGCCGATATATCCGATACATCCGCCGTATGCTCCGCGGGTGTGGTTTTCGATGTTGCGGATAAGTTGCATGGCTCTTACTTTAGGAGCTCCGGAAAGTGTGCCGGCCGGAAAAGTATCCGCGAAAACCGAGATGCTATTTTTTCCTTTGTCCACCATTCCGCTCACACGCGACACGAGGTGTATCACATGTGAATAGAATTGTACATGCTTGTAAAACTCCAATTGTACTTCGTGACAGTTCCGGCTTAAATCGTTTCTTGCCAGATCGACGAGCATCACATGTTCTGCATTTTCTTTTTCGTCTTTCAGTAGATTTTCTGACAGGATACGATCTTTCTCATCGTCTCCTGTTCTCCGGTAGGTACCCGCAATCGGGTCGATATAAGCTTTCCCTTTCTTAATGCGGCAGTGTGTTTCGGGAGAAGAACCGAAAATACGGAACGAGCCGAAGTCGAAGAAAAACAGATAGGGAGAGGGGTTGATGTTGCGCAGGGTACGGTAGAGTTTGAATTCGTCGCCGGTAAATTTCTGAGAGAAGCAGCGGGAGAGAACAATCTGGAAAACATCGCCTCGTTTGCAATGATGTATTCCTTCTTCAACCATTCGGATATATTCTTCGTCGGTGATGGACGAAGTCTCTTCCCCTTCTGTATAAAAATCGTATGTCGCGATATTGTTGTTGTTGAGAACGGATTCTATCATTTCCATTTCGCTAATACCTCCTTCCGGAATGTTCTCAACGATAATCATTTCATTTTTCAGGTGGTTGATAACCAGTATAAACCGGTAGAAGATGTAGTAAAAGTCAGGAATGTTTCCGTTAGGCAAAACATGGTTCAGTGAATTTACGTCTTCAAAGTAACGAACGGCATCGTAGGAGGTATAGCCGAAAAATCCGTTGATTCCGCTCTCGTTTTCCCCGCAGACATTAAACCGGTTGACAAAGCGTTGAAATTCTTGGGGCACGGAGCTTTCTGCATTTAGGGCGACTGTCTGTTTGCTGCCGTCGGGGCAATGCAATGACAGCTCCTCGTTCTGTACCACAAAGCGTGCCATTGGATTCACTCCGATAAATGAGAAGTTATCTTCTCCTCCATGGAAATCCGAACTTTCCAAAAGAGCCGATTCTGTGAAAATATCTCGTATCTTGAGGTATATGCTGACCGGCGTCTGTAAGTCGGCCAACAGTTTTTTCGTTTTGACAGTTATATTATAGGTCATCGTGTTTATTCTTTTATATTTTGCAATAACTCTTTTTTCAAGAAAGTTCTCTTCTTATACCTTTTCTTTATATATTTATCTCAAGGTATTCTGAATTATTTCTTAAAGTATTTGATGAACGTTTCCATGTCTTTATCTCCACGTCCTGATAAGCATAGAACAACCACATCCTCCGGATTGAATTTCTTGTATTCAAGCACAGCCAGTGCGTGTGACGATTCGATAGCCGGGATAATTCCTTCGAGACGAGTGAGTTCCATAGCTGCACTCATTGCTTCGTCGTCTTTGATGGCAAGCACTTGCGAACGACCTATTTGAGCAAGATGAGCGTGCATTGGCCCTATACCCGGATAGTCCAGTCCGGCAGAGATAGAGTATGGTTCTTCTATCTGACCGTCCTCCGATTGCATCAGCAGGGTTTTACTTCCATGGATAATGCCCAGCTTTCCCAAATGAATGGTTGCAGCTGATTCCCCGGTATCAATTCCTTTTCCGGCTGCTTCCGCCAAAACGATTTTTACCTCTTCGTCGTCCAGGAAATGATAAATTGTTCCTGCAGCATTGCTGCCTCCGCCAACGCAGGCAATGAGGTAATCGGGAGTTTCACGGCCTTCTTTTTCAAGCAGTTGTTTACGTATTTCTTCGCTAATCACCGATTGCAGACGGGCAACCATGTCGGGGTAAGGGTGCGGCCCGACGGTAGAGCCGATGATATAATATGTGTCGGATGGATTGCAGCACCAATCACGGATGGCTTCGTTCGTTGCATCTTTGAGTGTCATGTTGCCACTGGTGACTGCAACAACTTTTGCTCCCAGCATTTCCATTTTCTGTACGTTCAGGCTTTGGCGTTGCACATCGGTTTTACCCATATATACCACACAGGTCATATTCATCAATGCGCATACGGTAGCTGTTGCTACCCCGTGCTGCCCGGCTCCTGTTTCCGCGATAATCCGGGTTTTTCCCATTCTGCGGGCAAGTAGAATCTGGCCTATGGTATTGTTGATTTTATGAGCGCCGGTGTGATTTAAATCCTCTCTTTTCAAGTAGATTTTACAACCGTACTTTTGGGAAAGCCTTTTTGCGGGATAGAGAGGAGTCGGGCGTCCCACATAATCTCTGAGCAGTTGGTCGTATTCCTCTTTGAATGAAGCATCATTTAGAATCTCCAAATAGGCATTCTTTAGATTCTCTACATTGTCATACAGTATCTCGGGGATATAAGCACCTCCGAATTCTCCGTAAAAGCCGTTGCTGTCAACATTAAATTTTTCCATCGTTTATGATTCTATATCTTGTTGTTCGGTAATAAAAAAAGCCTGTCGTGTGAGTGCGACAGGCTTTTTGTTTATGCTATAAATTTCATTTCAGACATACATACCAATTTAGACTCACATTATTTGTATTGCGAGTGCCACCACCAATATGTATTTACTAAAATAGAAGTCATTGTTTGTCTTTCTTTCTTTATTTTGATACAAAAGTAATAAAAAAATCTTTTTGTCAAATTTAGAAGGATAATATTTTCAAAAAAATAATCGGTAAGAGATATTCTTCCGATTATTTTTCTTGTTTGTTGGTTATTAATTAATAACTTCTCCTTTTATCGTCAATGTGTAAACAGAATCGGGAACATTCGTGAATACTGTGATTTTTTTATTAAATGTATACACACGTCCGGTGGTTGAGTAAGTGATTTTGATAACTCCTTTTTTACCCGGCAGAATTGGTGCTGTGGTATATTCCGGCGTTGTACATCCGCAGGATGTTTGTACACGGTTGATAATTAAGGGCGCATTTCCTGCATTAATAACGGTAAATTCGGTAGATACTTTACCTACTTTCTCCTGAACCTTACCAAAATCGAAGATTGTTTTGTCGAATTTAGCAGCCGGTCCCGGCTTTTGAGCCATTGCAAACGAAACGCTCAAACACATAGTTAAAAGAATGAATGCAAATTTTTTCATAATGGATTATTATTTTAATTTCGTTTTATTAAGTTCAATAGTTAGAAGTTGTCGAACTAAAAATTTGTGTGTACAAAATTACGTTTTATATCTACATATATTCTCTTTTTTTAATTAATTAGCATTCTGAGTGGAACAACTTCTCTGTATTGAACTTTGGACTAATCAATCTCCGAATAGTTTATTCAAGAGAAAAAGAACGGAAATTTATTTATATAATTTACGATAAATATTTACACATATTTCATTATCTTTATCCCATAAAC
>JASGFJ010000074.1:0-13111 GCA_047605645.1 Dysgonamonadaceae bacterium | reverse complement strand
AAATACAAGACTTTTAATCAGGAGGATACAGCTTAAAAACTGCAAAGTGGGTTAGATTCAATTTAATCCAAAAAGAAGAAGTTTTCCGCTTAATTCATCGCTGTTCGCAAAGAAGAGTGAATCGCATTTCCCGACAAATATGCGAGTACCTCTTGTCTGTATTCCACGTCTTTCTCATTGATAGAGACAGTATTGTTCGTGAAATCAAAGTTCATATAAATTTCCGGCTTAACAGAAGAGGATGAAAGTGAAATTTTGAACATATAATCTCCATCGTTGTAGTTAATATCTTCGTTGGAGAAATTGGTACATGGAAATTGTAACTTTTTGTCGCTGATCCCGGTGATCGCTGTTTCAACCCCATATAGCTGAGAAAGCGTTCGGATAAAACGATTACTTTTCTCTCCGATAGACTGGATAGAAATCCCGTTTGCAATGTGCTGATTGGTTATTTCCCCATTCCGTATCCCTGCTTTCAATCTTTTCTTCAGACCGACTTCAATTCCCACTGTATCCTTTTGATATAAGCTTTCAAGGATATACTGATAAGTAGAATCTGTCTCTGACCGTTCTACGATATTCAATGTTAGATCGATGAATCCGGAATTAGGTTTCATTTTCGAGGTGATGTCACGTAACTGCCGATGGTCTGACGTACATCGGATAAAACACAGGATACACAGTATCCCTATCACGAACTTGTTCATTTGTTTCTAAACTAATTTTTGCGCTTGATGTGTTGTGTTAAGTCTGAAAAGATTTCAAATTTGTAAATAAAAGAAATCTGATCAAAAATAGAAATAATTCCTGATTAATCAACGATTTAACCTGTTTTGTTTTTGTTAAAAAAAGATGTTTAACAACAATTCAAAATAAACAAGAAAATCCTTCTACCGCCTCTTACGAGCCATGTCGATACGAAGAAAAATAAATAAAAGAGTGGTAAAACCTAGTAGGGAAGAACCTCCGTAGCTAAAGAAGGGAAGAGGAATCCCAATAACAGGAGTAATCCCGATAACCATTCCGACGTTAATAATCAGATGGAATAGAAATATACTGGCAACGCAATACCCAAAGACTCGCCCGAATACAAATTTCTGCCTTTCGGAGAGATAAATAAGACGAAGAATCATGGCAAGAAATAATAGAATTACGCCTATCGAACCCACAAATCCTTGCTCTTCTCCCACTGTACAGAAAATAAAGTCAGTATCTTGTTCCGGTACATATTTCAACTTTGTCTGTGTCCCATTCAGGAATCCTTTTCCCCAGAATCCTCCCGAACCAATGGCAATCTTTGACTGGTTCACATTGTATCCTGCTCCCATAAGGTCGTCTTCCATTCCCAGTGAAACTTTGATACGTTGTTGCTGGTGCGGTTGCATGATGTCTGTGAAAACAAAGCTGACCGACATGCTGAATAAGATGGCACTGACCGCAACTAAAATTACAATGAAATAATCTTTGAATAAATGGCTGAATGCTATATAAGCAATATACAGAAGTGTCCCTACCAGACATGCGATTGTCAGGATATCGTAACGCGGATCTACTTGGAAGGTGTTGGAAATCAGATAGCCTATTAGAAAGACCAGAGAAGTGCCACCGCCGGTAATAAGGGCTGTTTTGAAATCTTTTCGATAACTGATGACCAGACAGACACATATTCCGATGATAAAGAGAAGGCAGAATATCTCGCCCTGGGTAAGAAAGCCCACCATTACATCTGAGAATTTCAGTCCCACCACAAACAGCACGACGGCGCATACCCCGAGAAACAGGATTAATCCGGGCAGGCCCTCTCTGTAGAGCATCAGTACGAATGCGGTATAGACAAGTGCCGAACCTGTCTCTTTCTGCATGATAATTAGAAGCATCGGAAGCAAAATCAAACCAGATATGAATAACATGTTTTTAGTTGTCATCAGCTTGAAATTGTATCTGTTCATGAACCGGGCGAGCGCAAGTGCTACGGAAAATTTAGCTAATTCGGCCGGTTGAAGCCTGATTGGACCGATTACAAGCCAGGAATGCGATCCTTTGATGTCCGGCGCGGCAAATACCGTAACAAAAAGTAGCATCATAAATGCGCCATACAGGATGTAGGCGAAAACATCAAATATATTGTCGTCGAGTTTGAGTAGCATAAATCCGAAAAATATGCTGACTCCAATCCACATCAGCTGCATGCCTGCTCTCCCCGAAAGGTCGAACATGGAAACATCGCTTCCGTATTGGTAGCTGGCACCGTAAACACTGAGCCAGCCGCATAATACCATCACAAGATAAAGACCTATAATTACCCAGTCTACACTTTCTTTGATGACATCTTCTTTTTTTGCGTATCTCATATCCGGAACTGAATCCTCTTTATTTTGGTTATTTTATTATTCTCCTCCGTTTGGTGGAGTTTCTGTATTTCCTGTTGTCGCTGTCGGTGTTGCAGGTTGCAATTCCTGATTGTCCACTTTGAGCTTCAAGCTGCTACTTTTCCTTGTCGAACGTATTCCGGGAAGGATTACCGTCTTGGCCATGTGTTCTTCCAGATGTTTGTCTCTTTCCGGAATCACTCCTTTGAGGTATTTTTCAACCATCAGTCTGGCGATAGGTACGGCATAACTTGCTCCCCAACCTCCGTTTTCAACAATCACGGCGATGGCGACTTTCGGATGATTTCGCGGAGCAAATCCCATGAAAATAGAGTGGTCTTGCCCGTGTGGATTCTGAGCCGTTCCTGTTTTTCCACAGGTTTCAAAGTCCGGAAGCAGGTTGAATAGGGTAGAGGTACCACCCGTTACCGATTTTGCCATTCCATCCACAATGGGTTCGTAATAGCGTGGCTCAATACCACTGTAATGCTTCTTGGTATAAAGCGTATCCAGAGGCATTCCCTGAATTTTTTTCACTATATGTGGTGTGATGAAATATCCTCTGTTTGCAATTCCGGCAGCAATATTGGCGATTTGCAAGGGAGTCGTCGTGATTTCTCCTTGTCCAATTGCAACAGAAATAACATAAGACGGCGCCCACTTTTGAGTACGGAAAGCTTTTGAGTAGAATTTACTGTTGGGTATAAAACCTCTTTTCTCAGAAGGAAGGTCTACGCCCAATTTATATCCAAGTCCCATGTTGACGAGGTATTGTTTCCATACTTCGAGGGCTTCGTTTATATTTTTGTACTTGGTACGGTTGCTTAACATGCCATTCAATCCATAGCAAAAATAGGAGTTGCAGGAGGTTGCAATGGCCGGTGTCAAACTTAATGGCGATGGGTGGCCGTGGCAGGCCGGTTTGTTCCCTAATGGAGGATAACCGTGGTGGCAAGGAAATTGGGTTGCCGCCGTGATAATGCCTTCTTGCTGGAATATCAGTCCCTGTGTCGTTTTAAAGGTAGATCCCGGAGGGTAAACACCGAGAATCGGCCGGTTGAATAAGGGCTTAAGCGGATCCGTGACCAGTGTTTTATAGTTTGCACCAAATCCGCGTCCGGTCATTAAAGCTGGATTATAGGAAGGTGCGGTGACCATACATAAAATCTCGCCGGTCTCCGGCTCGATCATGACGATGCTGCCGAGTTTGTTCTGCATCAAGTATTCTCCGTATGCCTGCAGATCCATGTCGATGGACAGGGTCAGATTTTTGCCTGAGACAGGAGCTCTGTCGTTTTGTCCATTATTGTATTTTCCTTGTATTCTGCCATGTGCGTCTCTAAGGAGGATCTCTACCCCTTTTACTCCACGGAGAGTTTCTTCGTAGGTTTTTTCTATCCCGGACTTTCCTTCGTAGTCTCCGCGCGTATAGTAGTCATCGTCTTCGAGACGTTCCCGGCTTACTTCCGCTACATACCCGAGAACATTCCCTGCATTCGGATGCGTATATTCACGCATGGTTCTGTTTTGAATCGAGAATCCCGGAAATTTATACATCCTTTCCTGAAATAAACCATACTCCTCTGCATTGAGTTGTGTCATGAACGTTTGCAGCGTGTAAGAGGAATAACCGGGATTCAAACGGGTGTTGCGGATGTCTTCCATTCGTTTGTTGAAATCTTCGACCGTGATGTTCATGATTTTACAAAAATCGAGTGTGTCGAAGTTTTTTACCTCCCGGGGAATAAAAACAATATTGTATGTTGGCTCATTAAAGACCAGTAATTTGCTGTTGCGATCGGAGATATTTCCCCGCGCAGGATACAACACCTTCTTGAAGAAAGCATTACTGTCGGCAGAATCTTTATATTGATCTTGGTAAATCTGTAAATAGAAGAGCCGTAGCGTATAAATGATAACGACAGCAATTGCTATTAGAGATATAACTGTTTTTCTGCTTTCGTAGATATGTTTATTATCGTCGCTCATTTTTTAATCTGCGATTGTATGAAAAACTTTCTAATGCGATAATAATGATTAATGTCAGAATGGTGGACAACAGCGCATGAAGTGCCAGTGAAAAAGCTTCAGTCAGTGATAGATATTCAATCAGAAAGATAGCTGTATGATGTAGCAGTACGACCAAAACAGAATATTTATAGAACTTGGCAGAGCCTAAGCTTCGCGCACTCGGTACGGAATCTGTAAAATCCTCTTGATTGAAAAAAAGCTTTTGTATGTATGGGCGTGCAAATGCTGCAAGTACAGTGGCAGATGCATTGATGCCATAAGAATTCGTGAAAGCATCGATACATAAACCAAGCAGAAAAGCGATGAGAAGCACCAGGCTTCGGTTCATATTCAATGGCAGCTTAATAATGAGGTAGATGTACAGAAATGGTACTGCATATCCAAATATCGAAATTTGGTTGAGGATTAGTACCTGCACTAATACCAACAAAATAAACTGTGATATGATTCTTAGGCTATTTGTCATTTTCTTGTACCTCCTCTTCCAATGCCTGCCGTTCCATTGTTACCTTGCTTTTAATGATGCGTGTGAAGCTCAGATTATAGAAATTGGTGGATAATTTAATTTTCAGATTATAGAAATTATCATCTGTCTTCTTATTAAATCCTTCCACTGTTCCCACAATGACGCCTTCGGGGAAAATACTGGAGAAACCACTTGTTACAATGGTATCGCCCATTTTTACTTTCTGATGTCTGGGTAATTCATCTAAACTGGCATAGCGTGAATCTTTGCCATCCCAATACAATGTACCGAAGCTATTTGTACTTTTTATTTTGACACTTTGTCTGAATTTTGTATTCAGTACGGGTAAAATCAGCGAGAAATTAGGAGATACGCTTCTGACTATACCTACCAGCCCGGTAGAAGAAACAACCCCCATGTCGGGTTTGATTCCGTCTTTGGCTCCCTTGTTGACTTCGATATAATTGTTGAGTTGAGAAACACTGTTGTTGACAACATGAGCAACAATAAAATCGTAGGTCTTGTCCTTGTTGACCGAATCTCTGAGTATCGCATTTACCTTGGCTGAATCGGCAGCCTGCTTGCGAAGCATGTCCTCTAGAATCAATACCCGTTGTTCGAGTGATCCGTTTTTCTGAACGAGTTCTTCGTTCGTCGTTTGCAGATTAATGAATGTTTTGATACTTCCCGAGACGTAGTAGACTCTTCCCGCAACTTCATTGAAAGCGTTGAAAAAGAAGCTGCGTTGATATGAATTGTTTTGATATAGTAAGAAAACACAAATGCCTTCGAGGATTAAAAAGACAAACCACGAAGAATTTCTTACTAAAAATGCTATTAAATTACGCATAAGTGAAATCCACCCTTAATATTTATCATCCTTCTCCTAAAACATCTGGTGATAGGCGGATCGATTTCTTTATCAATGTTGCGTTTTGCTATTCCCGAATCATGTATAGACAACTGCCTCCGGATAGATTTTGTACGTCTATCCGGAGGACAATTATACCTTCTATATTATCTCATCAAGAAATTGAATTTCGCAATGTTTTTCAACGCAATACCTGTTCCTTTAGCTACAGCGTGTAACGGATCTTCAGCGACATGGAATGGGATGCCGACGCGATCAGAGAAGCGTTTGGATAATCCTCTCAGAAGCGCTCCGCCTCCGGTCAGGTAGATACCATTACGCACGATGTCTGCATATAGTTCCGGCGGTGTTTGTTCCAGTGCGCTCAGGATGGCAGAATCCATTTTGGAAATTGATTTTTCCAGGCAGTGTGCCATTTCTTGGTAAGACACCGGAATATCCATCGGAAGAGAAGTCATTCTGTTTGGTCCGTGGACGATAAAGTCCTGAGGAATATCACTTTCAGGAAGATCAACCAAAGCTGCACCTACTGCAATCTTGATTTGTTCAGCTGTGCGCTCGCCCACCTTAATGTTGTGTTGGCGACCCATGTATTCCTGTATATCTTCTGTTAAATCGTCTCCTGCAATTTTGATGGATTTGTTGGAAACAATACCCCCCAGAGAGATAACAGCAATTTCTGTTGTACCTCCACCTATGTCCACAATCATGTTTCCTTCGGGTGCTTCTACATCCAGTCCGATACCCAAAGCGGCAGCCATTGGTTCGAAAATCATATATACATCACGTCCGCCTGCGTGTTCGGCAGAGTCGCGTACAGCACGTAATTCCACTTCCGTACTTCCGGATGGAACGCAGATCACAATTCTCAACGAAGGGTTGAAAAAGCGACGTTTGCTGCTGATCATTTTGATCATTCCGCGAATCATTTGTTCTGCTGCGGCAAAATCCGCAATAACACCGTCTCTTAAGGGACGGATAGTGCGTATATTTTCGTGAGTTTTGCCGTGCATTTGGCGAGCTTTGTCTCCAACGGCAATAACTTTGTCTGTTCTTCTTTCGAGGGCAACGATGGACGGCTCATCAACCACAATCTTACCATTCTGGATAATGATTGTATTGGCCGTTCCAAGGTCCATGGCTAATTCTTGAGTGAATGAAAATAATCCCATGTAAGTTGATTATAAAATGTTTGTTTATACCTGTCTGCTTAGTGAATAAAAATATTAGTGTTTGAAATGCCTGATCCCGGTCATTACTAATGAGATATTATGCTCTTTGCAATAATCGATAGTCAGTTCATCTTTGATAGATCCTCCGGGTTGAACGACAGCGACAACCCCTTCGTTGCCTGCAATTTCTACGCAGTCGGGAAACGGAAAGAATGCATCTGAAGCCATTACTGAACCTTGCAGGTCGAAGTGGAAAGAATGCGCTTTTTCAATAGCCTGACGAAGTGCATCTACCCGCGAGGTTTGTCCTGTTCCTCCGGCGCATAGCTGTTTGTTCTTTACCAGGATAATGGCGTTTGATTTTGTGTGTTTTACCAGTTTGTTGGCAAATAGCAAATCTTCTTCTTCTTGTTTTGAAATCGGGCGGGGAGTTACTAACTTCAAGTCTTCCGCTGTTTGTATGCTTAAATCTTTGTCCTGAACCAAGACGCCATTCAGCAGAGAACGGAATTGCTTGTCTCCTTTCAATGTATCTTTTTGAATCAGAATAATTCTGTTCTTCTTCTGTTCCAATATAGTTAATGCTTCCGCATCGTATGCCGGAGCAATAATAATTTCGAAGAAAATCTTGTTGATTTCTTCTGCTGCAGCTGCGTTAATGGGCCTGTTGGAAACAACTATTCCTCCGAAGGCTGAAACCGGGTCGCCCGCAAGAGCGTCAATCCAGGCTTGTTCGACAGTCTCCCTCGAAGCTATTCCGCAAGCATTATTGTGTTTGAGAATGGCAACGGTGGTTTCGTCAAACTCGCTGATAAGAGAAACGGCAGCTTCGATATCAAGTAAGTTATTGTATGAAATTTCACGTCCGTGGACTTGTTCAAACATGGCTTCGAAATTGCCGTAGAACGCCCCTTTTTGATGAGGGTTTTCTCCGTAGCGAAGGTGCTTGGCATTGTCCTCTGCGTACCGAAAGGCAGTACCTTCGTTGTTGTCCATATAGTTAAAAATGGCAGTATCATAGCTGGAAGAAACAGCGAAAGCCTCTTTTGCAAACCATTTTCTGTCTTCTATATCGGATGTTGCTCCTTTTGTATCTAGTAAATCGGACAATGCCGGATACTGTTTTTTGGAAGCAACGATAACTACATCCTTGAAATTCTTAGCAGAGGCACGGATTAAGGAGATGCCTCCGATATCTATTTTCTCAATAATGTCTTCTTCGGGAGCGCCTGAGGCTACTGTTTCGGTGAATGGATATAAATCAACGATAACCAGATCGATGTTGGGAATGTCGTAAGCTTTTACTTGCTTGATATCTTCCTGTAGTTCTCTACGAAAAAGTATTCCTCCGAAAATCTTGGGATGAAGGGTCTTTACGCGTCCTCCTAAAATAGATGGATAGCTCGTAATATCCTCTACCGCTTTGCAGGGAAGACCTAATGATTCAATGAAACTGCGGGTCCCGCCTGTGGAAATGAAGGTGACTCCTTCAGCGTGTAACTTATTTAGAATTTCATCCAATCCGTCTTTGTGATAGACCGAAATGAGCGCCGTTTTGATTTTTCTTTCCGAAGACATTTTGTTCGTATGTATAACTTGTTTTTAATTAGAGTGCAAAGGTATAAATTATACAGATAATAAAAATGATACTAGCGTAAAGATTTATTAAAAAAATAGAGACTTTGATTTCATTCATTTTAAACCCATTTATGAATGATGCTTTTTGCTGTGTTATTGTACAGTCTTCTATTTCGCTTGAAAAATAGTATCTTTGTCTACTTTGTTACTGCTGACGAAGATATTAGTCGGTAACCCTATTTTCTTAATATTATATATTCGTATTTATTATGACTGCTTTTTCTGAAAATCCATTTTTGAGACAGTATAGCACTCCTCACCAGACGCCGCCTTTTTATGAAATTAAAACAGAACATTACGTACCTGCTTTTGAAAAAGGAATTGCTGAACATCAGCAGGAGATAGATTGTATCGCATCCTGTACCGATGCACCCACATTTGAAAACACAATAGAGGCATTTGAAAAATCGGGGAACCTGCTCAACCGTGTCAGTTCGGTTTTCTTTAATCTGCTGAGTGCGGAAAGTAATGATGAAATGATGGTCATTGCACAGCAAATGAGCCCGAAACTTTCAGAGCATGGCAATAATGTGACTCTCAACGTCCGGCTTTTTGAGCGGATAAAGGTTGTTTATCAAAACAGGAATACGCTCAACCTATCGGCAGAAAAGGTACGGCTTATCGAAAAGATCTATGAGGACTTTGAAGATAATGGGGCTACACTTTCTGATACGGATAAAGAAGCGTATCGGCAATTGACCGCGGAATTGAGCCTGCTTACACTGGAGTTTGGACAAAATATTCTGAAGGAAACCAATGCGTTTGAAATGTTGCTAGACTCGGAAGAACAGCTTGCCGGTTTGCCTGATTCTGTGCGTGAAGCTGCTGCTGCCAAGGCTAAGGAAAAAGGTAAATGCGGATGGTTGTTTGACTTGTCTGCGCCAAGTTATATTCCTTTTATGAAATACTCGCAAGAGGATTCTTTGCGCGAAAAACTGTATATGGCTTTTTCAACCAAAGGAGCTAAAGGGGATGCGCTCGATAATAAGGCGAATATTCAGGGTATTGTGAATGCCCGACTGAAAATAGCACAATTGATGGGGTACCCGGATTATGCAACGTATGCGTTGCGGGATAAGATGGCAAAGAACAAAGAAAATGTGTATTCGCTTTTGGATGAACTGAGAGTTGCCTTTTGCGCTGCTGCGCAAAAGGACGTTGACGAAGTGAAGCGTTATGCCGGAAACATAGAAGGGCAAGAGGTAGAACTCAAGCCCTGGAATTGGAATTATTATTCCGAAAAACTCAAAGACTCACTGTTCTCGGTCAGCGATGAAACGATACGCCCTTATTTTGAGTTGGAGAATGTGAAGAAAGGTGTTTTTGGACTGGCAACAGCACTGTACGGTATAACGTTTTGTAGAAATCTGGGGATTCCCGTGTATCATCCCGAAGTAGATGCTTATGACGTATTTGACGAAAACGGACAGTTCCTTGCTGTACTCTTTACCGATTTTCACCCGCGTGAAGGCAAGCGGCAGGGAGCATGGATGACCGAATTCAAAGGGCAATATAAGAGGGCCGGAGTTAACTCTCGTCCACATATCTCCCTGGTAATGAATTTTACACGTCCGACAGAGAATACACCTGCTTTACTCACCTTTGACGAAGTGGAAACATTTCTGCACGAGTTTGGGCATGGGCTTCACGGAATGCTTACGGATTGCACGTATGAAATGCTTTCCGGAACCAATGTAGCCCGTGATTTTGTTGAACTTCCATCGCAGATAATGGAGAACTGGTTGACTGAGAAAGAATTTCTCGATCGTTTTGCGGTACATTATAAAACCGGTCAGCAGATTCCCGGGGAATTAGTGAAGCGGCTCGTGGATGCTGCCAACTTTAATGCCGGATACCTCTGCTATCGCCAACTTTCTTTCGGGTATATGGATATGGCATGGCATACACTGAATCTTCCATTTGAAGAGAATGTGTTCGAATTTGAACAAAAATCAATGGAGAAAGTCCAATTACTGCCCGTAGTCCCGGGGACGAGCACTGCCACGGCATTCAATCATATTTTTTCGGGAGGGTATGCTGCGGGGTATTACAGCTACAAATGGTCTGAGCTTTTGGATGCGGATGCTTTTGCTGCCTTTAAGCAACACGGCATTTTTGACAAGCAGACTGCTTATGCTTTCCGGCGGAATATTCTTGAAAAAGGAAATACCGAAGATCCGATGACCTTGTATGTCCGGTTTAGGGGACAACAACCGACGGTAGATGCCTTGCTTGAACGTAGCGGAGTGAAGCATTAAATATGGCAGCCCCCATGAAGATATAAATTCGAATATTACAGAAGCAGAACAGCAATTAGCCCGTTCTGCTTCTTCCGTATGGGTGGAATTCGGTTTTGAAAAGGGGAGTCGATAAAGGAAAATGTATATAGCTAAAATCTATATTATATTTTATGATATAAGTTTTGTTTATGAGATTAACCTTCTTAAATTTGTACTATTAAAATAATTATTAAAACCATTACGACTATGAGTACAAAGACTGTAAAAGAAGTACGTGGGATTACTTCATCGGTGAAGGAAGTGTCTGAATTTATAGGCAAAATAGTTTCTTTCAACACAAGTTTAAAACTGTATCACTGGCATGTGACAGGTGAAGGTAGTTATGCACAGCACATCGCTTTGGATCAAGCCTTAGAAGCTCTATCGGATTGCACTGATCGTCTGGTAGAAACGACTTATGCTCAGGCAGGTGATTTGGAAATTGAAATTCCGGCCACAAAAGCGCCAAAGAATATTGTGAATCATGTTTCAGGATTCTATGATTTTGTAGAAGAAGGACGTAAGTTATTTACCGAAAATTTCACACAGGCAATCATAGATGACTATCATGAAGCTTTGCAACAATTGCTCTATCGTTTGCAACGTTTGCAATGAGAAAAGGTTTGTGTAAGTAAGTAAGTAAGTATTCCGGAGCTGTCTTCAATAAGGAGGCAGCTCTTTTGTTTGACTAGCATGTGTATTATCTAATGGGTGTAAGTCCCTAACGAGCCCTAGTAGTGGGAATCGTCCAGCCAGAGAGACAAGGGTGTCCATCGCGAGGTGGAATCTGAAAGAAGTCAGCGGCAAACATCTGGCCTGACGAACAGAAACCTAATAGAAGGCTAAAGCGCAAGGACAAGACTGCAAAAGAAGTTTAAGTCCGATAGCTACTCGG
The DNA here is from genome assembly GCA_047605645.1 of Dysgonamonadaceae bacterium. GTDB lineage: Bacteria > Bacteroidota > Bacteroidia > Bacteroidales > Dysgonomonadaceae > UBA1309. The sequence goes on along the minus strand of JASGFJ010000074.1, from coordinate 1,390 downwards.
ATTGCGCATAGTAAATTAGGCAGGTATAAGATGGAAAGATAATATGCTTAACTAGTGAGATCTCATGGACGTGTGCAGGTGATTTATCCGAAGCATGGAGTAAAGCTCGTCATGAGAAGTCAGCAGAAGCCATAGTAGGCGAAAAAAAAAATCGACTATCGCTGAAGGGCAGAACTTTAGATAAACAAGCAGTTAATGAATGCTACGTTATGAAGGGACGAATGCAGAAAACATCGACACAGAGGGATGACTACCCCCAAAGGAATAGGACGGAATCCGACAACTTTATGGGAGTGCAGACCTTCATGGGGATAGCTGAAAACAACCTTGTGGAAGTGCATTTTGAAAACGAGGACTTATTAGAACGTATATTTTCCCCGTCCAATATGAATCGAGCTTATAAGCAGGTTGTTGGTAATAAGGGTAAAGGAGGTGTCGATAAGATGAGTACAGAAGATCTTCTTCCATACTTGCGTCTCTATAAAGACGATCTGATAAAATCTTTAATGGATGGTATTTATCGTCCCAATCCAGTCCGAAGGGTAGAAATCCCCAAGGACAACGGCAAGAAACGTCAGTTAGGAATCCCTACCTTAGTCGACCGTCTTGTCCAGCAATCCATCTCTCAAGTATTAACTCCAATCTATGAACTTCAGTTTGACGATAACAACTTTGGATTTAGACCACGACGGGGATCCCACCAAGCATTACATAGAGCAATCGAGCATCTAAATAAAGGTAATGCCTACTGTGTAGACCTAGACTTGGAACAGTTCTTCGATAGGGTTAACCATAGCAAGCTGATCGACATATTATCTCGTACGATAAAAGACGGGCGGGTAGTATCGTTGATTCATAAATATCTAAATGCAGGTGTCATAGTAGAAGGGGAATACGAGAGTAGGGTAGAAGGTGTTCCGCAAGGAGGTCCCCTGAGTCCATTACTGAGCAATATTATGCTCAACGAGCTGGATAAGGAGTTAGTTCGTCGAGGGCACTCTTATGTCCGTTATGCGGATGACTGCCTGATATTTTGCAAGAGCGAACGCTCTGCCCAGCGAATCAAGTCCGGCATAACCAGGTTCATCGAAACGAGCCTTCATCTGAAGGTAAATCAAGATAAAACCAAAGTTGGTCGTGCAAATGGGATGAAATACCTTGGTTATTCCTTCTATTGTTCAAGAGGTGAATGGCGTCTGAATATTCCACCAACAACAGCGGCAAAGATGAAAAGCCGCTTACGGTTGCTCACCAGTCGAAGTAATGGGGTGGGTTACAGCAGACGAAAAGAAGAGTTAAGAGCCTTTATCCAAGGTTGGGTTGGCTATTATTGTCTTGCTGTAATCGGTAACTTTGAATCATCAAGAATCGGAAAAGTAAAATCGACAAG
>JASGFJ010000073.1:0-13269 GCA_047605645.1 Dysgonamonadaceae bacterium | reverse complement strand
ACTTTTAGTCCGTTACATAACCCACCGCCTCTTTAGGCGTGTGGTTGTTTAGTTTCACTATGAGACATACGTTTACACAAATTATAGGGAATTAAGACGAAGTATCCTATCAGCTCTTGTGCCATTAGAATAGAAGATGTCTATCTTAAAAAAATAGAAATTTCTTATCGTTGTAGTTTCTTAAAATAGTGGACAATTCTGAACATAAGGAAAAGCCATGTGATGACAGCAATGCCCCACACAACAAGCAGATGGCGCAGAAAAAAGCCAAAGAAGTAGACACCGAGAAGAACTCCGATGGACAAGAGGCAGATTTTAAAAACCGCAAAATCTGCTGAGGAAAAGTGACGAGCGGCATTTGTCAGGTTTTTAATAATATTACTCATGTTGTTTGCGGTAAAGATGATAACAAATAAACACATACGATGAGGTAAAGTTTAAAGTTCTGCTGTCGATTCTTTATCTGTTGTTTGAATTATTCCAGTAAATGAAATAAACAGTCCGGTGGGAGGGGAGAACTTTCTCAAATTTTTATAAATTTGCAGTCCGAAAACTCGTTACGGCTTTTTTCGAAGGGAAAAAACGGCGAGCGAATCGGGTTTAGAATTGTATTACAGATGAAAATAGAAAAGAAACTCCAGACCATTGTTCTTCACGCAATCGAAACACTTTACGGACAAAGTGTCGCCGAATCGTCGGTGCAGTTATCTAAAACCAAAAAAGACTTCAAGGGACACCTTACTTTGGTGGTGTTTCCTTTCCTGAGAATTTCCCGAAAAAATCCGGAACAGACAGCTCAGGAGATTGGCGAATATTTGTTGAAGAATACGGCTGAGGTTTCAGATTTCAATGTTATTAAAGGCTTTTTGAACCTAACGATCTCTTCTTCTTCCTGGCTCGAATTGCTGGACGAAATGAATGAAGACCCGGATTACGGATTCACGCACGAAACACCCGAATCGCAGCTGGTGATGATCGAATATTCTTCGCCCAACACCAATAAACCGCTTCATCTGGGACATGTTCGCAACAATCTGTTGGGATATTCTCTTTCCCGCATATTAAAAGCCAATGGATTGAAAGTGGTAAAGACAAACATCGTGAACGACCGCGGTATCCACATCTGCAAATCGATGCTTGCCTGGAAGAAATGGGGGCAGGGAATTACTCCTCAATCCTCGGGCAAGAAAGGCGATCACCTGGTCGGCGATTTTTATGTGCTTTTCGATAAACACTATAAAGCCGAAATCAAAGAGTTGATGACGCAGGGACAAAGCGAGGAAGAAGCTAAAAAGAATGCTCCACTCATTCTCGAAGCACAGGACATGCTTCGCAAATGGGAAGCAAGCGATGAAGAAGTGGTCGCGCTATGGGAAATGATGAACTCCTGGGTCTATGCGGGTTTTGATGAAACCTACCGGGTGCTTGGAGTTGATTTTGACAAAATATATTATGAATCTCAGACTTATCTGCTAGGAAAGGATGTGGTGTCGAGAGGATTAGAGCAAGGCATTTTCTTTCGCAAAGACGATGGTTCTGTCTGGGCGGATTTGACCGGAGACGGGCTCGATCAGAAACTCCTTCTTCGTGGTGATGGTACTTCTGTTTACATGACGCAGGACATTGGTACAGCAAAACTACGTTTCGATGATTACCCGATCAACAAAATGGTATATGTGGTAGGAAACGAGCAGAACTATCATTTTCAGGTACTCTCTGTCTTGCTTGATAAATTAGGTTTCGAATTCGGAAAAGGCTTGGTACATTTCTCTTACGGAATGGTGGAACTGCCCGAAGGAAAGATGAAATCACGTGAAGGAACCGTTGTTGATGCCGATGATTTGGTGGAAGAGATGGTGAATACTGCCCGCGAAACATCTAACGAACTGGGAAAACTTGACGGCCTGTCGGAAAAGGAAATCAGCGAAATTTCCCGCATCGTAGGTCTTGGGGCATTGAAATACTTTATTCTGAAAGTCGACCCGCGCAAAAACATGACTTTCAATCCGAAAGAATCCATTGACTTTAACGGAAATACCGGGCCATTCATCCAATACACTTATGCGCGTATCCGTTCGGTGCTTCGCAAAGCGGAAGAGCAAGGACTGATTGTTCCTGAAAAGATTACAGGCAATCTCAATTTGTCGGAAAAAGAAGAAGCGTTGATTCAGAATCTGGCAGAATTCACATCCATCGTAAAACAGGCGGGAGATGAATATAATCCCGGACTTATTGCTAATTATGCTTATGACCTCGTGAAGGAATACAACCAGTTTTACCACGATTTCTCTATCCTTAAGGAGGAAAACGAAGGGCTGCGGGGATTCCGTTTGTTGCTGTCGAAAAACGTCGCGGCTACTGTGAAGAAAAGCTTCTGGCTACTGGGTATCGATGTGCCGGAAAGAATGTAAAACAACTCTGTCGTAATCGAAAAATGCGACAGGATGGAGCTTATTTATAGATGGAAAAATAAAGATTTGAACTTCCGATATCAAATGTGTATCGAAATTTGACACGAAGTGATTATTAAACTAGATAAAAAATGGGACTGTTGGTAATATCAAGTCCCATTTTTCGATTTTATCCATACTGGCTTCGCCGAAAAATAATGCTTGTCTTCGGAGGTGTCTAATCTGCTCTTGTCTGATAGAATTTTTATGTCATAAGTAGCCTATTAAAATAGAACATCTACAATTAACTTAACCCGATTAATAAGTTCGGAGGATATTTAATGATTTATAAAATCTGAATTCTCTATTTTGAAAATAGACAGACTACGTCGGAGTTCAGGTACATTTCTTATGAATTGAGGGTACACGCTTTGTAATATACGATATATAAAGGCTCTTCAAAAATCTGCATAGAATAACTGTGATTCTGTGCAATATTTTATGTATCAGTGATGTATTTGGCTTATTTTGCGCTGTTCCAACTGCTTTTTTATCAGTCAAAACCGGATTGAATATAATTTTTATTTTGAAAAATGCTGACACTGAAATAGATATGAAGTATTTGGATATTTGATAAATAACGAGTATATTGCGATTATTATAGACTTGATCGCCGTTTTATGAAGCACATACTTTTGGCAATTCCTCTGCTCCTGTAAAGAGCAGGCTTTCGGAAAAAGCTATTTTGGGAGAACTTCCCGATCCTGAATCGTGTAATGTAGTTCATTGTAATACTGATTCTTTGTGCAAAGAAGGGCACAGCAAAGCAGCATCTTTCTTGTCTGTACGGGCGATAAAGGATTACCTTCTACATTCTGTCCTGATGATACTAAGATGCAATGATATATAAATAACACAAAAAGATGATGGCTATTTTAATTATTTCCTTTGGTTTATTCATGATTGGACTTGGATTTCTTATTAAGAAATATCCGAATCTGATTGCAGGGTATAACACCATGTCGAAAGAAAGAAAAGAACAAGTTGATATAACCGGGCTATCTACATTTATGTGTAATGGATTTATTATTATTGGCTTGTTGTGCATTGGCGGGTATTCCCTTTTCAAATTAATCGGATTGGATTTGATTGCAGAATGCATTCCTTTGATTCTCTTACTTCTGGGAGTTCCAATCTTTGTCGTTAAAGCACAGAAATATGATCATAACAAGCCCAATAAATACAAATTTATTCATGTTATTTTAGCAATTGTAATTGCATCTATTGTCGGAATACTGGTGTATGGAATTATTCCCACGAAAGTCATAATTGGGGACTCTTCGGTAGAAATCACCGGGATGTATGGTTGCAGTTTAAAGGCTGAAGATATTGATAAAGTTGAATTTCTGGATTCAATTCCGGAAATAACTATGCGAACAAATGGGTTTAGTTTAGGATTGTCTAAAAAAGGACATTTTAACCTGAAGGAGTTCGGAAACTGTAGGTTGTTTATAGCCTCAAAGACTCCGGCCTATCTGTTAATCACGACCAAGGACGGTGAGAAAATTATTGTAAATCACAAAAATACATCGGAAACCACAATGCAGTACAAGGCCATATCAACGATGATAAGGCCCTAACCGCATTCAATTTGTCATTTGTAGATAAGTGGGCAGGAGTGCGATTGACGAGTTTGTTGCCTGTATAGGCCTCTTCGGAGAACGATGGAGAAATTATTTCGCAACATCTACATCGCCTCTGCCGGTCAATAAAGTATTATAGGACGATACCAATAACGTGATAATTATACAACATGGGAACATTCTTTACAAATATTCAATTAAAAATTTCGAGCATTGACAAAACCGAAGCCGCAGATAGTGTTATTGGCTATATTACGACGTTGAATGAAGCGGAAGGCTTTGTTAAAGTCGATAACGAAGAAGATGCGGACAAGACAATTGTTGTCTCATTCGGAGACAATTCTGATTGGATGTCTATCTATGATGAAGAAATGGAGGAGCAAAGTCCAGAAAATTTGAATAAGTTGCCATCAGCACTATCAAAACAATTTAATACAATAGCACTCAGTGTCTTGGTGCATGATACTGATTCACTCTATATTGGATTGAATAAAAACGGAATACTAAAAGACACAATAAGTAACATTGCCGGAGAAATTGATTTCAAAAAAAATAAACCTCAGGTTTGGGGTGATATTCTTTTGGGCAACTATTCCTTTGAAGATATTAAAAAAGCATGGCTTCCCCAAATGATATTTGTTGAAGATTTTTTGGAAGAGTTTGCACAATTCATCGGTGTAGATATTCCTCGATTATTGACCGGTTATAGATATGTGAGTGAGGAAGAGCCCAGCGAAGGGATCAGGTTAAGTTTTGCACAAAGGAATAAGAAGAAGGCACTCGAATCAGGATTGACCGAATTTAAAATGCTCGCAGGTACAGATCTCATTGATGTGATGGACGGTGAAACGCAAAATCTGGAATGGATTTTAACAAATCAAGGAGTGTCCTCCCAGGGAGTTGATGTTGTCATTGCCGGAGAATGTATTGATAAAGGTTTATTAATACCCAAAACAGTTCAAATAGCTTACATCAAAACACAACCTGACCAACAAGGTGAATTTGTCGCGAACTTTGAGGAAACACTTGCGACTTCCGGAGAAAAAATATTTTATGCACGCAATGAGGATGTTTATATTCCCAAAGGTTTCAAAGTTATACATCCTCTGACTCTGAAAGAAAGGGAACGATATGGCAAGGCTGCGTATGAGAATGCTTTGAAATTCACTATTAATTTTGCAGGAGGAAAAGAGGGAGCAGGCGATTTTGTTGTTTTTTTTAGTCCTTTAATCAATAGAGAAAATGGTTCATTTTGTGCAAGTTTAATGAAAGGAACACTGGAAGATTGGCTCAGTAAGAAGGGTTTGCTGTAAATATAGCTCCAAAACAAAATAGAACCCAGACAGAGTTTGAATTACACTCCCTATGTTCTTGTCAATTTATCCATTTAAGGTTCCTATATCCTTTCAAATATGTTTGTTTGCATTTGTTTTGTTGACAAGAGCTATTCCTTGTGTTTGAAGGATAGTGGATATCGGATATAGCATGTCTTTAATTTTCTTATTTTTAATTAGTTATATAAAGAAAAGGACGTTCGCAAATGTTTTATTTTCAAGGTTTTATAAAAGTTGGCGTTTTGTCTGTTATTGATCATCATATAATATAAACCCTATTAAAAAGCAAAGGATGAAAAAAAATAGAATCCAACAAAACAAGCTATTTGGCAGCCTAATTTTAATTTTAACTGCATTATTAATTGTTGTCATCCTGTGGGCGAATCTAACAATAAATACACAGACAAAGCACTGTATATATGCTGAGGTTGATTCAATACCTTATAGCCATACCGGTCTTCTTCTGGGGACATCGAAGTATTTAAAAAACGGAGATTTAAATCCATATTTCAAAAATAGGATTTTAGCGACAGTTCAACTTTATAAAGCCGGAAAAATTAAGAATATTGTCATTAGTGGAGATAACGGTCAGAAGGATTACAATGAACCCGAAGATATGAAAAATGAATTGATAAAAGCCGGGATTCCTGAAAAACGGATTTATTTGGATTTTGCCGGATTTAGAACCTTTGATTCCGTGTATAGAATGAATGAAATATTTGGACAAAATTCATTTACAATTATCTCCCAGAAATTTCATAATCAGAGAGCGGTGTATATCACAAAAGTTTTGGGTTTAAATGCGATTGGTTATAATGCCGCGGATGTGGATGCATATTACGGATTCAAAACAAATATTCGTGAGAAATTCGCACGGGTAAAAGTTTTCATCGATGTGATTCTTGACAAAAAGCCGAAATTTTCAGGAGAGAAAATAAAAATAGACGAAACTCCATCATGAGAATCCGTCTTTTAGCGGACATTGCGTGTTGAAATGCTTCCTTTGAATCTGCTAATGTTTCTTCGAATTTTCCCCAAAGAAATGAATGTGTGAAACTCGATGGATAAGGGAAAAAGTGCCTTTTGGATTGATATTCATGTTCTTCAATAAGTCCTCCCTGAATAGATAGAAAATATCTATATTGAATGATGTCTCTTCTGGTAAAATCAATACCCCTTTTTTTCTCATAAATGTAATTCTTATTCGTTCAAAAGCTGTAAATTAGCACCCTGAAAAGGCAATGAATCCGATAAATAAATAAAATAATAGAGGAGTAGATACACATGATTCTCTATTCGGTTCGTAGAAGAAATAGGAATAAGCTTATTTCTTTTTTTCCTTTCCAGAACATTTAAAATAATTATTTATGAAATCGTTGATCCAACTTCAAAAAGATGAAATAAACAGCAGTTTGCTTTACGAGATTCTTGCTCATAGGAGCAAAGATGAACACAATAAACAGATTTTTACAAGACTAAGCCTTCAGGAACGTCACCATTATGAGTTTTTGAAAAAACATACAGGGAAAGAGGTGAAGCCAAGTCGTTTCCTGATTAGTCTTTTTCGTATGTTGGCTACCATTTTAGGAAATACATTTGTGCTGAAACTGATGGAAATATCAGAAGGAGACGCACAACAAAATTATGTACCTTATGAACATCTGGAGGGTATCACTTCGATTATAAAAGAAGAAGATGCACACGAAACTCAGCTTTTTGATATGCTGAATGATAAACGGCTCAATTATATGGGGTCTGTTGTTTTGGGCTTGAACGATGCCTTGGTGGAACTCACGGGAGCCTTGGCCGGATTTACTCTGGCTTTGCAAAACCCGCAGCTGATTTCGTTGACAGGGAGTATTACCGGTGTTGCTGCGGCTTTATCGATGGCTTCTTCGGAATATCTTTCCCGCAAATCAGATGGTGAGACTACGGGCGAAGCATTGCAGGCTTCACTTTATACCGGAGGTGCCTATTTGATCACAGTGGTAATTCTGATTCTTCCCTTCTTGCTTATTTCGAATGTCCTTTGGGCATTGGTGTTTACCATTGTACTGGCAATGGCAATTATAGCTGTCTTCAACTTTTACTATTCGGTAGTGAAAGATGAATCTTTCAAAAAACGTTTCTGGGAGATGGCGCTTATTAGCTTTGGTGTTGCCATTGTTAGTTTCGCTATCGGATATGTCTTAAATAAATTTATCGGAGCATAACTGTTTCAGCATCCATTCAAAACAATGATTTCCGATTATTTCTTACAAAAAGTAAAAATACATTTTGGACTGACGCCGACACGGCAGCAGGATGAAGCGTTGGAAGCCATTGTGGATTTTCTCTATTCGCGGGCGTCGGATAATTTATTTTTGCTGAAAGGGTATGCCGGAACCGGAAAATCGTCGCTGATTGGTGCATTGGTTGCGACAATGAGCGAATTGAAACAAAAATCGGTTTTGTTGGCGCCGACCGGGCGTGCGGCAAAAGTATTTTCGGCTTATGCAGGTCAGCCGGCATTTACCATCCATAAAAAAATATACCGACAACAGCGTTTCAGTGGAGAATCAGACGGTTTTTCCGTAATGGATAATCTCCATAAAGATACCCTTTTTGTTGTGGATGAAGCTTCCATGATAAGCAATGACGGGCTGGACTCTTCCATCTTTGGAACCGGACGCCTGCTCGACGATTTGATTCATTATGTTTATTCCGGTGAAAATTGCCGCCTTTTGCTTATTGGTGACACGGCTCAGCTGCCTCCCGTGGGGCAGGAATTCAGTCCGTCGCTCCAAAAAGAGGTTTTAAGTGGTTACGGGCTTCAGATCACCGAATATACGCTGACGCAAGTGGTACGTCAGGCAGAAAATTCAGGCATCCTTTACAACGCAACCAATATCCGTAATATCCTTAATTCCGGAGAGACGGAGGCTTATCCCAAATTGAAACTGGAAGGGTTCTCTGATGTTTTTCGTATTAACGGATTGGAACTGATCGAAGAGCTTAATTCAGCTTACGATCGAGATGGTGTTGAAGAAACCATGGTGATTTCGCGTTCTAACAAACGGGCGAATATTTATAATCAGGGAATTCGTAATCAAGTGCTTTTTCGGGAGGAAGAATTGAGCTCGGGTGATTTGGTACAGATTGTTAAAAATAATTATCTTACATCAGAAGAAATTGAAGGCGTGGACTTTCTGGCTAACGGTGAAATTGTTGAAATTCTCCGTGTCAGACGTACAACAGAAATGTATGGTTTTCGTTTCTGCGACGTGCTTATCCGTCATCTTGATTACGGGATAGAGATGGAAATGAAAATTCTGCTCGATACGCTTTATTCCGAAACTGCTTCTTTGTCCCGGGAGAAACAAAATGAATTGTATATCAATGTAATGAACGATTATGCGGATATCACAAATAAACAGGAAAAATATAAAAAATTGAAAATCGATCCGTTTTTCAATGCTCTTCAGGTGAAATACGGATATGCTGTCACTTGTCATAAAGCGCAAGGCGGCGAATGGAAAAATGTCTTTCTTGATCTTGGGTACATTGCCGAAGAACATCTTGGTATTAACTTCTATCGCTGGCTTTATACAGCATTCACACGAGCTACTTCGAGATTATATCTGGTAAATTTACCTGACGAATTTCTCTGATTTTAGAATATTTATTTACATTTGCGACAACATAGAGAAGATATGGGCAAATTATACATTGTTCCGACGCCGGTAGGAAATCTGGAAGACATGACTTTCCGGGCAGTGAGAATACTGAAGGAAGTTGATCTGATTCTTGCTGAGGATACACGAACGACAGCTGTTTTGTTGAAACATTTCGACATTAAAAATAGATTACAGTCGTATCATAAATTCAACGAACACAAGACTGTGGAACAATTGGTTTCGCAGCTTGAGGCGGGAAGTGTAATGGCGCTGGTATCCGATGCAGGCACACCGGGAATTTCCGATCCCGGATTTCTTATTTCCAGAGCTTGTGTGAAGGCCGGTATTTCTATTGAATGCCTTCCGGGAGCAACAGCTTTTGTTCCGGCCTTGGTCGCCTCGGGTATTCCTTGCGATCGCTTTTGTTTCGAAGGATTTTTACCTCAGAAAAAAGGAAGACAAACCAAGTTGAAAGAATTGGCAGACGAGACTCGGACACTGGTTTTTTATGAATCGCCTTACCGGGTATTGAAGACTTTAACACAGTTTGCAGAATATTTCGGAGCCGGCAGGGTGGCTTGTGCTGCACGTGAATTATCGAAATTGCACGAAGAAATTCTGACCGATACACTCGAAAATTTAATAATTCATTTTACAGAAAACGAAATCAGAGGTGAATTTGTTATAATTGTTGCCGGTAAAGAAGAAGAAGCGAAACCAAAACATAAACAAAAAGAAAACGAATAGAATATTTTAAACTTAAATACGGAGAATTATGAAAAAATTAATCTATGGATGCCTGAGTCTATGCCTTTTGGCGTCTTGCAACCCAAAGGATTCGAAAGAATACAAAGCGTTACAGGCTCAAAGAGATTCTCTTCTGCAGAAAAACTCAAGCGAAACGTCGGAAGTAACTGAATTGATGGGAATCATCAATGAAGTAGAAGATAATTTCAATCAAATCAGAGAAGCTGAAAATTACCTGACTGTGCAGTCTCGGACAAAAGGTGAACTTTCAAAGGATGCAAAATCGAAGATCAATGATAATTTCAATATGATCAAAGATATTTTGAAAAAGAATAGAGATGATCTGGATAAATTGAATAAGCGTTTGGCTAGCAGCAAAGGGGAAACTTCCGGTTTGAGAAAAACAATCGAGCGCCTCAATAAAGAGCTTGAAGAACGCAGTGCAACCATTCTTCAACTTCAAAATGCCTTGGCTCAGAAGGATCAGGAAATTTCAACATTGAATCTGAATGTGGATAATTTGAGTAGAAAAGTGGATGATCTGGCGGAAACAAATACTACTCAGGCCGGTAAAATCAGCGAGCAGGACAAAGCTTTGAACACTGCTTATTATGTCTTTGGTACGAGCAAAGAACTGAAAGAACATAAGATTATTTCCGGTGGTTTTCTGGCTTCAACAAAAGTTTTGAAAGATGCTTTTGATAAGAATTATTTCATTAGAGTAGATATTCGCGACCTGAAAGAAGTGCCTGTGTATGCTAAAAAGGCTAAACTTCTTTCCAGCCATCCGGAAGGTTCTTACTCTTTTGTGAAAGATAGAAACGGAGAAGTGATTCTTCAGATTAGAGATTACAAGTCATTCTGGAGTCTGGGACAATTCCTTGTGATTGAGGTGAATTAATAATTGACTACAGCTATAAAATAGATGTCGGTTGCAAAATAAAGGCGCAACCGGCATTTTTTTTATATTTTTGTTCGTAAAACTCAGGCTTTTTTGCCCAATGACAGAAAATAAACCAAATGAAAACAAAATATACAACCCTTTTTGTGGATCTCGACGACACCATCTGGGACACTCAGGCAAATAACAAAGAGGCATTACGCGAAATATATGATACGAGAGGTTGGAATACGTATTTTGATTCATTCAAACAATTTTTCGATCGTTATCTGCCCATTAATATCAATTTGTGGAGCCTGTATGGCCAGGGGAAAATTACGAAAGATGAATTGATTGTTGAACGACTGGTTCGTCCTTTGCAATCTGCAATGCCTATTGACCGCAGATTGGCGCTGGATATCAACGAAGAACTTCTCAATCGCGTTTCGGTGAAAACGAAACTTGTGGACGGTGCTGAGGAGGTTCTAAGCTATTTAACAAAATCTTATCAATTGGTTATTCTCAGTAACGGATTTACAGAAGTTCAATTTCGAAAATTAAGAAACTCCCGCATTGAGCATTACTTCCGGCATATCATTCTCTCCGATCAGGTAGGAGTCAACAAACCTCATCCCGAAATATTCAGTATTGCACTCAAACAGGCTCAGGCGAAACCCGGTGAGACATTGATGATTGGCGACAGTTGGGATTCTGACATTACGGGAGCTCATAACAGAGGAATTGATCAGGTTTGGTTTAATCCGGAAAAGAAAGCTTCAGCAGGCTTTCAGCCTACTTATACAATTGAAAAATTGAAAGAACTTAAATCTATTCTTTGAGCCGCGATTAGAACGGTGTGCCGTCGTAGAATGTGTTTTCCTAAAACCAATTAGATACAAGAGTTGTTCTATTAGCAATAACAAATTTTACGATGATGAACAACGGTGTGATGTTTCAGTATTTTGAATGGAACTTGCCGGATGATGGTAGTCTTTGGGTACGGATCAAGGAAGATGTTCCTCATTTGTATGAAATCGGTATCTCTGCTGTGTGGATTCCTCCTGCTTACAAAGCTGCGGAAATAAATAATCCCGGATATGCAGCATACGACTTATATGACTTGGGTGAATTTGACCAAAAAGGTGCGATCAGAACAAAATACGGAACCAAAGAGGAGTTGCAGGAAATGATTACCGAATTACATAGATACAACATTTCTGTATATTTGGATGCCGTGCTGAATCATAAAATCGGAGCCGATAAGACGGAAATATTCGATGCCGTAGAAGTGGATGCCCTCAATCGCAACAAAGATATTTCCGAACCTTATAAAATTGAAGGCTGGACAAATTTCGAATTTGATGGCCGTCATAATCAATACTCTTCTTTCAAGTGGCATTCTTATCATTTTACAGGACTTGAGATTGAGGAGGAAGACAAAGGGAAGATTTTATATCGGATTACCGGCGAAAACAAACATTGGAGCAAGGATGTCGACACTGAAAATGGTAATTTCGATTATCTGATGGGGACGGATATCGATCACAGTCACCCTGAAGTTATAGAGGATCTCAATCGATGGGGTGTTTGGGTTTCCAAAGAACTCCATTTGGATGGTATTCGCCTGGATGCTATTAAACACATCAGCCGTCACTTTATCCATCAGTTTGCGGAAAAATTAAAGGCTGATATCGATCCTGACTTTTATCTGGTAGGAGAATACTGGAAAGATGATTTGAATAGTTTGCTTACCTATCTTGAGGATGTAGAAGATACTGTCGATTTGTTTGATGTTCCTCTTCATTTTAATTTTAAGAAAGCTGCGAGTGAAGGCGCAAGCTATGATTTGCGTCAGCTCTTCGATAATACGCTGATTCAGGCAGCTCCGACTCAGGCCGTCACCTTTGTTGATAATCATGATTCACAAAAGGGGGGCTCACTGGAGTCTGAAATTGATGCCTGGTTTAAACCTCTGGCTTATGCGGTGATTTTACTTCGAAAAGAAGGATATCCCTGTTTGTTTTATGGTGACTACTATGGTATTGCCGGCGAAGCTTCTCCTTATCGAGCCATTCTGGATATTCTTCTTGATGCGCGGAAACGCTATGCATACGGGGAAGAATTGCTTTATATGGAACAAGCTCATGTGATCGCATTCGTCCGGCTGGGTGATGACAATCATCCGGGATCCGGTCTGGTCGTTGTCTTGTCCAATACGGACAATCATTCCTGCTTGCTCCATCTTGGAGAACGACGGGCCGGACAAAAATGGAAAGAAATAACCGGAGCTATAAATGATATTGTTGAAGTAGGAGAGGAGGGGAATGCAGTGTTCAACGTGAACGAGCAGAATCTTTCGGTCTGGGTACAGGCTGAGTAAAATATCTGTATTTCTAAAAAGTTTTTTTACTCGATAGATATAGCTGTAAAATATTGAATATCATAAATAGAATCACATTCTATACTTGCCAGCACTCTCCATGACAACATTATTCCTTAAAAAAACACATATACTTATTTGCAGGTGCGGAAAATAATAATTATTTTCGCATCGCTTTTGAAGGAAAGCACTGGAGAGATGGCAGAGTGGTCGATCGCGGCGGTCTTGAAAACCGTTGA
>JASGFJ010000072.1:0-13625 GCA_047605645.1 Dysgonamonadaceae bacterium | reverse complement strand
CTTTTCACTGTAAATGGCGGACATTTTTCTGTTTATCTTGAGCATTTTGAACAAACTTCCCGCCAAGCTGTTGACTGGTTTTTAGAACATCTGAGCTAAATATAACTCAATAAAAGAGGCTGGATTTTTATATTCAGCCCTCTTCCTTTTTAGCGTAGATTACAAGGACTAGCTACTTCGTTTTAAGGTTGACTGCCTGGAATTTGTTAAGTAATCCAGTCAAATTAGTTTCATGTATTTAATTCTTCATGTGTCTTATTATCAATGTACTAATGGTGTATCCTTCTCCAACTAATTCTGAAGATTTACCTACTGTTTTATTTATAAAATTCAAAAATAATCTATTTTAAGTGATTAAAAAAACTGTGATTTTTGTCGTTAAATTAGGTTCATAAATAATATCCTGCTTTTCTATAAGACATGGCTGGCTTGAGATAATGAATGAGCGACAGTAAAATTAAGGTAAGTATAGCAAAACTGAAATAAGCTTGTGGAAGTAGAAAAGATATGTAATATGTCTTTTAGGTGCGCGATTATTCGCTTGTTGTCCTGAAGGTTACTATGTTGTGTTCAATAGTCTTGCATTTAAATGTGCTGAGGGAATGCTGCTTTCGGGAGCTCTGATAATTGTTTAGCGCAAATGCGTATGGAATATAAACTCTAAAAAGTGTAGAAATATCCTTTCTCTCTTACAAAAAATAATTATTGGTTTTGAATCCGGATTCTTCTTTTTGTTTTTCGATGGCCGTTTTCAGTTGAGAAAAGGAGAGGGGAGTGAACTCGTTTTGATCCACACCCACATCGTATTGCGTATCGAACAGATTTTTTTTGAAAGTTTCAAATTCGGGAATATCGCGGGTGTGAACGTGTCCGAACAGTTGCCATGCTCCCCGGAAAGAACTTTGCCAATCTACCATCGGATAATGGCAGAGCACCATGTAAGTATAACTGTCTGTCATTTCATCTCTTACCCGCAAGTAGAGAATGTCGTGGATTTCCTCAAAAATGGTGCGTAGTGCATCTTCTTTGTAGTCTTCGTCGTGATTACCACGAATCAGAATCTTTTTTCCCTTAAGCCTGCCGAAAATTTCCTGAATGCGGGCAATTTTGGTCTCCGAATGACCAATATCGCCCAGTACATATACCACACCGTCGGCAGGTACTACCCGGTTCCAGTTGTCAATCAGCGCGCTGTCCATTTCTTCCGTATTCTCAAAAGGACGGTTATTAAACTTCATTAGCGGCAAATGTCCGAAATGTAGATCGGACGTAAAAAACAGGCGTGACGAAATCGTGATTTCTTTTTTCATACGATTAAATTTTTACCGGTAGTAGTGATCTTGCATGCAACGTCTCTACTCGCCTGATTTTTAATCCTTGTTTCTAGTGATTTAATAAAAATCATCCTTCGTTTGATCTGACGGGGTGAGTGGCAAAAAAAGCAGACAATCGAAAACTGTCTGCTGCAATCATGAAGACAGGTATATGCTACGAAAACAAAATAGTCTTGTTTTTATACACGAGAATACGGCGATTGATATGACTTTCGATAGCGCGGGAAAGTACAATTTTTTCGAGATCCTTCCCTCGCTGTACAAGATCCTCTACCGAATTTTTGTGACTGATACGGGTTACGTCCTGCTCGATAATGGGGCCGGCATCGAGGTCGGTAGTCACATAGTGGCTGGTAGCTCCGATAATCTTTACACCCCGTTCGTAAGCTGCATGGTAAGGTTTCGCCCCCACAAAGGCGGGAAGAAACGAGTGATGGATATTAATAATCTTGTTGGGATACTGATTAATAAATCCTTCCGAAAGAATCTGCATGTAGCGCGCCAATACGATAAACGAAATCTTTTTCTCTTTCAACAAAGCCAGTTGACGAGCCTCCATGTCTTCTTTATTCTCTTTTTTTACGTCAAAAACATGGTAGTCGATACCAAATTTTTCGGCTACCCAACGCAAATCCTCGTGATTGCTGATAATAAGCGGAAGTTCTACGTCCCATTCGCCGGCAGTGTAACGGGCGAGAATGTCGAAAAGACAGTGTGAATGTTTCGAAACAAACAAGGCCATGCGGGGAATATCATCACTGAAATAGAGGCGGAATGTCATTCTGAACTTTTCAGCATAGAGGGTCTGGAAATAGTCTTCTATTTTCTCTCTTGGTATCAGGAAGTTTTCCAAATCCCATTCCACACGCATGAAAAACACTTGGTTTTGTCTGTCTACGTGTTGTTCAAGATAAAGAATATTTCCCTGGTTGATACTGATAAAGTCTGATACGGCAGCCACAAGTCCCGGCTGGTCTGGAGAATATATCAATATGATAGCTCTTGTCTGGCTTGAATCTATTTTTGAAATCATTTTCTGTAAAACTGGATGTTTATATCGGCTGCAAAGTTAAAAATAATTTTTATTGCTTTTTTGATTTTCTGAAATTCATCGGTGTAGGGCCTCTTAATAATTTTATAAATTGAAATGTTTTTTTTGAAAAATGAATTAAAACATGGTATTATTGATGGAAGTTTTTAACTTTGCCCTGAAAAAATGTTTTTTTATGCTTTTGGAAATGGGAATCCGGTGAGAATCCGGAGCTGTTCCTGCAGCTGTAAGCTCTTTTGAATTGACAATCCGGGAAGAGAGATTGACAATTTGAAAACGAATTGAATATAACATTTGCCACTGAATTACCGGTTTAGGGGAAAGGAGTAAAATCTGCCCCTGGCCATCGTTTTGGGAAGGCGTTCAATATCGGGAGTAAGTCAGAAAACCTACCAGTTAGCATCAGCATATACAACTTTCAGGATAAAAGTTAAGTAGCCTCTGTCTTTCTTTGTAGAGAAAGGCTTTTTGCCGTTAACGGAAGGTCATCTATTCCTCTGGTTGTGTATGCTATGGACAAATATTTGTTTATTCATACTTACAGGAAATATATATGAAACCTTTCATTGTTGTTATTACCGCTTTCTTTCTGCTGGGAATTTGTCGCAACAGTTGTGCACAAAACACTGTTATCACCGGAAAGACTTATGCCGAATCTTCCCTATCGCCCTTAGCCGGGGTTGTTATCACTCTTAAAGAATCTTCTGAAAGCGTCTCAGCTGATGCTCGTGGAAATTTTGTCCTGAAAACCAACTACACCGGAAAAGCGACACTTGTCGCTTCTTGTGTCGGCTATTCACAAACTCAAAAAATACTAAACATTCTCCCCAACAAACATATTTCGTTGGAAATGCCTTTGTCTCCTTCGGAAAACACCTTGTCTGAAATAGTCGTGACAGGCACTGGTACTCAACATTACATCAAAGATGCTCCTGTACAAACGGAGGTAATCAGCGGAAAAGCCCTCCAAGAACTTGCTGCGAGAGATATGGAGGATGTTTTGGGTAGTTTATCTTCTTCATTCACCTTCAGTAGGGGAGACATGGGGAGTAACCTGAAACTCAACGGAATGAAAAATGACTATATTCTCATCTTGATTGACGGACGGCGTATGAACGGAGATGTGGGAGGTCAAAATGACCTCAGCCGCATCAACCTGAATAATATCGAACGGATTGAGATGGTGAAAGGCGCTGTCTCTTCGCTCTATGGATCGGATGCGATTGGCGGAGTTATCAATTTTATTACTAAAAAGAACAGAGACAAGTTGAGTGTCACCAACAATACGAGAATTGGAGCCTACGGTGATGTTAATCAGGGAAACAGTATCAGTTTCCTGCATGGAAAATGGAATTCAACATCTGCTTTTGATTACAAACGCACCGACGGGTGGCAGAATACAAGGCAGGAATGGTATCGCAACGACTTGTATGATAACAGTGTTTCCAAAACGGTGAATGCATCTCATAATTACACGATAGACCAAAACCTGATATGGAGTGCAACTGATAAGCTTACGATAAATGCTCATGCTTCTTTCAATCAGAAATGGGTTTCGCGTCCCACCGGCGTTCCTCAATGGAGGCTTTACAACTTTTTCTATCGTAATCAGGCGTACGATGCTGCCGCAAAATACAAATTAAAGGGAAAAAATTACCTCTCCTGGGAGGCCGGATATGACAAAAATGATTATTTCTATAACTATACCAATCGTGATTATTCTGAATATTTCGACGAGGACAGTGTGCGTATTATCTATTATCCGGGCGATAGAGTCTTGCAAACTTCGCAACGTCGCGCCTCTTCCAACCTGAAAGGGGTGTTTTACATCGCTAAAACGCATACTTTAAGTTCCGGAATCGAATATATCGGAGATAAACTAGTCTCACCCCGTCGTTTAGACGGAAACCGGGCCACAACTTATTCGCTTTCAGCGTATGCACAGGATGAATGGAACATCACCGAGCAACTGAATGTGACTGTTGGACTTCGGTTGGGACACAACAAAGAGTTTGGGCAAATATGTACGCCTAAAATTTCGGCTATGTATAAATTTCCCGGCTTGAACATACGTGCTAATTATTCAAGCGGGTTTCGTGCTCCCACTGTCAAAGAGCTCTATTATCATTATTATGCTTCCATCATGAGCACCTACAAAGCATATTATGGAAACACCGACCTTTATCCTCAAAAATCAAACTACTATTCTCTTAATATGGAGTTGTATCGAGGCATGTTCCGTTTAAATGTCACGGGATACTACAACGACATTCGGAATATGATCGCCTTGCAGTCGGTAACTACTTCTTATGAGGATAAACAACTGCTGGTGGAGGAAACAATGAAATATGTGAATATGGCCAAAGCACATTCAGCAGGAATGGACCTGACGCTGGATGCCGAATTACCCGGTAACATCCGTATGGCTGCGGGATACAGTTATCTGAACGCCCGCGCTCAGCAAACAGATAATCAGGACGCTTCGGATTACATGCAATATACCAATATTAACGGAACTTCGCATGGTAATGCGAACCTTAGAGTTTCCTGGTCGAACTCATGGAAAAAATACAAACTGGGTTTGAGCCTGAACGGCAGATATCAATCCAAGACATATTACATTTCCGACGGCGATGCGAAAGCATATCAGCTATGGAGGTTTAATACTTCTCATTTACTGCTGAGTAAGGGCTCATGGAATGCAGATGTAAATGTGGGTGTTGACAATCTCTTCAACTATATCGATACTACACCTACCGGGAGAAACAGAGGTACAACTTCGCCCGGAAGAACTGCTTATATATCCCTCTCCTTGAAGTTTAAGTCTTTGAATCATTGAATTTTATTTTCTAATCATATTTTATTTCTAACTTAAAAGTATTTAATCATGAAAAGGTTACTGCTTCATTTTATGGGTGCTGCCGCTCTGTGTTCGGCCGTACTGTTTTCTAGTTGTTCAAAAGAGGAGGATGACAGTCTGAAGAATTCGAACGAAGCTGTCGAAATTGTAAAAAAGAACAATACTGCAATCCTGCTTTGTTCTTTTGGGAGTACATACGAGCAGCCACAGCTCACCTACGATAGCATTCTTGCAGATTATCAAAGGGCTTTTCCCAATGCAGACATTTACATGTCTTTTACTTCGGGAACGATTGTTTCCAGAGTGTATGCCAAAATAGGGAAGGCATACGCTCAGCCGGATGTATGGATGAGTGCGTTGGGAAAAGCTGGTTATGACAGTGTGTTTGTGCAGTCGTTGCATATTATTCCCGGAGAAGAATATCTGGGCTTGGTGAAAACCATTACGAAAAAATACCTGATGACTGCTTATCCAAACATTGAAGTAGCGACGGGTGGTTGTCTTTTATATGCGGACGACGATGTGAGTCAGGTGGCTCAAGTCCTCTACAGTTATTACAAGGCTCGTTTGGATGCCGGTCAGGTCGTGGCTTTTATGGGACATGGTAATCCCGATACCGAATACGTGCAGGCAAATGAGAAATATACAAAACTAGAAAAGGCTCTTCAGGCTTTGAGTGGAAAGGCAAATATTTTTGTTGGAACGGTCGATTGGGGAGAACAAAAATTCTCGCATGTTCGGGAAGGCATCATCCGGTTTGCTAAAGATAATAATAAGAACTACAGTGACGTAATTGTGAGCCTGACTCCTTTGATGTCTATTGCCGGCGACCATGCGCAAAATGATTTACTGGGTGGGCTTGAAAGTGGTAAAACAATGGCGGATGTAAATCCGTATGAAGATGATGAAGATCCTCAGTTTAGCTGGATTCTGAAACTCAAGAAACTCGGATTTCAAATGAACGCGCAGGGAACTACCACGACGACTTCCGGATTTAACGTAATTGGTTTAGGAGATCATAAAAGTATTCGTGCCATTTGGGTCGAGCACATGCTGGAAGCTAGGAAGTCAGCCATTTCATGGAATCAACATCTGGGGGTTACGAAATAGATATCCCTATTCTTCTTGATTTTCCTCTTTGTCAAGCAACCTGTTCAACTAAAAAATGTTCAGGTTGCTTTTTTTATAAGTAAGTGTTCCTAATTAGTTGTAAGTGTACATATCTGTAGTGTGCTGAGAATAAGTGATACGATAGAGTAGATACATGGGGTTAATTTTATAGAATTACTCATTCAATTTGTTGTTATTTACTTTGTGTTTTAATTCATAGTTGTCTTGTTGAAATTTTGTTTTAAATTTATATTGTATTTATTTTTAGCTAATTGCGAGCTATTTTAGCAGAAACAAATTTACATGCACATTGTATACTTTATCATCCAATCTGAATTTTTCCTAATCTGTAAGCTCTTGTTAATTAATGTTCTCAACTGTTTGGTTTAGGTCAATTATTAATGAGTGTTTTTTATGGAATATGAATGAGCACAACAATAAAGAAAGGCCGTCTCCAAAGGAAACAGCCTCTGTTGAAAATAAAATTTGCAAAGGGGGGGTTAGTCTTCAACTAATGAGACAGACGCTTCATACTCTTTAAGTAGTTTATCCTGTACATCAGCCGGAACCAAATCATAGCTTGAGAATTTCATTGAGAAAGATGCCCGTCCTCCCGTGATTGAACTCAGGGAAATAGAATAGTTCGACAGCTCTTTCAATGGGACTTTTGCTAATAATCTTTCCATACCTTTATCACTTTCCATTCCCATGATTAAGGCTCTCCGTCCTTGCAAATCGCTCATAACGTCACCAAGCTTGTCGCTAGGTACCGATATTTCAACATCATATATAGGCTCTAATATTTTGGGGCCGGCTTCTTTAAACGCCATACTGAATGCGTTTCTTCCTGCCAGCATAAAGGATATTTCGTTTGAATCCACCGGGTGCATTTTTCCGTCATATACAATCACACGTACATCTCGGGCGTATGAGCCGGTGAGTGGACCTTGCTCCATTCTCGCCATAAGTCCTTTCAGAATAGCGGGCATAAAGCGGGCATCAATAGCTCCTCCGACAATGCTGTTTACAAATATCAGTTTTCCGCCCCATTCCAAATCGTAAGTTTGTACATCTCTTGCCTGTACACGGAATTCCTGACCATTGAATTTGTAACTTTCGGGTTGAGGCATGCCCTCGTAATAGGGTTCAATAATCAGATGTACCTCTCCGAATTGCCCGGCTCCTCCCGATTGCTTTTTGTGACGATAGTCGGCGCGGGCAGCTTTGGTAATGGTTTCCCGATACGGAATTTTAGGTTCGATGAATTGAATCTGGATCTTGTCGTCAGTTTCGATTCGCCATTTCAATGTATTCAGGTGAAATTCTCCTTGTCCCGATACAATGGTTTGCCTGAGTTCCTTTGATTGCTCGATAATCCAGGTCGGATCTTCTTCATGAAGACGCAGCAACACTTCGTTGAGCTTCACAGCATCACTTTCATTCACTGCTTTGATTGCTCTTCTGAATTTCGGTTCGGGAAATTTGATGAAATTAAACTTGTTTTCAGCACCTTTGCCGTTCAGCGTGTTTCCTGTGCGTACGTCCTTTAATTTTACGGCTACACCCAAATCACCTGCTTCCAAAGCTTCTACTTTTGTCCGGATCTGCCCCGATGCAACAAATAGTTGCGACATTCGTTCTTTGGAACCTCTGTCGGCATTTGTCAGGTCATCTCCTTCATGTACTGTGCCGCTCATCACTTTAAAGTATGAAATTTCACCTACATGTGGTTCGACGGTTGTTTTATAGAAAAACAGGCTGGTTGCCTCTTTTGCATTCGGAACAATAGCTTCTCCTTCGCTGTTAAGAGGTACTGGCATTTTATCTACACAAGGAACAATGTTACCCAAAAACTCCAGTGTTCGTCTTACACACATATCTTTTCCGGCTGAAACACAGAATATCGGAAACATGTCTCTCGAAATAAGTCCTTTTCGGATGCCTTCACGCATTTCGTCTTCAGTAAGATTGCCCTCTTCGAAGAATTTCTCCATCAATGATTCGTCATTTTCAGCAGCTGCCTCTACTAGTTTTTGATGCAGATCGTTGGCTTTCTCAAGTTCTTCCTGAGGAATATCCAATACTTCGGGAACTCCTCCTTCGGGTTTCCATCTGTAGAGTTTTCTTTTCAATACATCTACCACTTCGTTGAAATTAGATCCTGTGCTGACCGGATACTGAATCTGAACAGCTTTGGAACCGTAATATTCATGCAATTGATTGACAACTTTTTCAAAATCAGCTTTCTCATGATCGAGCTGGTTAACGATGAAAATAACGGGTTTCTTTAGTTTTTCTGTATATCGAAGCTGATTGAGAGTTGTTACTTCCAATCCGTTTTGAGCATTCAGTACGACTAATGCGGTGTCGGTCACGTTGAGAGCAGTCACCACAGCTCCTGCAAAATCATCAGAGTCAGGGCAATCGATAAAATTCAGTTTCCTGTCCTGCCATTCAATATTAAATACGCTGGCCATTACTGAGTATCCGTATTCCTTTTCCACCGGGTTGTAGTCACTGACAGTGTTCCCTTGGGAAACTCGTCCTCTGCGTTTTATCACTCCACCCTCGAAGAGCATAGCTTCTGCGAGTGTGGTTTTACCGGATCCTGAGCCACCTAAGATGGCAATGTTCTTAATTTCGTTTGTTCGATATACTTTCATGGTGTTTCCAATTTGGATTAATAAATCAATAAACGAATTATCGTTAACTTAAAATGTTTTTGATAATGCGAAAAGTAGAAATAAATTTGTAATTCTTAAAATATTTGTCAATGTTAGTAAGCTATGTTATTCAGCATAAAAACTATTTCAGGGACAAAGGGGGTAACGAAAATGAAAATAAGTCGTTGATTGATAGATTCTATCGAACTTTCGTGTAAAATTGAATCGGTGATACACCGGCTTTTGGAGAAACGATTGTATTTTTGTACTCTCAATTTTTAATAACGATGGCAGGTATCTACATTCACGTTCCTTTTTGTAAAACTCGTTGCATCTATTGTGATTTTTATTCCAATACGGGATTGATTCATAAGCCTTATCTGAATGCATTGTACCACGAGATAGATTTGCGCAGGGATTATCTGCAAGGCGAAGCTATTGAGACGATCTATTTGGGAGGAGGTACGCCATCACAACTTGATGTAGCATCAATCCAACAGATCCTCGAGCATATCTTCAAGGTATTTGATGTACGGGAGAATGCTGAAATAACGCTCGAAGCTAATCCCGATGACATGACTCCTTCTTATATCAGTCATCTGTCCGCATTGCCAGTCAATAGGTTGAGCATGGGGGTTCAGTCTTTTGATGATCAGGCTTTGAAGTTTTTAAAACGCAGGCATTCGGGAGAACAGGCGAGTGATGTTGTTAAGCGTTGTCAGGATAACGGATTCGATAATCTGAGTATCGATCTGATGTATGGTCTTCCGAATCAGTCTCTCCACGACTTCGAAGAGAATATCCAAAAAGCAATACATCTGGATGTGCAGCATATCTCAGCATACCATCTTATTTATGAGAAAGGAACAAAGTTGTTTCGAATGCTGGAAAAGGAAGAGGTGAGGCCTGTGGATGAAGAGCTGAGTGTAGATATGTTTCGCCTGCTGATAAATACATTGACGCAAGCCGGATTTGAGCACTACGAAATCTCAAACTTTGCCCGGAACGGTAAATATTCAAAACACAATACTTCTTATTGGCAGGGTATTTCTTATCTGGGATTAGGGCCTTCTGCTCACTCCTACAACGGAAAGAGCAGGCAGTGGAATATTGCTTCGCTCAACCGCTATGTGGCTTCGCTGAAAACAGGCGTGTTGAATGCGGAAATAGAGCCTGAAACTCCTGAGATTCGTTACAATGAAACAATCCTGACGGGGCTTCGTACAAAATGGGGGGTGAATTTATCCCGTTTGGAAAATGAATTCGGAAAAGAATTTCTTGATTATTGTCTTCGGAATGCCGATAAGTATCTGAAAAATAATCTGCTTGTTTGTGATAGCAATTATCTGAAACTCACGTTGGATGGTATTTTTGTTTCTGATGGTGTAATGAGTGACTTGATGTGGGTATAGCTCCTGAAATTCACTTCTCACAGGAGAGTTGAAACCGAAAAAGATTATTCTGTTTTCTTATCTTCCTCTTTATACTCCACAAAATCGACATATTCTCCTTCATCTTTTTGAAAAATCTTGTGTTGTGATTCAGAAGAGGTACTGCGCTCGTTTGGTTCGTCGTTGTCGTCTTCCTGAAAAGATCGGTTTCTTCCGGTTGGTTGTTTCCCCGTGAAAATATTGAATATGCCTCGTAAAATAGATATTCCGGCATTCAGAACAACAATAATAAATACCAGAACAATAAATATTATAAAAAGAAGGAATCCTCCCATATTGATTTATTTTTGGTGAATGAAATTCTAAATTAAAAAATTTAGAGTTCTTTCTGTCGGTTTTTCTTAATAAAAATGCAGCAGATACTGATATAGAATAAAACACTGACTGCGATTCCCAAAATGTTTAAGAAATAAGTAGAGATAAGAGTGAATGCCAGCAAAACGATCAGTTGTTCATTTTCTTTCCATTTTAGTTTTCTTTTTTTCAACGAAAACATTGGAATTTCCGATATCATCAAATAACTGAAAATGAAAATAAGAATAAGTGTCGCAAACATAATGCCGGGCTCTATGATTTGCATCTTATATATTCCGGCGCAATAACTTGCCCAGAATAAGGCATTGGCCGGAGTTGCCAGACCAATAAAAGATAGAGTCTGTCTTTCGTCAACATTGAATTTCGCAAGCCGCAATGCTGAAAAAACAGCAATGACAAATGCCAGGTAAGGAATATATTCCCGAACAGGTATCAACCATTCCGGATACATCATGTTCGCACCTCCGAGTAAACTGAAAATCGCAAGCGATGGCGCTAATCCGAAACTGATCATGTCGGCTAAGGAGTCCAGTTCTTTCCCTATCGATGAATATGCTTTCAACAGACGGGAACAAAAACCATCCAGAAAATCGAAAACTCCCGCTAGAACTACCCAAAAAACCACCCAGTCGAGTGCTCCGTGGAAAGCAGCGACACATCCAATGCAGCCGGAAAAAAGATTCAGTGATGTAATTAAATTGGGAATATGTTTTTTCATTTTGATTTATTTATTCGACGATGATAATTGTGCTAAAATGGTTTGGGTAGCAGTTACTTTTTCATCAAGATGCACAAATATTTCTGTGTCAAGAGGTAAAAAGATATCTACACGCGAACCAAACTTGATAAAACCCATTTGATCGTTAACCGTGATTTTATTGCCCGGCTGAGCGTATGTTACAATCCGCCGTGCCATTGCACCTGCGATTTGTCTCGTTAATATCTCACGACCGTCGGGAAGGGTAATAACCACAGTTGAACGTTCGTTTTCGGTACTCGACTTGGGAAGATATGCTGCCATAAAACGCCCGTTGTGGTGTTTTGAGACCGCAACTTCTCCACATGCAGGATACCAATTAGCATGTACGTTGAATACCGACATGAAAATAGAGACCTGCAATCTCTTATCCTGAAAATATTCAGATTCATAGACCTCTTCAATTGCGACAATCTTCCCATCGGCAGGGGCTATGATTTTATTGGCACATTCTCCCGTATATTTTCTATAAGGAAGCCTGAAAAAATTTAATATTAACAGAAAAAATATGCCCGAAAGCACTAGTACCAATGTTAATACGTTCTTTGGTATATTTGTAAAATGTAATATACTATTGATTACCACTAGTATAATGAACGATTTCGTTAATATCCCTATCCCTTCTCGATGTATTTTCATCCTTTTTATGTGAGGCGCTATTCTTAATTTTGAGGACAAAAATATTCTTAATTTAATGAATTTGCAAAAAACCACAGGCAAAAAGACATAACGATCTGTTTTCTTTTAGTGAATTTATTTCATTTTCAAATATTTCAACCTTTTGAACCCCGCAAAAAAAGCAGAATATTGTCTGTTTTGTAATCTGATGTTTTTGTGAACTATTATTTTTGTTCTTCTGTTTTTATGATATCGGACTTGTTCGGAATGAGTAAAAAATAAGATTGGGGCTTTTTCGGTAGTCCTGTAAAATTAGTTTTACGTATCTAATTCATCGTATCGGTTGTGTTCAATAGGTAGCAGATGTATATACTTACAACTAATTATGAATACTTACTTATTTAATTAGATTGATATATAATGAAAAATGAATGGTATCTCTATGCGCCTCCGGTTTCTACCCGAAAAGCCAAAGGAACTCTTCTCATCCTTCACGGAATGATGGAACATGGTGGCCGATATGCTGATTTTGCTCAATTTCTTTCGATTCAAGGATATGCTGTGCTTATTTATGATCATCTTGGACATGGTAAAACAGCTCAATCTGAATCCGAGATAGGGTATTTCCGAAAAGAAAAACCGGGAGACGCTTTGATAGAGGATGCTCAGAAGATGGCAGTTTATCTGAAAACTCTTTATCCGGATGTTCCTCATTTCCTGTTAGGACATTCTATGGGGTCATTTATTGCCCGCAGTTTGTTGAGAAGAAACCCTAGTCTATTTGATGGGGCAATCATTATGGGAACCGGCTATAAAATTTTTGCATCAAAATATTTGGTAAGAATGCTTTCTGTTTTGAATCATTTTTGGGGTAGGCATAGAAGTCGGCTTATTAATACCGGCTTTTCTTATATGAATAATAGCCATTTCAAAAAAGAGAAGAATGATGGATATACGAATTGGTTAAGTGCAGATCGAGAGAATCGTCAAAATTTTCAAAACGACCCGCTTTGTGGAGTCCCCTTTTCTGTAAATGGATTCTATGGGTTATTGTCTGTATATGATGAGGCCACCCACCGAAATTGGCATCTTCCTATTTCAAAAGAATTTCCGTTCCTCTTTCTCAGTGGAGCGGACGATCCTATCGGTAACTTTGGAAAAGGAGTTGATAAGACTGTATGGTTGTTGAGAAAAGCGGGCTTTACAAATGTGAACGAAATCCTTTATTCCGGATTACGGCATGAGATATTAAATGAAGCAGAACATCAGGTTGTCTTTCGTGATATTCTTTTCTGGTTAGATAAACAAACGGATTCTTCCCGGCTCGAATTCCAAACGTAAACTTTCAGTCATTTTTGCTTCAATCTCTCTTCAAAAATCAGACTTTATGATCTAATAGATGAAGGTCGCTAAAAAAAGTGCATCTTTTAAGTGCTGTCATTCAGTGCAGTTAAAAAATAGTTTAG
>JASGFJ010000071.1:0-13924 GCA_047605645.1 Dysgonamonadaceae bacterium | reverse complement strand
AAATTTAACTATACTTTAACTCTCGTTAGGGTTTAAATGCTCAATGTGGGCTAAGGATACTTTCCAGGGCAATCTCTATTCAAGACAAGACCGTCTTATTGTGTTAAATTAAATTTGAGGCTCAGCCCGAAATTTGTTGTTGTGGTTTTATAGGACGAAGCCGACACCAGCGGTTTGTTCATGATTCGGTCGAAGTAAGCACCTAGCGATATCGAACGGCTCAAGGTATAAGCAGCTGACAGTTTCATACTATTCACCGTCGTTCCGCTTGTGGCCTGGCTATACACATCCTCAATCTTACGCAACAATGCATAAATGGTTTTGTGGGAAAAATCGCAACGTATATCCAAATCGTTATTAGTTCCTTTTGTTGATTTCGATATCCCAAGTACCTTATTAAACTCCGGAATCTTATGAGACAAGGAGAATACCAATTCATTGCTCAATGCTTCGACAATCTGGTAAGAAGAGGTATTCAGTGTAACTGTTCGGGCATTGTTATATTTCATTGAAAAGGTAAGATTATTGTTCAATGTTCCATCGACTCCAATCAACGGGGAGAATCTCTCGGTTATGCTTACTGAAGAAATATCGTATGGTGAGGACGGGAGATAACTTCCCGTCAAGATACTCTGAATATATCCCTGATCGGCTGAAAGTTCCGTCCATCCGGCATACGAAGAATAAGACCCGACCTGATATTGGGATGAATAAGCATGAGAAAGTCGCAGCGATTTAAACTTCTCTTTAAACAACCACAGGTTGGTCAGTCCGTCGTACGTCAATTTCCAGTTCGGAAGTAGCGAAGAAAGAGAAGGAAATGCCGTTAAACCAATTTTATTTGCACTTTTACCTGAATAAGCAGCCAAAAATGCAGGGATAAGCACATCTGAGGAATTAAGGGAAGAAGAGGCTAAGTCTGTATTTGTTCCTGCTGTCAACGTGGAATACTGAGCATCATACCTGTTGGCAACCACTGTTCGGTTGTTGAGAAATGTCTCAAAGGCCTTTGAGTAATATTCTTTCTTAGCCGCCGCCGATTTGAGTGATGTCGAAAGTGATATGGTTGTCATCGAATAGCTTCCACTGAATGTTTTGGGCATCCCGCTGTACATGTATTGAACCTGCGTATTGCGGGTTATTGTACGTTGAGCTTCCAGATCGACCTTTAGTCCTTTTACCGGTTCCAGCTGTGCTCTCAAATCAAGTTTCTCGGTGCGGGTGAGAAGAGCCGGATTAACATCAGTTTGTCCCATAACCAGCCAATTGTTTGCCCGTGCCCTTTCCACAAAATCGAGCCCGGTCTCCAGACCAAAAGCATAGCCCCATCCCGGAGCAAAACCAACCTCTGACTTACTCTGCCCCAACACATCTCCGATATTCGGACCAAAACCGGAAATAGTGGAACCTGCCTGAAGGGAATAATTAACCGTGAGTGAACGTAATGACATGAGTCCGCGCGCGGTATATTGCGCCACTTTATACCAAGCTGTTTCTTCCGGATCAGGTGCTTTCACCACCACCACTTGAAGGCGGACGGTATCCTTGGTCAGAATACGGATGGAATTATTGTCGATTCTTTTAAACTTGATCGCAAATACCTTTCCTTGATTACGGGAAGAAATACGTACATTCTTAGAGTTAAGATTATGCCTCACTGTTACCGAAGTGTCTGGCTTCAGAACAATATTAGCTTCAAATTTACGGCGGCGATCAACCGTATTTTCCTTATTCGTTTGTGTAGTCGTGTTTCGCCGTGCTGCCCGGCTATTTACATTATCCCGAGGGCGAGTATTCATTTCAAATTTTTGATTCACTTTTTTCAGAAAATCCCATTTATTATAGAGGCTCACCATATTTAAACGGGAATTACCGGTCAATGATTTGGTATTGCTAATCACATTTCCGAGATCCAATTCTTCATCATCGGAAGAACTCTGAATAACACTTCCTCTTGTCCATGAATAATTGGATTCATAACTTGCAGTTGCTGTAATCCAGTTAAATACAGGAAAATAAGAGAACGGTATATTATAGCTTAATTTGAGATTCTGTTGGTAAAATAAGGGTTTCCCTAGATTAAGAATGCTTTTAAAGACAGAATCCCTCCATACTTTATATGCTTCCGGATTCTCTTTTTTATTGACCTGCATATAGGGTTCTTCTATCTGCGCCTTTGTCGAGGATTGAAAATCGAGTTTCAGGTTCTTCGTAAAATCCCAACTCAGATAGAAATCGCGATTCCAATAAAACTCCTGACTCCATGATAAAAAGCTGGAAGCAATGGAATCATTAGTATAACCGGAGAGATTTCGCAGCTTTGTCTCTTCGTAGATGCGTTGCATATAGGAATTAAATGCAATGTTCGTGGGAAGATAATTGAAACTGAATTGTTTCAGAGATTTCATCAGAGCCGACTTACTCTTGCTGTTCTGGAAAGGAGTCCACGATTTAGTAATCGGCGAATAAGAGTATGTCAGACTGATCTTTGTATTCTGCTTGGTATCGTAGGCCGTAGTGGGATTGATGTATCTTGTTTCACTCGATGAAAAACTAAACGACAGGTTTGCCGGGTCATAAGGCATTGGAGTTTTACTCCGAATATTAAAACGGACATTATTAAATGCCAAACCCTTCACAATCGTACGGGTACGATTCAGCTCCATCAAGGAATCTTTTTTACTCTTTGAGTCAAATGCAGACATCGCCTCTTTTAAGGTTACATCAGAATCATAATAATTATATTGGGGAGTAAGTAACTCTTTCGAATAATTGTAATAGAAAGGTGCCGTCAATTTCAGCTTCGGGGGAAGAAATTTTCCCAGTTCAAAATTGGCGGAGATGTTATAATTCTCATACGTATCGTTACGCCGCTCCTGCAGACCTTGATCAAGCGCTCCAAATCCATCGGTCTCTTTACGACCGGACAAATTAATGGTTCCGAGATCGGACAAAGCGACATTCAGATTCCCTTTAGCAGCCCAACCTCCTTTGTCGGTAAAATCGTCCAGACGCAGTTCGTTCACCCATATTTCCCCGGAACGTTGTGTGGTCGATTTGTTACGTACTCCAATCATCATCACCCGAACATCCCCTAACGAGGGATTTCCCATAACACTGATTTTATTATTGGGTTTATCCGGATCATACTGCGAATAAACCGATGTGTTGGAAACTCCGGTTTGTCCGGCATCGCGGGCTTTATTGCGACTGACCTTAATGTCTTTCAAGAGCTCCAGTGGAAAATCAAACATATTATCCTGCGGCCACACGACAAGCCTGTCCGAAGAGGAGCTGTTGAGATAAGTTCCCTCCGGAGTGACCGTTAACGGAATTTCATACTCGTAATAGTTATTCCGGTAGTCCGACCCCAAACGGATAAATACAGCCAAATCGCCTTTGCTTAAACTCGTACCGTCCACCAATTCTTCAGCATGGGTAAACATCTGCAACCGTTTATATTTTCTCAAATCGGCATTAAATGTTCTGTATGCAGCTCGTGAATCATTCGGGTCAAGATTTTGGATCTTTAATGACATGGCTTGTTCGTTCTGCTCAATCACTTGCGACTGTGTAGCATCTTGCTGGCGCGTAACCCCCGGAGGCAAAATATAATTGACGGGGGTACGCTCTCCGTTTTCTTCAATATTTACCGCACTGATATCAATTGTGCCATTACCGGTGACAGTTCCACCCGTGAGTAATGAATTTTGATACTGACGCCATTCATTTTTGACCAGTTCCAACGAGCCAAACCGCAAGAAAGAGGTTTGGGTAAAATTAGTCATAAACATTCGCATGAAACGGATGGAATTGAATCCACTAATAGACCCTACCACTTTTTGATAGTCGCTGATGGGTATCTTAAACTGGTACCAGGTCACATTTTCTTTCTCCCCGTTTACCAAGTTGACCGATACAGTACGTGAATCTACAATAAAATTACTTCCAACCTTCATTTTATCGGGACGCAGCTCCACCTTGTATTGGTAGTACGACTCAGTCTCATTTAAAGTATTATCTCTATTGATGTCTTCCACATCGGGCGTACTTTTAGCCGCCGTTGAATAAGACTCAGGAGAATCTTCGTCACTGACAGAGTTCCCCTCGGTGCCATTAAAATGCTTATAGCGATCCAGAATACTCAGTTCCTGATTATCATAATCGGTTCCTCTGTAAAAATGATATTTGTCGCCGGCAGGGTCATTCAGCGGAGAAAACGGATCATTTTCTAATTTAGCGACTGCCGTAGCAGTCAATTTGTTGCGATAGGTTCGCAGATAATCAGCATAGGTAGGATAGGTGAATTCTTCCTCATTGGACAAACCATCAAGTCCTACATCCTGAAGTTTGCGGGACGATGAACCATTGGAGTCATCGAATGCGATAACAGTTGACTGCCTGTTAGGTACTTTTCCCCACACAGTCTTAGTATAAGCTGTAGTATCTCCATTGACAGGAAGGCCGTTCTCAAAGAATTTCATTCCATCTTTGAGTATATCTTCCGATATTTCACCCAGGTTGAAATACAAATCTCCACCTAATGTACTGCTATTAGTCGTTGTTATTGTGTCGTACACAAAAGGATCGATCATCCAGAATTGAATGTAACCGATATTTGCCGTTTCAAAATCGGTTGTCTCCAGTTTTCTCATAATCCCTCCCCATCGCTTTGTTGGGTAGGTCAGATTTCCATTATTGTCAATATTAGTTGCATCCAGATTGTAAGGACCTCGCTCCGTTGGATAGAAGGATAAATTCAATGCTGAGATTGTCGTGACATCTGTTGTTGAAATTGTCTTATTCGGATATAACTCGGAGGTATTGATTTGACGAACAAAATGATTCGACAACTGATCCTTGTCATTTTTAATATGCTGAGGCGTTGCAGAAGAGTTTCTCTGTGTAAAAAGCCTGGCTACGGTAAACCAGGACAACATCGCCCTGTTCTTCCCATAATTAATATCATTGCTCAGACCGGCCTCCGGAAAAAGAGCGGAAGATGATCCGTCATAAGGAGTAGAGGCTAGAGACCAGGACGACGGGCTCATAATATCTATCGTACTTTTGGCAGACTCAAAATCATCCAGATAAGAATAATTTCCATTTTTATTTTTATTATGCCCCGCAATCAAATGTGCAAACTCCCCGGTAAAGGAGATTTGAGAAGGTTGTGTCGCTGTGACAAACGGCAATTTATCCACCAGGTTAGTCAACCAGTCCGATTTATTGTTGTAATTCACATTCAATCCCCACAACGTATTGTTTACCGACTCGTTCCCATAAGCCGATTTCAAGGTCAGCGGCACTTCGGAAAGATGCATCAAGGTGGCTCCAACATTGAAATTCTTGGTGAAATCGTAACTTACATTTACTCCCATCAGCGTTTTTCGCTGCGTACTGAACATACTTTGATCCTCTAGACTAACACTGACACTTGTTCCGGCATCTATGATGGACTGATTCGTAATAGTCACCGTTCCGGATACATAGTCCACTGTATAATCAGTACCCTCTGTAAGCTTGGTACCACCGGCGGTAACAACGACGGAGCCTCTCGCGACATTCGTTGCATTCAGACTAATAACAGAACTGGAACTTCCCTGATAGGATCCAACCAATCTGAATTTATTTTTTTCGGTGTGTTGCCGGGCTACCGTTTGTGTAGAATCGTATAATTCCTGATACACATATTTTGCAGCGATGGCATCATTTCCAATCTGCTTTTTGAGGAATGAACCAAAAGGCTCTAAGCTCGGGAAAATAATTCTCCCGATTGCAGGCAAAACAGTATACCCGTCAACAAAGTCGAATTTTCCATCCGGATTGGCGTTCTGCCGACTATCTAATCTGTCCAGACGCAGCACACGCAGCAGAAGCTTATTGGCTACATTTCCTTCTTTCAAATAATTAATACTGGTCCCCACACTGTCATTCTCGTAAGTAATCTGCATGGCGAAATTAGACGACTGAATTTGTGAAGCACCTAAAGAATACACATTTTTCATCATCGAGTTCCACAAATAAGATTGTGGTGACAGCGAGGTTGGCTTGATCAATTTCAGAAAAAGAGCACCGGAATTTGTTACCGTATCACTGACAGCCGAAGGAACATCAGCAGAGAACTCTCCCACTTGATACGTTTGTCCGTTCAATGTGTATTCATAAGCGACAGCAAGCACCTCATCACTTTGCAGTTTTGTTTTCAGAGAGATATACCCCAACTTCGTATTTACAATGTATTCGGAAGAAGACATCAGACGAGCACTTTCAAGCTTTTCATAATCCTGCCCGGAGGTCAGCACTCCCGAAAATGTGGAAGTTACCTTATTTATGTTTCTCGCAGCAGAATAGGTAGAGTTGATAGTGGAATACAAGTTATTTGCATTGTTTTGCGGCATATCACCGGCTGCCACCGCAGTCCACATGGAATTATGAATATGATTCTTTTCCCCTAAATCGGCAAAACCAACCACATTACGGGCTTGATTGAAATTGCTTTTATTGGTGACCCACACTTCAATCCGGTTCAGAGTAACCCCTGATTTTATATAAGGAAGGCTGCTTACGGAGTTTTCGTAAATATCCCGAAAATATTCGTTTAGGAAAAAGTGCTGATTCGCATCGTATTGATCGACGGAAATGTCAAATGGAGTGGTTTGAACACCTCCTTTGGAATTAACGGTTTTAGACTGCCCTTCCTGCTGAGCAATCACCGTATTGATTTTCAATTTTCCAAATTGGAGATCGGCCTTGATACCAAAGAGTGCAGCACCTCCGTTAATAAGAGAATTGGAAGTCGTCATGCTGACATTTCCGGCTTCAAGATGTTTTACAATTTCATCCTCTTTCCCTTCATAAGCCAGTTTCAATTTTTTCGAATCAAAATCAAAAGAGGCCTGCGTATCATAATTGAGGTTGAAATTGAGCTTATCACCGACCGAAGCATTTGTCCTTAACTGTATTTTTTCATCAAAATCGAAAAGGGTTTTTGTCCGGCTGTTTTGCGACAAAGCCGGATTATCCACAGAAGTCCGCTTCATTCCGGCAGAAACTTCAATAGAACCTTGTGTTTTGACCCGAACTCCTCCCGGGCCGAATATTCTTTCGGCCGGGCCCAGGTTTACCTTTATATCTTTTAACGAGAAATCATCTTGTTTCTTTTCGGACTTGACTTGTTGCTCATTATTTTTTACACGGAAATAATCAGTCATTTCCTGCCTTTTGCGGTATTCCATATATTCTCCCGAACTCATCACATAGGGAGTGGACCATTCATCATTTCCGATCTTGGTTCGGAATATATAATAATTGTTTACCGGATCATATTCCACTTCCGTCTTGACATTTGAAGGAGTCCGTAAATCAATCGGAGATTTGGCATTAACGTCTTTATATGTTTCAATTTGGGTTTTGGCAACAGGAAATTTGGTTTGTACCGAAGAGTCTTTCGCCTGAGGATTGTCGGGAGTCAATCGCGCAACATAAAGCACTTCCGGCGTTGCATTATATTCCGTATTGCCAATAAGCAGTGCCAGACAACCAATCAGGCAAAACAAGGTGAGTATGTATTTCGTTAATTTATGCACTCTACAGAAATTTCCAACGCAAAACTTATAGTTTAATTCTTAAAGAATCTTCAAAGCTGCTTTAATCACCTGCTCAATATCGGCTGCAGACGTTTGTTTCAGAATGGCTGAGACAGCTTTTTGGGATGCATTTTGAGCAAAGCCAAGCATGACCAAAGCGGCGATGGCCTCTTCTGCCACAGCACTTGCCTCGGCGAACAATTCGTGAGTACCGGCTTCACTTCCTATTTTCTGTATTTTATCTTTTAAATCGACAATAATGCGCTGCGCAGTTTTTAAGCCGATGCCTTTCACCATTTTGAGTTGATTGACATTCCCCGTGGCAATCACACTTTCCAGCTCCACTGTTGTCATCGAAGAAAGAATCATTCTCGCAGTAGATGCTCCGACTCCGGAGACACTAATTAAATAGATAAAAACATCCCGTTCGTGTTTGTCAGCAAATCCATAAAGAGCATACGCATCTTCCCGGATAGACTCATAAACAAACAATTTCACCTCTTTTCTCTGATTTATCGCAGAATAAGTATTCAGTGAAATCTGAAGAAAATAGCCGATACCGTATGCTTCTACCGTTACGGATGCCGGCATTAACTCTGTAATTTCACCTTTAATGTAATCAATCATATTTGGTTGAATATAATAAAATAAGACAATTCGTGTTTCAGAGGTGAAAATAGTGAAAAAGATTCAGATCCGCTAAACTCTGTATGTATAACGAAAAAAAGGAGAAAAGAGTATATAAAACGACAAAAGAAAATGTTAAAGATAAAGGGCATTCAATCAGAGTAATTCAAATAGAGAGAATATTGATAGAATAATGTCTTTTTGGATATGTAAATAATAAATTCACTTACGAATAAACCATTTTATGGAATATTTTGTTTAATATTGTAGATTGAATTAATTGGCACAATCAGACTCTCTAGGTAATCATTTTCAGTTAGCGTTTATTTTTTAATATTTTTTCTTTATGAAAGTTTATATCTCAAATCCACCAATTAAGATTGAACAGGTTTTCGACTGTAAAATAGATGAAGTATGGAATGTTATTTCTGAAGAAACGGCCTTGAAAGAATGGTTCGTTGAATGCAGTGATTATGCTTTCGGAGAAGGACATGAATTTGTTATCAGTCTAGGCAAGCAGTTTTTATCCAGATTTTTATGCCACTTTACGTTCATTGACGAAAAATCCACAATCGAATATACGATTGAACCTCTCGAAAACAGAAGAAATGATGCCGTAGCACTTATCCGATGGGAACTCAACGAAGAGCACGGAAGAACAATCCTAAGATTTGCCTTTGACGGAGTCGACCAACTTATTCGGTCGTGCAAAAATATAGATTATGAATTCTTGTCAACAAAATTATCCTCCCTGATAAAAAGCCAGTTAAGTGAATATCTATATAAGAAACTATCTCTTTTCAGTGCCTTATACGATTAAAAACTGATGACGTGGGTATCCATATTTTTCCGGTTCGGAATAGAACAGGAGAATTGAACCTTGTTTTCTTATTTGGTATTCTTTATAAACCAGCAGAAAAGAATCCAAACACTACGGAGCAAGTTTCATAGCCCAAAAGGTCT
Organism: Dysgonamonadaceae bacterium; assembly: GCA_047605645.1. GTDB lineage: Bacteria > Bacteroidota > Bacteroidia > Bacteroidales > Dysgonomonadaceae > UBA1309. The sequence goes on along the minus strand of JASGFJ010000071.1, from coordinate 4,745 downwards.
AATAATAAATCCTTTGCCATAAATAAGGGCTTGAAAGCTGTTGTTTTCTTTTCTCTAACAGGAAAATTACCCCATAAACAGAAAATAAATACTCCGGATGGGACGCTTATTTCAACATTCTCAATGAACCTCCGGATAAAAATGATAAAAAAAATACAAGCCTGCATAAGAGACCATCGAGAGACTGTTGAACTACAACCAGCTGAATCCACTTTATCTTAAAAAAAGGAGATATTATCCTTTTAGCAGCGGTCTAATATTCTGTAAATATCCGTTGAATTTCTTTGTAGTTTTTTGTTTTGGTTAGTGCCAGCATGAGCAGAATACGCGCTTTCTGAGGAGTTAAAAACCAGGAAGCTGCAAATCCATTGGCATCATCATCTACCTCATCCCATTGCGATGTCGGCCCAGCAGGCAAACGCGATGAGCGAACAACGGCCACTCCATTTTTCACAGCAGCAGCCAATGCGCTTACTACCTCCGCCGCCATATTTCCGTTTCCAACACCGGCATAAACTAATCCTTGTACACCGGCATGAGTTGCTGCATCTACAAACAATTTTCCGGCTCCGGCATATCCCATCACAATTTCAACGCGAGGGAGCGTTTTTAAGCCGGTCACATCAAATTCACTTTCTGAAGTATGCTTCTTGAGTGTGTTTCTGGAATAAAACGGTTGTTTATTATACATGATTCCCAATGGCCCGTAATTCGGGTTCTGAAAAGTCTGAACACTCAATGTATGAGTCTTTTCCAAATCATCAGCTCCCAGAATCACATCATTCATCACCACCATCACTCCTCGCCCTCGAGACTGAGGAGAAGCAGCGCAAGCAACTGCATTGAACAGATTCCGAGGGCCATCTGCCCCTAAGGCTGTAGAAGGTCTCATGGAACCAACCATCACAATTGGTTTATCCGTTTTTGCAACCAGGTTCAGGAAATAGGCCGTTTCCTCCTGTGTATCTGTCCCATGGGTAATAACAAATCCATTTATTCCGGGGTCTTTGGCTAATTCATTGATTCGCGCAGCCAACTTCAGCCACACCTCTATATTCATATCCTGACTCCCGATATTCACCACTTGTTCACTTCGAATAGAAGCAATATCTGCCAAAGAAGGCACAGCATTCAAGAGTTGTTCCACGGATACTTCTCCGGCTTTGTAAGCCGAAGTTGTTTGCGAAGTACCTGTTCCGGCAATCGTACCTCCGGTCGCAAGTACATAGATTGTCGGTTTTTGTGCCATGCATAAACCAACAATAAAAAATGAAAGAACGAAAAAATAAGCCTTAATCATACTGGGTTTTGCCTTTAAATTGGTTTGAATTGTCATAATCTATTCCGGTTGGTATTGATAGCACAATAAATGATTCTCTTGAAGTCTATCAGAAAAACCGGAAAATTCTCTCTTTGTCTGGAAGAATCTATATTTCATCTGCATTGCCAGTTGAAAGAATTTACACAAAGGACTTGGCTTCAAACAAACTTCCATTATTTCCTCTGATACGGATAATAAAATGAATGCAACAAAGACTGATCGGCTTCCAATGATATTTCATTTATCCGACAAGAGTATCTTATGTATTAAATTTCAATATAAATAAACGAAAATATAAATTTAATGGAAATAAATAGTATCTCTAAAATCAGTTGTATGCATCTAACCCGGCACATCTTTTATCTTCAGAAATGACAAACATCGATTTACAACAAATTATGAACATTTACTTCAATAGCGCTTCGTGAATCAATTTTCCTCAGCTATTCGCCGGATATACATCAATAGTTCGTGATAAGCAATTCTGTCAGCTTGCCTCGTTTGTCCGATTTTGAATTAATATTTCGCCTTGCAAATACCCGTTCGATATGATAACCGGCATATAAATCATCAAAAAAATTATTCCGGGGATCATATCCTTTTACATCCGAATTACTTAACATCCAACTGTCGCCTTGGGCATGCAACTGATCACAAAACAATTTTAGCCGAATTTGTTCATGATCATCAAATACCGACTTTGCATACGAATTGAAGTTAGAACTATCTGATAAGGGCTTGTAAGGAGGATCGAAATAGAAAAAATTGCATTCCCCTCTGTAAGAAAATATCTGCTGATAATCACCGGTTAAAAATACGACCTTTTGAATTGCCTCACTGACAGCTTTCAGATTCTCCGGATCACAAATTAATGGTTTCCGGTAATTTCCCATCGGCACATTAAATTCTCCGGAACTATTTACCCGGTAAAGCCCGTTGAAACAAGTTCTATTCAGAAAAATAAAAAGAGCTGCCTGTTCCACCGACGCCGCTTTCTTTTCATTAAAAATGTTTCTTCTATCGTTGTAGAAGTTCTTCCTGTCAACTCCATCCAGCCCCAAAGCATAAAATTCGTCCTGCATTGCCCGGAGGAATTCTATCAGACCGGCGCACTCATCACGAATAACGGTGTAAGTATTAATCAAGTCTTCGTTCACGTCATTCACTACAACGTTTTTCAAATTCTTAAATCGATCCAGCATCCGAAACAACACGGCTCCACTCCCGACAAAGGGCTCGTAGTAAGAAAAACAATTGTTATTCACTGATTGAGGCAGACGTCTGGCAATATCAGGAAGGAGTTGGGTTTTTCCTCCTGCCCATTTCAAAAAAGGTCTAGCTGGTTTACGCTTCATTTTCAAAAATTCTGCTTCAAAGATAAACAACGAACGGTATAAAATACAAAAATAAAATAGAGACTCTTCCACTCCAAGTTCCTAAACCGTTTGATTTATATCTTTGTGTGGCTAAAAACAGGTTTTATAACGAACTGATAATAATCAACTTCAATACTTATTGTATATAATGGTCAATACATCCCATTACCGTTCTATCTTCGATTCTTTGTGGGCCGTAATTATGGTAAAGCTATAAGCGTTTACCGTTATTATGGCATTATCAACATAAATATACCAATTCTTACCTCTCCTAACAATGCTCTCAGCATGTTCAATTTTCTGTTTGCACCAATGTACAACATCCTCAGTTTCTATCGAAAGGTTTCTTTTTATTCGCATGACTCCTAAGTCTGTTGTATGAATCTTGTCGATATTGGATAACAAATCATTCATTTTCTTCGTAGTAATAAGAATAGTCAATTCCGTTCATAAACATTTCACGGCTGTCGATTTCATCAGTCAAAGCATTTTTCAGCAGGTGTTTTATATCCGCGCTGTTTGCAGCACTTTTTATCATCGCATCCATATACTCGGTTTTGCCGATCTTACTCCAATCAACACACTTCTTTAAGTTCTTTTTTAGTATTAAGTCCAACCAAATGCGGGTACTTCGTCCGTTTCCTTCCATAAATGGGTGGGACATGTTCATTTCCACATATTTATCTGTAATCTCGTCGAACGTGTTTTCGGGCATTTGTTCAATTTGCGTCAAGGTGTTGCCGAGAAAATGCGCTACTGTAAATTGGAAGCCGCCTTTTGAAATATTTTTCTGCCTTATTTGTCCCGCAAAATCGTAAAGCCCACCGAATAGATAGGCGTGAATCTGCTGCAAACCCTTTGTTGTCCCAACTTCCGTTTCGCTGATGAGATTGCTTTCAAAAAAAGAATATGCCTTTTTCTTGCTTTGTCCGTCAATGCTGTTGTCGCTGTATGTAAACCAGTCAAGAAATTTTATTGATTTTTTGCTTGGGATAACTTTTACAAGCTCTGTAATATCGTCTTGAGAAAAACAATCGGTGGCATATTTCTTACCATCTGCCGACATAAGTTTCAGTTGTATACATTTTGAATGCAACTCACTGTTTTGTGTTTTAAGACGGCTTTTAAGCGTTCCCCAATAAACCCTTGGTCGAGGACTATCGGTTATGGCCGACACAATATCAACGACAGAAAACCACCATTTGGAATTTTCTTCATCCCAAACGGCACGAACTTCACGGTCGTCGAAGAAACGGATGGATATTTGGGTGTTGTTACTCATGATTGTCACTTTCTTTCAAGATTTTCCAACTTCCTTTTTTATCAGAACCTTCGCGGGCAATAATGCCCTCTTTTTTTAATTTTTCGATATGCTTTTGCACAGCCGAAGGATTAATTTGCAACGCTTCTGATAGCTCTTTCCTTGTAATATTAGGTTTTTCGATAATAAGTTCAAGTAATCTGACCACTTTTTCTGACCACTTTTTCTGACCACCTGAATTATCTTTCTGACCACCTTCGCTCGTACTCAGTGGCGCTTCTTGTTTTTCAACAGTCCTGTTGGTTGCATCTATATGCAAATATCTGTTCTTTAGTTCATTATTTTCTCCGAGTAATAAATTGCCGAAGAAAAGCATCAGATATTCCGAGGTTGCATAAATTTTATGTTCATAGTCGTTGTAGTTTGCCCTGACAAGTGCATTGCGGAAATACCATGAATGGTTGGCAAACATATCATTTTCTACCTCGAAGCCAAAAGTACGTAAATATTTAATGGTAAAGACTGCAATTGTACGCGTATTTCCTTCACCAAAAGCGTGAATCTGCCACAATTCCGAAATAAAATTTGCGATATGCTCTACGATTTCCCGCTTTGAAAGTCCTTTGTATTTGAAGTTTTTTTCTTGCTTAAAATCGTAATCGAGCGTTGCATTAATCGTTTCGGCAGAAGCATAATAAACTGTTTTTCCATTCAACACCCATTCGTTCTTAGCCCACTTTGCAGTTTTTAAGCTGTATCCTCCTGATTAAAAGTCTTGTATTTTTTC
>JASGFJ010000070.1:0-15327 GCA_047605645.1 Dysgonamonadaceae bacterium | reverse complement strand
CGTCAACCAAACTGATTATAAACAATATAAATTCTAAAAAAAAATCATGTTTTTTATTTGTACTTGTTTCCACAAACCGGAACCGGAGTTATCAAGCAAATTAACTATTTATCACAATATCCCAGGAAATGCCAAATTGAATACACGTATACCTCAAGAATAAAAAGAAAAGAAACTACATTTGTAATAAAAAACAAGAATTATGAATAAAAACATCATTTCAACCACTCCATCCTTTCTTTTCATCGGACTTCTCTCATTATTCGTGTTTATTTCCAGTTTTAAGCTGTCTGCACAAAATTTCGATGCCTATTTTACAGGAAAGACACTTCGGCTAGACTATATTTTTTCGGGCAACGACCATACTCAGCTTATTGCATTGGATGAATTGTCCAAAATTGATGGCTGGGCAGGCAGAAGGCATCACCTGGACGAACTTCCATTGAAAGGAAATGGTCAAATCATCGTCAAAGACTCCGCAAGCGGACATATTATTTATGAAACATCTTTTTCCTCGTTGTTTCAGGAGTGGGTTGAAACAAGTGAAGCAAGTAAATTAACCAAAGCTTTTCAAAACACATTTCTCATCCCATTTCCCCAAAATAAAATAAGTGTAGAAATAAACCTGCTTGACAATAAACAGAAATTAAGTGCACAATTAATACATACCGTAGATCCGACAGATATACTGATTAAAGAGAAAGGGAAAAAGAGTATTTCTCCATATACTTATCTTTTAAAGAGCGGTTCGGAAGAAGACTGTATCGATATAGCTATTTTAGGAGAGGGATATTCAGCGAAGGAGCAAACCTTGTTGAAAAAAGATGCGATTACAGCTTTAGAAAGCTTATTCAATCACGAGCCATTCAAATCGCTAAAAAACAAATTCAATGTGGTACTGGTGAATGCGCCCTCCAAAGACAGCGGAGTTAGTACACCAAGAATGAAAGACTGGCGGAGTACAACTTTCAATTCCCACTTCGACACTTTCTATTCAGATCGGTATCTGACAACGAATGAAACGAAGAAAATACACGATGTTCTTGCCGGGATACCCTACGAGCATATCATTGTTTTGGCAAATTCGGAAGTCTATGGAGGAGGCGGAATCTATAATGCTTTCACGCTGACTTCTGCACACCATAAATTTTACAAGCCGGTGATTGTGCATGAATTCGGTCATAGTTTCGGCGGTTTAGCCGATGAATATTTCTATGATCAGGATGTAATGACAGATACCTATAGTAAGACTACCGAGCCCTGGGAACAAAACATCACAACATTGGTTGATTTCGATTCGAAATGGAAAAATTTATTAGCCCCCCATACGCCGGTACCAACTCCGGCAAGCGATTATAAAAAATATCCCGTTGGAGTATATGAAGGAGCTGCTTATTCAGCCAAAGGCGTTTATAGGGGTTCTGACGACTGCAGAATGCGGACAAATACAGCGGAAGCTTTTTGTCCGGTGTGCCAGCAAGCTTTGCGAAAGCTGATCCTTTTTTATACAGATAAGAATTAAGATACAAAGGAATATGATATTCATTAATAAGGGCAACGTCTCAATAGATGTTGCCCTTATTCCCTTAAACCACAGAAACCTTATAGCAAAAAATTAGCAAATAAATCATTCCACTGCTGCCTGTGCCGCAGCTACACGAGCAATAGGTACTCGCATAGGAGAACATGAAACATAATCGAGACCTGCATAATGGCAGAACTTAACAGAAGAGGGTTCACCACCATGTTCACCACAAATACCACATTCTCTATCGCCCTCAACAGCACGTATTTTACTGACAGCACCTGTAATCAACATGCCTACTCCTTTCTGATCCAGAATCTGGAAAGGATCGTCTTGTAGTATTTTCTTTTCCAAATAAACAGGAAGGAAAGAGAAAAAATCATCTCGGGAGAAGCCAAAAGTCATCTGAGTCAAATCATTCGTTCCGAAAGAGAAGAAATCAGCAACCTCTGCAATCTCGTTCGCCAAGAGTGCTGCACGAGGAGTCTCGATCATTGTACCAATCAAATAGTCCAATCGATCTCCTTTTTCCTTAAATATAGATTCAGCTGTTTCCTGAATAATTTTTTTCTGCCATTTAAACTCGTTAACGGAGCTAACCATCGGCACCATAATTTCAGGTTTGGTAAAGACACCTTCTTTTTTCAATTCAAGAGCAGCCGAAAGAATCGCGCGGGTCTGCATTTCTGTAATCTCAGGAAATGTATTTCCCAACCGACATCCCCGGTGCCCCAGCATTGGATTGTGTTCTTCCAAAGATTCGATACGTCTTTGTACTACTTCTAGAGCAACCCCCAACACATTGGCCATTTCGACTTGTCCTTTGAGATCATGAGGAACAAACTCATGCAAAGGAGGATCCAGAAGGCGAATGGTCACAGGCAATCCATGCATTGCTTTGAGAATACCCTTAAAATCTGCTTGTTGATAAGGTAGCATCTTATTTAATGCCACTTTACGCCCTTTCTCATCTTTGGAAAGAATCATTTCGCGCATTGCGAGAATACGTTTATCATCAAAAAACATGTGTTCAGTACGGCACAAACCAACTCCGGTGGCTCCAAAAGATAAAGCGCGGGAAGCGTCGGCCGGTGTATCCGCATTTGCTCTGACATGCATTCTCGTATATTTATCGCAAATAGCCATTAATTCGCCAAATTGGGCAGAAAGTTCCGCTTCTTTTGTAGCGATGCTTCCTTCATAGACTTTACCGGCAGTTCCGTCCAACGAAATATAGTCCCCTTCTTTCAAGATAAGATCTTTTATACGAACTGTTTTCGTTTTATAATCAACAACGAGCTCACCCGCTCCCGACACGCAACACTTGCCCATTCCGCGGGCAACCACCGCAGCATGAGAAGTCATTCCTCCACGTGCCGTCAGAATTCCCTGTACAACAGCCATCCCGGCTAAATCCTCCGGCGATGTTTCAATACGCACCAATATCGTTTTTTTGCCGTCTTCGTGCCATCTTGCTGCATCATCAGCAAAGAACACGATTTGCCCGGAAGCGGCACCCGGCGAAGCTGGAAGTCCTTTTGACAAAACTTTAGCTTTCCTTTCCGCATCGGAATCAAATACAGGATGCAGGAGTTCATTGAGTTTATTGGGTTCAATCCGTGTCAAAACAGTTTTCTCGTCAATAATACCTTCATGCATCAGATCGATAGCAATCTTCACCATGGCGGCCCCTGTTCTCTTGCCGTTTCTTGTTTGTAACAACCAGAGTTTTCCTTCCTGAACCGTAAATTCCATATCCTGCATATCCTTATAATGGAGTTCAAGTTTATGCTGAATTTCATTTAGCTCTTTATAAATTTCCGGCATGGATTCCTCCATTGACGGGTATTTTGATTTGCGGTCGGATTCAGCGACTTTCATCAGTTTTGCCCATCGCAACGAACCTTCTTTTGTTATTTGCTGTGGAGTGCGAATACCGGCTACCACATCTTCGCCCTGTGCATTGATCAGATATTCTCCGTTAAACAAGTTTTCGCCGGAAGCTGCATCTCGACTGAAGCAAACCCCTGTGGCTGAAGTATTCCCCATATTTCCGAAAACCATTGACTGAACGTTTACAGCAGTTCCCCAATCATCGGGAATCCCTTCCATTTTACGATAGAGAATGGCCCGATCGTTCATCCATGAATTGAATACAGCACAAATAGCTCCCCACAACTGGTCATAGACATTGTCCGGGAATTCGTTTCCTGTTCTGTCTCTGACAGCTTTTTTAAAACGGGCTACCAATTCTTTCAAATCAGTGGTGGTCAGTTCATTATCAAGTTTCACCCCACGGGTTTCCTTTATTTCATCAATTATTTCTTCGAAAGGATCAATATCTTCCTTTGTTTGAGGTTTAAGTCCCAATACGACATCTCCATACATCTGTACAAAACGGCGATAAGAATCCCAAACAAATCTTTCATTGCCTGTTTTGGCCGCAAGTCCTTCCGCTATTTTATCGTTAATTCCTAGATTCAGAATAGTATCCATCATTCCAGGCATAGAAGCTCTGGATCCGGAACGGACAGATAATAAGAGAGGATTAGCCGGATCTCCAAAATGGAATCCAATCTTTTGTTCTACTTTCTGAATAGCAGTCGTTACATCTTTCTGCAACAATTCAATTACTTTTTTTTCACCTAATTCATAGTACTCTGTACACACTTCAGTGGTGATGGTAAAACCTGGAGGCACCGGCACACCGATAAGACTCATTTCAGCAAGGTTTGCTCCTTTTCCGCCAAGAAGATCTCTCATTTTCGCGTTGCCCTCAGTTTGTCCCGCACCGAAAGCATAAACTCTTTTTTTTTCCATGATGCGTTTTTTTAGGTTAATTATATCAATTCATCAAACATGTATATAATAAACTGATACTATTTTATTCATTGAAAAATCCCGCTTAAGGATTAACACCTTAAAAATAAAGATAAAAACAGAGATTTAAAATAAAATCGTCAAATTTTTTTCGACTACTACCTAAAATAGTACATTTGGTCTACTTTAAACGATTCTATAACAAGACTTGTATACCAGAGAAGGGAACCAATTTCTATTTTTTCAATTATTTTCGCTTGTAAAGGATACACATTATAATATTAAAAAAAGTATCTCTGGAAAATGGATTCATAATTTAGAATAAGCGTCTATCAAACACTATATAAACATATTACACAATAAATACATGAATCAAAGCAACAAGAAACAGAAAATAAAAAACATTAAAACGTTGCATTTCGAGGTAAATTACAAAACTTTTCCTTGTAGTTTTACCTTAACTATTCATCACATTAAAACATAGAACAATGAAAAAGTTATCTCTATTCACGTTGAGCCTCTTTTCTTTTATCGTATGCATTTCTGCCCAAGACATTTCTCTCCCGACTCCGGCCAAAAGCGGAGGAATGCCTCTTCTGGATGCTTTGCAGCAAAGACAAACAGTCAGAGAATATAGCGGACAGGCTTTAGACAAACAGCAGCTATCCAATTTATTATGGGCAGCTTATGGCCTTAACAGAGCAGACAAGCGAGTGGTTCCCTCTTCCCAAAACCGACAAGAAATCGATTTGTATGTAGCATTATCGACAGGTGTTTATTTCTACGATGCAAAAACCAACGCTTTGCTTTTGCGTCAGAAAGAAGTACCCAAAGCAGCTATCGGCCAACCGGGGGTGACAGACAAAGCTGCATTGACTCTGATTTATGTAGCCAATGTCGATAAGGCATCCAACAAAGAAGCCTGTTATATCGACACCGGATTCTTGGTTCAAAATGTATATCTCTATTGCGCTGCAAATAATTTAGGTTCCGTGGCCAGAGGTTCTTTCAAGTCGGAACCATTAAGGAATGAATTAAAACTAAATGAAAATCAGATCGTAACACTGGTTCAAGCGGTTGGAATGCCCAAATAAATCAGAAAAGACTGTTTTCCGTTTTTTTGACAGGGCAACAGTCTTTCTTGTTGTTTCATCCTTTGTCAAACGATTTAATTTTTATCGGTGGGTAGTATGAAACTCGTCTGATTTTTTAGTCCTTGTTTTGGGGGATTTAATAAAAATAATCCTTTGTTTTATGTCAAAATAAAAGGAATACCACAGGTAACAAATATTTCTTAAATTTAGCGACATGAGAAATCGTCTTTTATTTCGATAATCCTTATCTTTGCATTATATATACCCAATAAAAATAAGAACAATGAACTCCTTAGAAAAATTGACAGCGGAAAAACTGTTAAGAATCAAAGCTATAAAGTTACAACCTTCAAATCCATTCACGTGGGCATCCGGCTGGAAATCACCGATATATTGTGATAATCGGAAAATTTTATCATATCCGGCAATACGTCGTTTCGTAAAAATAGAGATGAGCCGCCTTATTCTGGAAAAATATCCGGATGTAGATGCGATCGCCGGTGTTGCGACTGGTGCTATTGCTCCGGGAGCATTGGTTGCCGATATTTTAGGTTTGCCTTTTGTGTATATTCGTTCTACTCCGAAAGATCATGGATTGGAAAATCTGATTGAAGGAGATTTAAAACCCAAGCAGAAAGTTGTTGTTATCGAAGACCTGGTTTCGACAGGAAGCAGCAGTTTGAAAGCTGTAGAGGCAATACGCCGGGACGGTTCGGATGTAATCGGTATGATTGCAATTTTCTCTTACGAATTTCCTATCGCCGCAGAAAATTTCAAAAAGGAAAAAGTGAAATTAACGACGCTGACAAGTTATGATACCGTTCTTTCGGAAGCATTAAGAATTGATTATATTGCAGAAAGCGAACTTGAGACATTGAAAGAATGGCGAAATGCACCATCTGAATGGCCAAAGAAAAAATAATTGTATGGCGGATTTCACAAGCGAAGTAAAACTTATTCCGTATTCAAGCGGAACCATTTTTTCTGTCCTTTCCGATCTAAGTAAGCTCGAAAAGGTTAAAGACAAAATACCACAAGACAAAATAACGAATTTCAGTTTCGATAGAGATTATTGCTCTTTTGCAATCAGTCCTATCGGCAAAATTAAATTTGTCGTTGTCGATAGAGAACCAAATAAAACTGTAAAGTTTGAGGCTGAACAGATTCCGTTTGCCATTCATCTTTGGATACAACTTAAAGAAAAAGATGAAAACAATACGTTCATGAAAATGACCGTAAAAGCAGATTTGAATCCATTTCTCAAGCCGATGGTTTCCAAACCTCTTCAGGAGGGGCTAGACAAAATGGCCGTGATTCTATCCTCATTGCCATACGACCAGATTTAAATAAAATAATTAAACAATCAGAAAACAATAGATAATCTTGAAATGAAACTTTGGGAAAAAGACATTAAAGTAAACGAAGAAGTAGAGAAATTCACCATCGGACGGGATCGCGAACTGGATATTTATCTGGCTAAACACGATGTATTGGGCTCAATGGCTCACATTACCATGCTCCAATCTATCAATCTACTCACAAAAGACGAGCTTGATGTTCTTCTCAAAGAATTACAAGAGATTTATCAATTGGCTGTCGAGGGCAAATTTGTTATTGAAGAAGGCATTGAAGATGTACATTCACAGGTGGAACTTATGCTGACACGCAAATTGGGCGATATCGGCAAGAAAATTCACAGCGGCCGTTCGCGCAACGATCAGGTATTACTCGATTTAAAGCTATTTACCCGAGAACAAATCGAGATACTGGCACACGATGTGTCAGCCCTCATAGATGTACTGCTGGCGCAAAGTGAGAAATACAAAGAAGTACTGCTGCCCGGATACACTCATCTACAAATTGCGATGCCTTCCTCTTTCGGGCTTTGGTTCGGAGCTTATGCAGAAAGTCTGGCCGATGATTTGCAACTGCTTTTGGCTGCTTATCGGATATGCAATCGGAATCCACTCGGCTCAGCTGCAGGATATGGCTCTTCATTTCCACTTAACCGGACAATGACAACCGAGCTTCTTGGCTTTGATTCGATGAACTACAATGTGGTGTATGCACAGATGGGGCGAGGAAAAATGGAACGAATTGTATCTTTCGCTCTAGCCTCCATTGCCGGCAGTTTATCGAAACTTGCCTATGACGCCTGTCTGTTTAACAGCCAAAATTTCGGATTCATCAAACTTCCGGCTCAATTCACTACCGGATCGAGCATTATGCCTCACAAAAAGAATCCCGATGTATTTGAACTGACACGTGCCAAATGCAACAAGATACAGGCTCTTCCTGTTGAAATTACCTTGATAGCCAATAACCTGCCTTCCGGATATTTCCGGGATCTGCAAATCATCAAAGAAGTATTTATTCCATCCTTTAAAGATCTAAAAGACTGCTTATTGATGGTTACACACATGATGGATAAAATAGAAGTTAACGATCATATTCTGGATGATGATAAATACAAATACGTATTCAGTGTTGAAGAGGTTAACAGATTAGTTTTATCCGGTATCCCATTCAGAGATGCTTATAAAAAAGTGGGCATGAACATCGAAAACGGACAATTTAGCTATGACAGCAAAGAATTGGCTCATACTCACGAAGGCAGTATCGGAAATCTTTGTAATAATCAAATCAGCGCACTTAAAGAGAGCATTCTGAAGGAATTCAACTTTGTGAAAGTAAAAGAAGCAGAAAAGAATCTGTTAAATACATAACTGCTGACACACAGCGCGAAAAGACACATAACGGGAAGGAGTATCAAAAAGATACTTCTTCCCGTCATTTTTTTTATTCTACCCGGTGTATTTGAATTTCATTTATTAATAAAGAAATTCAAGGAAAATAACTCATCATCATTCAGTACTTTCCATGATAAACTGTTAATGACGATTTGAGACTCCGCTTCTGTCAACCATCACTTATATTTGCTAGAATCTCATATTTATAATTCACTGACTGAGAAGCCGCGTAAACTCTTTCCGATACAACTCTATTTGGAATGGCTTCCCTCATCAAGAGATGAGTGAAATTAAGAATTCGCTCCATTCGCAATACATCGTTCTTTCCCGATTCAGACCTGGCGTCGCAGGCACAGTTTTTCGTTTCGTATTTTAGTGCCTATGAAAAACAAGCCTGTATAAACACAAGCAAGCATGATGGCCTTCTGAAGAAACGACAAGTTGTACATACCGACAAAAAAGAGCGTTTGTTTCCGGAATTCCGGAAACAAACGCTCTAAAAAGACAATAACAATCAGGCATTAAGGCAAAGGCGGCTTGATGGCAGCCGGAAGAAAATATGTTTCACTTCGTTTAGACTGTGGCACCCAGAACACAGGTGTTCCCCACTTGTCATCCTCCATCACTTTTGAATATTGCTCAAAATTATTCGCCCTTTCAGAAGGAGGAAGGGTAAAACGTTCGAGCATCATGGTCTGATTGGTTAACGTTTTCCCTGAGGTAATACATGTTATAGGTTCAAGCTTGGGGTGACGTGTACGCCGCAACTCGGCAAACAACTCATGAGCACCAGACAGATTCAGGTGGATATATTTTTGCTGCATCAATATTTCCATTTTATCCTCTTCTCCTGAGACAGCATCAAACTCAGCCTGAATCTTACCGGCATAACTATCGATAATTGCATCAGACGGCTTATCCGGAATTAAGATAGCTTTGGTTGCTTCCGACATCTCTCCCGCATAATGCGGTGCATGATTCATCATATACCAGAAATCTGTAGAATGCTTAACAGCATCGCTGATGTGATTGCCGGCTGTTTTTCCGGTGGAAGCAAGCCTCTTCAGCGCCACTTCAGCCAAGAAGAGATCCGTCTCTGCGCGGCTTACAATACGAAGCGGCATTTCGCTCAACACGTATGTTATCGGATTATAATAAGTCCACATACAGGATTGTACCATGACATCCATCGGCTTGTTCGGATACACAACGTTCGAATGAGGAACACCATCTGTCCCATCCAACGGATTCGTGGCATTCACTCTTTTACCTGCTCCTAATGGCAAAGTTATACGTAAATAGCGTTGCCGCTCACAATCCATAGACACGCCGAAATACTCAACCCGGTCTGTCGTGCCATCCGGAGTAAAACCGATTCCAATCACAGGTAGACGCGGATCATCCTCTTGAATATCATATTCATCTCCTCCTCTGTTCATACGAGTCAAAATTACATCGGGAATAGCCATCTGGTAATAATTCTCATATCGTCCCCGTTGAATAATTCCGCCATTACCAGAAGTACTGATACGGCATTCGTTGAGATAAGGAGAGCTAAATGTATAATCTTCTGAAGGAAGATTTTTAATAATTTCTGAGAGATACGGTTTTACAAAATCCTCTGCAACACCGGAGATGCGGACACAAGCTTTCAGGTTCTGCGAATTAATATATTTCACCCACTTATTGATATCGCCCTTGAAGAATAAGTCCTGCGTTTCAAAGGTTTTTTTGGCACCGGCAGACATAGCCTCATACAAAGCCGGCAGTTCGTCGGCTATTGCCTTATATTCTGCTATGACAGATTTATATATTTCCAGCGGATCGTCATACTGCGGAAAAAAGACAGTTTCAGAGCCCTTAAATGCATCAAAATACGGAATACTGTTGAATAAATCAACTGTTTGTAAAGCCACCACATCTTTTAGTATTGTGGCTAAACGCAAATATATAATGATTTCTTTGGTCGGGTTTCCCAGTTTCTCCACGTCCTTTATTTCATCCCGAATCAGTCCGTAATTTGTCAGATCGGTGTAGAAATTAGAAAAGCGTCCGTATGTATTTCCATTGGCAGAAGAAACATACCTCTCCAACTCACCATAGTCATCATCAGCGAAATGATTGATAAATCCTTCAGAATAAGGAACAAGAGTTGTTACCTGGGAAATCTCAAAGGTGCCATAACTAAGCAGCCAATACCATTCGCCATATCCTTCAAGCCAGAAACGGGTTTTCTGCATGTGGGTAAACAATCCGGAAACGACTTGCTCCGGTTGCGGTTTGTATTTACCGGGATCTTCCCAATAACGGTCGAGTTCATCGCTGCATGATGATGCAATAATTAAAAAAGCGATTGTTACTATAAATACTATTTTTTTCATACGATTTAATTTTTACGGTTAAGGGGGATGAAACTTGCTTGATTTTTTTAATTATAGTTTTAGATGATTTACGCAAAGACTATCGAATAAGTTTTATCGGTTGGAAAGTCAAAGAATAAATTCTTTGCCATGAATGCCAGCTTGAAAACCGTGATTTTCTTTTCCTTAACAGGAAAACTCATCCGATAAACTAAAAAATAAAAATCATGTTTCGTTTCACTCGATTATTTTTTCTGTAAATGAATATGAGCCATGCGTGCTTTTTAGCGATGAAATTATAAACTTCACTTGTTAAGCAGTTCTGTAAAATTAGTTTTACGCACCAATTATGCTTATCATTTTCAATGAATTACAAACATGCATACTTTACAACTAATCAAGAATATTTACTTCAAAAAATACGCCCGCTCACAGACCAGTATGCTTAGAAACTTACGTTAACCTTAAAACCAAAGGTACGACTGGCCGGATAGTTTGAATTTTCTATCCAACTGTTAGTTCCCAGCAAGGCCTCTGCATCGATATGGGGAATTGATTTGTATACATAGAATAAATTCCGTGCAGTCAATCCGACAGATAATTTTTGCAGGCGCATCATCTCAGATATTTTCTTAGCGAAAGTATAATTCAAAGCCATTTCTCTGAATTTGATATAATTATTCTTTTTAATCAAATCCGGTGACCAATATTTAGAATCGTCCCGACCAAAGCTGCTGTAATATTGATATGCAGAGATCATAATATCGTTGGGACTTCCATCTGCTTTTACTCCCGGTAGGATAAGCCCGTCATGACGCTCACGGGTACTTCCGTCAGCCATTTTTTGCACCCAGGTGAGTCCGCCATGGTCTGTATCCCGATATTGCAATGTTTCTTCACTTACCCCATTAGCCATCAGGTAATAGTTGGTGTATGACATGACTTTTCCTCCATACTTGAAGTCAATCCCGGCCATCAGGTTCAGCATTCCCCAATTCCCTTGAAAATAAAAGTTGGAAGTGAATCCACCATATATGTCAGGATTGATACTTCCTACGCATATTTGGTCTTTACTGTTGTCTGATATTTGATACAAGCCGGAGTTGCTCACAATCCTATTACCATTCTCATCTTTGAGATAATCCTGCATCCAGAGGCTTCCCATGCGTTTTTTTTCTTCTGCCCGGTTGTATATACCGCTGGCCTCCTGATTGATTTGTGTAATTCCCGGATGCAGCCTCACAATCTTATCCCATTGCTTGGCTAAGTTCAGCAACATTTCCCAGTTAAAAAGAGGAGTTTTTACGGCCATTCCCTTCACAAAAAATTCAAGTCCCTGATTATTTATCTTACCGGCATTGATTCGAATAGCATTCGCTCCTGTCGTTGGAGACAAGGGAACACGCATAATCTGGTTGTAGAATGTACTGTTATAGTAAGCAAAATCCACTTCCAAACGGTTTTGATTAAGGAGTCTCAGGTTAAAACCAACTTCATATTCCCGTTTGCGTTCGGGTTTCAAATCGCCCGAAAACAAATCGCCCGGACCGGTTACATCATTGATATCGGTGTTCGGAGCCGGCAGTGCCCCCATCGAGTAGGCTCTGTAAGCAAAATAGCGGTTTGCCGGTCGTCCGGTATCCGCCCAGGACAAACGCAGTTTACCATAGTTTATCTGAGGAATCTGAAAACGCTCCGTGAAATTCCAGATCAGGGAAAGTCCCGGATAGAAATAAGAACGATTCAGCTTAGGTAATGTGGATGCCCAGTCATTCCTAGCCTGGAATTCAAATATATATTCCATATTATACGAAAGTGTAGCTTGTCCAAACACGCTATACATAGATTCATTCGCCTTGCCGTAATTAGAGATGCGGGAATCATACGAAGCAGGCCACTCCTTTCCGTTTTCTAACATCCAGAAGTTCGGAAACTTAAGTCCTCCATAAGTTCCGACACCCACCGAAGTATAGTTTTCCTTTCGATAAGAAGCTCCTATCATGGTATATACATTCCATACTTTCTTTATTTTTTTATCAAAAGCAAGAAAAGCATCATAGTTCTGTATTTTATTCCTTTCACGGCTGTAACGGAACAGTCCTCCTTCAGGCTGGTTGGTATCGGGATCTATTCTTTCTATTTTATTATTTTTGATATACTCCGTATCGGTATAATCCAAACCACCTTGTAGGGTGATGGTCAGATATGGAAGCGGAGTAAAAAAGGCTTTAGCGGAAGTTACGGTATGCAATCGATTATCAAGGTTCCGATTCTCATTGTTGTTCCACAACATACTGAAGAATCCGTCCTGGTCACCGGCAAAAGCAGATGGCCATCCCCAGCCTTTCTCGTCAATGTCGGACAATCCCTTGAGCGAAACGCGATACCCGTTTTCATCCTTATAATTGTTCATTGCCGATTTTAGGTCATAGTCGCGATTATAAGCACCGTACGAAATCAGTCGTTGCAGGTTGGGACGGCGATTGGCACTTTTTATATTGTACAGGTTCTGAATAAATTCAAAACGTGCAAATTCCGACACTCGGGTTTGTCCATTGAAACTCAAGGTATTTTTTCTCTGTTCTTGATTAACCATGGTGCCATTGTAGATAAAGTAGGTTAAAGAAAGACGCATATTTCCTTTATCATTTCCTCCTTGTATGGCGGCAGAAACACTTGAGCTATGTCCATTCCGGAAAGGTGCCATATAGTTTTTCTTGTATGCATCGTATGTGCGCATCTTACCATCAAAAAACAGAATGGGCGATCCATCAAATTTAGGGCCAAAACAGTAGCGGCTGCTAACAACGCGACGTATGGGCTCCGGATCGTCGGTATAACTCATATCATATTCATTCACACCGGAGCCGTATTCGTTCTGAAACTTGATTAATTGGTAGGGAACCTCCGTTTCCATGCCGAACGACAACTGTACACCCAAACCTCGTGTTCCGGCTCCGTTTTTTGTAGTAATCAATACCACGCCATTTGCTCCCCGACTACCATACAACACCGAAGCTTTGGCGCCTTTCAATATCTCCATCGACTCAATATCTTCGGCATTCAGGTCATTTACGGCTGATCCATAATCGAAAGAATTGAGCGGATCGTAACCTCGCGAGGCCATGTTCGACTCTGTATCATATATCGGTATGCCGTCTACAACAAATAAAGGACGTGTTACTGAAGAAGATTCTAGTCCTTGCGAACCTCTTACATTAATCTTTATTCCCCCCATAGGGCCAGCTGCTGTTGCCTGAATTCCGACTCCCGCAGCCTTGCCATAAAGTGCAGACAAAGGATTGGCCGTGACACCGGCTTTAAGTAAATCGTCTCCCTTGACCGAACTGACAGCATATCCCAAAGCTCGAGTATCCCGCTTAATACCCAGCGCCGTAACAACCGCCTCTTGAAGAACCACGCCTTCAGTCTGCATCCGGACATCTATCTTTGTTTGCGTCCCGACGGTAATACTTTTCTCTACATAACCAAGGTATTTAAAAACCAGCACATCAGTTGAACGAGCTTTAATGGCATAAGCTCCGTTCATGTCAGTAAAGACTCCTTGTGAAGTGCCCTTAATCGAAACACTAGCACCGACGAGTCCTTCATGCGTTTCAGCATCAGAAACTACTCCTTTCACAGTTGTCTGCGCAAAAAGGCTTAGTGATGCAAGCAGTGTACAAAATAATACGATTCCTTTTTTCATAAAATTAGATAATTAGGTTCATTAAAGCCCGACCCTATCACAATCGGAAACATAAAAACGAAAATCTTTAATAACTCCTTATCAGAAAGATTAAGCAAGAGTAGATAATATCCGGTAACGAATTCAAAATCATTTTATTCCGAATATCACTTACAGAGAAGGGTATATTTCCCTTTTCGAATCAGCAAGCAAATCAAACAGCCCATTTCAGGAAACAGATTCCGGAATATAAGCGTTGATTTTTTCAACGAATCACTTTCTCTAAAGAGTAACTCTTCCTTTTTTCACTACAGATTTACCTATTTTCGGATTCCGGAATATAGATTTTCTACTCAGAAGGAGCTATTGTTGTGATTTTATCGTGATAATGAGTAAAAATATCTCCTGCAGTGAACGAAGAGTGCAATCAGAGGTTAGATAAAAAATTATCTCAATTCCATTTGGAGAGGCTTCTCCAAACATCGCATCATTAAAAATTCAATCTTTAGTTACATTCATTCAGTAGCTATAACTCCAAAGCAAGTTATTCTCTCCAGCAAATTAATTGACAAGCATGACAGCCGCATCGGATGCTCCAGAGTGCCTCAAGGGCAAATATCTCGGAAGCTGCATGCTATACATCATACTGTTCAAACTGAATAAATAGTTTCATACTTACCGAAAGCCGCCGGGAGACAATTTTGGGTCTTCCTGTTTTGTAAAAATCAGACTCAAAACTGTTTGGGTAGCTATGGCTGTGTTAGTAATTGTTTTTTTCATACGATTCAATTTTTTTAGGTTAAAAATAGGGGACTGTCTTTTTTTAGGCACAAGATCAGTCAGCTTACGAATAAGCCGGTTTCATAAAAAGACAGAGAATAATTTGTAATTTGATTTGTGAATTGTCGAACACGCGCATACGCAGGTAAGCAAATCCATTGATGGATTTTACTCCCGGATCGGCAAATGCGAAACCCATCGGCAAAAGAGTTTGCCGACTTGTGTGTTCGGAAAATATTGTTATTTTTAAGTGTGGTGTGTGTGTGTGTGTGTGTGTGTGTGTGTGTGTGTGTGTGTGTGTGTGTTGTGT
>JASGFJ010000069.1:0-16361 GCA_047605645.1 Dysgonamonadaceae bacterium | reverse complement strand
GTGTGTGTGTGTGTGTGTGTGTGTGTGTGTGTGTGTGTGTGTGTGTGTGTGTTAAAAATAAAATTGAATTACGCAAGTTTAATCCGCTGAATTTTAGGAGTTCACACAATTTATTTGCAAGTAGAAAAATACTTGAAATTCTATCTGAAAGAGGATGAAAAAACAGACTTAAATATGTTGAAAATTCATTTTGTATTAGCATTCAATTTCATTTTGAAAGGAACAAATCAACACAAATATATATTTTTTCTCAAACAAAACAAAAAAATTAAAATATTTTTTTAATTAATTAATATACAATTTTTTACAACAAATGATATCGTACAAATCTATGCAGCAGGGTGATTTAAACCGACAACCTACACCTACGGGAAAAACAAATATAGCTGACAACACCAAGATTACAGGCTCAAAAGAGATACTCCGGCAAACGAGTCTCCGAAATGCTCATTATGAATAACCTTGCCATTTTATCAAGTAGTTTGACTAAAATCAATTCACATATAAAACTCATTTACAACACATTAAGCACGAGCACCTAATTATAAATATTCACTTCATAAAAATGCAGATAAACCAGCTTTTATTCCCCCCGATTCTCTAAGACTAGCGAAAAGACTTGCCATAATGTTTTTATCTCTGCAATTTCTGTAAAAAGAGAACAAATAAAAAATGATACATACCTGACTCTTCCATTGGTTTTCATTTCAAAAAATTTAGTTCTCTATTCTATCCAGATATCAAAGATTTCCTCAAAACAGTCAACTATTCATTTTATGTTTATCCGGCTTTTTATTCCAACCAATCTTTTGGCCAAATACAAGAAAAACTTGGCTTATCTTCAAAATAAGTATATCTTTGGATGTATGAAAAATAAGGAAGACAAGCTTTTCAATAAATTAGCGAATATGTCGAAGGAAGGAACAAGCCGACTTCATATTCTGGAAGAAACGATTCCGGTAAATGAGCAAATGGAATATTTCAATTACTCTAGCCGGATTCGGGAAGATGCAGGTCGCTACCTTAACCGGAATTATCTTGTTTCCATTCTTTTCGATCCCGACTATGCTATTGAAGAAAAGCGTAGAAGCTTATCCTTGCTGGCCAGCTTACCTGACGTAGCTGCCTATCGTGCTATCGAGACTTATCACAGCAGCCCGCTGGAACCGGAACTTACCAACTGGTCATCCTTGGCATTAGTGGAAAGCAGAATATTACTAAACTCCGAATTGACAGGAGAACAACAAATCTTTATTTCCACGGGCTTAGGTGGACATAACAACAAGCTTCGGTATTTTTGTGTTATTTCGAGCAAATCAGGAGAAGATTTCACCGTGTTGCAAAATGAGATAATCGAAAGGGAATTCAAATTTCAGTTTGAATGTAAAAAGATTGAGATTGAAAAAACAAACAACTGGGGCTATTATATCACTTATATTTTCCTCGCAGATTTAACAATCGATGTAAAGGCATTTATCGAACAGGTTGTTTCGGAATGCAATCAATACGGTGATTTTATCAATATTAATTTTCTCATTACCAACACCAAGCAACTATCCAACGAGGAGATAGAATTAAACTTAAAAAAACAGCATTTAGATATCAGTCCGGACATTGCTACTGAGAATTAATCAGGGAATAGCCTATCAGACTGTCATACCGTTGTCCTATCGGTCGATAATAAACCAACGTCAGATATTCATTTTCTGTCTGAAAATAATTACCTTCTGCCCACGAAGTAGAAGCTCCTTTTTCTACATTATTGGTCATATACATATAATTGTAAGCTCCTTGTTTAAGCCAAAGATTTAAACTATACGCTTTTTCAACTTCATTGTATTTCATTTCATAACCAGAATCGAACTGATAACCGGTCAAATCTCCGGCAAGATAAATCGGTTCATCGGCCTTTATATCCGTCTGCAGGGTAAAATTCACATTGATATAATCACCATTCACATCGCTGTCTCCTGCATCAGTCGAGCGTATCAGAAATTTCCCATTCTGATCCTGATCATAGATATACGACTTCCCGGCTCTGATTTTATCCGGTATCACCCAGGCATAATATCTTCCTCCCTGAAATCGAAATCGATCGACATTCATACCTCCACTTTTCGTATTCACAAAATCAAACCGACGATACTCATTTCCTGCATCAAAAATCAAATCGCGATTATGCTCATAACGCAAACTGCTCCCTGTAAGGAAAGTTGGCTTTAAATCGAACTTCCGATTGTCCTGGCGCCGGTTTTGTAAAACCACCGTCTTGATGTCTGAATAAGGATCCTTGATATTTAAATTACCATAATTGATAACCAAAGACAATTGTTGCCATTCTTTGTTCACGCCCCAATCTGTATTCGATGACACCTGCGATGACACATCCACTTGTTTGTCCAATACATAGAAACAAGCTGTGAGCAGAATATTGGAAGGGTTATTTTCGGGATAAACCTCCAACACATAGTTTCCGGACAGCAGTAACCGAAAATTATCGTTAGGAAATTCCACCCGATAATTTACATAATCCACAGAGGTAGCCTGCGAATTGGCAACATCGTCTATCAGATTGTCATTAAAGCCATCCATATAATTTATTTCGAGTAGATTGGATGGTGTCCAGTCTGCGTTGCAATGAATAATTTTGTATCTGTACCTGATTGGACTCGTTGTATTTATCTGATCAAAGCTCAGCACAAGAGGCACCGAGCGACCTAATTGAATGATGGGTAATGCGCCCCATACTCCGTTGGGATTAAGCTGAACGGAGCAAATATCTTTTTGCCATGCTCTCGTAGAAAATGGCTGAACAGACTGCGCCTTACAGATGGTTGCACACAAAAACATACCGGAGACGACTAAAAATAAAAATCTCTTCATAACATTCAAATCGTTTAAATCCAAAAGCGGCATTCACGAAATTCCACACAAGATAATGAAAATGTTTGAATTCAGTGTTTGAATAAACTCAAGTAAAACAAATATTACATGCTGTCTTGAATGAAATAATCGAAATAAGCTCCTTGTTAAGGTAAATGAATGCACTGTTACAAATACGGTTTGCCCAAAAACAATTACTTTTATAATCGGGAATAAGAAAAACAAGTCAAAAATAATGGCCTTGTCTTTCATCAGTCGACAGATTCTTATCAAATACGGATGAAAAAAAGCATGATTTGGATTAAATATTCCAAGGCTATGATTAAAAAAAATCACGTGAATTTGATACGACCTAACAGTAAAAATTAAATACGAATGAAAAATAAATATCCTTATTTGCAAATAGTTCTTCTCTTGTTTCTAATTGCAGGATGCAGAAGTAGTTACAACATAAGCAAAAATGTGCCTAATCCAACACAGACGCAAAAGAAACTTTCGCCCGAGAAACAGCCTTGTCTCCTGATAATTTATCGGGATGCACAAACCAAAGAGGCGGTATTACGGCTGGCCAATCAGCTAGGATGCATCACAATCAAGAGCCTGGGGCAGTTCAACGGTGTCGTCTTGAAGAGTCCGCCTGTTGGTAAAATAGACAAAACAATCAAAACCTTTGAGGCTATATCCGGAGTGATATCTGTGAGAAAAGAAAATAATCCCGAGGCTTTGGATTTATCAACGGATGAACCCTAACGCAAAACTTTTCGAGAGACTAAAAAGAGCCTGTACCCTACCCTGCTGAAAACTCAAAGGCTACGAAACAAGCTCTGTCAGTTGAAAGGTCAAAGAATAAATTTCTTACGATTAATAGCGGCTTGAAAGCCATCGTTTTCTTTTTCCCTGTAGGAAAACATCCGATAACTTAAAAAAGTAGTTCTATAAAATTAGTTTCACGTATCATATTTTCTATACAGCTTATTTTCAGAAGCCTATAGGTATACATACAACTAATTATAAACATTTACATTTTCTTGCTCATCATTAAATACATCTATCAATGACCAAACAAATTGAATTCTCCCTTCCGGAATTTCGATACGGATTCCATATCATTACCGATCTTATTTTGGAACAAATAGGCGAACTTCCGGAAAATGGGATTCTACAGCTCTTTATTAAACATACTTCAGCCGGACTGACCATTAATGAAAATGCAGATCCGAGTGTTATCAGTGATTTTAAATCCTTTTTTTCGGATTGGATTCCTGAAAGCTATCCGAAATTTCTACACACCGATGAAGGAGCCGACGATATGCCTGCACACATCAAAGCTTCTGTTGTAGGCCAGTCGGTGATGATCCCCATCACGAGACACCGCCTGAATCTTGGAGTCTGGCAGGGAATCTATTTATGTGAATTCAGGCGTTATGGCGGCAGAAGAAAATTAGTTGCAACAATTCTCTCTTAGGAACAAGGCTTATCCTTCATACATGGCGCCTTTCCAGATGAAACGGCCGCCATAAATAGCCAGACAAAGCCCCAACCCTTGATAGAATGGAGCGATGAACGAAACAGGGAGCAAGCCGAAATAACGGACTGTAATTCCCAACGTCATCATAAAAATAATAATCAACCATCCTTTCAAATCAAAAAAGGAAAGCGGATTTCGCGGATTATCCATCAGATGGATCCGATTCACATTCTTATTGTAAGATTTATTGAAAATAATTCCAAAAAACAAGAAGGTGGCGATGGCTCCAAAAAAATGGAGCCAGGGTTTTGTTTTTTGTATTTCCCATACCTGCACTCCTATATGAAAAACATTAACTCCTGCGATAAGCCACATGCATCCTGCGGCAATAATCAGATTACGTTTCTTTATTTGCATTCGTTTGGCGCTATAATTAGTGTGTAACGACGTTCTATAAACAAAAAACAGAGAATAAGGTTTTCGTCTTATTCCCTGTTTTGGTAAAATAAAAATCAGTTATCTGATTATCAATATACGTGTCCGTCTTCTTTTAAGTCCTCTGCCTTGAATTTTTTACGTTCAAGAGCACGCCAAGCGAAAAAGATATAAACCAAGACGAATGGCACCAGTATGGATACGTATGTCATCGCTGTCAAGGTAAACAGGCTGGAAGAGGAATTGAAGATTGTCAGAGAACTTTGCAAATCGGCTGAAGAAGGATAATATGCCGTGTTGTTGAATCCGGCAAGCAGAAGCAATGTGCATACGGTCAACACAGTGCCAATGCCGCTATACCAGATACCCTTCTGGAAACTTTCCTGAAAAATTGAACGGATAATTCCATACAATACAAGGACAACTCCCATCAGAAGGACTACTGCAATAACCGGCATCTGAACCAGATTCAATAAATATTTATAAGGTTCCAGGCTTACTGTACCCGTTGTTGCATCAACAGCAAAACCTTTACCAAGCAATATCCAAATCACAAATGCAAGGAAGCATACCACGAAAGGAACGGCATTGTAAAGTAAAAACTTATGAGAACGTCCTGAAAGGCCTTTGTCTTCGATACGGTTAATAAAGTACAAACAGGCATTGGTACGTGCAAGGAAAAATACGGTGAAGCCAAGCAGCCAGTTCCGGAAATCGCCCAATGCTTCCAAACCATGAAGAGGATTCTGCCATTGACTGATAACAATACCGGTCACATGAGACGAACCGATGGCTGTGATATTTCCTTTATTAACCAGAAAATCAGAACCGGTAAAAAAGGTTGCAACCGCTGCTCCGATAAGAAATGTTCCGAGCAAACCATTGATGAACAGAAAGCTTTGATAAGTCTTCTTGCCCCAGGTGTTTCCGGGTTTAGACATGTATTCATAAGAGACTGCCTGAATTACAAAACAGAACAATATCAGCATCCAGACCCAATATGCACCACCAAAACTGGTTGAATAAAACAAAGGAAATGAAGCAAAAAAAGCTCCTCCGAATGTAACCAAGGTGGTGAATGTGTATTCCCATTTCCGACCCAATGCATTCACCATTAAAAAACGGTGCCGATCGTCCTTACCGAGTGAGAACAACATGGATTGCCCTCCCTGAACCATCAAAAGAAGAACCAAAAGACCTCCAAGCAAACTGATAACAAACCACCAGTAATGCTGTAAAAATGAGTATTCAAACATAATCGCTAATTATTTTATGATTAAGTTACCTGGAAAATTATTCCGCTCCAGGGCCTTTCTTAATCTGGTTCAACATAATACGAATTTCGGCAATCAGCAACGCTGTGAATAATGCCAGGAAGATAAAGAAGGTAATCATTACGGACTGTGTCGTAAGCGACGAGATGGCTGCCTGCAAAGGTAAAACATCCTGAATAGCCCACGGTTGACGCCCTACTTCGGCCACCACCCAACCGGCCTGGCTACAGATATATGCCAAAGGAATGGCAAGAATGCTCAGCCAAAGCAGCCATTTGCTGTTTACTAATTTGTCTTTGAAAGAGAAATAGACTAAAACAAGGAAGAACAAGATAAAGAAACCTCCCAGATAGATCATGATGTGGAATGCCCAGAACACCATCGGAATGTTCGGAACCAGCTGGTCGGGTGTATCCAGGTATCCATAGCCAAAATAAGCATAATTTTCTTTCAATACATTTTTATAAGAAGCCGCTGCGACCTTGTCTTTATCTTTTATTGCTTTCTGATAGTCTTCCAAAGCCTGAATAGCTACCTTTCCTCTAGACTGTTTTTCGACAAAAGAAAGGGCTGTTGCTCCGTTAGCCTGTTTATAACCACCTTCGATAATATCACTGATACCCGGTACAAAAGCATCGAAATCACGATATCCTAACAAAGACAATGCCTTGGGCACTTCCAGTTTAAAAATATAAGGCTCTACGCCGTCGTTATACGACTTCTTAGCCGGATTGGGCAAAGCCACAGCAATGAGGCCTGCCCCATTTTGTCCTTTGTATAAGCCTTCCATAGCAGCCAATTTCATCGGTTGTTTTTGAGCTACATGATAAGCTGATTCATCTCCTGTCCAAGCTGTCAGAAGCACAGCAATAAGTCCAAAAACAGAGGCAACTTTCATGCTTTGCTTTGCAAATTCAATATTTCGTTTCTTCAGCATGTACCATCCGGCAATTCCGGCAACAAAAGCAGCACCCAGTACCCAACTTGAGATAACGGTGTGGAAAAACTTGTTGATGGCAACCGGAGATAAAGCAACTGCCCAGAAATTATTCATTTCATTACGTACGGTATCCGGATTGAATTCCATTCCTACAGGATATTGCATCCATGCATTGGCCACCAAAATCCACAAAGCCGACAATGTAGCTCCGATAACGGTAAGCCAGGTTGCAGCAAGGTGAGTCTTCTTGCTTACTCGTTTCCACCCGAAGAACATGATAGAGATGAAGGTTGCTTCCATAAAGAAGGCCAGGATTCCTTCAATAGCCAGCGGTGCGCCGAAAATATCTCCGACAAACCAACTGTAATTCGACCAGTTGGTACCGAATTCAAATTCCAGAATAATCCCTGTTGCAACACCGATAGCAAAGTTGACCCCAAAGATATTCATCCAGAATTTTGCCGTTCGCTTCCATTGTTCATTTCCGGTTCGAACGTAAATTGTTTCCATGATTGACATAATCACCCCCAGACCAAGGGTCAAAGGGACGAAGAGCCAGTGATACATGGCAGTCAATGCAAATTGAGCTCTTGACCAGTCGATTAGTGATGAATTTAAAATTTCCATAAACTCTAAAATTGATAATTTTTTACTTTTTGTGCCCTATTTCAGATTTTTCAATAAGTTGATTCCGTACATGATCGGCTTTCGCCTCCTCTGTCTTGTATTTTGAGTTCAACAGATTCGGGAAGAAAAATGGTTTTAACACCAAAAACATAATACACAGTTTGATAATCACAATAATCCAAAGAGTACGCCCCAAAGTCATTCCTTTGAACCCGTCCCAAAACATTGTGAAAAAATTAAAGCGTTCTTTTTTTACGGTTTCCATTTCGAATCGGTATTTAATTTTAACAGATTGACTAGATTACACTTCATAAGAAGTAAAAGGTAATCCGAAAGCTTCCGCAACCCCTTTAAAGACAATGTTCCCATCCACAATATTCAAGCCTTTACGCAAACTTTCATTTTCACTCAAAGCCTGTTTCCAACCTTTATCTGCAAGTTGTTTGATATACGGTAGCGTTGCATTGGTTAGCGCCAGAGTCGATGTCATCGGCACAGCACCCGGCATATTTGCAACAGAATAATGAACAACTCCGTCGATGACGTACGTAGGATGCGTATGTGTAGTAGGTTTTGTCGTTTCAAAACATCCTCCCTGATCTACCGCCACATCTACCAAAACAGTTCCCGGCTGCATTGTTTTAAGCATATCCCGTTTAATCACAACAGGAGCTTTTGCTCCGGGAGAAAGCACAGCGCCAACGATTAAATCGGCCGTTTTCACTAATTGCTGGATAGTATATTGATCTGAAAACTGAGTCACAACATTCGCCGGCATAATA
The DNA here is from genome assembly GCA_047605645.1 of Dysgonamonadaceae bacterium. Taxonomy (GTDB): domain Bacteria; phylum Bacteroidota; class Bacteroidia; order Bacteroidales; family Dysgonomonadaceae; genus UBA1309. Next base: position 7,952 of record JASGFJ010000069.1, on the reverse strand, counting down.
TCGTTCAGATGACGAAGCCTGTTCAGATTCGTATCCAGAATAGTCACAGAGGCTCCAATTCCTGCAGCAATTTTGGCTGCCTGTGAACCGACAATACCTCCGCCAATAACCAACACATGAGCCGGACGTACTCCAGGAACTCCTCCGAGCAAAATACCTTTACCATCTTGTGCCTGCTCCAGATATTTAGCACCTTCCTGAACAGCCATTCTTCCGGCCACTTCACTCATCGGAACCAACAAGGGTAGACTTTTGTCAGGTAATTCCACTGTCTCGTAAGCAATACATACAGCCTTGCTCTCAATCATTGCTTTGGTCAGTGGAAGACTCGACGCAAAATGAAAATAGGTGAAAACAATCTGATCCTTTCGAATCAACTTATATTCCTGCTCGATAGGTTCTTTTACTTTGACTATCATATCAGAACTCTCAAACACCTGTGCTGCCGTTTCGAGAATAACAGCGCCGGATTCTATATATTGCTCGTCGGAAATACCACTCCCCGAACCGGCATTTGTTTCCACAAATAACTGATGTCCACTCTGAGTTAAAGCATATACTCCTGCCGGAGTAATAGCGACCCGGTTTTCGTTGGGTTTAATCTCTTTAGGAATTCCTATTTTCATTGCTATTTTGATTTTAATTGTATGTATTTAATCGTAAAAAGAAAGACTTATGCTTCTCCGATATTTCCACCCATTTCAGGGAAAAAGCCACCCTCATCACCAAGGTTTATCTGCCCATATAGTTCCTCATACTTATGAACATTATCGGCCAGGGCCTGAAGCAAACGTTTAGCATGTTCGGGAGTAAGAATAATTCTTGATTTAACTTTTGCCTTCGGAACTCCGGGCATAACCCGAATAAAATCAAGGACGAATTCCGAGCTGGAATGAGAGATGATAGCTAAATTGGAGTAGGTTCCCTGAGCAACGTCTTCCGTTAACTCAATTTGAATCTGATTCTCGTTTGGATGTGAAGCCATATTTTTATTTTTTAGAAAAACAAATGTGATTATACAAAGTAAAAAAATATAAAAGTATAAAGCAATTTCGGTTTTAGATTATGTTTTTTCTGCCAATATCAGTATGTATTTTATGTTTGTAAACATTTTCAAATATACAATTAATAAACTAAAAATCAAATGGATTTAGAGGAAATATATATTTTCGCATAAAGCACATTGTTAATATTTATAACGCATTTACACAGACTATAATAACGATTTCACAGAAGCTTTTAACATTCATCCCCAAACAGAAGTAAAATACACGAGTAAACAGGCTTCCCCTTTCTTCATTTCTCACCAAAACAATTCTCTCTTTCTATTTTTGGAAAAAGATATACCAATAGAGTTGATGCCAAATAAGGATTTGTATTCTATGATTCTCCATAACAGACCAAGCAGCATCCTTATGAATACATTGAAAATCAATCACAAAAACATTTTTCAGAATGAGCACCAAAACCTATTGTATATCAACCCCATTCTCAGCAGAAATAATATTTCTTCAACGATTTCCGCCGGTTTACTTTTGAATTGAACTTACAAGATGATTTTTCCCCGGACAGATATATTAGCTCATTCCGATTGTCCTCTCTGATTTTAGGAAGATAAATAAGAATAAAAAGCTTAAAGAGATAGGTAATTCGATAAAATCAGTTTGATGTATCTGATTTCTCATATCACTTATATCCAGAATATTATAAAGTGTATGCACCGATAACGAATCATGAGACAAAACATGATTTTAATCAAATCACGGAATACAATAATTTGAAAATCAAACGAGTTCGACGCCTGCTAACAGTAGAAATAAAATCACATACATATTTATTTAGAATCTCACCAATTCTAATTTCATCAGGATAAATAAAAACCCGGTATTTCTTTTCTCTTCTTAATTTAATCAGAGATTTTTTTAGATATCAGACACACAATGCATAGAAAAAACAAATACTCACATTAAGCTCCCTTACGAATACATCAAAAGAGATTTCCCTTTGCAGGAAAATCTCTTTTATCTACATTTTTTTATTCTGACAATGCTTACCTATCCAACTTTCGGGGAAAGCAAATAACAATAAGGAAAAGACATGAAAGCCTCTGAAAATCTATTCAGAAATTCTGCTTTTTAATAATTCGCCAGCCTCTTGCAGAACCGGTATTTTTCGCTCTTCTGATAATTGCAGAAGAGACAAGAAATCAGGATTATCAACCAGCTCACTTACTAGCAAACACTTATGTCCGAGCAAGAGGTGAATTTCCTCCTGAGTAAGTGTAGTCAGGCAAGTCACAGGATAAAGAGAGTTGTCATCTACCAGATTTTTGATAGAATGATTTTTCGGGTAATCCCATGAAAGAAGCTTAAGGCCATAATATTCGGAAAAATCGATAGAATCGGAAGTAAAGTAAGAGTTTGTGATAAGCCAACCATCCGTAAATTCAGTTTCTGAATCAAACAAACGATAGCGGATACCGGATATATCCTTGATGCGGGAAAGAACATACATCGGTGTAGTGACGGAAATTCGTGTATCTTCATCGTTACGAAACTTACATTCTACCCAGAAGGTACGATTTCCCTTTTGAGCAATAACATCGGCTTCGTGAGTAACAGCATGTCCCCGAATCAATTGCTCGGTCTCTGTTCTATATCCAAGAAAGCGGAAGACCCGGGCAACCCACTCTTCAAAAGCATATCCTGCCGGCCCTAAGCCCAGCAACGCTTTTTTCAAACTATAGCGGGCAGCTGAAGAACGGGATATACTTTTAAGTTCATCGAATGCTTTTTTATACAATTCATGGGTAGAAATTCCGTCATAGATGTTTGCCTGAATATTTTTAACAATTTTTTCTATCACAGAATCTGCTGTACCTGAACTCCTTAGCGAACTTGAGAATTTCTCCACATCAAAATCGACCAATTCTCCGTTTTTTTTCGTAACTTTCATTCCTTAAAATTTTTATTTTGACGATATGAACTTATTTGATTTTTATTAAATTGAATAAAATCACACTTCGCTCATATCTTATTTTTCACACGACATTAAAACAAAAAGTACATGAATTTATCAAAAACATTGACAGGAATGGCGATGCTTGCAATTTTAGCCGCTTCATCTTCCTGCTCGACAAACAAAACTACATCAAAATCTTTAATAAACAAACAAGTTCCTATTGGAGATAATTCTCAAAATGCTCTGGATTTTGACGGTATTTACCAAGGTACAATTCCTTGTGCCGATTGCTCCGGCATTCACACAGTAGTCTATCTTACCCTAAAAAACACATTTAAGATAGAACAGGAATATCTAACAGATAAAAAACAGTCACCGCTCACTTACACAGGAAGCTTCACCTGGGATAAATCGGGTTCTGTCATCACACTCAAAAGTGACCAAAAAGATCCGGCAACATTTCGTTTTATGGTCGGAGAAAATCAGCTTTTCTGGCTCGATGGCGACGGCAGACGAATCACAGGAGAGTTAGCAGAAAACTTCGTCCTGACAAAAGATAATTTCCGTCTACAGGATAAGAGATGGACTGTCCTTGAAGTATTCGGAAAAAGGATTAGCCCCAATGCCGGAAATGGACAAAATTACCTGATGTTCGACAGCAGAACAAAGCGATACTCGGCCTCTATCAGCTGCAATATTTTCAATGGAAACTATTCACTGAAAATGGGAAATCAATTAAATATTCTTGCCGGAATGTCAACCATGATGGCATGTTCAGGCAATATAGATGAAGCAAGCCTGGTAAAGGTATTACAAGAGACCAGCAGTTTTTCATTGGTGGCCAACAACCTGCAACTTCATAACAGCAAAGGGGAAACCATTGCGACCCTATCCAGACCTTTGCATTAACACATGAAATAAAGAAAAGAAATATACCTGATGGGATAAAACAAAATATTCCCGCTTCAAATGAATTCGGATAGATGGAAACAACTTACCTTTGCCTCTTTCAAAAACGAGACAATCGGTAAGCGGATCGGATTGTTCTAATATCCGTTCGTTTATTGAGTTCCATCTTATCCGTTTTAGAAGACAGATTCATATTTTCAACACACATCAAACATGTATTCACGGGCAGAATTAAAACAATTAAAAATAGATTTCTGGGAAGGGTTTGGCAGTTACTGCAAATTCAAACAAGTATTTAAATACAGAAAAGACAAATTTATTCTTTATGATACAAAGCTGAAAGGAACAGAACTCAAATTTGATGCCACCCGAAACGGTGCCTTCGTTATACTCGAATTTAACGGTTCGGAAGAAGTACGCAAAGAGCGATATGAGCAATTCGAGACCTACAGATATCTGTTCGAGGAAGTATTTGAGTCAAAACTCATCTGGCTTCCTTACTTTGAGCGCGAAAGTGGCGAGCAAGTTGCCCGTGTTTATTTACAGCAAGAGGGATTGGATATCCACAGAAGAGACACATGGATTCAGTTTTATGAATTTATGGCTCCTACTATGCAAAAAATGGAAGATGTATTTGTACAGATTAAAGAATATATCGAATAAGTGATTTTATATCAAAAAGGGACTAGCTATCTGGATAGTATCAATAGCCGCAAATTTAGCGGATTAAATAACAGTCCAAGTAAAGGTATTCAACATCACCGTTCCATAGTAGTATTACAAATCTTCGCAGTGATAAAAGGTGTGATTGCAATTGAAAATCAGCGGAGTTAGATCTCAGCCGACAAGCGGACTGCATATTCAGGATGGACGAGGTTTTCTATTACTTTTTAGTTTCGGGCAGACCGAAATACAAACTCGAATACTATTTTTGATAATCAATTGCAATTACCACCCACTTGCTATTTTGATAGTCCAAACTATAGACAATCTCTTTATATGCTGTATTTTTGTTTGTCAAAATTACTTTGGCTTTCTCCCCTATTGACAATTGCCAGATAGAAGTAGTAGTTTCCTCCTTCGATATAGCCGTCCTCTACTAAAATGCGCCTCAGAGCATTGTTTTCAAAGACCTTGTTGGCTACATAATCAGTGGTTTTCACCTTGTTGAGATTCGATAGATTAATAGCAGAACCGATGACCGGAGCTGTATTAAAAATCGAATGGTAACGCCGCACTACCCGCAGTTTCACCCCGTTGGGATTATTTATGAAGTTTCGGGCATACCGAGACATAAACTTGCAAAGATTAAGAATCACAGTGTATTTGTATCAAACTTTTCTGGAATTTCTTTTAGAGGACTATAATCCGTTTTCCAAATATCAAGTTCAAACAAATTTCCATTTTTATCCACATTCAACGAGACAACTACGTCAATTCAATCATTATCAATAAATTGACATTCATTTATTTGATCTCCAAAGAATCGTTTTGTTTCTATTTCTACAGATAATGATAAACATAGACTCCCCATTTTTCCATCATCCATTGGTGAAACAATTAATTTTTCTCTCCAATCATTTGGAACTTTAATAGATGCTCTATTAATTAAAAATTCCAAAAATCCTTCCTCTCTTTGAGTTGCTTTTCTATTTTGTTGCATGAATTCTTCCTGCATTTAAATTGCCATCCGGAAGCCTGAATACAGTATATTGTAGTTTTTGGCCACCAACTATAACAGAACGATTAACCGCTTGCCCTATTTTGATACCTGAAGAAATAGTATTTAAATCTGACAATCCTGCCTATATTATCATCGGCAGGACAAATAATCTGCTTATTGCTACGCAACACTCAGACGAGACGTCTGCGCGAACGGGTGAGACGTCTGCGCGAGCGGGTGTAGCTATTTGACAATAAGGTTCGTTGCAGGTAGAAATTCCCATCCGGTTAATCCATTAGAAATAATATCCATCATCAATCGTTCACTGATATATGTTGAACTATCAATCCACCTTATTTTAAATAAATCCAGTTTCTTATCAAAATTTTCATTCATTACTATTCTATCACCCCAAATTGTATACAAGATATTATTCTCTTTTTCTTCTAGTTTTTCTCTTTTTCTTAATAAATCTTCTTTAGAATTCACCATAATAGAACCATATCGTCTGCCTCTCGATATATCATATTCTGTAAAGGTTGATTTCTTATAGTCCACAAAATCAAAATAATCATTTATTATCCTAAGTAAACAATAATTATGCTTTACTTTTCTGATATACAACCCCAAAGGATAGAAACGGTGAGGACATAAGTTATATTGCTCCATAATTTCCTTTGCTTTCTCGCTCATTATAAAACCCAGACCAAAAGAACTACTGACAAAGTCTGTTTTTTTCGCTGTCCCGGCTAGCATGATACCGTCAAGATCTGGCGTATAGTCCGGAAACGAGGTTCTGTATTTAGACAAGCTGAAAATAGCATTGGGTGCTTCAGGATTATAACCTTTTATAAACTTATATACCTGGGGGTAGTCGCTTCCCATAATCTTTGGATCTAAAGACTCTTCTATAATATAGTATTTCATATTTAGTCATATTTTTAATTTATATTCTGAATCAGGTATCCGCTATACTTTATCCCCCAACCGCAGTTGTGGAGCTTTTAATAATATGTGCCGCTTTATCAATGCTTCACCGGAAGATTCGCCTCCCGCTCATCTCTTTTATCCATACATGACCAACTCTCCTGTCGCCCTTTTCCGTTTTCGCTTCGAACAAAGTTATTGCTATCTTTGCACTAAAACAGTTGTTTAGCGATAGCTTTTGCAAGCAGACTCTGCGGCAGCAGGGCTGGAATGGCAGATATTTACATATATTAATCCTCTATTTTTTGAATTATCCATTTTGAATTTTTACTTTCTCTATAGGCATAATATCCCAATGGCAGATTGGCCATGGTTAATATGGAATTATCAATATTAATTACTTCGTCTAAAGAAATAATTCTAAAATCTTTTTCCTCGCAGTTTTCAATCCCGGAGAATTGCCAAGCTCCATCTTCTTCGAAATGATATATATATAAGATCGGGCTATCGAGATCTAATATAAATTTTGTAGTAAAAACCGCAGTATTCAAATCATCTGCAAATATATTCTTCATATTTATTCTAATTAGCTTTATTGCTTTTCTTAGTTTTCTTCTTTAGAAATAACTCTCAAATTAGAATTATCATTAGGGCCTCGTCTTTACTTGGGGCTTATATGGTGAACTTCTGCTTGATCTAAACAAGACTGCCTATATTATCATCGGCAGGACAAATAATCTGCTTATTGCTACACGTTGCAACGAAAGTTCTTGCCTTTTTCACTAAATCAACCAAAACTTGTCCCGTTTTAGGATCATAAGGCCAATAGGGAACAAGCAAAATACCGGGAATTGCAATGTTTTGTTTCTTATCCGGATCAATCCTGTTTAGAGGATTGTTCGATGCATATTATACGGTGACAGCCAGGGCTTTTTCTCCGCCAGCGGATCCACCGTAGTAAACCTCCCCACTGACGGATCCTCCATCCGTGCCGAAAAGTCATACAAATTCAGTCCGTGCATGGCATCGTATTCCTTGCCTCCAAATTTGTAGGGCTGGGCGGCATCGCCTGAGCTGTGGGCCATTGATTCCCCGTAAGGGTAATAATCCGTATTCTGCACATTTACGCCATCCTGACGAACCACTACCCGGTTGTTGCCCAGATGATCCGCCAGATAGAAGTAGTAGTTTCCTCCTTCGATGTAGCCTCCATCTACTAAAATGCGCTTCAGAGCATTGTTTTCAAAGACCTTGTTACCGACATAATCAGTGGTTTTCACCTTGTTGAGATTCGATAGATTAATAGCTGAACCAATGACCGGAGCTGTATTAAAATTCGAATTGTAACGCTGCACTACCCGCAGTTTCACACCATCCGCCGAATAGCTGTAGGAATTACGGGCTTCCGCTACCGGACTGAGGATATCCAATATCAAGGGTAAATTTAGCTGATTATATTAGATTTAGCGAATACTGGGGGTTAAATATTTAG
>JASGFJ010000068.1:0-17601 GCA_047605645.1 Dysgonamonadaceae bacterium | reverse complement strand
ACCAAATGAACTATTTAAAAATATTTGTGTAATTAATTTTTAGAAACTATATAATCTAAATCAATTTGATTTCACAAATGTTGCTGACCGTCCAAACATGGGGCTTCCTACATATCCTCTGACATCAAGATTACCATCCTTGAGTTTTATTACACAACTGTATGTTTTTCCGGTTTTCGGATCGTAAATTTTACCGTCCGACCATTTGCCGTCATCGTACACAAAATCGCTGAGGATAATCATGTTTATCAACGGACGGTAACGAAGATTCGTGTCCTTATTTTTCACGTCTTTACGGTTTGTTTTGCCGTCAGCTTCATACGGATTGCTCAGCCAGATTATTTTCCCGTAAAACTTATTACTCTTTTCAAATATTTCGATTTTAGCATCCCGATCAGGGCTAAGCCATTTTCCTAAGATTGCTTTTGGAGACTGGGCTGAAATACTGAAGGCCAATACCAGGCCAAATAACAAGAGAACTGATTTTTTCATTTTTAATTTATATTGAAATGTATTTTATCAAAAGAACAGGATTCAATAAATCTTGAATCCTGTTCTTTTATAGGTTTTTGTTTTTTTATTTAATAGAATTCGCATTTGCCTGAGCCTTGGTTTCCAAATCCTCTAACACGTCAATTAGTTTTGAGGCGACATTGGCTGCTCTTTGGTTGATGCCTTTTACGCTTTTTCTATATTCTTTTCGGGCAACAACTCCGGCGCGAAGCGAGCGCATTTTGCCATAGGTTTTTCCCTGTTCAATGCCTTCTTTGGCTTTTTCTTTGTATTCGTCAAATTTTTCACCAAGTTCTTCTCTTGTTTCTTCATCTGAGAGTTTGATTGCAGCATAAGTCCCGAGGGCGCCGACTGCCAATCCTAACAAAAATTTCTTCATAACTAATTTATTTTATCGTTTGTAATATTCATGTCTTACTTTTCATCCGGCTTAATTCTTACCATTAGAAGGTAGGGAACAGCCTGATTTTTTAATCTTTGTTTTGGGTGATTTATAAAAATCAGGCTTCGTCTCATATCAACAACCTGTCGACTTGAAAAGTTTTAAATGAGGTGTTTTTTATTTCACTTTAAGATATTGGTCGAACCAGCGGAAAAATTCGCGCTGGAAGAGAACACCGTTTTGCGGCTTGGAAATCCAATGGTTTTCGTCCGGATAAATCAACATCCGGGTAGGTATTCCTCTTAGTTTGGCTGCATTGAAGGCCATCATTCCCTGTGAAGCCAGGATTCGGTAGTCTTTTTCTCCGCAAGTAATCATAATGGGTGCATCCCATTTGTCGACAAACAGGTGCGGCGAATTCTGGTAACTACGCTGAGCAGTGGCATTGTTCTTGTCCCAGGGAGCACCGCCGAGATCCCAGTTGGCAAACCACAATTCTTCGGTTTCGAGGTATTGCGCTTCCAGATTGAAAATTCCTGCATGTGCCAGAAATGCTTTAAACCGTTTGTTGTGATGTCCCGCAAGCCAATAGGTGGAGAAACCGCCGTAGCTGGCTCCGGTACAACCCAGGTGCTCTTGATCTACATAAGGTTCTTTGGCTATCTCATCGATGGCAGAAAGATAGTCTTTCATATTCTGACCTCCATAATCTCCACTGATTTGCTCGTTCCATTCTTTTCCGAATCCGGGCAATCCGCGACGGTTGGGCGCTACGACAATGTATCCGTTGGCAGCCATGGATTGCAGGTTCCAGCGATAGGACCAAAACTGGCTCACAGTGCTTTGGGGACCACCCTGGCAATACAGCAAAGCCGGATATTTTTTATGGGGATCGAAATGAGGGGGGAGAACTACCCAAACCAACATTTTTTTGCCATCGGTAGTTGTAACCCAGCGTTCTTCTACTTTTCCCATGGTCAGTTGGTCCATGATTTCTTTGTTTTCGAAACTTAGTTCCGATACGGCACCATCTTTCGTATTGACAGCATAAATTTCGTCCGGAGCAGAGAAAGAGTGGCGCACTGCAATCAGTCTATTTCCGGCCAACTGCATCGCAACATAGTCGTAATCTCCTTTTGTGATGGCCTTCAAATCCGGTTTTTCTGGATTTACAAAGAATATGTGCGTTTTTGCTTCCACGCACGAAAGCGCATACAAGGTTTTGCTATCGGTATTCCAGATGAAATTGTCTACATTATAATCAAAATTGCGGGTCACGTATGTTTTGTTTCCTGTTGCCAGATCCATTACAAACAGACGGTTTTTGTCTGATTCGTAGCCGTCGCGTTCCATGCTTTGCCAAGCGATTTTCTTTCCGTCAGGAGAGAAAGCCGGATTGATATCATATCCCATCATCCCCTCGGTCAGGTTTTTGGTGGTTTTATCAGCAATGTTATACAGGTAGATATCCGAATTTGTAGAGATGGCATATTGTAAACCTGTTTTTTTTCGGCAAGTGTACGCTATGGTCTTGCTGTCGGGACTCCATGCGAGCTGCTCTATACCGCCAAAGGGAAGCATGGGGCATTCATAAGGTTCGTCTCCAAGTATATCGACCGGATTGTGAATAGATTTTCCATCAAAGTCGGCGACAAAACTATGCGGGATCTCCTCAATCCAGGTATCCCAGTGCTTATACATGAGGTCATCGACGATGCGTCCTGAAGCTTTGGGCAGATCAGGATATTTATCGGCAGTGTGTTGTCCGAATTTTACGTTTTTGAAATAAAGGACTTTGGTTTCGTCGGGGGATAAGGAGAACCCGTCGATTCCACCTTCCACATCACTTATTCGAATCCGATCGGTGCCGTCGGGATTCATAAGCCAGATTTGGCTCGAACCGCTATCGCTGCTTAAAAAAGCAATTTTCTTACCGCCAAGAATCCAGATTGCGTTGTTTTCGCTTTTCGGTGTATGGGTAATTTGTTTCTTGTCCGAACCGTCTACATTTATCGTGAACAATTCACGATTGGTCTTATTTTGTTCGATACTTACGTAGGTGACTCCATAAAGTATTTTTTTCTTATCAGGAGAAACCTGAATGTCGCTCACTCTGCCGAAGCTATACAGAATTTCCGGTGTCAACAGTCCGTTTGAAGCCGTGACTTTGGCCTTTCCGATGAGAGGAGCATCTTCGTTGGTGGTTTGGGCATTTGCTTCGTTCGCAGAGAGAAGCGTAGTTCCTAATGCAATTGCCATAAGCGAATTTAGATTCATATATATTTCATTCGAATTATTTGGTCTGTATCTGTATTGATAGAGGTTCTGTTTCCGGCAGGTTGTTCAGAACACAGCATCCGGTTCAATCAGTACCTTTTTTTGTTCGTCGATAATTTTTCCGTCCTGCATAAATATAGTCCGGTCGGTAATGGATGCCAGATGTTCGTCGTGTGTTACGATAACGAAAGTCTGATTCATTGTTTTTTGCAATTCGAAAAAGAGCTTGTGAAGTTCGGTTTTATTTTCCGAATCGAGACTTCCCGAAGGCTCATCCGCAAGAATAACAGCCGGATTGTTTATTAAAGCACGGGCAACAGCCACCCGTTGCTTTTCTCCGCCTGATAACTCATTGGGCTTGTGTTTGATTCGTTCCGAAAGCCCCATCATATCAAGTAGTTCTTTTGCGTGTTCACGCGCTTTTGATTCTTTTGCTTTGCCGATAAGAGCAGGTATAACCACATTTTCCAGAGCTGTGAACTCCGGAAGTAGTTGGTGAAACTGAAAAACGAATCCAATATTTTGATTTCGGAAATCCGATAGTTTCTTTTCTTTGAGTTTAGCAGTCTCTTGTCCGTTAAAGAGAATATTTCCCGAATCCGGCTTGTCAAGCGTTCCTATGATTTGCAGCAGAGTGGTTTTCCCGGCTCCGCTGGGGCCGACAATTGAAACAATTTCTCCCTCGTTGATCGTTATATTTATATTTTTCAGCACCTGAAGCGAGCCGAAACTCTTTGAAACGTCCGTTACTTGAATCATGTTGTCAATTCTATTTGTAGAGGGCAAAAATAGAAATTATTTCCTTAAATTGTTTGTCTTTTCCTTTATTATTAAATGTAGATGAACCTTGTACCTGATTGCGTGCTTGTGCAGGGAATCTTATTTTTTCGCTTTTTTCTTTTTTACTAATCCAAAGCCTTTACTTTTGTCTTATCTTTGTACGTTTGTAAATCAAAACTATACGGAAAATAACATGATGAATACTTTTGGAAATATATTCAGGCTAACTTCTTTTGGGGAATCACACGGTGCGGGTATCGGCGGAATCATTGACGGATGTCCTGCCGGAATCGAGGTGGATATGGACTTTATCCAATTGGAATTGAACCGGCGCCGACCCGGACAATCTGCTATTACGACTCCTCGTAAGGAGGCTGACGAAGTGCAGTTTTTGTCAGGAATATACGACGGGAAAACGACGGGAACACCCATTGCTTTTGTTATCTGGAACGCGAATCAGCATTCGTCCGATTATGATAACCTGAAAGATGTTTTCCGTCCTTCTCATGCCGATTTCACTTATCAACAAAAATATGGTATTCGCGATCACCGCGGAGGTGGCCGTTCCTCCGCACGTGAAACGATAGCTCGTGTAGTGGGCGGAGCAATTGCTAAACTGGCATTAAAACAGATGGGAGTAAAAATTGTCGCTTATACGCAGCAAGTGGGTCCTATTCGCATGGCGAAAAGTTATCTGGAATGTGATTTTTCGCTTATCGAAAGTAATCCGGTGCGTTGTCCGGATCCGGAAACCGCACAACAGATGATTGATCTGATTGGTGAAGTGAAAAAAGAAGGGGATACCATTGGTGGAGTTGTTTCCTGTTTGATTCAGGGAGCACCCGCAGGATTGGGTGAACCTGTGTTTGGAAAACTGCATGCGGCGCTGGGGCAAGCTATGCTCGGTATTAATGCGGTAAAAGGATTTGAATATGGAGACGGATTCGATGTAAATCACAGAGGTTCCGAAGTGAATGATGTGTTTTACAGCGAAGACGGAAAAATAGGTACACGTACCAATCATTCCGGTGGAATTCAAGGTGGAATTTCCAACGGACAGGATATCTATTTCCGGGTGGCTTTCAAGCCCGTTGCCACCGTGTTGCGTGAGCAGGAAACGATTACCAGAGAGGGTGAAAATACACAAATGAAAGCTCGCGGACGGCATGATCCTTGTGTGCTCCCGCGTGCCGTGCCTATTGTGGAGGCAATGGCTGCAATGACTATTCTAGATTATTACTTGCTGGGAAAAACAGTGAGATTGTGATACGTAGATAAGAATTCGGTTCCTTTATGAAGCCGAATTTTTATTATTATACCTAAAGATAAAAGACGCATGGTTTTAAATTATATCTGGATCGGGCTGATACTTATAGCCTTTGTTGTTGGTTTGGTGAGGCTGGTGGTGTATGGAGATGTGCAGGCATTTATTGATATTGTCAATTCCACGTTTTCTTCTTCGAAGCAGGGATTTGAAATATCTCTGGGGCTTACCGGTGTTTTGTCTCTTTGGATGGGATTGATGAAAATAGGAGAGAGGGGAGGAATGATTCAACTCTTCTCGCGTGCGGTATATCCTGTGTTTTCGCGTATTTTTCCCGAAATACCGAAGAATCATCCGGCAGCCGGGGCAATGTTGATGAATATTTCCGCCAATATGCTGGGACTTGATAATGCTGCTACTCCGGCCGGATTACAAGCTATGCGCGAGCTTCAGGGGCTGAATCCGGACAAAAGCAAGGCATCGAATTCCATGATCATGTTTCTTGTATTGAATGCATCGGGGCTGACGCTTATTCCGGTTTCGGTGATGACTATCCGCGCACAAATGGGAGCCGGTAATCCGGCCGATGTGTTTATCCCGATACTGATTGCTACGTTTTGCGCATCGTTGGTCGGGGTGTTGGCTGTCTGCCTGAAACAGCATATCCGGATTTTTGATAAAGTGCTTATCGGAACGTTTGCCGCCGGAGTTGCGATTATTTGTGGTCTGATTTATGCTTTTGACACACTTGGTAAAGAGACGATGCAGACGGCATCCAATCTGCTGGCCAGCCTGATTCTTTTTGGTGTAATCATTTCGTTTATACTTACCGCCATGCGGAAAAAGATAAATGTATATGATGCCTTTATCGATGGAGCGAAAGACGGTTTTCAGACCGCTGTACGCATTATTCCTTATCTGATTGCGATTTTGGTAGCTGTTGGTATGTTTCGAACTTCAGGTGCAATGGATTTTGTCTTGAACGGATTGAAGCATCTCGTCGCTTTTACCGGGTTGGATACAAGTTGGGTTGACGCGATGCCTACTGCTATAATGAAGCCTCTTAGCGGAAGTGGTGCCCGGGGCATGATGGTGGAAGCGATGCACACTTACGGTGCAGATTCATTTGTTGGGCGTCTTGCCGGCATATTTCAGGGATCAACAGATACCACATTTTATGTATGTGCCGTTTATTATGGTGCCGTTAGCATCAAGAACAGTCGTTACACAGTACCTTATGCGCTTTTAGCTGATTTGGCAGGAGTGATTAGCGGAATTCTGGTTGGTTATCTGTTTTTCGGATAAACATAATTTTATCAGGAAATAGGGCGGACTAAACCGGTTCGCCATGGGAAAAGTTTCACTGATTTCAAATTTCTTTGGATGTAATTATTCCTTTGTGAGTGTATCTGTAATGCGGTTGTAAGTGAATACGCAATTCAAATCGAAAGAATAAACTTTGCATTCGTCTACTTCCAGAAAAGTTCCGTAAAGTTTGAATGTGCATATATCGGTGGAGCTGATAAATGTATTCCCCTGGAGATGGTTGTGAACAATGGCTTTTGCTGTTCGTCCGGTATTATCTTTAGCAAGCAGTGGGATAAAACCGGCATGCAGTTTTCTCCATTCGGTAATTTTACCGGAAGCATCGGTTCGAAAATAGTAGTCATTTCCCAGTGGAATAATATTTGGTTCCGATGTACCGAAAATAAGAAAAGCTTTGTACCCATTTTGGAAAGGAAGCACAATCAAGTTGGGGTTGAATCCCCGGGATGTTTTTATTGCATATTTCTCATCGGCTAATTGATGAAATATGTTTTCCCGCACTTTCATTAAATTGGTTTCCGTATCCGATAATGTCCTCTTCCTTACAATTTCTTTGACCGGCATCATCGAGTCTCTCTGAAACTCGTATTCACCCAGCACATTTTTTAAATCCTTGTCGATAATAACGCTTTTTATTTTGCCCGAATCGAAATAGGTAAGATAGCTTCCATATTCGTTTTGGAGTCGTACATCCTCTCTTGCCAGATCTGTAGCTACCCATGAGGCGATTTCATGAGCATACAGCTCATTTCCTTCCGCCTTTATAGAATCCATCTTCTGTATAATCGTATTTTCTGAAAGGGAAATTCTGTCTCTGGAGGAGACTGTGACAGTTATTAGTAAAAAGAGGACAATCAGATATTTCTTCATAATCAGCGGCATAAAATGACACGTTGTGTTTTCGCTCCACAAAAATAATGAAAAAGAGGAGATGTCTGTTGGCAAACATCTCCTCTTCTAAAGATTTACTGAAAATTACCAATTAAAAAAAATAGAATACAATATTCTTTTAATTATCCAAGTTGAATTTAGGTTTGACACTCAGGTAGGTTTCCGGATTATCACTATTGTCTTTTAATTCGATACCTGTACATTCTTTAGCTAAAGCATGTTCTATTAGCCATGCCGCCTTGAATGCTGCTTTATCGTAGAACAATCCTTCCGGACGTATGTTGGAAATACAGTTTCTTTCAGATTCCAATCTGCCATTTTGAGGTTTGTAAGTCAGATATATACTCAAGCTGTCAGGAGATGTTAATCCCGGACGCTCACCGATAAGCATCATTACAAATTTCGACTGCATTCGATATCCTATTTCATCACCGAGAGCAACCCTTGACTGCTCGGCCAGAATCACCGGAGCAAGCTTCATATCCAATTGATTGAAATAAGGCAGCAGCTGTTCAATAAGCGGAATGGCATTTCGATGTATAGCCTTCGAGGAGAGTCCGTCGGCAATAACCAATGTTATGTCTGTCGGCTCTTTTGATAAAGATATTAATGTTTTCCGGCTTGATTCAGAAAGCATTCGACCATAATCAGGACGAGTCAAGTAGATGTGGCGATTGGAAGCCATGCTTTGCACTTGTATGTTCTGTAGCCCCATTTTGTCTAGCTGTTTTGCTATTCTTTGTTTGTTGAAAGGCTGATGCACCGAATCCCGTGCACTAGCATGTGCCAACGTAAATTTTAGCATTTCCTTTGTTGGCAGGCTCGCACCGGTGTGTCCCAAGGCAATACGTGCATCGGTAAATGCTTTTAATTCTTTCCAATTGTCTTCTTCGAGAACATGCTCTGTATGGATACTGATCTTATTTTGTAACATTCTTTCTTCCTTTTAATTGCGACTAAACGCTGAATCTGAATTACTACAGCTTACATGGTTCCGATGCCGATAAGAGGAATTGTTTCATTCCTGCAAAGAAATCCATTTTTATTGATGATATGAATCTTTTCCAGCCATTCGGCAAATTCCGGAGCATGTTTCACCCCAAATACCTGGCGCGCATATAAGGCGTCGTGAAAAGAAGTGCTCTGGTAGTTTAGCATAATATCATCTGCTCCAGGGACGCCCATAATGTAGCTTACTCCGGCAGCTATTAACAGTGTCAGCAATGTGTCCATATCGTCTTGGTCGGCTTCGGCATGGTTGGTATAACATACATCACATCCCATTGGGACGCCCATCAGCTTGCCGCAGAAATGATCTTCGAGACCCGCACGAATAATTTGCTTCCCGTTGTAAAGGTATTCTGGTCCGATGAATCCTACTACCGTGTTTACCAACAATGGATTATACCGTCGGGCCACAGCGTAAGCACGGGCTTCGCAAGTCTGCTGATCGACTCCGCCATGTGCTTCTGCCGATAAAGCACTTCCCTGACCTGTTTCGAAATACATTACATTGTTACCGACGGTTCCTCTTTTCAGACTTAAAGCAGCATCGTATGCTTCATCCAAAACCTGAAGATTCACTCCGAATCCGGCATTTGCACCTTCTGTTCCCGCAATTGACTGAAAAACAAGATCGATCGGGATTCCGTTGTTAATCATTTCAATGGAGTTGGTGACATGTGTCAGAACGCAAGATTGAGTGGGGATTTCGTATCGTTGAATAATCTCGTCCAGCATAAAGTTTAGTCTCGAAAGTCCGGGAATGCTGTCGCTGGCAGGATTGATACCTATAACCGCATCTCCTGAACCATACATCAATCCGTCAATGATGGAAGCCGCGATCCCTTTCAGATCATCAGTCGGGTGATTCGGTTGAAGTCGTACACTCAGATGTCCCGGTAAGCCAATGGTGTTTCGGAATTTGGTAATAACCCGACACTTTTTAGCAGCCATAATCAAATCTTGATTTCTCATTATTTTACTGACTGCAGCAGCCATTTCCGGAGTAACTCCCGGCGCTACAGCTGAAAGCATCATGCTGCTTGTGTTTTCGTTCAGAATCCAATTTCTAAAATCTCCCACGGTGAGACTGCTGATAAGCATAAAGGCTCTTTGATCGTGAGTGTCGAATATCAACCGTGTGATTTCGTCCGTTTCGTAAGGAATCAACGGTTCTTCCAGAAATGTTTTGAGCGGCAAATCAGCAAGAAACATCTGAGCAGCCACTCTTTCTTCCATGCACGAAGCCGACACTCCGGCTAAGTCATCTCCCGAACGGGCGGGAGATGCTTTTGCCATTAAATCTGTCAGATTGTCGAAACTGTATGTTGTTGCTCCGAGGCTAATCTTATACATGATCCGTAGTTCTTATGAGTTTTCTTATTTAGTAAACTTTTACCGGTTCTACGGCAACTGCCAGCTCTTCTGCTTTTGTTTGTTTCACACCCGATCTTCTGAAGAAAAAGTAATAGCCATAGGCAATTGCCATCATCAACAAGAATGCGATAAAAAGACTGAAGTTGTAATACACCATGGCTCCCAGGCATACAATGGCGCATACTAATGCAATAATGGGGAATACCGGGTAGAATGGTGCTTTGAAGGGACGTTGCATTTCCGGATGCGTTTTACGCAATTTGAATAGGGCAAACATAGAAACAATATACATCGTAATGGAACCGAACACTGACAATGTCACAATATTGGCTGTCAGAGGCTGATTTCCGAAAACTATAAATTCGTCTGAAAAGATAGCCAGAATACCGACTATACCTCCGGCAATAATAGCCCAATGAGGCGTGCTGAATTTTCTGTTTACCTTAGCTAATTTGCGTGGAAGAAATCCAGCCCTAGATACTGCAAATATTTGTCTTGAATACCCCATAATGATTCCATGGAAAGAAGCTACCAATCCAAACAGTCCGAGGAATACCAGCATGTGTAGCCAGCCACTGGAAGAACCAACCATTATTTTCATGGCCTGAGGCAAAGGATCGTTGATATTTGCCAATTTAGACCAGTCACCTACGCCTCCGGCAAAGAGCATGACTCCCAAAGCCAATACCACTAATGTCAGAATACCGAATATGAATGCTTTGGGGATAGTTCTGGTCGGGTTTTTGGCTTCTTCAGCCGACATAGACGCTCCTTCGATAGCGAGGAAAAACCAGATAGCAAAAGGGATAGCTGCGAAAATTCCAGAAAAAGAACCTGCTGAAAAGGTGTCGCTTCCAGCCCAGCCGTTGTGTATGAAATTAGACCATTGGAATCCAGGTGCAACAACTCCTATAAATACTAAAAGTTCGAAAATTGCTAATAGCGTGACAATTAACTCGAATGTTGCAGCTATGGATACTCCGGTTATATTTAATGCCATAAAAATAATGTAGCATCCTACAGCCACCATGTGTGGGTCAAGAGATGGGACTTGTACATTCAGATAGGCGCCGATAGATAAGGCAATAGCAGGAGGAGCAAATACAAATTCCACAAGAGTAGAGAATCCTCCTAAAAAACCGCCTACCGGACCAAATGCCTTGTAAGCATATTCGAAGGGACCACCCGCACGAGGGATAGAAGTAGATAACTCTGTAAAGCTAAAGATGAATGTCAGGTACATTAATGCTACAAATCCTGTGGTGATTAAAAAACCGAGTGTACCTGCTGATGCCCAGCCATAACTCCATCCGAAATATTCTCCGGAAATCACTAACCCGACTGCAATTCCCCAAAGTTGGAAACTGCCGATTGACCTTTTCAGAGAGGTCTCAGCTCCTGTACTTTTTTCACTTGACATAACCTAAACAATTTAAATAATACTTGATTTTGATATAATGACTTGTCAAAAGTATAAATATATATCATATTATCAAATATAATTTAAATAAAAATCAAAATAATGTTTTAATGCTTTGTTTTGTGTCAATGTGAAAAGCGATAACGCTGGAGCAGGTTTCTCTCTGTAGAATACTATCAGATGATGTATTATTCTTTAATTGCGAAGATATATCGTCTCAATATTCTATTTATAAAAATAAAACGGAAGACTTTCGTAAAGAAAATCCTCCGCTCTATTCTGTTTATATCAGGAATGTAGGTCAACGAGTTTGCATTTTACCAGCTTCTTCCGGCTCCACCACCGCCGAAGCTGCCACCGCCTCCTCCACCGAAGCCTCCTCCAAAACCACCACCGAAGTCGTCGTTATTGTTGCGATTTCCTCCCCACAAAGGTGGAAAGAACACCGATCTGCCACGGCCGCCGGAACCGCCTCCTCCTTTTCCTCCTTTTCCGGAGTTTTTGGTGACAATATAGACAAATGCAAAGACAATGAACAGAATGGAAAGAATTCCTCCTAAACCTATTTCATTGCCTTGTTCCTTCGGGTCGGATTTGAATTGGCCGGAGAGATAACCTATCATGGCATTAACTCCCGCCTTTGTTCCCGAATAATAGTCGTTTGAACGAAAATATGGAATCATATATTGATCCATAATTCTGCCACAACGGGCATCGGTGAGCTTTTCTTCCAATCCGTAACCGGTGGCGATATAGAGCGCTCCCCGGCTGTTTCCTACCTTCGGCTTGATAAGCATTACCGCACCATTGTTTTTCCCTTTTTGTCCTATTCCCCATTTCTCACCCAGTTTGAATGCGAAATCGGAAGCTGCATATCCGTGAAGGTCATTCACCGTTACAACATAGATTTGGGTCGAAGTCGAATCGTTGTATGCGAGCAGCATATTCTCTAAATTCTGTTTCTGGCTTTCAGAAAAGATGCCTGCAAAATCGTTGACAAGACGTGGCGGACTCATTGGATCCGGAATGTCCTGACCAAAGATATTCTGTGTCCATGAAACAAAGCAGGCAAGAATAAAGAGAATGAATATTTTTGAATGTGATTGATTCACTGATTTTTGATTGTGAGGTTTTTAGAACTGTACTTTAGGTGCTGATTGAGCTCCTTGTTCTGCTTCGAAATATCCTTTCTTGGAAAATCCAAACCAGCCTGCCCAAATCACTTGCGGAAATCTGCGGATATATTGGTTATATTCCTGCACCACGGTATTGAATTTGTTACGTTCTACGGAAATACGGTTCTCTGTTCCTGTCAGTTCGTCCTGTAATGCCATGAAATTTTGATTTGCTTTCAAATCGGGGTAGTTTTCCTGCACCATCAATAGGCGGCTTAGAGCGGAACCCAATTGTCCTTGAGCTTCCTGATACTTTTTGATATTCTCTTCTGTGAGTTGAGTCGGATCAACTTTGATTTGTGTCGCTTTTGAACGGGCTTCTACTACTGCCGTCAATGTACTTTCTTCGTGTTTCGCGTACCCCTTCACAGTATTGACAAGATTGGGAATCAAATCGGCACGACGCTGATACGCATTTTGTACTTGAGCCCATTGAGAATTAACAGCTTCCTGTTTGTCAACCATTGAGTTGTAAGAACAACTCGAGAAAAATACCGCGGCAAATAATGCCATGAGTAACGAAAATTGGAATGATTTTTTCATATAAATTTGAATAAAACGTTTTAGTTTGCAGCAAATATAGGATTTCAATTCTTATAAATCCCATGTTTGATTGCTGTATTTGAAAAAATAGTATGCACAGCCTTTATGCAATGTTCCTTTATATAACATTCCAACAGGCTTTCTTGCTTACGAAAAAGAATGAATATTTTTTACTATTGCAGTCCATAACTAATGCTCAATACTTTAAACTGCGTGCGACGGTTGATTTGGTCGCATATTTCCTGCTGTTCTTTCGGTAGTTTCAGTATAAATTCTTCCGTCAGAATATCTCCTTCTTTCAGAAAATCATATTGCTTCACCAAGGCTTTCGTCACTTCTTTGGGTTGTGTTTTTCCATATCCTTTGGCTTCCAGACGATCCTTGGCAATCCCTTTCGACACGAGGTAAGCAACCACAGATTGAGCTCTTCTCAATGACAGGTTATTGTTGTATTCGTCACTTCCTACCCGGTCGGTATGTGCAGAAAGTTCAATAGTCACGTTTGGATTTATTTTTAAAATATTTACCAATCCGTCCAGTTCTTTTTGTGATTCAGGCCGCAGTGTTGCCTTATTAAAGTCGTAGAATATATGATCCAATACGACAGGCTTATTGATGGATGTCAGCACGAAATCTACATAGTAGAGTGAATCCCGTTCGAGATCCTCCGTTTTCAACTCCATCCGCGTATTGAGATACCCCGGAGCCTGCGCCATGAGCACATAGTCGATGCCGCGATCGAGCTGGAGACGGTAGGTGCCGTCTGTTTTTCCTTGCACACGTGTATTGATTCCATTGTTTCCGACAATGGTTATTACGGCATTTTTGATAAATTCATCGTCTTTATCCACGATATATCCCTCAAGCGAAACTTTAACCTGAGGATATTCAAAGGAATAAAGATGATCCAATCCGCGGGCATCGTTCCGGTTGGAACTGAAAAAGCCTTTTTCTTCACCTCCTTCAAAAGCAATACCGAAATCATCACCGTTGGAATTGATGGGAGATTTCATGTTTTTTATTTGCCATTTTCCGGTAGATGCATGGAAGGCAGCTTTGAATATATCAAGTCCACCCATTCCCGGATGGCCGTCTGATGAGAAATAGAGAGTCGAATCGTTTCGCATGTATGGAAACATTTCATCTCCGGCCGTATTGATTTCTGGCCCCAGGTTTTCCACATAATCAGCCATATCTCCCTGAATTCTTGCTCTCCAGATATCTTTTCCGCCGTAACCGCCAGGCATATCAGATACAAAATAAAGATACTCGCCCGAAGGAGTGATGGCCGGATGTGCACTCATGGCTGCACTGTCGCGCGTGACCACCAATCGTTTACCTTCTCCCCAGCTCCCGTCGCCACGTTGAGAGACGTAAATGACAGCTGTTGTTGATTTCATCGAATCTGCCGGACAGAAAGTGTAATACATTCTATCTCCGGCGGCTGTTACCGAGCCGGCCCCTTCGTCATATTCCGTATTGATTTTGGAATCTATTTTTTCCGGTTTTTTCCATCTCCCGTTTTCATCTTTGCGGGCAAGGAAGAAATCGTTGTTTTTCTGCCCTGTAATTTTACTTTTGTTATCCCCCTTTGCATCGTTTCTATTGGATGAAAAATAGAGAACACTGTAATCCGTACCACCGTAAACGGGGCCGAATTCTCCTCTTGTCGAGTTGAATAAATCCATCCGCCGAACGATATATCGTGTTGGTTTTTCCTTCCATTCCGGCGCCAATTGGCAGCCTTCGATGCCGTTTTTCGCAAATTGGTTATCGGGGAAATGTTTCAGGAAAATTTCATATTGGGCAATTGCATTCTTATAATTGCGGGTTTTTTGAAGTGTTCGCCCGTATTGCAGGCTCATCAGGCTGTCGGGGCGATAACGCATGCCATTGGCATATCCGGCAAGTGCGCGATCCGGCATGTTGATGATTCGATAAGACTCAGCCATTTTGTAAGCTACCTCTCCGCGCAATTCCTTGTTTCGGGGAGAAGCCTTGCGATAGATTTTGCGATACATGCCTGCCGCTTCGAAATAATCGCCTTGGGCAAATGCTTTATCGGCTTCGCTGAGTTTGACTTGTCTGCAAGAGGAAAATAGGCTGATTAGCAGAACAAAAACAATATATGTTGGAAAAGTTAACTTCAAAATAAATGATATTTTCAAAATTCAAATGTATATTTATTCTCCAGAAAAGACTGTGTCTTAATCAATAACCGGAATCCGGATGAATTATTGTCTGATACACGCTGTTTTCCAGTGCATGAAAATTATATCGAAAATACACAAAAAAAATTTACTTTTCACTTTTTTCCTCGTATAGTATTAAAACAGATTTATGGAACAAGCTCAATTGGAAATAATCATTGAAAAATGCAAGCAAGGAGACAAGCTTGCATTTACAAAACTTATTTCTATGTTTCAAAAAACTGTTTTTTCAATTTCTTTTCGTTTGCTATGCGATGAAGAGGATGCTAAAGATGTTGTTCAGGAGACATTTATCAAGTTGTGGACGAATCTGAATCAGTATGATGCTTCTCTGAAGTTTTCCACATGGCTTTACTCGATAGCCTCCCACATCTGTCTTGATAAGCTGAAATCTTTTCACCACAAAAACAGACAAAGAATACATGCAGATGAAGTTCGGATGCGGGAATTTATTTCGGAAGAGAATACCGATGTACCACTGAATAACTCTGAGTTGAGGGAGATTATCGAAATTGCGACGGATTCACTTTCTCACAAGCAAAAACTCTTGTTCACACTTCGGTATCTGGAAGAGCTGGAAATTCCGGAGATAGAGCAAATAACAGGAATGACCGCCAATCAGATTAAAAGCAACCTGTATCTGGCCAGGAAAGAAATACAAAACAAATTAAAGAAATGGCTATGAGGACTGATGATAAAGAATTTGATAATCTGGTGTGCCGGCTGAGAAAAACGGCTCCCCAAATGCCTTGTGATTTGACAAGCGAAATCCTGAATGGAATCGAAAGAAAACATGTTATTCCCAACTATCGTTTGTTTGACTGTTTCAGAGTGGCTTGCACAGCGGTGGCGGTTGGACTGATTGCATTCTTTTGTTATTTGCAGGTAGATACAGGATACCGACTGAAACATTTTCCGACGACACGAATATTGTCTTTCGAACCGGAAAGAAACAAAGAACTGAATGTCGAAAAATATATGCAATATATGCAAAAGAATGTCGAAGCGAACAAGAAATGGAAAGAACGTAAAAAACAGATCGGAATATAATACTCCTCAATCCTGGTTGCATCACAAGACGACTTTATTTAGGAGTATCTCATTAAAGAAAAAACACCCAATGAAACGAAGCCTGATTTTTTATTAGATGAGCGAAGACGATGATTCAAAGATCAGGTGAGTTAGATATCACTTAACAGTAAAAATTAAACCGTATGAAAAATATAAATCATTGGATATTAGTCGCACTCCTTTCTTGTTGCTATTTTTCATGTAAGAAAAATCAAACGAATATGATGACCGTAATTCATCCGGATGGGAGTATTACAAAGTGCTTAGCACAACAGGTTACAGATGACAGCTTTTTTTTGAAAGACAGCCTGAAGCAGCACAATTCTTTTCCGGTAGAGATCGACTCTTCCTGGTCGGTTGAATGGAAATATGGAAAAGGTGAATTTAGAAAGGATTTTCCACTGACGAGACAACAACTCGATGCTTTAAAAAAGAATGATAGTATAGAGCCTAAGAACAACTTTAAGGTGATACTTAGCCGGAATTTCTTGTCTGCAGAAGATATGGCAACGCATTTTCGTCTGAAAAACTCTCATCCCTGGCATTCTCTGAAAATCGGCTATAAACTGGAGCGAAAATTCCGTTGGTTCTATACTTATTATGTTTATGAAGAGGTGTATCCCAAACTGAAAATTCCTTTTGATTATCCTATCTCTGAATTTATGACTCAAAAGGAGGCTGATTATTGGTTTTCGGGAACTCCGGATTTGATTCGGGGTATGAGTGGAATGGAAACCCGCGAGTATTTGGGGAGTCTGGAAAATAAATACAACGATTGGTTGTTGAAAAACCAGCGTAGCAACGAATTTGAAGTAATTATTCTGAATTACGATCGGATTGCTCATCCGCCTGTGGCGAAAGAAAAATTGAAATTGTTGAAAGATTCCGTTTTTACCAGTAAATGGATGAAGGATGAACAAAAAGATATAGAAGATATTCTGGATAACTATTTTGAAACGAAAGAGTTTTCTCTTCTTTCAAAGAAAATTTCTTCTTCCGGAAACGATATGAAAGACAGCATTTTTCAGAATAGGTACGGAGCTCTGCTTGAAAGCTTTGATTATAAGTTGTGTATGCCCGGAGAATTGCTGAATACGAATTCTGCTCAGATTTCCAATGATACATTGTCCTGGAATCTGACCGGATTCAAATTTCTCACTCAGAATTATGTCATTTATGCCGAATCCCGAACAAGAAATATATGGGCGTTTATTGTGACCGGATTGATTATTGTCGGAGCATTTGTCAGTTTTTTAATAAAGAAAAAGAAAAAATAGCAGACGCGTCAATACCTGTATAGATATTTTGACCTTCAAAATTTAATTTATAATTCTGGGATGGGTGAAATCCCCCGCCTTTAGGCGGAGAAT
>JASGFJ010000067.1:0-18459 GCA_047605645.1 Dysgonamonadaceae bacterium | reverse complement strand
CTCTAATAGATGAGGTAAGAAAGTCGAAGGGAGGGGAATGCGGAGACGCTTACGTTTTACGAAGCTTGTAAGGAGTTACACGCAGACGAAGAAGACCCGGAATATATGTTTCAGGACTGGGAAAATATACCGGATGAATTAATCGGCGAAAGTTGGTTATCAGAAAATTTCTTCGACATCCGGGATGCAATGGATGATTTAAGCGAAGACGAGCAAGAAGCATTTTTAGTGTGGTGTAATCACGGTTCGCACGACCTATCGATCGATGATGCAAACGACCTTATTTCTTCTTTCAGGGACGATTTTCAGGGCAAATATAACGATGAAGAAGATTACGCCTATGAAATTGTAGAAGAGTTATACGAACTGCCGGAGTTCGCAAAAACATACTTTGATTACGAGAAGTTTGCTCGCGACCTATTTATGGGTGATTACTGGTTTGAAGATAGTTTTGTTTTTCGGGCTTCCTGATTATTCACCGGGCGGGGAAACCCGCCCACAAAACACATTACAATGAAAACAAGTGGTTTATTCAGGTTATTGTTCTGGGTGGGGTTGCTGGTTTCAGTAATTTATTTTCTGTCCACTTCGGCGGGTATATGGGCGATATTGATAATAGCGTTTTTCATTATCCGCTTTATCCTGCGGTTATTTGTATCTGTATTGTATAGCTTTTTGATAGCTGCCGTTTTCATTGCCTTATTACTCGCTTTTTTTATGTAAATATCTGGAATCACTAAATAGAAACGGAGTGTCCACGGGCCAAGAGCTGGGACAGGAAAAATATGTAACGTTCATTGCGGGAGCGTTCAGGGGAACAGAATATTTTCAGTATGATTATCGCCATACGGATGGAGAACTTTTCTCTACGATAGCGAAAACGCTGGAAGAGTGCCGGAAACCGCGAGACGAATGGCTTTTTTTTAAACAAATATGAAACAGGCTGATTTTTTACCGCCCGCTACTTTTTCCATGAGCTGATGCGAAGAAAAAGTAGCAAAAAGCCATTTAAAAAGGTGACTTGTGATCTGTCTATGTGATTTTTATAATCCCTTTTCTATTGATTTAATATCTAATAGATTGATTTCTTCGATCTTGTCTTTGTGTATAATAATTGTTAATTTAGCTGGATATTTGAATCTGTATTCGCTTAGCTTAAACGTCCAGAGCATTATTTTTAACAAGTCTTCATCAGTAATATTTTTATGTTCTTTTATTCGAGTAATACCAGAGCCAAAGATGGGTACAGAAACATTTTTTTGAGCATAAATTCTATTGACTCTATCCCAAAAATTAATGAGAAATTCTACATATTCAGGCATGGTTAAATAGGCTCTGTTCTTATCATCAAATTTAGAAAAAGCTGTCAATAAGTATTCCTCGTAAACAATAATAGAACTTAGTTTGTATTTTATTGTCTTTCCTCCATTTTGTCTATTACTCTCTTTCTCTAAAATATCATCATCGTCACATTGCTCAGCTATATACTTGTCAAGCTCTTCTGTATTGTTGTCACATATGGATTTTATGAAAATTCCATTTAAGGAATGTTCTGAGATTATCTTATTATCAACCTGGGTATCAAAATATTCATTAAAACCAATAGCTTTATATCCATCTTCTTTAAATATATCACCCTCCTTAACAATCACATTACTTCCATCAATTTGTATCTTCACATTCTTCAATTTATTAACGCAAATCCATATTGAAATATAAATGATAATAAGGATAATTACACATGAAACGCCAATACATAGATTGCATTTTTTACATGCATCAGGAAGAAAATCAAACAAATAGATAAAGGATATAAGACCTGAAATTATAGAAAAATATCCCCAGAATTTTGTCAGTATTCTTTTGTCATAGAGAGGAACCTTTTTCATCTTTAGCTTATTTTAAAGAAATAATCATTTGGATCACATTTGCTATTTATCATGAATTTCAAGTTGGATAGAGCCGACTTTATCAAATCCTTACTTAAAGGAACGTGTAGGACTGGAACCGTTGATTTAGAATCTCTTAAAATAGGTAGATTGTCCCAAAGCGACTTTACACTATTTTTTAATGATTTACCTGTAAGAGTCAACAGTGATTGCTTATCTTTGTATTCAGGATATATGATAATAACAGGAAGGCCGAGTGTATTAATACCATAATCTATTTCTTCTTTCAATGCTTTTGAATTTTTCGTCACAGAACTGAGAAAAAGGATAATATTTTTTGAACACTTTAATCTTTCTCTTAATCTTGGTTTTAGGGTCTTCTCCCAATCGCTTCCATCACGAACATTATATGTTTTATCATGCGAATTATTAAAAGGGAACGTGCTGTCATTACTCTTCCATGATCTAAGCAGATTGTAATAAAGAAAATCTTTTGTTGCATTAGCACCTAAAGATGATTCACTAAAAGGCTCACTTACATAAAAAGCCGAATAATTACCCGTTTGATTTCCCATAATATCTATTTGTTTTTAAACTCCAACTACTGACCCAAAGCAGATTTCACAGCTTGGTAATCCCAATAATACTGTCCACTTTGATAATAGCACATAGCCTTATGAATGCCAATATATTTTACTGTATCGGGGCATTTAGATCTATCCACTGTGGCTGCATTATACAAAACAACAATATTCAACCTATCATGAACAGCCTTTTCGCACTCATATTCGATATAGCTACGATTATCTACAAAGTATCCTCGCGCACAACTTCCATTCCAACTATTTTTACTACTACAGTATTGGCAACTTCCACTTCTAACGCTATTCGTATTACTTCCTACAATAAGAACAAATGTTTTAGAAGCATCAAGCCTTTCCGCAAGGGAACGCTTAATACTGCAATTGAGGCTACTGTCTCGTGCTTGTTTTAGATCATGAGCATCAGTAAAAGATAAATTGAAATAATTGCTGTTGTTCCATTTATGTAACTGTTGAACAGCATCACTGTCTCCATCCCAATCAGCAGCTATATATGTCCTTGTTCTGTAAACTATATTCACTTTTTATTCTATTTATACAATATTATTTTACTGCAAAAATACTCATAAAAAAACACCTAACAAAATTACTTATCAGGTGTTTTTCAATAAGTTGTCTAAATCCGTTTATTCCTTCTGCTTTTCTTTGTCATTCTCATTATTGAAAGCAAACGTTAGTTGTACAACCTGTCCGAAGCTGTCTTCAATATATACGTCAATTTGTTGCTGGTCGGTGGAAGCAGAAGTATAGTACAGTCGGAATATTTCGCCCGAAAGCGGGTACAAATCGTTCGGCAGGAAAACCGTTCCGTCCGCCATCCGCAATATTCCTTTGCCATCCGGTTGAAAATACCTGATGAAGTATTTTGTTTCTTCGTAAATACCTTCCCTGTGAAGTTGGAAGCGTATTTCCGCTGTTTCGCCCATCACGATGCTTTTCTGCACGGGCATAGTCGTAACAGTGAACGGGTAAACCTGCTGAATATCCAGCTTGTCATCACAAGAAAACACCAGCAGCATTGCTCCCAGCAAGTACACCCACATTAATATGTTTCTGATTATCTTTTTCATATTGCACTAATTTATTATGAATTTAAAACCGACGCCGAACTCTGTATGAAACTTTCCGATGGAAGAACCGAACAGCACACGTTCACGAGCATTGATAAGAAAAACCACCCTGTCCGTCAGGTAAGTTTCTAGTTCTAAAGTACTAGCTCCACCATAGATGAAGGTATCTTTATTTAGTAGTATAGAACCATCATATAATAGCTTATTTCCCCAGTTGCTTGTTTCATATCCGGCAAGAGCCGACAACCCGAAGGACAAAAAGACCGTTTTCCGGCGGTCATAAAGTATTTTGATATAATACCCACCTTCGCCTGTAAACTGGCTTACAGGCACGGTTACATTCTTATATTCATACTCCTTATTGAAGTATTCCGCCCCGACTACCCAACGGTTTCCGTTTTTAGTATAAGTGGCAAGCGCAGCACCGAAATAGTAAGCCGATTCCGGTTTGCCGGGCTTCTTAAAGCCGTCTGCCATCCCGCCTGTGAGTTGGATTCCCTTTTGTCCGGGCAGATAACGTTGTGCGTGTGCCAGGTTAAAAGTCTGGCACAAACCCAACACTGCTATAATACAGATTAACTTCTTGCATAAATTTCTCCCGTTCGGCAGAATACAAAACAAGTTTTGCTTCTGCTCTCTCTTACTCGAAATTTTCATCTTACTTGATTTTAAGAAACAGGCTGATTGAGTTCCAATTGATACATTTTTCTAAAGTAAATCAACTTGCAAAACAATTGAGGTTTAGTTTCTTTGAAGAAGATTATTTCTTCTCGAATTGAGGGAAACTCATAATTTGAAATAATTTCTTTAAGTTTCAGAAAATTATCTTCCAAGATTGATATGATTGGAGGTACATCTTCGATAATATCAGACAACCCTAATTCTTTCTCTTGAATTAGGGTTTGTAAATTTTCCGATATATTATTAATTTGCCCTCTCATGGTATCTTGTGAATTAAGGTATCATTGTAGGATAAGACAGAAACTTAGGACACCACTCATAACTATCCTTGCCTATTTTTCGTATATTCCCAATTCCTGGATAGGGTAAATGACTACCCCAAATTAAAGCTCTTGTTTCGTGTAGTTTTGATAAATAACTTTTTCTAATAGGAATAGCCCCTTCAAAGTCACTATCAAATCCGCTTCCCCAATCGGGATGAGTCAAAATTAGAGCATCCAAAACCAAATCGTTGATTGCAACAAGACTTTCATTTTTTGAAAATATAGTGCAGACTACATGTCCGGGCGTGTGTCCTGCAACGATATCATTTTTAATGCAATTATGTATAGTTGCTCCATCCTCAAAAAGTATTAATTGTTTTTTTACAACTGCAAAAACATTATTAATTGATTTGGCGAAATCGTTATCCAATCCTTGCCAAAACTCATATTCAACTCTTGATAAATGAATATCGGCATTGCTATAAATAGAATTCCCTGTACTATTAATCAGTCCATCTATATGGTCGGTATGTGCATGAGATATAACGACATCAGTAATATCGAGCGGATGAACACCAATAGATGCTAAATAACTTACTAACTTACCTGCATCTTTGTTATTTGTAGAACCTTGTCCAGCATCAATCAGAATTAAGCGAGATTCTTTTTTCAAAAGCAAAATATTGATGGGATAATCCAATGTTCCATCTTTCCTAAAATTACGCTTCAATTCATTAGATAAAACTTCCGATGGAATATTAGGAGCTAATGATGGTTGAGCAGGAAGTGATACGAAGCCATCAGATAGTGCAAAGCATTCAATATTTCCAATTTTGAAATTAACGAACCCGTTGTTTTGTACAGAGTAATTTTGCTTTGCTAAAACTTGCTCATTAATTTCTATAACTACATCTCCATATTGTTGTTGAAATAGAGATTTTTGAAGAATCCAATCCTTATCTTCTTTGAATCGCTCCCATTGCTTTTGCATGGTATATCTACTATCCCATTTAAGAAGATAGTAAAAAGTGTTTTCATTTGTCCAAGAGTTGAGTATTTCAAAACCATATCTCTGCATAATAGGTATTGTGTTGTTTCTGAAATTAGACATGAATTTATCCTGATGCTGAGATTGTAATGCATATTCTCTTAGCTGATAAATTTCAGTGGATAATTGGGGACTTTGCGCTGTCGCTTTCGTGAAAAGACAAAGCAGCAATAATAGTATTAATCCTTTTAATGTGTTCATATTTATTCTGTTTTTAATTAATCAGAACAAAAATATGAATATCAAGAATGAGAAAATTAGGTGAATCAAACAATCAGTTAGGTATATCAAATAATTGTTTTTCGATACTCTTTGGGCGATAGATTTGTGTGTCTTTTGAAGAAAGACTGAAAGCTTGAAGGGTGTTTGAATCCTAAACAATAAGTGATTTCCGAAATACTCCAATCAGTATATGATAAGAGAGATTGGGCTTCTCTAACTATCCTTTCTGTAATTAATTCGGTGGTAGTTCTTTCAGTATGCTCTTTTAATGCTCTATTCAAGTGATTAACATGAACAGACAAGCGTTGGGCAAAATCGGTTGGAGTCTTTAGCTTAATCTCTGTATTTACAGAGTTGATGCTAAATTCGGATTCTAATAAATTTAGAAATTTTCGACTTATTCTTTCCGAAGAATTATATGTTTCAAAATTAGTTATCCCAAACTCTTTTACAATCTCATGCAGTATGATTTGCATGTAATTCTGAAACAAATCATATTTTAAAATATATTCAGATTGAGCATTTGCATACAGTTTTTCAAATAGACTTTGAAAAAATAATGTTGTTTCACCTTTCAATGGAAAAACAAAATCACTGCCATTCAAAAGAGAGTACAAAGGGGAATTGGAATGCTGGTTTGCATTAAGAAGGCTATAAGTGAATAGGCAAAAGAACCCCGCTTGTTCTTCTGATGTAGGTTGCCATAAGAAAGGTGTATTGGGGTTGGAGATAATTAGCGTATTAGTTTGAATGTCTACTTTGTTATTCCCATAGGTAAGAATTCCTGTACCTTTTGTGATGAAAGAAATCTTATAAAAATCTCTGCGGTATGATGATAGACACGAATGCACAGGCACTTCCTCTCTTTTGTTGATGTAAAACTCTTTTAGAGGAGAAGGTCTATCTGTTATCGAACTACTAAAGCTTTTTATGGATTCTATCTGCTTTATCATAAAACAAAGATATGATTTTAAATTAAGACAATCTCAATCGCATTGATTAATTGCTAGTGCAAGGTGCAAGTATCTATATAGATAAGCTTGCACCTTGCACTAAGGGTAAAGCATTGAGTGATAAATGTTTTTAAGATACGAATTTTATATGTATCTTTGAACCTAAGATATATGCAGACAGGCATAGGTCAAAGGTGGACAAATTGGGTTCTGAATTTTGTGCCTAATTCGTTACCGATAATAAGTTTGGAAAAAATAAAGCATTGACTTTAAGCTATATGGATGGGAAGGTTCACCGACCTCTATCTCTGCTAATAATGCTGATAATCAGTTGTTTAAAGATTTATACCCAAATTTACACCCTAAAATGTAAATTTGGGTGTTTTCTTTTGGGATATTCAAGATACTACTACTTATAAATATCATTACATTTGTGAATATGAATTTAATAAAACTAAATATCATAAATGTTAGATAAAGAAGTTTTCGTAACATATAGTTGGGATGACGATAACCACTGTGATAAAGTTATATCATTCACTAATTTTTTAAGGCAAAGCGGGTTTAATGCTGAAATAGACCAGATGTTAATACAGGAAGAAACTGCAATTAACTTCAAGAAAATGATGCACAGAGCAATGACCGACTACAAAAAGGTCGTTGTTATTTTGTCGAAGGGATATAAAGAGAAAGCGGAAGCCTTTAAAGGAGGAGTTGGAAACGAATATGAACTTATCCTTAATGATATCGAGGAAAATCCCAACAAATATATATTAGTTTCTTTAGATGGAATAAAGAACAATATAATTCCTTTATTTTTCAAAGGTCGGGAAATTGTCGATTTGTCAGAGAATACAAACGAGAAACAGCAGAAACTATTTGCAAAGTTACAAGATATAAAGCAATATCAGTTTGCAGATGTTTCAGGTTCAAAACCGATAATTCAACAAAAAGTAATTTCAGACTTTATCCCTTCTAATAATCGCATTACCAACATATTCAAAAAGGATAAAAATAAAAGCCTATCATTAACTTCATTTTGTCAAGATTTATATACTGATTCAGAAGTAAATATATTGAAATTATTAAAGCTGTCCTTATCCTGTTTTACAGATGCAACAAAATACATTGATGATAATCCAAATGATAAAAAGAATGGTGTTATAGCTGTATATATTAAACAAAATTTAAAGCTATTTGAAGCGTTTGATTCTTGTGCTCATAAGATATATAAAAATGGAGATAAACAATATTTTCTATACACCACAACAACTGATATTGAGCAAATAACTAATATTTCAAATATACTTTATGAATTTCTGGGAATAGGTTTGTATGATAATAGAGTAAGATATTCTTTCAAAGATATAAATCAAATTGAAAATATTGCAAACGGCTTTTGCTCTTCCGTTCGGGATGAATGCCAAACAATGTGGACTATAAATAATAAACATACGCTTCATTTGACATATCATATAAATCCATTACAACAATTTGTATTATCCATTGATGAAAAGAAAATAATAGATAGACCAAACATTAGCCGTAATGATTCTCTTCTTAATTATTTAAACTTTGATATTAACAAGATAATTGAAAATTCTATTCAATTGTATAAAGCTGAGGAAGATGGAAAGATTAAGTATATAGATTATAATACTGATTTACCCAAACCATTCTTAAATATTTTTACTAAAGTCAAGATTCGGATTTTCGGAGAAAATAAATTGTTTGATTCTGATATACAAACTCATCTATTTTTTTATACAATAAATAACATTATAAAATTGGATGATATTAAAAGTATTACCAAACAAATAAGCTCAATTTATGGTAACGATAATTCTAATTTAGGAGAGTTAGAGGACTATGAAATAAATAATATTAATGAGTTTGGTTCATGGTCGGGACGTTTTTACTGCTTTAATTCGGAACACAAATTAAACATTAGTAACAATAGAAATGAAGCTCCTATGTATGATATTTTTCTAAACTATGATGAATTCTTAGATGAAGGTCTTAAGCTATCAGTAATAGGATTTAATGATTTAGTGAATTATGTAAATGGAGATATAATATAGTAGAAAACTATCTACTTTTCTATCTATATTCAACACACTTAAACCTCTTATCTATAAAGCAAATCACCAAAAAGACAATAGCAAAATTTATTTAAATGGTTTATCGAATCTTTTATACTTGAAGCAGTATTCATTCTTTTTCTGACTTAAGATATTTTGGCTGCGATAATAATCACTTTTCGATTATTATCGCAGCCAAAATATGTATTTCTTTCAAAAGCCAGAAAAATAGTTCATAATAAAAAATGAGAATAGCCCCAAGGCGGAGTCTCAGGGCAACATTCTGATGAACAGTTAAGGTTCTATTTTATAAATTACAGCACTAACGGCTTTTATCTTAATTATATTTGCCTTGAAGCTTATTTGTTTGCTATTACCTACCAATATACTCAGCTTTTTTATTTGATGTTTTGAGAGGTCAATGCTTTGGTCTTTCGATGTCGGATTTAATACCACCAAATATTTTTCTTTATCGGTACTTCTCAAATATACCATGGGATATGGTTTATCTAACTCTGTCAATAAAGCCCAGTCCCCATCATTTCCTAAAGCATCAATCGTCTGCCTGAGGTTGATTAAGATTCTTGTGTAGTTTAATAATGAATTATCCTCTCTGTTTTCATTCCACACAGTAGGTCTGTCATGGCTTGGATCGATAGGAATATATAATTTATCGGAGATCGAGAAACCTGCATTTTTAGACTGATCCCATTGCATAGGGGTTCTGTTCCCGGTTCTTTTATAATTGCCGATATGGCTTCCTTCTACATTCGGTAAGTCTAAAATATGTTTCATTCCTATTTCATCTCCATAGTAGATAAATGGAATTCCCGGCATGGTTAAGAAAAAAGTCATAGCCACTTTTAATTGATCCGTAGTATTTCTCGAATCACAATTCAGACGTTGGAAATCGTGATTTCCTGTAGGAAAAGAAATATAACCCTTACCCTTTGTCGCAGCATATTGCTCGATGTACAAATTATACCAGGTTTTTAATTCACCTTCTCCTTTCAAATCAAAATAGCAGCTTTTAGGCTTTCCTTCCCCTGCATCTCTATTAAAAAACAGGCTTGAATAATTATATTTTCCGGCATGCATCATAAAATCAATATCAAATCCTCCGGCAAAAGATTCTTTCGGGTTGCTCCATTCCGACACTAAGAAGCCGTCAGGATAAGATTGTTTGAACCAGGAGGAGATCTCCTGCCATACTTTTATAGCTGCAAATTTGTCGGGATCATTTTTTACGATACTAGATGCTAAGTCAACGCGAAAACCGTCAACACCCTTATCCATCCAAAAAGCGATAATATTCTTTATTTCTCTTCTTACCGCCTTTGGTCCGGGTGCATCAGGAGATTGCTCCCATGGATTGTTCGGATTTGGATTCGCATATCCGTAATTTAAGGCAGGCTGACAATCGAAAAAATTCTTAACATAATAGTTTCCCCTTTTAGTTTGCAGCTTTACGTAGCTTTCTTTCGCTAAGATACCTCTATCTAAATCAATTTGCACATTATTTGCCTCATCTGGAATTCTATCCGTCCAGATATAATAATCACTGTATTGATTATTTGTTCCTTCCATTGATTTTTTAAACCATTCACATTTATCAGAAGTATGCCCTGCAACCAAGTCCATGCATATTTTCATTCCCCTTTTATGTATTTCGCCGATTAGTTTTACCATATCATCGTTTGTTCCATAACGTTTATCTACGCTATAGAAATCAGTGATATCATACCCTCCATCCTGAAAATTGGAAGAGAATAAAGGGTTAAACCAAATAGTATTTACTCCGAGCGACTTAACATAATCCAATCGGGAGATAATCCCCTTTATATCGCCAATTCCATCACCATCGCTATCCTGAAATGTTGAAGGGTATATTTGGTAAAAGATAGCTTTCTTTAACCACTCTTTTCCTGTACTATAATCTTTCAATTGTGTCTTGTTCTGTCCCTGCATTCCCAATAAGTTTAATGAAAGAAAAATTAAGACTAATAACATGTTCTTTTTCATGATTTATATATTTATAAATTATCAAAATTTTATTGAAGCACCAAACTCTACAGTAAAAGGACGTAGATAATCTCCCGACATCCAGTAGTTGTTGTATTTATAAGCATCTTCTTTAGATATTAATTCCGAACCGGCTATATCTCCGGTAGCTCCTGTTTGATTCAGGAAATTAACAACAGACGCTTTCAGTGATAAATATTTGTTCACAGTGTAATTTACGCCTACAAATGTTTCCCAACGGCTGTTGAAATATAATGCATTGGTCAGGTTGGCATATTGCTTTCCGAAGTAGCGCAAACTCATCCACGCGCTTAAGTTTTCTGTTATAGCATAACTCGGCTCTATCTCCATCAGCACCCGGGATATACCTGTTACTATTTTATTAGTAGCACTTACAGTATAGGTGTCACTGTCAAATGTTACTGTTGTTTCATAATCTTTGTATTGCGGTTTTTGAATAGTCACCAGATACTTTAGGTTAAAATTTCTGAGTGGAGATACCTCTACCGTTGTTGTCCATCCCAGTGTTTGAATATTATAGTTGAAAGCAGCCGTTTTAGAATCTGTATTCAACTTGGGATTACTAATATTGACAAAAGAATAATTATTGCTTTTACTGATAAACGTAATCATAGATGTTGCTTTGATCCATTTGTTATTAAACGACAAACCACCTCTTGCCAATGATATCCTAACCGCTTTGTCCTCGGGAATGCCAGAAGAGGCATAATTGTTAATGCGGGGTCGGCTTGAAGTCTGGGTTATATCCCCCATTATACTAAGATTATCGGATAAATTATAGTCAGCCTGTAATGTAAAAGCATAATTGAGATTGTTGCGTGAAGTGGAAACGGGTTCAATCTTTTCTCCGTTGCCATTGGTTGACCCAACATAGAAATCGGCATATCTGTCAAATGGTAAACTTTCCAAGTCTATTTTATAGTATTCCAAGCGTCCGCCGTAATATAGTTTCAATCTTTCGACAGGTTTCCATTCGTCTGAAAAATAAGCAGCCAAGCGATTTTCATATCCATCGTAATACTCGGAAGCCACAAGGTTATAATTATAATATGACTGCATGCTGCCAGTGTTGTTTTCTTTATGAGCTATAAGTGACGGATATTTCTCAACAGTTCTGTCAAATACTGTGGTATTTGAGTGATACGATGCTTTATAATACCATTCATTCAGCCCAATGCGCCATTTATGGTCTTGAAGCCTACCTGTCAACTCTCCTGTAAAGAGAATCTCATCTGTTTTTCCTATATGGAAATAAGCGGCTCCCCCTTGTTTTTTACCCGAAAATAGTTGTCCGTCGGTGTCATAATACATTTTGGTATTTCCTGTATTCGGGGTTCCGTCGGCATTTTGTTCTATACCGTTGAGAATATCGGTAATTGTAAAACCACCAACATCTGTGAATTTGATATTAGCATGTGCATATTTTCCGCTGCAATTCAATTTCAGAGTGTTATTGAATTTATAATTTCCCAATAGTGTGACATCATTTGCAAAGCTGGTCATTCCGTCACGAAAGTTGGTCGTATATTCTTTCCCTGAAAGTAAATCGCGATACTTCATAACCCCGTCTTCCGGCAGATAGGAAGATGTTCCCAAATCGAAGTTTGGAACTTCCTTTACACTTCCGTCCCCCACATATATAAAAGGTGCTTTGCAACTTAAATAGCCTGCCCTAGAATCATTTGTATATTTATAAACAACACTTATTTCTCCTTTTTCACCAACCTTTTTTGTTACTGCTCCCTTATAAATTTGCATACGGTCTTGAAAATCTGTAAACCTCAGTTGGAATGCTCCCGGATCGAAATTCTGATATATACTGCCTGAATAAAGCCAATCTTTAGTTAAAGACCCGGACATACTCATATCAAATTGTTGAAGTCCATAGTGGTTTCCGTTGTAATTGACAATTCCTTCAAACTTTTTTGTTCCTAAACGAGAGAAGGAACTGACAGCATAGGCTATATTTCCGGTTGTGATAGCAGATTCGGTTGGGTTGATTATCCCTACTGATCCGAGACTCGACTCTGATCGCCAATGTGTTGCTACATTATGAAGCGAAGATGAATAAACAACCGGTAATCCATTTTCATAAACATTTACATCTTCAGATGGTAATCCGATAGGTATTTCACGAGGTTTGTTTGCATCGGTGGCATTGAGTAGTACCGTTTTTTCTTCTTTTTTTATTTTTATAGAATCAGCTGTTATTTTATTTTGAGCTGAAATATAAATAGGACTGATAAATAAGGTGGACGATAAAAGAACATACATTGCTCTTGTTCTATTTTTTCCCATGGTGACATATAATTTGATTTATGACAAAGTTAATTTGCCATGGTCGTATTATATGTATTTGCTAAGATGTGATTTAGATTGTTAAGTAAATGTGTGGTTTGAATATCAGTGCGTTACTAAATAAAAACAGAAAACTAACTCAGACGTTTGCAGAGTTTATATTCATAATGTTTTCATCGAAATTGTCCCTATCTATTGCTTTGTCCCGCAATTTTGTGCGATAAGTATACATCGTTTGAGAAGTAAATCCCAAAAAAGAGGCTATCTGCGAACTCTCCTTTATACCTAATCTTATTAGAGCTAATATTCTTAAGTCATTATCCAATATTGTGCCATTTGTTAACGGAAATCTTTCATCTTCTTTAAGAAGTAAGTTGAGTTGAGAGAT
Organism: Dysgonamonadaceae bacterium; assembly: GCA_047605645.1. Lineage (GTDB taxonomy): Bacteria > Bacteroidota > Bacteroidia > Bacteroidales > Dysgonomonadaceae > UBA1309. Next base: position 4,921 of record JASGFJ010000067.1, on the reverse strand, counting down.
AAAATCGGGATAAAGGTGCAAAAATGCCTGATCGAATTTTTGGTACAATTCCTTTTTTTCATTAATTATAAACTGAGTTGAAGATGTTGTCCTCAATAAATCGTTAATTTGCCCGGTCTTTATTTTCCTATTCACGTTGATTTGATATTCGCTCAATTTTTTTATATATGTGGCACACATTTGAAGAAACTGCTTCAGATATTCATCTTTTACTTGGTTTGCAGCAGAAAGCTTATGGGATTGTTGAATTATTTGTTTATTCTTCAGTTCCAGTTCTTCGTTGAGTTGCTTCTGGAGTTTTATTAGCTCTTTTTGATTCTCCGACATCGTTTTCAAGTTGCTGTTCAAATCGAGCAATTCATAGCGCGTTTTCTTTAGTTTGTTGCTTTGTTTGTATATTACAATCGCAACAGAAAGAAGTATAATGCAAAAAACGGCAATACCTGCGGATAGATACTGCAAACGTATATTTTGTGTGTCTATTTGCTGTTCGTATGCCTTCTCTATAATAGGTAATATTTTTGTTATCTGTACATTGCGGAACCTGGCATCGTAAAAGTTAGCATCTGTCATCGCTGACTGAATATACCTATAACTACGACGGATATCCCCTTTTGAATACAAGATATTAGCCAAACCGAATATAGCCCGGTTTTCTTTTGTCACCGATTTTATATCTTCGATAGCAGATAAAATCAAATATTTTTGCTGCTCATCAAGATCTCCTTTCATTCTGTATGCTTCCGATAACAGGTAATTTGAAATAGCTTGACTCCGCGAATCTTGAGGTAGTATCTTTTTATACGTCTGTATACTTACTATTGCCTTGTCATAGTCTTTATTCACTATTTCAAGCCTGTATTTATACAAATAGTGCAACGGAACGTTATCAGGTAGAAGATGATATAATTTTTTGTAATAATGTACAATATTGTCCTTGAGTTTTATCGAAAAACGCTCATTCTGATTATAGTCATATAGGCAGGAATAATAGAGCTCTTGGGCTAAATAGTATTTGATTAACATTACATCATTGTTCAAAGTACTTTCGTCTATTGAATCTAAAATCTCTTTGGCTTCGGTAAAGAGTCCGACAGATGACAGAAGTTCGCTGTATGTAATTTCATTTAATACGAACAGTTCTACCTTTCCGGTTTTTGCTGCTAATGATTTATTGTGGTCAATGTAAGTAAAGGCAGAATCTGAAATATAAGCAGTATATTCTTCTATTAGTTTTGATGTAATGTAGTATTGTTGTTCAGTAGTCTGCTGATTCAAGAGTTCTAATTTCAGTTTTTGGATCCTATTTTCTTTTTGGGTTACATATACTTCTTTTTCCAGGATCACCTTATCTAATACTCTCAGCAATGAATCGTTTCTGTTAGTCTGTGATGCACCATGGCATACAATAGCCAGCATAAGAATAATAAATATAGGGAATCTCCGAGTCATTATGTTTTGGTGATTAATAAATCTGCGAAAAATCAAAGATAAATAAATCTCATTTTAGTACATGACAAAAATTATATGGCGATATAATTATTTGATATTCAGCAAAATAATTGTTGCTTTATTTGGGTAATGCCTTTGTCTTCAGTGCTTTATGAGAAAAAGATCTTGGCGGATTTTACTCAAACATGAAAACGAAGGCTTCACACAAAAATAGTGATTTAACCTCAATCCCGGTTGAATACTTCGGTAAAAGTTTAAACTTAGCCCGAACAAAGTTCATTAGCTTGTTTATTTGCGCTCTTAGCAAGGTACAAGTTGTTTGTTTTGAAAAGCTCGCTGGCAGGACATAGATAAAATGCCTTATATGCTATTAATCAATATGTGATGTGGCGTTTTATTTTTTTTCAATAGGTAACTGTTTGTAAACCATATTTTTTATTCGGTATGCTTAATTTCCTCACTATATTTAAGAGCACTTTATTATCCAATAAATGTACATAATAGTAATTGTATTTTTAGCTATCATTTGGTTTTTTAATTTCTATTTAAAACCTGACGATCTATATCTTGATATAATCAGTATAGCTTAGAGGGAGAAATACCGTATTGTTCTTTAAACTTGCGTGAAAAGTGCGACAAAGTCTCAAAGCCTAATTCCAGATAGATATCAGAAGCTTTACATCCCATTTCTGACAGTTTTAAATAAGCCACTTCAAGCCTTTTGTTCATCAGCCATTTATTGGGGGTTAATCCATACAACTGCTGAAATTCTCGTCGAAATGACGACAGGCTTCTTCCCGACAGTTCAGCAAAGTGTACTAAAGGAGCATTATACATATAGTTGTTGTCCATAAATTCCTTTAAATCGAACCGTTTGCCTGTTTGCCGGCATAGCATTTCATTCAACAGATGAGGATTGGTTTGTGACAGGACATGTATGCACTCACGTAACTTCATATCTATAGTAACCATATCCATAGCACTATTATTTGTTGCATACACATTCAGGGATGAGAACAAAGCTTCGAGCATTATATTTGATTCTATCATTTCGAATGCTCCTGTCCTGTTTTTCACCGCAGAAAGATGAATTTTGTTCTTCACACATTTTTTTAAAAAGTTATCTGTAAAATTCAAGCACAATAATTTAAAAGGCTCTTTTTCCTCGGGAAACATACGGATTCTGGAGAAGCCTCCTTGATTGACAAACACAAAGTCTCCTGCTCTTGCCGTTATATTTGTCTTATTATTAGAGAGGTTGGCTGTCCCGGCTATGATTTTGATAATTTTATAGTGCTTCTCGTACAATTCTCTTTGCGTAAACTTAGTGTAACAAGAAAAATAAAATTCATTTTGAGATTTCTCAATTTTGATAAACTCATTCATAAGCACAAAAATAACTATTTTGACTTTTACAGACAAATAAGATAGATTCTCTCAGATAACATCGCAAGCATTGCTTTCGCCTACCTTTGCAATAAAAAAATAGAAAATAAGATGGATAAATTTATTGGTTCTCACTTCATATATACGTATGAAAATGGATGGGAATATGAACTTTATGTTAAAAACGAAAACACTATCAATTACAGAATTCATAGTGGCATGGTGGGCGGACGTTGGGTAAAAGACCAAAAAGTAGATTTAGTAAAACTAACAGAGGATGTTTATAAAATATCGTGGACAGAACCCACCGGAACGGATGTCAGCATTGCTTTTATGCCGAAAGACAAAAGGCTGCATGGTATCATATTTTTCCCGAAATGGGTACATGAACATCCTGAAATAACAGTTTGTTTTCAGAATGATTTCATTCCTTTGATGGAAGAAAGCCGTGAAAAATACAGCACATATCCGAAACATGTGGTCCCTGAATTTGCAACGATCACTTATGCTAAAAACGAAGGGATTAATAATGACCAAATTATTTCTCAAGCTCCTTATAAAGGAATGATTGATGACATCAAAGCCGGTAAGCTCAACCGTGAATAACAACGCAAACACTATTCAGGTAATATTACGCAGGTATACTACATTTGCGGCATCTTTGTTCATAATGTCCATTGGTGTCGCATTGACCTTGCGTTCTGATCTGGGTTCTTCTCCTATTTCCTTACTGCCTTATGTGTGGAGCCTTGCTCAGGGGATCGACATCAACATTTTCGGATTGACATTTATAATGCCATCATGGACTATAGGGCAGTACACCATTTGCATGAATACAATCCTTATATTGCTTCAGATTGTATTACTCAGGAAGAATTTCAAAAAAATTCAACTGCTGCAAATGGTTACAGGTTTTCTATTCGGTATGTTTATCGATCTGGCAATGCTATTGACATCCTGGTGTGTTTGGGACAACTCTGCATTGGGGTATGTATTGCGAATATTCCAGTTATTTGCAGCATGTACTATACTTGGTTTTGGTATTGCTTGCGAAGTGCGCTGTAACGCCTTATTGTTACCCGGAGAAGGCTTTTGTGTAGCACTATCAAAGGTCTCCGGATCTGATTTTGGAAAAGCTAAGATTTACAACGACATCGCACTTGTAGTTATCGGAACTGCATTCACTTATTTCTTTTTCCACGCGTGGAAATGGAATATGGTAGGAGTTGCAACCTTAGTATCAATGGTGTTCGTCGGAATAATGGTTCGCTTCTTCTCTTTTAGATTAAACTGGCTTGATGTTATACTGGTCAACAAGGAGACAACTTACTTGAGTGAATGTGCCGAAGAAGTCGCCAATAAAAATATATTTGTAATAACAATCGGACGAGAATTTGGCAGTGGAGGTCATGAAATCGGACTGCAGCTTGCAAAAAAGCTTGGTATTGCATTTTATGATAATAAAATCATCACCGAGACATCAAAAAAATTAGGACTGAACCCGGCTACTGTCAGGCAAATGGAGCAGAATATATCGACTTCAAAATTACTTGAACATATTATTACAGACAGACAAGTTCCTGCATATATAGATTTGTCCGAAGATGATAAAATCTTCATCGCTCAGTGCCAAATCATACGTAACTTGGCCAGTCAACAATCATGTGTTATTATTGGCCGTGTTGCGAACCAAATTTTAAAGGATTACCCGAATTGCCTTAAACTTTTTATTGTATCGGATATTGGTTTTGCCCGCCATCGGGTAATGGCCGAATTTGGCTACGACGAAGAGAAAGCAACAAAGGAAATAAATAGAATTAATAAAGTAAGGGCCAACCACTATTGGCAATATACAGGCAAAAACTGGAGCGATGCCGGACAATATGATCTTGTCATAAACTCCTCATCGCTTGGAATCGAGAACTCGGTAAATTTAATAGTTGAAGCAATCAATTCCTCCCAAATAGCGGGTAATAAGAAGCCAAATTGATGGGATTGTTAATTGTTTTTGCGATAGGAGTTTATAGCTTTTTTTCTTTATTTTACTATGTCTTATAAAAAATGAAGTATGAATGATATCTTT
>JASGFJ010000066.1:0-18886 GCA_047605645.1 Dysgonamonadaceae bacterium | reverse complement strand
GTGATGGGGGCGAACTTCGTTCGGAGACTGCCGGTGAGCGCACCTTTATTCCTTCCGAAAAAGAGGGCGGATTGATGACTATTGCTACTTTTAAGCGGAATCCGGTTTCCCAGACTCGTGCCACATCCATGGTTGCCGGAGTGAAATATGTAATTATTATCTACAATGAGACAGCAGGCAAGGTGGATCAGGTTGTTCAGGCCGAAGCGGGTACCATTCCGGTGGATATATACCCTACATACGGAGATACTCATTCAATCATTGCCTATTCCGTAAACACCACGAATGCCGGAGATCTGCCTACACCACCCTCTGTGGGCGCTACAAATCCGACTCTCGCGGGTATTCGCGGTGATGTGGATTTGCTTTATTACCACTCCGGTTCTCTTTCGATGGCCGGCACCGGATTGGTTAATGTAGCCATTACCTTTTCACACAAATACAGTTTTATCACCGCCACATTGGATGTTTCCGAATTGATTTTAGATAAAAGCCAGGATGCGAATGGGTCGTCTGTGGCAGCCGTAAATGCAAGTATCGGAAGTGAAATAACGAGTCTTAGTTCGGGAACAGCTAACAATCTGTATGATGCAAATCTCGATTTGCAGACAGGAACCTTAAGCCCAAGCGGTACGGCAGTGCCTCGCACCTTGACATTTCCTATCAATACCAACACATCAAGTGTCTCGTTTTATGCCTATACAAACAATGCACCTCTGAGTGTGGCCTTCCCCAATTACATGGAGCTGGCTTACACAGCAAACAATAACCATCAACACAACCTGTCGTTGAGTTTAACCACCGGTGCTGCTCCACTTCCCGGTTACAAGTATACCCTCAAAGCAAAGCAAATCAGCTATTGTGCTGCGAAGGTGGATGCTTCTGCTACTCCGTGGCGGGTGTTCAGCTGTTACAATCTGGGAGCTAATACATCACTCGATCCCTTTACTCCGGCTGCAGGTTTACATGGGGCAAGATATAAATGGGGTACTAATGTGCCTTGTTTAACCAGGGCCGAAGACCAGGCCAGTAGTGGTGTTATTACGAATTGGGCGAGTAAACCTTTCCAAACGACCTCTGCTGACTGGGATTTGATTAACAACAATCCTTGCTCAAACGGTTATCGTGTACCCACCGATATTGAGTGGAAAGGGGTTGTGAATACCTCTTTGAATCCGCAAACTACGATAGGCAGCAACTGGACTAGCTCTGCCGGCAATTACAGTACCGGTCGTAAATTTGGCGAACTGCTATTCTTGCCGGCTGCCGGTTATCGTTATCAAAGTAATGGAGTGTTGGACTACAGAGGCAAATTCGGCTACTACTGGAGTAGTGTGCAGTCTGGTGATGCGGCATACTACCTGCTTCAGAGCCAGACGGGAGCGAATCTGTATACCTCTGATCGCGGAAATGCATTGTCTATCAGATGCATAGCTAAGTAATAGCGATGGTGCGTTGAGGGGTTGCTCTATTTGTAAAGATTAGGTGAGAAGTAAAACCTTGAAGTGTTGACTTGAGGCATGTTGTTGGACGGGGATAGCGTGTCGTTATTGAAGTCCGGTATTTGTATAACATGCAAACGAGTACATCCGGTAGTATCAAGGAGCAGGCTGTCTTCCGAACTTTATACATGGTTTTTGAAGCAGGGAATCGAACCCACGCATTTGAAAAGTGGGAGTACTTTCTCCCGGAAGGAGTTGAATTCAGATAAGCATTTGCTATAACCAGCGATGTCGGGTTGTTTGAATGCATTCGCCGCCTGAGAAATAGGTAAAAGTACGGAGAGTACGCTGTGTTTCAGTTGTTCGAAAGGTCGGGGTGCAGGGGAGGAAGGCGAAAACCAGGCAGAAGCGGTATTTAACCCCATCTCTTTTTTATAGAACCTTTTTGATTGCCTGTGTAATGTTGTCGCTTAATCATCTGTTGTGCGATGTCTGTGTAATACCGAAATTGTTTCCTTGCGGGTGAATTGCCCATATATATATAATGTACAATAAAGCGAAGTAAATTCCATTGCTTGGAAAACAGCATATCGGTCGGTGCATTTTGGGAGAAATGCAGTATGTTATCCCGACCGCTTTGTTTTTATAATGCAAATTCGTTCTCCCTTCAGATGCTGTGACAGTATCGGAGGACAAATTAATTTTTTGTAGTTTCTGTCCTTTTCTGCCGGGAGGCAGGGAAGGATGCTGGAAGAGTTTAGATTGTCAAAAAGACGAAGTTTCTTTGACGACTGGTTCTTCAGCCAAATCAGAAAGCAAGCCTCTCGCTAAGAGCCCGAAGGCTTGCTTTTTTTCTAGTGTAGAACAGATTAAATACCTATCATTTACAATCCACAGTCTGGGAAGTTCGCGCGAGCTAGGTTGGCGAGGATCTGGGATTATGCTAGTCCTGGTATCGGACTAACGCTAGTCAGACCATTGGACTAAGACTAGTCATAGCATTGGACTAACGCTAGTCATGGTGTCGGATCTGTACAGGGTATGGGATCAACGCTGTACCGGATCCCCGATCAGTACGGGTGATTTCCATGAAAAATGTAGCTATATACTATATGTGTACTGTGGTACTAAATAAATGGAGAGTTTCCTTTATTCAGGAAACGCCTACGGCGTATGTATTCCGAATCAATATTTTGTTTCTATTGCGATGTTTCCCCTACGGGAAATATTATTTCGGTCTGCTATTTTATTTTCTATTGATAGGAAATTCTAAACGGGATATTTTTTATTTTAATCATTTATTCTCTTCCCTATATTTATTCCATCGATTTTTCCTTATTTCCCTCTATTACAACTTCTACTGCTTTTCGCCGTAGGCGATTCATTGCAATAGAAAATGAGGCAATATAACATATATACCTCAAACCTCGTAGAGGTTTCATTGATACGATATTATTTTTCTATTGCTATATTTTCCTCTATAGGGAATATGTAAATATATTCCAACGATTCACCGGGCGAATTCAATTCGCCCCTACAATGGGCAGGCAATGTTTTTGATGTTTGGTGCGTATAACAATGACGGAACGCAAATGATAGGAATATGGGGAATTTGAAATATAGATGCGGATATGCATGGTGGTGATGGTAATAATGGGCAGGCAATATTTGGAATGATGGTTAATGGTTGATGAATGACGGTTGCGGATACCTACAGCGGTGATGCGTAGGGGCGAATTGAATTCGCCCGCAAAATAATAATCGTAATATAATAACCGCAAAACAAAATCGGCAGCGCAAACGCATCATATCCGACAATACAAAAAAACATACATATACATAATATGTGAACGCATGCATGATATGGACGGATGAATTGATATTCAAATGGGCGAACCATACCTGCGTAACATCATTTGGGCAAACCGACGGTCACCGGGCGAATTCAATTCGCCCCTACAATAGGCAGGCAATGTTTTTGATGTTTGGTGCGTATAACAATAACGGAAGGCAGATGATAGGAATATGGGGAATTTGAAATATAGATGCGGATACGCACGGCGGTGGCCGGTAGGGGCGAAAAGCAAAAAAGATACATCTCAAAAAGACATATCCTTTTATTTATCACAGTGTCAAGCTCTGTTATTTCATAATTCCGAGTACCACTTCTTTGTCACGGGTTATTTGTTCGGTCAGTTCTGTGATGGATGCAAAATGATGATCTCCCCGTACGAAAGAGACAAATTCCAGTATTATCTTTTTCGAATAAAGATTTCCTTCCAGATCGAATATATTGACCTCGATGCTTCGTTTGCCATCGTTGTAGAGTGTAGGTCGGTTTCCGATATACAACATGCCTTTGTATTTTCGGGAATGATTTTCCAGGGAGACCCAAACGGCATAGATTCCGTTGGCCGGAATGATTTTTTCGGGATCGGTCACATCCACATTTGCCGTTGGGTAGCCGATTGTTCGTCCCACTTTGAACCCTTCTACGACGATCCCTGAAAGCATATAGTTGTATGTGAATAATTTCGCTGCATTCTGCACTTCGCCACATTCCAGTAATTTACGGATATGTGAAGAACTGATGTGCAGAGAGGGATTGAATTCCTTTGCCTGAATCACTTCGATACCGACTTCTTCGCCGTATTTTTTATAATCGTAGTAACCTTCTGCGCGATTGTAGCCAAAACGATGGTCGTAGCCGACAAACAAAGAAGAAACATGCAATTGCTCTTTCAGTATTGTTGCGATAAAATCCTGAGCCGGCATTTGTGACATTTCCTTTGTGAAACTGATCGCTACGCAATAATCGATGCCCGTTTCGGCCAAAAGGCTAACTTTTTCCTGAAAAGTATTGAGTAATTCCGGAACAAAGTTGGAATTAAGAACTTTGCGAGGATGTTCCTTAAATGTAATGACAGCTGATGCCAGCCCTTTTTCGCGGGCATACGACCGTACCTGTTCAATCAGGAAGCGATGTCCGGCATGTACTCCATCGAAGAATCCGACAGTGGCCACTAAAGAAGGCAAGGCCTCCAAATTATCAAAATCAATTAACTGCACGTTCTTTGTTATCTGTGTTATTTATTCAAATACTTTTCGCAAATCTTCGTCCTGATCCACCAGATAGGTTTTGAATCCGAACCCGGCAGCCGCTTCCAGGTTGCTCTGTCCATCATCCAGAAACAAAGTTTCCTCTGCTTTAATTCCCGCATCCAGGAGTACTTGCTCGAAGATAGCAGGTTCGGGTTTGGCGCATCCCATTTCGAATGATAAATAGCATTTTTCGAAATAAGTATCTATGCTTCGTCCCGAAGGCGAAAATGAAGAAGAGTGTGCCCATTGGGAAATGACCGGATTGGTGTTGCTCAACAGGAAAACCCGGTATTGTGTACGTAGCTGATCCAGCAGTTCAAGTTTGTAAGCCGGGATATAGGTAAGAAAAGCCATCCATCCCGAGTCAATCTCTTGATCTGTTATCTGCTGTCCGAAAATTAGGCGGAACTTTTCATGAAACTCTGGAAGAGATATTTTCCCCTCTTCCAGTTCCAAAAAAATACCGGTTTGACGATATTCATTCAAGTATTTATCGATATCGTGTGCTCCGATTTCTTTAAAGCGCTTAACAGCCGCACTTTTATCTAGTCCGACAATTACTCCTCCAAAATCAAAAAGCAGGTTTTTTATCCCTTTCATTCACGTGTATATTTAATATTTAAAAATTGGTGCTACTTCCATTTAGTTTCTTGTCGGCGATTTCTTCCGAAGGTTTTTTCCCTATCAGATTGAAAACAACATATTCCGACTGTGTCCCGATTCTGAATTTGCCGCCCCAGATTCCCATTCCCGAGGAAACATAGATATTTGTTTTCCCTTTTTTTACGAATCCATGTGCGTTTTCATAAATTGCACGGGTCAATAGAGAGAAGGGCCAGATTTGTCCTTCGTGTGTATGTCCCGATATTTGCAAATCGATTCCGTTTGCTTTCGAATCATCCAGATGTGAAGGTTGATGGTCGAGCAGAATAATCGGTTTTGACTTGTCTATTTTTTGGATCAACTGCGATAAGGATTTACGATGAGGATTGGTGGCATCGTCACGACCGACAACATAGAATGTGCTGTCGACAAGTGTTGCGGCATCTCTCAATAAATGTATATTAGCCGCTTTCATAAACTCTGCACTCTTTTCCGCTCCCGCATAGTATTCGTGATTACCCAGACAGGCATATACTCCCATCGGTGCATTTATCTGCTGCAATATTTTCTGCATCGATTCGTCCCAAAGAGGTTTCACCGATATATCAATCAAATCACCTCCAATCAGAACCATGTCAGGTTGTTCGTTATTGATCTGCCGTACCCATTCGTCCAATTCTGAAGATCCGATGCCGTAACCCAAGTGCAGATCGGTGAGTGCCACAATACGAATCGTATCGCCGTGAATAGAATCGGTGGGGATTTTCTTTTCCAATGTAATGGGTATTACCACCTGTTTTTTCCACAAATACTTCAGATAGCCTCCCACCAGTAGCATCGAAATAAACACCACTACCAGAACAAGGCTTATTACATTGTCCTGTGTGTAATTCGTCAATGCATCTTTCGGAAAAAGAGGAATGAATTTATTGATGAGAATAATGAGCGAACTAATAAGAGAAATAATGAACAGATAGAGGAAAAAAGTCATCCAGGTGGTGCCTGCAAAGTACAAAAATTTCGTTAGTCCAAATGGCATAACGTCATGCATAAACATGTATAAGACGAAAGAGAGCACACCTGCAATCACCAACAATATAACGGCAAATTTTGCATACGAGTAGGAGGGTAGCATCTGACTGACTCTCTGAACAAGGTAAACATTACCGGCTATATACAAAGCAGCCACCAGAAGATAAATAATCACTTTTATCATAAATATCTGTTACTAAGATTTATTTCCGACACTTCCGGAGAGAATTATTATCTGTTTTTATTTATAGATTTCGTTCAGGATATTGGCTAGCTGAATTCCTCCTCTGTAAAGCATTGTATCCAAATTGCCCATGAAACGGTATGCATAATGATACGGGCTGTTGTCGCTCATGTCGTAGGCATAGATATCGCCGGCAAGCGTATAGGCTGCTTTCACAGAATCAAAGATAGTGTATTTTTTGAATGTCTCCTTTTGCGGGCCGAATTTGTCCTCCAGATACTGAGCATATTCCGAAGAAGACATCTTTCGGTAGTCGATCAGCATGCCGTCCCATATCTGATGGATGTTGCTATCGCGGCCGAACCAACGCATGGGAACTTTGTTGCCGCCCAAATCGCCGGCATGTCCTAAGTGAAGCGGTTGGTGCAGATCGCCGATGAAATGTACAAGAAATTTCAGAGCGACCGAGTCCTTTTTGTTCTGTTTCAAGCGGGTCTCCATACTTTGGATAGCCAAAAACAGATGTTCTCCTTCATTTGCGGGGTGTTTCAGCAGGTATTGAAGATCCTGATCGGTCATTCCTTCGCGCAAATTCTGATAATGCCACTGGTAACTATATTCGTAAGACTTATCACTTTTTATTTCATCGGGCCAGGAAGATTCGTATATGATTCCTCTTGTTCCCAGTACTCTGTCTACTCCTTTGCGCGCCTCGTCCGACAAATTCCGGTAAGCGATATCTGCTACAATTCTGTGTCCGACGACATCGTAAGCTGAAACAGTATGCACTGTCAACAGCAAAAGAATAATTGAAAATAGGATTCTGCAATTTTTCATACAGCACAACTAACAATAAGTTTATAATAAATTAATGCCTGGAATATAGTATTCTCTTCTTCGTCGTTGAAACGATACATCTTCAGACCGGAAAAAATCTCTCCTTGAGTACATGATGGAAGATGGCATTTCGCCGTAGTATCTTTTGCGAGGAAGTTGTCTATAAAACACCGATAGGCTTTATTTGTTTAAAAGTTATCGATGTAAAAAAAGCGCCCCGAAAGAGGCGCTTTTTGTTATATTTCTCAATCGGAATTATCCGTTGATTTTTTTCATTGCTACGATTAGTTCAAGCACTTTGTTTGAATAACCCCATTCGTTGTCATACCAAGATACAACTTTTACGAATGTGTCAGTCAAAGCGATACCTGCTTTAGCATCGAAGATAGAAGTACGAGCATCTCCCAAGAAGTCAGAAGAAACAACTGCATCTTCAGTATATCCAAGGATACCTTTCAATTCGCCTTCAGAAGCTGCTTTCATTGCTGCGCAGATTTCGTCGTATTTAGCTGGTTTAGCCAAATTCACTGTCAAGTCAACAACAGAAACATCCAAAGTAGGAACACGCATTGACATACCAGTCAATTTTCCGTTCAATTCAGGGATAACTTTACCTACTGCTTTAGCTGCACCAGTTGAAGAAGGGATGATGTTGCCGGCAGCAGCACGTCCACCTCTCCAGTCTTTCGCTGAAGGTCCGTCAACTGTTTTCTGAGTTGCTGTAGTTGCGTGAACTGTAGTCATCAAACCGTCTGTGATACCGAATTTGTCGTTCAATACTTTAGCGATAGGAGCCAAACAGTTAGTAGTACAAGATGCGTTAGAAACGATTTGAGTTCCTTTTACGTAAGAATCCAAGTTAACACCGCAAACGAACATAGGGGTGTCGTCTTTTGAAGGAGCTGACATCACTACATATTTAGCGCCTGCTTCGATGTGAGCCTGAGCTTTATCTTTTGACAAGAACAAGCCAGTTGATTCAACTACGTATTCAGCGTCAACTTCGTTCCATTTCAAATCAGCAGGATTTCTTTCTGCAGTCACGCGGATAGCGTTACCGTTAACAACCAATTTACCGTCTTTAATTTCGATAGTACCATCGAATTGACCGTGCATGGAGTCATATTTCAACATGTAAGCCATATATTCAACATCGATAAGGTCGTTGATACCTACCACTTGAATATCATTTCTCTTTTGAGCTGCACGGAAAACAAGACGACCAATACGTCCAAAACCGTTAATACCTACTTTAATCATTTTTGTTATAATTTTATTGGTTAAAAATAAAAAATTCCAATTTATGAATATTCCTCTTTGAATCCTCAGTATGAGCACAAAAAGACGGAGCTTTTTGTTGTAAAACCTTTCCTTTTTTAAGGCACACAAAGATACTATTTTTTTTGCGATTGCCCAACTCAACGCCTAAAAAAAACGCCTCTGAGAGGATGCTGTTTCATAAACAAAGAGCAACTGAGTTTCAAAATAATGCGTATTGTAAAGTAGACTTTTCATTAGGGTGAAAACAAGCCTTTTCTGTGAAGAAATATTTACATTAGGGAAAGTTTTTTGCTTAAACTTCTTACCGGGAAAATGACGGTTAGGAATCCGACAAACACAACACTTGAGAAAATTATCAGCAAGTCTGCCAGCTGCACTTTCACCGGATAAGCATTGATGATAAATTGTTCGCTGTCTCCGCCTAACTTTAACAACCCGAAATGCTCTTGCAAGGCACATAATGCGACTCCTAAAATAATCCCGAATGCTGCTCCGGCAAAGGATATCATCCATCCCTCTACCAAAAAGATGCCGGCAATCACATTGTTTCGCGCTCCCAGACTTCTTAAGGTCGCAATGTCTTTCTCTTTTTCAAGAATCAGCATGGTCAGCGAGCCGATTACATTGAATATTGCGATGATGGCAATGAATGCCAAGATGAGGAAAGTTACCCATTTCTCGATCTGCATCATCTTAAATGTGCTTTCTTGTTGCTCAAAGCGATCTTGTACCAGATAGTCCGGTCCCAGAATCTCCCGCATCTTTTTCTTCAACTTCTCGGATGAGGTTCCGTTTTTTAGCTTGATTTCCAGATTTGATACCTGATTGTCATCATAATGGAATGTTTCACGGGCTACTTTCAGTGACACGATGAGCAAGCTCTCGTCGAGTTTGGAGCTATTTACACTGAACACTCCGTCCAGATAAAGATAGGTAGTCGTGGAAGCAGCTGCAGGGTTTGCTAAATTCACTTTGACATCCCTTATAGGAGCATATAATTCGAGCGGAGTAATAAACTCCCGGTGGGCATCCAGCTTTGAAGCGAGTCCTATGCCCATTGCGGCGTAGTCAATATCTCCTTGCCGGAAATTAAAATCCCCTTTTACAAGCAGCTTTTTGTCGTCAACAGCCTTGCTGAAATTATCAGACACGCCTTTCACTAACACCGGAGCCTGTTTGTCTCCGTATTTAAGCAAAGCGTTCTCTTCCAGGCTTTCTACCACCATAGCGACTTCATCCAAATGAATAGCTTTTTGTACAGCCGGGATGTTTTTATCAAAGACTTTGCCTTTTGCCGGCGAAATATTCAGGTCGGGATCGTACGAGTTGAACATTTTAGATACCATATCCTCAAATCCGTTGAATACAGAAAGGGTACATACCAATGCCATTGTGGCAATGGTTATTCCGCATACGGAAATGAAAGAAATGATATTAATCGCATTGTGCGATTTTTTGGAGAAGAGGTACCGCCGACCTATATAAAAAGGCAGATTCAAGACATTAATCTTTTAGAAGGTTGTCAATATTTTCAACATAATCCAACGAATCATCGAGATAGAAGGCCAATTCGGGCACGACGCGGAGCTGCTTGCCTACTCTTTTACCCAGATCATAGCGAATGGTTTTAACATTCTCTTTAATAGCTGCTAAAAGTTCTTTTCCTTTTGCTGTCGGGAAAAAACTGAGGTATGCTTTTGCTAATCCTAAATCAGGACTTACTCTGACGGCGCTTACCGTGATGATGACTCCCGGTATTCGTTTTGCATCCAGAAGAAAAATTTCACTTAGTTCTTTTTGGAGCAATCTGTTTATTTTTTGTTGTCTGGTTGTTTCCATTTAATAATATTGAATTTGAGACAAAGGTAGAAAATTTTACAGCACTGATAATCATTTTATACCAAGTCATTCTTGTTTTGGATTGACAGATGGAGCAAATTTTCTTCTTTTTGGATTTATCCTACTGTTGTTTTGCCCCAGTCAGCCTCAAATTTATTCGTATTTGCTTTCATTTAATTGTAATCGGGTTCATAGTCCTGTATCCGATAAAGATTTACTTCTTCCAGATCATCGTCAGTCCGTCTCTTATGGGTAGAATCACTTTTTCCACCCGTTGATCTGAGGCTGTTTTGTCGTTGAAATCCTGGATCCCGATTGTTTGTCGATCGCTATGATGTGCTTCTTCGAGTACCTTTCCACTCCAAAGAGTATTGTCTGCCAGGATTAGCCCACCCGATCTTACTTTGTCAAAGATAAGATCGTAATACGCGATATAGTCTCTTTTGTTTGCATCGATAAAGACCATATCGAATACACAATCCAAGCGCGGAATGATTTCGGCTGCATCGCCGATATGTAAATGAATTTTATCTTGAAGCTTTGTTCTATGAAGATATTTCATAATGAAATCTTCGAGTTCGTCATTTACCTCAATGGTGTGAATTACTGCATTGTCAGCAGCGCCCTCAGCCAGGCATAAGGTTGCGTAAGCTGTATACGTCCCGATTTCCAGTATGTATTTCGGTTGCATCATCCGGCAAAACATTTTCAGGATTTTTCCTTGTAAATGCCCTGAAAGCATACGCGGTCTCAAAAGGTTTACATGTGCATCGCGATATAGTTCTTTGAGGAGCTCGTCTTCATGGTCTATATGGTTTAGGATATATTGTTCCAGTTCATTTTCATTCATTGATATCTGTTTTTTTTGATCTTTACAAAAAGAAAAGAGATAATAGGAGAATCGTCTCTGCTATTATCTCTTAAAAATAATCTTTTGAATTAAAAGAAAATCAATGTTTTCTATTAATTAGTCTCTTGGAACGAAAAATTTGTCAGAAGCGTCCAATACGTTGCTTACTTTTTCGATTTCAAGGAAAGATGTGCCTCCTTTTCCGTCGGTGAATGTACCACTCAGGTAAGTTACGTAATCGTTGCCGTCAACAGCATTTGTTTCTTTCAAATTCTTGATTGCACGCAAGAAATATTCTTTGTGACGATTGGAAATAACCGTCTGTTCTTCCTGATAGCGAGGGTCTACACCGTAGCAAACTGATAACCAGCGAGCTACATGGATGTTGCTGCAGAATGAATAAACCGGGCTTTGGCTGCGGAATGCGGCAATAGTACGAGCTGTACGACCAGTCACACTGTCAGTTATAATGGCTTTAATTCCCAGTTGGCTACAAGATTTTACGGCTTGTTTAGCAAGGAATGAAGTGCGGTCATATTCTGAATCTTTGAAAGGAACAGGAACAACGCGTTCAGCCAATTTTGATAATTCAGAAGTGCGGCATACAGAAGCCATTGTTTTTACTGCTTCCAACGGATATTTACCATAAGCTGTTTCTCCTGATAACATCACTGCGTCGGTTCCGTAATATACAGCATTTGCGATATCGGCAATTTCTGCGCGGGTTGGACGTGGATTTTCAATCATGGTGTGCAACATTTGAGTTGCTACGATAACCGGTTTTTTGTATTCAACAGCTTTACGAATCAAAAGACGTTGAATTCCGGGGATATTTTCCTGAGGAACTTCAATACCCAGGTCTCCACGAGCTACCATCACTCCATAAGCTGTTTCGAAAATTTCATCGATGTTGTCCACACCTTCTTGATTCTCGATTTTTGCGATGATTTTGATTGGGCTATTGTGTTCGTCCAAAATTTTCTGAACGTCCAAAACATCTTGTCTGTTTCTAACAAAAGAGTGTGCAATAAAGTCGCAATCGTTAGCGATAGCGATTTCGATGGAACGTTTGTCTTTTGCTGTAATTGAAGGAAGGTTGATGCTTACACCCGGGATGTTCACACTTTTGCGGCTTCCGATAGTTCCGTTGTTCTGAACTTCACAAAGTAAATAATCTTTTGTTTTGTCAATTACTTGCAAAGCGGTTTCACCATCGTCAATCAACAGGATGTTGCCAACAGGCACATCTTCAACGATTGTCGGATACGAAACAGAAACTTGTTCAGGAGTAGATTTTACATTGATATTTCCGATGATACGGATTTTATCTCCTGTCTGAACTTTAATCTTTTCTCCGCTTTCTGTTGCTGTAGTACGGATTTCCGGACCTTTTGTGTCCATCATGATACCAAGAGTAGGAGATACGGCTCTTACATTCTTGATCACTTGAACAAATCCTTCTTCAGTCATGTGAGCAGAGTTCATTCTCACTACGTTGATTCCTGCTTCATAAAGCGACTTCAAAAAATCCACGTCACAACGAAGGTCGGAAATGGTTGCAACAATCTTTGTTTTCTTAAACATAAAAATAGATATTAATAGTTGTTTGTTTGTCTTTTTGACACCTTTTGTATATAGTTTATTGATTCAGGAAATGCTGAATCGCCAGTCTGTATGAGTCAAGACCCAGTCCGATAATAGAGCCTTTGCAGGCTGGAGCAATCAATGACTTGTGGCGAAACTCTTCGCGGACATGAATGTTCGATATGTGAACTTCAATAACCGGAGCCTTAATTGCTTTAATCGCATCGTGAATCGCTACTGATGTGTGTGTGTATGCACCTGCATTCAGTATAATTCCGTCAACAGTGAAGCCTGTCTCATGAAGCCTGTCGATAATGGCACCTTCATGATTGGACTGAAAATAAGACAACTCTACCGAAGGAAAGCTGTCTTGCAGTTCTTTAAAATAGATATCAAATGTACGTGTCCCGTAGATGGATGGTTCACGTGTCCCAAGCAGATTCAGATTTGGCCCGTTTATGATAACAATCTTCATAAAAAATTCCCTAAAGAGGAAGATATAAACTATTGTATTTTAAAGCACAAAGATAATAAAAATTTGTTAGAGTTGTCCCAATGCTCGTTTTATTGTCTTCCTTTTGCCGGATAGAATACTCTATCTGCTGTATTTCATGAAGTTTACCGGCCGGATTTGCCCTGCTTATTTAAAACGATTCAATCTTCATCTTTAAACCAACCGGAATACATCAGATAGTTTTTGGCTATTTTCTGATTCATCTCTTTGGCTTGTTCGGGATCAACTGTTTTTACGAACTTAGCGGGGATTCCGGCGTAAATGCTCCCGGGTTCGACTTTTGTCCCGCTCAGCACAACAGATCCGGCAGCTACAATGGCACCTTCTCCGATTACCGCATGATCGAGCACAATCGCTCCCATGCCAATCAAAGCGCCACTTTCTATTTTAGCACCATGAATCACCACGTTGTGACCAATGGAAACATCATCTCCGATTTCAACAGTTGATTTCTGATAAAGCGTATGCAAAACGCTTCCATCCTGGATATTTACCCGATTGCCGATTCGAATTGAATTGACGTCGCCGCGTAATACTGTATTAAACCACACGCTGCAGTCTTTTCCCATAACCACATCGCCAATCACAGTGGCATTGTCTGCTAAGTACGTGTTTTCTCCGATTTTCGGAGTGAAGCCTCTTACTTCTTTGATTAGAGCCATTCTTGAAAAAATTATAAAATAAATATGTTTTGTATATCTGTTGATAGTAGTACTCTTTGATTTACAAAGGGCTGGTCTTGGCCTTTAGCCACTCTGTCTCGTCGGTAGTCAATCCCGGCGATAAGAGTTCAAAAACTTTTTGATGATATTCGTTCAACCAGTCTATTTCTTGCTTATTCATCATTTCTGTTACGACAGGTGTTGTGTCGATGGGACAAAGCGTCAATGTCTCAAAGTTATAGAATATGCCGTATCCGCAATCTGATTCTTCCTCCCGGATAGTCATTAGATTTTCAATGCGAATGCCATATTTCCCTGTTCTGTAAACTCCCGGTTCGTTTGAAAGGATCATGCCTTTTTCGAGTTTTACCGGATTTTCTTCCATTCGGATACTTTGCGGTCCTTCATGTACATTTAGAAAATGTCCGATGCCATGCCCTGTTCCGTACAGATAATTGACTTTCTCTTTCCATAGAAATTGCCGTGCGAGTACATCCAGTTGTGTGCCACGTGTTCCGGCCGGAAAAACAGCCGAGGCAAGGGCGATATTTCCCTTCAGTACTAGCGTGTAGTCTTTTTTCATTTCTTCCGACAGAGGTCCCAGGGCTACCGTTCGGGTAATGTCTGTTGTTCCGTCAAAATATTGTGCACCGGAATCAATTAGTAAGAAGCCTTCGTTGGCTATTTTGCTGGCATGTTGTTTATCCGCATGGTAGTGGATAATGGCTCCGTTTCCTTGAAATCCGGCTATTGTTCCGAAGCTTTCGCCGACAAACAAATCCTGTTGGCTGCGAAATTCGACCAGTTTTTCGGCAACAGAATGCTCGGTAACATTTCCGAGAGGAACTGCTTCTTCAAGCCATCGAAAAAAGCGGACAAGCGCTACTCCGTCTTTCTGCATTGCGCTCCGGAATCCGGATAGTTCGGTCTCGTTTTTTTGAGCCTTTAGCAGATCTGCCGGAGATATCGTATCTTTAATTTTATTATGAGTTTCGGTGTGGTGATAGAGAGAGTAAGAAATTTTATCTCCCTGCAAGCAAATTGTTTTTCCGTTCAGCTGATTGATATAATCAACTATTTTGCTGTAGTGGGCAACGACAACTCCTTCTTTCTTTAAATAATTGATGATATCGGTGTCTATTTTTTCCGGGAAAATAAAAAGTACGGTTTCCGCTGCAGAAACGTATGCAAATGAAATGAATACGGGATTGTACTCCACGTCATTCCCTCGTAGGTTGAAAAGCCATGCCACTGTGTCGAGCGATGCAATCAATAAGGAATCCGCCGCAAGTTTGTTAAGCTGGCTATTGATCTCTGCTATCTTTTCTGAAACAGATTTTCCGGCTATTTGTTCGGGTAAACCAAAAACCGGATTCATTGGTACTGGAGGTCTGTCCGTCCAGATTTCAGCGAAAGGATCGGATGCTGTGTTTAGGGTTAAATTTTTAGCCTGTAAAACCTGCTGTAGGGCGAGTACATCACGAGCAGAATTCACAGTTCCATCCAGTCCGACAACTTCTCCTGCCGAAAGTGTATTGCTTAACCATTCGGCAATAGAAGGTGTTTCGGGAAGACGATCTTTGAAAAGACAAATGCCCGAACCGGTCAACTCTTTTTCCGCCTGAAGAAAATAGCGGGAGTCTGTCCATAATCCGGCTTTATCGAGTGTCACAACGATTGTTCCTGCGGAACCGGTAAATCCGCTTATCCATTCCCTGGATTTCCAATGTTCGGATGGATATTCGCTTAGATGAATATCCGAACTCGGAACGATGAAAGCGTGAAGCTGCTCTCTTCTCATAAAGCTCCGGAGAGCTTCGATTCTGTTTTTTACTGTCTCTGACATTTGTTGTTTAAATGAATGCCTTACTGATGCATTGTACATGAACCTTCAAAAAAAGCTCCGGGCTCGATTTCTATGTATTTTGTTACTACATTGCCGGTTAAAGAAGCGGTGGCGCGCAAAATAACACTGTCGGCAGAAATCACATTTCCTGTGATTTTTCCCATACAATCGATGTGTGAGCATTTAATATCGCCTTCAATTACCGCCATTTCTCCGATAACCAACTTTTTTTCACTTGTGATATTTCCCTGAATGTAGCCGTCAAAGCGCATATCGTCGTTGGTCACAATATTTCCTGTTATGGAGGTGTTCTGCGATAAGATGTTGTGAACCTCAAAAATCCTTGTTAACTTTTTTCTCTTGTTAATCATGTAGGTATGCTTGATGAGTTTTGCGAAACAAATGTAAATAAAAAAATATAACTTTGCACGTTATTAAATCCCGTGATTCTGTTATGAAAAGTTATATTTATATCGACAACGCTGAGTTTTATGCCTTTCATGGTGTATTTGAACAAGAAACCATTGTCGGGAACACTTTTCTGGTCAGCATCAATATTGAAGCAGACATTGTTCGCGCTACCGAATCGGATGATTTGGAAGATACAATAAGTTATGCGGATATTTACAAAATTATTCGCGACGAAATGTCTGTTCCATCCAAGTTGATTGAGCATGTGGGTGGTCGGATTATCCGGGCACTGAGACGGGAATTTCCCGCTATCCAATCCGTCGATTTGTCGATCTGCAAGAAAAATCCACCTATTTCGGGACAAATGAGCGGAGCCGGTATTCGATTAATTTCCGAATTTTAATTTCTTTTTATGCGTAAACTAAAAGTTACTGAACTATCCCGTATTTCGACTGAAGAATTTAAGTCTGCCAACAAAACTCCGCTGATTGTAGTGCTGGATAATGTGAGAAGCTTGAATAATATTGGTTCTGTTTTTCGTACTTCCGACGCATTTCGTATTGCCCGGATTTATTTGTGCGGAATTACCGCCACACCTCCGAATGCGGAGATTCACAAAACGGCATTGGGAGCAGAAGATTCGGTGGAATGGGTATATTTTAAAGATACAAAAGAGGCTGTTGAGGAGTTAAAAAAACAGGAAATAGCAGTATTTGCCATTGAGCAGGTAGAAAACAGTATAATGTTACAGGATTTCAAGGTTACCTCCGATATGACTTATGCTATCATACTTGGTAATGAGGTGAAAGGAGTAGATCAGGATGTAGTGGATATCTGCGACGGAAGCATAGAGATTCCCCAGTTTGGAACCAAGCACTCATTGAATGTTTCCATTACGGCGGGAATAGCTATATGGGAGCTGTTCCTAAAACTAAACCGCTTTCACCCTCTGTGCTCTTCCGAGAAGTGAAAGCGGTCTTGTCACTACAAACAACACAAACTAAACGTATTTTTCGCCAAATTCGAATTTGGCATCCGCAACAAATTGCTTAATTCTTTGTTCTTCGGATTTCTTACAAATAAGCAAGACACCGTCGGATTCTGCAACGATATATCCATCCAGCCCTTGCAGTACGACCAGTTTTTCTTTGGGGACTGCAACAATATTGTCGGACGAATCGTAATATTTTACCTTTCCAAATTTAGAAACATTTGCGTATTCGTCTTTTTGAGAAGCTTCGTGATAGGCTCCCCATGTTCCGAGATCACACCATCCAAAATTGGCAACAATCACACATCCGTTCGAAGCCTTTTCCATGATTCCGAAATCAATTGATATGTTTGGAGAAAAAGGATAGGTTTCGTTAATAAATTCTTGTTCTTTATCTGTATGGAAATAGCCTACACCAGTATCGAACTTTGTTGTTAACTCGGGCAACAGCTCGTGAAGGCTTTCCATGATAGAAGAGACTTTCCATAAGAATAGTCCAGAATTCCAGACAAACTCTCCGCTTTCATAGAAAACTTTTGCTAAATCCAGATTCGGCTTTTCTGTAAAGACTTTAATCTTATTTACACCGCCTATCTCTTCTTCACTGACCTGGATGTAGCCGTATCCTGTCTCCGGGCGGGTGGGCTTTATTCCGAGAGTGAGTAGGATATTGTGGCGCATAACTTCTTCGAATCCATGCTCTATCGTATGCAAAAATTCATCTTCATTTAGTATCAAATGATCGGAAGGTGCTACCACCATCAGCGCTTCCGGATTTATTTCCCGGATATGGTATGCTGCATACGCAATACAGGGAGCTGTCCCTCTTCGGATCGGTTCGAGTAACAACTGTTCCGAAGTGATTTCAGGCAGTTGTTCAAGCACTAAATCTTTATAGGAGATATTCGTAACTATCAGTATGTTCTCTTTTGGTATCAATTTGACAAAACGATCATACGTCATTTGCAACAAAGAACGTCCTGTCCCAAAAAAATCCAAGAACTGCTTGGGCCTGCTTTCTTTACTAAATGGCCAAAAACGACTACCAATGCCGCCTGCCATAATCACACAGTATTTATTATTCTTCATAAAACTTTTTTCTTATTGATGCATGACTTGCTTAATCAATAGAAACATTCTTCTCGCTCTTAAACATCTGTGCTAATCAGGCTCCATTATTTTCATTCAGCATATCCCGACAGATATCTCAAGATGAAATTGGTTCTGAATAAAACAAGGCTAACCTCAACTAACAATACTAAGTTAACCATAATATTGACGCAGCCAAAACTATTTTGTTTTTTTTGCAATTATACATTCTCTCAAAAAATAAGAGAAAAGATTTGGAGTATTGGAAAATTCAACTACCTTTGCACACGCAAAACGCCCAGATGGCGGAATTGGTAGACGCGCTGGTCTCAAACACCAGTGGATTCACTTCCATCCCGGTTCGATCCCGGGTCTGGGTACGAAGCAAAATAAGAGTCCTTGATTATATTACATAATCGAGGACTTTTCTTTTTTTTAGGTTTTCTTGGGGGAACGTTGGATTACGGATTACCGGTAAAATATGTGTTTATGCATAAATATTTGTGAGCCTAAAGAGAAAGAATCTAGCATCTACTACGCTCCTAAGTGATGCTCTGAATGCTCTAATTTTTGCATTGAAACTTTCAGCAGAAGCGTTTGTACTCCTGTTACAAAAGAA
>JASGFJ010000065.1:0-19898 GCA_047605645.1 Dysgonamonadaceae bacterium | reverse complement strand
AATCTTGTCGATTTTACTTTTCCGATTCTTGATGATTCAAAGTTACCGATTACAATATACTTTTTAGTCTTGGATACGAAACAGAACCATTATCTGAAAGGGAACTTTTTTATAGCTAAGCAGAGGTTGGGGAATGGCAAATAGCGTATCAACAGTTGGGCGTTTTGCCTGATGCAGATGTTTCCTAACTATAAACAGGGATGGTATTGGGAGGAAGCGGAAGTCCTTTTTGACAGATTTACGCTGAGCTCTTATATGCAGAGAGTGAAACGTAATCCGTCAAGTAGGGCGTCAAGGTTGAATTCAAGCAGAACTCTCTTCTCTTTGGAAAATTACTTCTTCCAATTTGCCTGTCTTCTTCTGATAAAAAAACAGGTGTGGCAGTCTGTGTTTAATATCTGTCTTATAAATGGGACTTGTATATGCTTGATTATGAGTGGTGTCTGTTGCTGTGTAGGAGATGAACACCTCACTGGGTACAAGATAGCTACTTTAGTGGGTGCGAGGTCGGTATGTCGGGCCACAATGAGATAGGCATGTCGGTGGGTGCGAGGTCGGTGTCTCGGTAGGAACAAAGTAGGCATCTTCTCAACATGAGATAGCTATGTGCGCGCTACTGAGATAGGCATCTCTCCAAAACGAGGCGAACATCAAAGGTATCTGAACGGACTTTTACATCATTGATGCGCGCGAGGAGTTGAGAGCTGCCTGTTTGAAGAGATAGTATATGAGAAAAAGTGATTGAGTTTGAATAACAAATTTAGATTGGGACAGCATACACTCTTCTGAATTGATTGGAGATGATATACGAATAAGCCGAAAATTGTCTTCAGGAACAAGTTTTATGGAATTGCCGATGACTGAAGAATTGCCTGTTTACACAGAATATCTGTTTCCCGGGTAACACATTTACACAATTTACAAAAAGAGGTTTTTTTATTATCTTGTTTATTATGAGATTTTTAATTCTTTTTTGAAAGAATGGCATGCTACTTGGATAATATATGTCAGACACGATAATGAAATTTATCTTATTAATAACATTTTAATTTATTGCCGTTATGAAAAAAATATTTTTTCCGTTGTTTGCTTTGATAGCAAGTGCAAGTGTATATTCTTTCAATAATCAGGTCTTCAGTGATGTCGCTTCTAATCCTCTAACAGTGGTGGCCGATACCGATACCGTAGCTCCCAAACCCGTTCCTCCGGCTGCTTTTTTAGCTTCCGATACTATTGTCCCGGAGAGTTTATCTCAGGTTCAACAAAGCGATGATTTTAAGAATATCGAAATGACAGCATTGAGTCCGGCATTGAAACCCGTTGTTGCAGAATTGGCAAAGACGAGCGATATTACGAAGTTGGAATATAGTGAATCTTTGAAGCAGACAAGAGTGACTGTTGTGAATAAGGAGACAAAAGAAGAAAGTATTCTGGTCTTTGATGCTGAAGGTAAAATTGTGAGAGATCCTTCCTGATATTACAGAATATACTGGAATTGCAAATAATCAAGTTGATAAAGCGAGAGAATGTGTTGTATAAATACGTTCTCTCGTTCATCTGCTTGCTTGTAAATTTATTGATAATCATGATTTTGGATTGTCACTGATTTTGATGCGTAGCGTTGTTGATTTATATTAAGAAATATTTTGTGTTAATGGTTTAGTGCTGGTTATCTACCTGATAAATAGTGTGTCGCTGTGTGGTAAGAGCTGGTTGTTTTTACGAGTGTTAACATTCTCTTGTTGTGAAATAGAAATTTAATAACTTATTTGTCAGAAAAGATTTATAAATTTGTGATGAAAATGCAAAAAAAACTCTGAACATGAGTTACGGAAGAGATATTACAACGAAAGCAGATATAGCGAAAGGAACAATTTTGGCGGGCTTTTTATCAGCCATTGTAAAGTTTGGATGGGAAGTTCCTTTTCCTCCGCGAACTCCAGCTCGCGATGTGACTAATCCTCCACAGGAGCTATTGCAACAATTGGGTATTCCGGAAAAAATTACCCATCTCACATACATCTATAATGACAATGCACGGCCTTTTGTCAGTTTTATAGTGCATTTCGGCTTTGCATTTTTCTTCTCCTGGTTATATCTGTGGCTGGCGAAAAGAACCAGAGTGATAACCTGGGGAGCAGGTGCATTGTATGGCATTGCTATCTATGTTTTGTTTCATATTATCATTATGCCTCTGATGGGAACGGTGCCGATGCCCTGGGATCAACCTTGGGAAGAGCATATTTCCGAACTGTTCGGGCATATTGTATGGGCATGGTCTATTGAACTGGTTCGGGTTTATATCCAGAAGAAAAGTCGTGCGGTTTATTAAATTTATATTTCTTTACTCTCTCTATATAAAGCCATATCTATCTACGGATATGGCTTTTTTTGCGTCTTTTTGAGTCAGCCTTATTTTTTATTGAAAACTTTAAACAGATAGATCTATTTCTATGTTATAAAAAGGGTGCATCTGGTTTATTCGTAAAAAAGAAAAATCAACGAATGACTGTGATGCCGGAATATCGGGATATTCTTAAAAGTATAACTGTCCTGCCAATAAATAAATATTTAAAACAAGTCGTAAATGTCTGTTGTTGGTAATAGTTGAAAATGAATTATATGAGTGGATTTGTGCGTGGCTGGAAGGATGAACTTTATGAAATCACCACAAGCAATGATTAAAAAGTCAAGCGAGTTCCCTACCGTCTATCCGTAAAAAAATTAAATCGTAAGTAAATGTTCATAATTAGTAGTTTATGTGTCTTTAATATGCTTAAAATGAGTAGTATATAAGGATGGACGCATGGGGCTGATTTTATTGAATTAGCTATGAAGTTAAATGTATGGAACTACTTCAATAAATCTAGTTATGGAAATATACCATGAATTGTATCTATAATAATAAACATTACAATACTCAATCAAAGAAACATAAATAAATATGAAACGAAGCAATTATCTTCTCTCACTTTTGTTCTTTCTTTCATGCTTTCTGACCTCGTTCACTCTTGTGGCTCAAAGTAGTTACAACATACTCTGGAGGCAGGTAGACAAATTCGAAAAAGACAAACTGCCAAAGTCTGCTTTAAATGTCGTCAATCAAATTTTGAAGAAATCCACAGCGGAGAAAAATTATCAACAGACAGTGAAGGGGCTGATATACCGCGGAAAGTTTAAAAGAGCAATCGATGAAAGTCTGAATCCGGAACTTATCCGCAATTTCGAAGATCTGTTGAAAAGTACCGTTTCAGCTCCGGATAAAGCTTTGCTTCATTCTTTGCTGGCAGAACTCTATCAGGAATATGAAGCTAACAACCGCAACGATGTGATGGTTGACCGTACAGATTTGCACGGCTTTATCCCCGAGAAAATGGATGAATGGAGCAGAAATATATATATCGATAAAATCCGCTCTCATTTACAAGCCTCGGTGGCTGATGAAAAAAACTTGTTGAGTCGCAAAACAAACAATTATGATGTACTTGTTACTTTCGGTGAAGATTCCCGGACTCATTTTCCTACATTGTATGATTTCCTGATGCGCAGATCGATTGACATTCTTTCATCGATGGATAATAATGAAGATCTTTCTGTGGAATTAAACAAGCAGGGAGTATCCATACCCGATTTGGCACGACCTGTTGCTTCGTTTGTTAAACTGGACTTGGGGAATGTCGGAGAATCTTTAAAAATACTTGTGTTAAAACAATATCAAAGCCTATTGGCTTCATTGCTCCGGCGAGGTCAATGGAACAGCCTGGTATGGACAGAATTGGACCGCATTCATTTCATTTCGGATAATTCATCTGCCTATGCAAAGAATTATGAATTGAATGCTTTGCTTGAACTCACCCGTCTTTACCCCAAGCAGGAGGCACTGGTGGATGTGATCCGCAACATATCCGGCGTCTATTCAGAGCGAGGAGATAAGTATGATTCGGAACGATATGCCATTCTGCAAAGAGGAATCACGGAATTTGCAGGTTCCAAACAGGTTAACATCCTAAAAAATAGCCTGCTTGAGATGGAAACGCCTCATGCTCAACTAACGGGAAAGATGGTATATTCCCCGGGCGAGAAAAAGACGGTAAGGCTTACCTATAAGAATTTATCACAGGCTTCGGTCTCTATTTATAAAGTAGGCGCAAACGGACAAATGGTGAAGATGAAGGAATATCCGGTAAGTTTAACACGGAATACTACTTATTCTTCTGAAATAAAGGAGATTTCCTTGGATATTGCAGAACTCGGTAATTATTGTGCAGTACTTACTTTCGATAAAAAATATGAGAACGGTGAAACAAAATATAACTTCTCCGTATCTAATCTGATTTCTGCTTACCGACGTGTTGCTGACAATGAATACGCGGTGTATGTGACAGACCGGACCGGAGGAAAGCCTTTTGCCGGGGCTTCGGTAGTGCTTTCTTTAAATAAAAATAATCAGAAAACAATTGTTCAGACTGCGGTAACCAACGCAGATGGCATAGCAAGAGTCATATTGCCCGTCAAAGCAGGAGATAGTTATCCCGGAAATTTCTATTACACATTGCAGGCGGGAGAGGATAAGCCTTCTGTTGTTACCTATGTGAATAGTTATTATGGGTATTACCGGATGCAGCCGGATAGTGAATCTGCTGACAAAAAACAGGAATATCTCTCTTTACTGACTGACAGAAGCGTTTATCGTCCGGGCCAGACAGTTTGTTTCAAATTGATAGCTTCGGAAGGATACAATGGCGACAACCGGTTGTTGGCTGATAAAGTCTATGATGTTGCTCTTCAGGATGTAAACGGACGGGAAGTCGCGAAAAAGACATTGAAGACAAATGAGTTTGGCTCTCTGGCGGGAGAATTTGTGCTTCCTCAGGGACTATTGAACGGGTATTTTACGATTCGTGTCAATGAGTCGATGGTGGAATTTCGTGTAGAAGAATACAAACGTCCCACTTTCCAGGTGATGTTCGACAAAGTGGATAAAACATACACATTCGATGAGGCTGTCACCTTGAAAGGGCGCGCAGAAAATTTCTCCGGAGTGAAGCTTCAGGGATTGAATGTCAATTACGTTGTGACACGTCAGCGAATAAACCTCTGGCGTTGGTGGGGAGGCCCTTCGCGAAAAGGAGAGGCTTCCGTCGAGGAAGGAACAACGCAGACGCATGTCGACGGTTCGTTTTCTGTGACATTCACTCCCAGGAAAGAGGATGCGGACGAAGAAGATTCATTCTATCGTGGTGCTTATCTGTTTACGGTGAATGCAAGAATAACAGACTTAAATGGAGAAACCCAGTCGCAGTCATATTCACTTCGCGTTTCGGATGTATCCATGTTTTTAAATACGAATATTTCCGATAAATATGATAAAGACGCTCAAAAAGAGATTGAGATAAAAGCGACGAACCTCGATGGAAATGAAATCCCGGCAACCGGCAGCTATGAAGTGTTTACAACAGATGAAAACGATTCCCTCCAGGCTTCCGTTTTGAAAGGGACATTTGTTGCCGGACTTCAAAAGGAATTGCCGCTACTGCTGATGAAACTGCCTTCGTGTAAATATGCTATTGTCTTGAAAGCCAAAGATAGTCAGGGAAATGAAGTGACCGATAAAACGCATTTTATGCTGTACTCCCTCGCCGACAAACGACCTCCGTTCCGGACAAACGACTGGTTCATAGAGAAAAATACGAAAATAGCTCCCGGAAAACCAGTTGAAGTGATTTTGGGTGTATCCGACAAGGATGTCTATCTCCTGTATGAACTAACCAAAGGAAATGCTGTCCTGGAACAGAAAATATTCAAACTCAATGAGGAAAACCGCCTTTTCAGGCTCGATTACAAAAAAGAATACGAACAAGATGCAGCTATGTCGTTTACTCTGATTCGTGATGGACAGTTGATACAGCATCAAACTCGCATTGTAAAGGAGGACGAAATAAAAGCTCTGAATGTCAAATTCGCTGTTTTCCGCGACAAACTTCTTCCCGGACAAAAAGAAGAATGGCGTGTCACTGTTAAAGATGACAAAGAACAACCTGCTGTTGCCGAATTATTGGCATCGATGTATGATTCATCATTGGATAAAATTAGCCCGATGAATCCCTGGAGCTTGAACCTTTCAGCTAAACGGGCCGGAAATTATTCGGATTCTTTCAATCCGGACAGAAGCTTTCAGTTGAATTCGCTGTATTATTCGTTCAATTGGAAATACGTGCCGGTTACCGGTTACAAATTCGATAATTTTAATTGGTTTGGATATTTCTATAAAACAGCCATTCTTAAGAGTAATATGCTTCTTAATGAGTCTATTGCCGTTCGGGGTGCAGGAGCACCAAAATACAAGATGCAAGTAGATCAGATGATAGATCGGAATAAAATGGAAGAAAGTGCTGTTTCCCGCCTGGCAGCTACAAAGACTATTGAATTTACCCCTCCTGAAATTATGCAGACAACAGCAGCGGCTGCTGTTCGCTCCAATTTCAACGAAACCGCCTTTTTCTATCCGCAATTGCGAACCAACGAAAAAGGAGAAACGGTAATCAGCTTTACTGTTCCCGAAAGCAACACCACCTGGAAATTCCGTGCTTTGGCTTATGATAAAAATCTCAGTACAGGCCAACTGGAGGCATCCGTGGTGACACGTAAAGAGTTGATGGTAACACCTAATCTGCCGCGATTTGTCAGAACGGGTGACCGGACTTCTGTTTCAACAAAAATTTCCAACCTTTCCGAAAAGGTGATTACCGGAAGGGTCAGAATCGAATTTTTCAATCCGGTAACAAATCAGGTTGTTGACTTGGGAATAAACAATCAGGCTCAGGATTTCAGCTTGGAAAAAGATGCCTCCTCTTCGGCTTCATGGACATTTGCCGTACCTGCCGATTATGATATGTTAGCTTGTCGTATTCTGGCCGAGAGTGAGACTTTCAGTGACGGCGAGCAGCATCTGATTCCTGTACTTCCCGACAAAATGCTCGTCACAGAAAGCCTGCCGATGTATATCAGAGGCGGACAAACCCGGCAATTTGCTTTCGAACATTTACTCAATACGACTTCTCCGACCTTGGTCAATCAACGCCTGACTCTTGAGTTTTCATCCAACCCGACGTGGTATGCTGTGCAGGCATTACCTACCTTGAGTAATCCTTCCGATGATAATGCCGTGAGCTGGTTTGCCGACTATTTCGTAAATACTTTGGGCTCTTTTATTCCGAAAAAATATCCGGAAATTTCGGCGATGATTGAAACATGGAAGAAGCAGGGCGGAACGACGGAGACACTGTTCTCCGCATTGCAGAAAAATGAGGAGTTGAAAAATGTGCTTTTACAGGAAACTCCGTGGGTGCTGGAAGCAAAAAACGAAGCGGAGCAGAAACAACGGCTTGCACTCCTTTTTGATATGAACCGGGCACAGGCATTGACTGCGGCAGCCATTCAGAAACTTCAGGCATTGCAGACAGAGAGCGGCGGCTGGTCTTGGTATAAGGGATTCTATCCAAGCCGCAGCATCACTCAATATATACTCTACGGATTTGCTGAATTGGTGAATCTGAATGCAGTGGAGTTTCCGAATGAAGTCCGGCAAATGCAGATGAATGCTCTCAAATATGTAGATGCGCAAATGGTAGAAGATTTTAAAAACCTCAAAAAGGAGAACAAAAACTGGCAGACAATCACTTCTATCGGAATCACTCAGTTGGAATATCTTTATGTTCGCTCCTTTTATCGGGATGTACCTGTGACGGTCGAAACTCGTGAGGCGGAACGGTTCTACACATCTGTTGTTGAGAAAAACCGGACACAACTCAGTTTGTATGAACAATCGCTGCTGGCTGTGCTTATGAAACAAAATGGCAATCGGGAACTGATGAACAAAATCATGACTTCTTTGCGGGAACATGCAACTGTTTCGGATGAAATGGGTATGTATTGGGCAAACAACAAGAGTTCCGTGTTTTTCTCCCGTTCTGCGGTGGCTGTACATACTTTTTTAATGGAAGCTTTCCGCGTTTGTGGGTCTTCTGCTGAAGAAATGGACAACCTGAAATTATGGCTTTTGAAACAAAAGCAGACGCAGCAATGGGAATCTACGCACGGCACGTTGGCCTCCATCTATGCCTTGTTGAGCAATGGAAGCGACTGGTTGCCGGTTGCCGGTGATGTCTCTGTGCAACTGGGAACTCAATCTGTGGATATGTCTGGCAAGGAAGCCGGAACAGGTTTTGTGAAACAAAGTTGGGAAAGTGCTTCCATCAAACCCGAAATGGGAAGGGTGACGGTGGCCAAAAAAGATAATGGGCCGGCTTATGGTGCGCTTTATTGGCAGTATTTAGAAAATCTCGACAAGATTGATTCACATCTGGCCAAAGAACTGAATGTGACCAGAATGTTGATGAAAGAAGTGGTCACGGAAAAAGGCAAGGCGTTACAACCCATAACAGATACAGAACCTTTACAAGTGGGCGACATGGCGGTGGTTCGTCTTGTTGTTCGCGCCGACCGCGACATGGATTTTGTTCAACTGAAAGACATGCGGGCATCTTGTTTTGAACCAGTCGATCAAATCTCAGGTGTGCAGTGGAATAGTGGAATCCTTTGTTACCGCAGCTCTAAAGATGCTTCGACAAACTTCTATTTCGACTTCCTTCCGAAGGGAACATATACATTCGAATATCGTGTGTCTGTAGCTCGGGCAGGAGAATACAAAAATGGAATCGCTTCGGTGCAGTGTCTGTACGCTCCTGAGTTTGTTTCACATACCGAAGGACAAAAATTGAGGGTAGGGGAGTAATTCCCCTATTCTTTCGGGATACATCGCGCATGTTAAGTGTTAAAGTTTATATTCAATAAGGTTTTGTTCTTTTTAAAGATTATCAGATGCTTACAATATAGTGGCTTTTTATAACATTACTAAATGCTCATAATTAGTGGTAAGTCTATGTATCGTGTGTTGAAAATAAATACTATATCAGATTGGGGGCATAAAACTAATTTTATTGAACGGCTCACGAAGAAAATGAAGTGTTTGGACAAACGTAATTATCGCCGGTAATCATATCTTTAAAAGGTCATTGCATATAATGTCTTTTATCCAAGGAGGCGCGGGTATTTGCCTTTCTATAAGGTTCTGCGACTTATATCTATACTAATTCCGTAATGCGATGAAAACTCTTTTATTTTGGATGAAAATGGTTCTTCTCCTATTCATTTGTCAGAATTCGAATCTGTTTGCCTATAATCCGGCTCCTGTTCAGCCGGATTCAACCCGATTTTATTTTGGCTCTAAAGGAGAAAAAATTTATCTCTATCCCGATAAAATGCCTGGATTTCCGGGAGGAGAGCAAGGCCTTTTGGATTTTCTAGGGCAAAATATAAGATATCCGGAACCGGAAATTTGCATTCAAGGCTGTGTGGTGATACAGTTTGTCGTTAAAAAGGATGGTTCTCTTTCGGATGTTGAATTGTTGAAATCACTCTATCCCTCGTTTGATAAGGAAACTTTGCGTGTTGTCTCTTTAATGCCCGATTGGATAGCTGGGAAAGTGGGGGATTCTCTCGTGAATTGCCGGTTTTATCTCCCTGTCCGATTTTCTGTATCAGCAAACATACCGGATGAACTAAGAGAGAAAAAGACAAGAAAAGAACAACGGCCTGAAGAAAAAGGCTTATACAAAGATTTAATGCCCGTTTTTCCGGGCGGGAGTCCGGGACTTGAAACGTTTTTGAAAAACAATATGGTGTATCCTCCCAAAGCCATAAGGGATTCTCTGGAAGGTTCGGTCAGGTTGCAATTTGAGATAAAGGGTAATGGTGAAGTCGGAGAAATAAAAATTCTTCAAAGTTTAAGTCCGGAATGTGATGCGGAATGTATTCGGCTTATCCGGCGGATGCCCCGATGGCTGTATCCTCGGTTAGAGGATGTTCCGGATGCTGTCTATTTCACCCTTCCTATTTATTTTAAGAAAAATAATAACTGAGATTCTTCGGGTTGGGTATCTTTTGTGACTACCGGCATTGACAATTCTTATTTTTCTATTATCCAATTGTGCTGCTTGTTTTGTACCTTTGCTCCCATTAATAAAAAGTGAAAAGAGGTATGATTTCTCTGACTGTTTCAGATAAAATATATTCGGTTTGTCCGGATTATGCTTTTGCAGCCATTCAATGCGAGGTTAAAAATACGTCGTTTGATGAGAATTTATGGACTGAGATATCTGCGCTTGAAGCTGAAATACGAGTCACGTATCCGATCGAGAATATCAACAAAATTTCCACCATCAGTGCAACCCGAATGGCTTATAAAGCATTGGGGAAAGATCCCAACCGTTACCGTCCTTCTGCAGAAGCGCTCATGCGCCGGATTGTAAAGCAAATGGATCTTTATCAGATAGACACCTTGGTAGACTTGATTAATTTGGTTTCCATTAAGACCGGATATTCAATCGGAGGCTTTGATGCCGATAAAGTTCAGGGAAATATTGCTCTGGGCGTGGGGGAAGCCGGGGAGGTATTTTATGGTATCGGTCGGGGAATACTGAATATTGAAGGACTTCCTGTTTACAGAGATTCAATGGGTGGAATCGGTACGCCGACAAGCGATGAAGAACGGACTAAAATCTCACTTCAAACATCGCATTTACTACTGATTATTAATGGATATTCCGGAAGGAACGGGCTGGATGAGGCTGCCGGTTGGACTGTTGCACTTCTCCGGAAATATGCTTCTGCTACGAATATAGAAATCAAAATCGGATAATAACAACAATGAATGATGGAAAAAATAGAATTTAAATACGAAGGTGAATATATTGAATTGGTTCAACTGCTGAAAGCTATTGGCCTGGCAGAAACAGGTGGACATGCCAAAGCAATCGTCGAAGAGGGTGAAGTCATTCGCAACGGTGAACCTGAAATGCGTAAACGTGCTAAATTACGTCGTGGAGACGTCATAAAGGTCGGAGAATATCAAATTTCTCTTAAGTAAGATGTCGCTATATCTTATTCTGGTATTTTAAAACACTTAGCAGACGGCTAGAGTAGGAGCGGTAATGGCTTGGAGAAAGCGGAATTTCCTTGTTTACTTCGGGTCTCTATTGTTTCAATGAGTTCTCTATACAGAGCAATCGTTTTTTAGAGCAATCCATTTCTTTGATAAAGACTAATTAAAAAAAATTAGAATTATGGAAAGAACGATAAATGGTAAAAAGATAAATAGGGATAAGTTAAATAAACTCTCAACTGCTCATGAGTTTTTTGATAATAAATATGGAAAAATAGGAAGTGAGGAAAGAGACAAGTTTGAACTTGACACTTTACTTCTTGCATTAGGTGAATTATTGAGAGAGTCCCGTATTAAACTAGATTTGACACAGAAAGAACTTGCTGACAAAACAGGTCTTAAAAGAGAATACATTACTAAAATTGAAAAAGGTCAAACGGATATACGGCTATCCAATTTAATTAAATTATCCATAGGACTACATCTTGATAAAATCAATTTAAATGAATTGAAAATATTAAATAAAGATAAAACTCTTGTATAGATTGTTTGATGGTGTTGGTGTGAAGACAGAATAACAACGGACCTGATGGCGTTGAAAGTCTCCAGATTTGTAGAGCTATCTTCCGGAATATCCTCCTCCCAACAGGGATCTGGAGCCGTTTTATGACTATCCCCATCGATATTACTGAAATCGATTTAAACCGTCGTATGCCGTAGGATATAGAGGGTATGAAAAGTGAAAGCTACTTCGTTTCTCTTTGATTTAAAATAGGATGGTTGTAAAAATATTTTTATCGTATTTAATTTATATCTTTGCTTCCGTATTTGTAGCAAACTCCACACGGCTATAAAATACGAATTTATTGAAAAAGCATATTTTTTTATTCTCCCCCCCTCGTCCAAAAGAGCATAAAGTCTTTTTGGGTTCATTTTCAGCAAAATTCGTATATAAAAATAAAACTTCATTAAACTTTTTTTTATGAATGATAGTCGAATAGGAAAATCAATTTCTATGAAAAATCTTTTTACTTTAACCTTATTGTCTTTTTCCGTTTTCTTATGGGGGCAAAATTCTCAATCAAAGGTGTCAAGTGTAAAATCAGTATCGATTTGTGGTTCTGTTATTGACTCAACGGCTAAAGTAGCAGTCGAGGGAGCAACAGTATCCTTGTTTGTGACCGGTAATTCCGTTGCACAAACGGCAGTAATTACAGATAAGGATGGAAATTTCTGCCTGAATGTCAGCCAGAAAACGGCTTCCCAGGTCAGGATCACTTGTCTGGGATACAAACCCAAAACAGTGGTCGTTGGGCTTCGGCAATTTGACAATGGGCATGTGGAATTGGGAAAGATTCATCTCGTTTCTTCCGGTATTCAGCTCAAGTCTGTGACGGTGACAACCAATGCTCCGGAAATGGTGGTCAAGGAAGATACTATCGAGTACAATGCCAGTGCATATAAAGTGCCTCAAAATGCGGTTGTGGAGGATTTGCTGAAAAGGTTGCCGGGAGTTGAGGTCGACAAAGATGGAAAAATAACCACTACTTCCGGAAAAGAGGTAAAACGTATTTATGTGGATGGCAAACGCTTTTTTGGAGATGACCCCAAAATGGCGACTAAAAATCTGACAGCGGAAATCGTAGACAAAGTGCAGGTAGTGGATAAAAAATCCGATTTAGCCCAACTGACTGGTGTTGATGATGATGATAGTGAGACGGTAATCAATATTACCATCAAAAAAGGGATGAAACAGGGATTGATGGGAAATGTAAATGCAGGAGCCGGAGCCTTTCTGAAAGAAAATAGTGATAAATCTCTCCGTTATAACACAAGTGCCATGATCAACCGTTTTCGGGATAACAATATGTTTTCATTCATCGCTAATGCCAATAATATTAATAACAGGGCATCCACCGATCGGGGAAATAATGTCCGTTCGGGAAGAGGAGCCGGAGGGGCGGGTAGTAATGGAATTACTTCTTCTAATAATTTGGGGGTGAACTGGGCTACTGATTTCAATAAATTGAAGGTGGAAAGTAGTGCTTCTTACAATTACAGTGACGATTATTACAAAAGCAAGAGTTTTATTCAGAACATTTTCTCAAAGAAAGACAGTGTATCTTACAAAAATACAGAATCTGAGAATCGCGCATTCAGTAATAACTACGCTTTGGAAGGGCGATTGGAATATGCTCCCGATAAAAATACAACACTTCGTTTAGCTACAAATTATAATTATAATTCGTCGTTGTCTAACTCGACTTCCGAGCAGATGGTGCGTGCCGGGAATGCCGACTCGACTCTTGTGAACGAAAGTACGGCCAAAAATCGGTTAAGCTCAACCGGTTCTGAAGTGCGAATTCAAGTAGATGCTTCCCGCAAATTGTCTGAAAAAGGACGGAGATTGAGTTTAAGCGGAATGGTAAATGTCAATAACAGCAACGGAACCGGAAAAACAGACTCCAAAACCCTGTATTATCAGGCTGCTTCGTTGAATGAAGTCTTAAATCAGCAATCTAAATCGGAATCTAACCGGAATTCGTATTCGTTTCGTAGCGATTATGTAGAGCCTCTGACAAAAAATACCTTTCTGAATTTTTCGTATAATATTCAATTTAATAATACTTTAAATGAACGGCTGACCTATGATTATGATTCTCTGACGCAAAAGTATGATCAATTAAATGCCAAATACAGCCGCAATTCGGAGACCAATACGGTGAATCAAAATATCAGAGCTGCTTATCGCGGGCAGTATACAAAATATACCTACTCGGTCGGATTAAGTGTGGCGCCTGTTCACACAAAAAGTAAGACGTATATCAAAAATTGGTATGGAGACGGCAATGACTCTATTTTAAATGTATACAAAGGCCGTACAACCGTGAATTTTGCCCCACAACTCGAATTTGTATACCGTTTCGACGATAAAAGTAATGCTAAGACAGGAACTACTTCGGGGGAGGAGAGTAGAAGCAACCGTGAAAGTCGTAGATTGGCAGGAGAAAATGTGGGTGGAAATAGATCGGGGAGTGGAGGAAGAGGTTACGGCGGCGGTTCCCGCAATAGCCTTCGGTTTCGGTATAACGGACAGACGAATCAGCCTTCTGTTACCCAGTTAGATCCTACTCCGAATAATTCTAATCCATTGAACATTACGATGGGAAATCCGGACTTGCTGCCTTCTTTTACTCAGAGAATAGCACTTGAATACAGTAAGTTCAATATTCAAAACCAAAGTTCGATTAATGCCACACTTAATACGCAGTTTGTCAATAATGATATTGTGAATTATACAACCTATATCGACTCTACCGGAGGACAGCAAACCAAGCCGGTGAATGTGAATGGTTCCTGGAATGCCACTTCATCTTTGATGTGGGCAAAACCATTTGGGCAGAATAAAAATTTCAGACTGAGTTTCCAGAGCCGTTTCTCGTATACAAATCAAATCGGATTTACCAGAGTTGATACGATAAGTACAAAAATTGCAACCCTAAATCTGGGCGTGAATCAAGGAGTTAATTTTAGTTATACCAATGATTGGTTTTACGGACAATTACGTGCTGCTGTCAATTATACAAATATATCCTATAGTCAGGGAGCAAAATCAGGCCAAAATTCATACGTATACACTCTTGCTTATAACAATCAAATTACAATGCCCTATAGTTGGGTGTTTTCCAGTGATATCAATTATACAATGAATCGGGGACTGACATCCGGATACAATAAAAATGAAATACTGTGGAATGCTGAACTTGGAAAAACGGTACTTACAAGAGGCTATATAAGCTTCAAAGTGTATGACATTCTTCGCCAGAAACTCAATTTGTCTCGTTCGGTAACAGACAATGCGATTTCTGATACGCAATACACTGCTTTGACCAGCTATGCGCTGGTTACATTTACCTATCGCTTTAGTAATATGGGTGGAAAGAACAGACGAAATAGTCGCTTTGATAGGAATGATATGCCTCCAATGGGAGAACCCGGACAGGGTGGACCTGGCGGAGCTGGCGGACCTCCTCCTGCCATGTAAGTAAATGTTTATAAGTAGTTGTAAGTATATGTTTCTGTAGGGCGTTGAAAATAAGATGTATATATGGTTTTATAGGGCTACTTGTCAGCTTTTATTTGACAGAAACTTTGATGACTGTCTCCTAAAAAATGCTTATTGGGAATTAGACTGAATCAGACGAATAAGGACTGATGGTCTTCGATGATTTTTATTTGTTCATTGCATATTCTCATATTCGATGTACACATATTCTTGGATCTGAGGAGCGCATATTTATTTATTTATAGCCGGCAAGCCGATAAACGAATAAATGGAAGACCGGATAACTATCTTCATGATAAAACAGGCTGTGTCATACCGAGTAGTAGCTATGTGTTGGCAAGACATAATTCAGGGAAAGGTCGATGAGATACAACGACATTTCAGCGAATCTATCTACGAAAGAAATAGAATCAATCTGTTTGTGTTGATTGTAATCTTGCGCCTTCCATCTTATTGAGTTTTCGAATAATATAAATATAAAATCCTAAAGCAATTAAAGTTGCGACACAGTCGGAAGCCGGAACAGAGAGCCATACTCCTTTTAATCCCCAAAACTTCGGAAATATAAATAAAAGTGGGATTAACAGGATAACCTGACGGGATAAACTCAGAAAAATAGCCTTGGGTGCCATTCCGATGGATTGGAAAAAGTTGGAAATTACAATCTGAAATCCAACCAGGGAAAACATGGAGGTGAAATATTTCAGAGCAAGCGCCGATTCATCGGCAAGCAATTTATCCGGACCGAATATCCCTACAAGGATTTGGGGGATCGATTGACAAAGTGCGAAACTGATAGTCATAATAACGACGGATACTTTTATTGTATAGTTCAGTGTATCCTTTACTCTTTTGTAGTTTTTAGCTCCGTAATTGAATCCTACAATAGGCTGCATGCCTTGCGTCAGGCCTATTATCACCATGACCATCAACATAATCAGCCGATTGGCAATCGTGTATGCTCCGATGGCTCTTGTACCGTTTTCCCCGCCAAATGCATTGAGTTGAGCAATAATGAAAAAAACGACAGCAGAGGATGCAATCTGTATAAAAAACGGAGCCATTCCGATAGAGGCTATTGATTTTACAATCTGGAAATCAAGTTTTTTTAGAATATACTCTTTTTTCAGACGGATATAACTCATGGGAGATAGAAAGTGCTGCATCACAAAAAGAAAGCCGATAAACATGGCTGCAAACGTAGCGGCTGCGGCTCCTTTGATGCCCCAGCCAAATCCTTTGATAAAGATGGGAGCAAGGATGATGTTCGCAATGACGGTCACGAACATGGTAATCATCGCTTTTATCGGATAGCCGGATGCTCTCATTACATTATTGAAGTTAAAGCAGAGAGAGAGAAACAGATTTCCGGGTAAAAAAACGATGAGAAAGTCGTATGCATAAGGAAGCGTATCTGCATTGGCTCCGGCAAAAATAAGAATCGGTTTAAGAAAAATGTATATCAAAGCTATGACTCCGCCACTTAACAAGAGAGACATCATGAAAGATGTTCCTGCAATTTTTTCGGCCATTTTTCGGTTGTCTTCTCCTAATGCTATAGAGACACGGCTGGAAGAACCTGCACCCACAAGCATGCCCACAGCGGCAGTCAGGTTCATGATAGGCATCACGATTCCGAGGCCCGAGAGGGCATCGTCACCGATCCAGTGCCCTACAAATATACCATCTATAATATTATAAAGAGAGTTAACTGAAGTGCCAATGATAGCCGGAAGAGCGTATTTCCATAATAAACTGCTTACTTTTCCCCGACCTAATTCTTCAATATTTATTGCATTTCTCATCCGTTCCGTAATTTTTTTTAATCTAAATGTTGTTGTGCAGAGGTTGTTTTATATTTGAAATAAACAATCAATCCCCGGAGGGCAGAAGTGTATATTTATTCATGAAAGAAGGTGTTTTGTTGGGTTTATTCCTTCCTTTTGAAACAGCGTCCCTGAAATGTATTTCTTTCTTTAAACCGCTTTAAAATTTTAGCAGTGAACTCAAAGTTCTTTAATCCCCAATCGGGAGCAATCAACAAGGATTTGGGCGATTGGGAAATAAACCGTTCGACAAAGAAATCCGGATTCAATCTCTCCACAAAATCAATGCATAAATCAATATATTCATCCACCTCAAACAGATTGAATCCTTGCGGGGTTTCCCGAAACTGTCTGGCCATCACTGTTCCTTTTATAAGTTGCAGCTGGTGGAGCTTAATTGTCGTAAGAGGTAATTTCGAAATTAGATCTGCATGTTTCAGCATCTCTTCTCTCGATTCACCGGGTAATCCAAGTATGAGATGAGCTCCGGTGTATATCCCTTTGGCTGCCGTTTTACATATCGTTTCGACGCCTTCCTGATAGCTGTGTCCTCTGTTGATATATTCGAGTGTGCGGTCTATGGTTGATTCCAACCCATACTCGATCAAAACAAAAAATCGTTTGCTTAGCTCTGCAAAATAGTCCAGTAGTTCGTCCGGCATGCAATCGGGACGAGTTCCTACAATAAGACCTACCACTCCCGGAAAAGAAAGGGCTTCCTCGTATTTTGCAATCAGGTTTTCTATCTTATCATAGGTGTTCGTGTATGATTGGAAGTAGGCCAGGTAGTTAAGTCTTTCTTTGTGTGAGAAAAAATAGACACCTTCCTGTAGTTGAGTCGTAACAGCCTTGTCCCTGCTTTTGAAGTTGGGGCTAAAGCTTTGATTATTGCAGTAAGTACAACCTCCGATTCCTTTCAGACCATCCCTGTTAGGGCACGTAAATCCAGCATCAATCGTTATTTTCTGAACTTTATAAGGGAATATTTTAGCAAGAAAGTCGCTAAAATCATTATATGGCTTCTCTGTCATTCTTTTATTG
The DNA here is from genome assembly GCA_047605645.1 of Dysgonamonadaceae bacterium. Lineage (GTDB taxonomy): Bacteria > Bacteroidota > Bacteroidia > Bacteroidales > Dysgonomonadaceae > UBA1309. The sequence continues at coordinate 1,963 of JASGFJ010000065.1, read as the reverse complement.
GAATTTGGCTGCAAAGTTAATCTGATTTTAACGACTTTCAAAATCCGATTGTAAACAGAATACGTTTAATCCTTCCCCCGAAAAGTAGAATTTAATTATTTTAAGTGCGATTGATGATGACGGATAAGCTCTACCAACTGAGCTTTTTGAGCAACACCTGACTGACGCCATAGAATCTTTCCTTCTTTAAACAGAATTAATGTAGGTACGCTTCGAACCTGATAACGGTTTGCTATTTCCTGATTTTTATCCACATCAATCTTTAAAATCCGGATATTTACGTCCTTTGTCTTCGCTATTTCTTCCAGAATAGGCGATTGCGTCTTGCACGGTCCGCACCAGGTAGCAAAGAAATCGACTAAAACCGGAGTCTCTGATTGTATCAGCTGATTAAAATTTGCTTTCATTGTTATTTTTGTTTTTAATATTATTGTGTTTATTTATAACTTTAATGATTATATAGATATAATCAAATATTATGCCAAAACATAAGGCGCTATCTATAATGTTTCTATCCTGTAAAATCACAAACAGAAAGACTGAGACGTTTTAGCTTTTTATGCGAAGAATCAATTCCCCCGAAGATTTATATTTAAAACTTATTCTTAACTTTATCCCATATTACAAAGTTATACTCACGATGAAAAAATTATTTTTTACTTTATTTATTGCGGGGTTTGTTGTAACAAGTCATGCACAAACTGTTTTCAAAACGAAATTTACTCCATGTTCTGAAACGAAATTTATTTTCGAGGAAAATACCATTCTTGCTAAAACAGATAATAAAGAATTGGTGAATCTTATTTTTCAGTCGATGGATGAAGAAGCTGCTAAAAGAATAGAAGGACACATGTTGCTTCAGGTTATTGTAGGTTTGGATGGCCGATCCTGTCTATTGAGCATGGATAACCAAACAAATATCCCGACAGATCAAATGAAGATTAAAGACCAACTGGATTCAAAATTAGTGTGGCAAAACTCGAATCAGGTTCTGTCCGCGGTTTTATTGGTGGTGATTAATAAAAACGGCGTTGCCGTGAAGCGTTTCGGGAAAAACGGAAAAGGTGGCTGGCAAGTATTGGACATTAAGTAAGTATAGTATAGTTAGAAATTTTGAAATGAAAGCATGAAACTGATTATTCAAATCATCCTGACCGCGCTTGTGGTATATCTGTCCTCTCGTTTCCTTCCGGGAGTTCATGTTGACGGATTCACAACCTCTCTCCTCGTCGCAATAGTTCTGGGGCTATTGAATACGTTTTTGAAACCGATTCTGAAATTCATCTCGCTACCTGTCACATTCATGACACTTGGTCTGTTTTTGTTGGTGATCAATGCCGTCCTGGTACTGATAACGGAAGCATTGGTGACCGGATTTCACGTAGATGGATTTTTATATGCCGTCTTATTCAGCATCGTGATAAGTATTATCACTTCTATACTGAATCTGATTCTGGATTAAATCGGGGGATGCAAAAAGATAAAACGTCGTCGGCAGATAATCTGATTCTGCCTGGCGACGTTTTTTATTTCAAGTCAATGTCTATTTGGAGAAGCAATAGATAGTGGGAAAATTCAGTAAGACAACCAGGACGTTTTTCCTGTTTCTGTTCTGTTTTTCTCTTTTTTCTTTTTTGGGCGTGCCCCTGCGCAAGCTCCGGGTCGGGCTTTCCGCTCGCATCCTGCGCTCCGTTCCTACGCGCCTGCTGCCCGCTGCAATCCCTCACGCGGGAGAGCTCGCACAGGCATCAGTATTGTATTTCATCCTGCTGCTCATCCGGTACGTGTTGCTGTTTTAAGACACACGACCGTGCGTCTCTACAATCGTTATTCATCAACCATCAACCCTTTATATTGCGGGCCGGCCATTGCCGTACGTATCCGCAACCGTCATTCATCAATCCAAACATCGCCTGCCCATTACTATCACCGCCGTGCGTATCCGCAACCATATTTCAAATTC
>JASGFJ010000064.1:0-20026 GCA_047605645.1 Dysgonamonadaceae bacterium | reverse complement strand
TAATCTTGTCGATTTTACTTTTCCGATTCTTGATGATTCAAAGTTACCGATTACATCTGTTCGTGTATATGCCTTGTAACTTCTCTCTACTTATCAGTACAATATTCCCGTTTTTGACTTTATGTTTCTTTAGTGAATAACCTTCGGGAGTAGAAATTGCCTTTGCTTCAGCCATTTGACAGAATTGATTTGCTGACAATCCTAAGCAATATCTAATAACAGAAGATAATTTTAATCCAAACTCAAAACGGGTTTGAATCCTAAATGTTATAAACTCATTATCAGAACTTAAAATGTCGGATATTGAAACTATATCATGCTGTATTTCGTATTCGACACTGCTATAATCTAGTTCTACACTATTTCTTCTCCCTGTTTCAGCAGAAAAAGCATATTTCCATGCTGTGGATTCATTATTTTCTGAAAATTTAAGGAACAGGTCTTTTTTTATCAATTCAGGTTTTGAACGTGATAATATAGTTAAGTTGTATGTACTATCACATTCTGTACACCTGTAAATCAGCCATACATCGATATTTCGTTTCTGAGAATTCATCCTGAATTTATCACTGCAATAAAACCGATTCGAATTGCAATGGTTACACTTCCGTTTTATGGTAGGAGTATTTTTAACCTTTATTTCCCATATATATTCTGTTTTCATTATCTTATACTGCGCTTAATTGTTCTTTTAAAGATTTGGTAATTATCCACAGTATTGCAGATTATGATAAACCTAAAGGTTGCCATAACTACAATAGCAAATGCCATCGCCCTTAAAGAACAATACAATGAATAATAAATGATTATATGAAAAACCTATTCGAGTAGGATTACTCGAACAAAAGAACTATTAGCCTGTGGTTTCTGAGGCTAATATTAAGCCAGTATAAGTCTAAGAATTACTCTCAAAATGTGATTATTTAGAACTACGATGCAAATATAAGCGATTCTACTTAATATTTAAGATTTTGGCAATCTAAAATAGATTCATCCCTTTGGCTAAGAGTTATCTGAAACAGTAGAAAATTTGAAATTTATCCGTTGAATAACAGATATTTAAGAGGAAAGAATCAAACAATGGGTAACGATATGGAAACGAGCGAACTTCTTTCGCCTGCTTTGGTTTACCATCGTTCAAATAACTTTCTCCAAAGGTACGACTTATTTTTAATACTCCAAAAATCACCAATCAAAATGTAAAATGAGAATATGAAAATCCTCGAAAACGGATAACATTAAAAAAAAACAGTCTGTACTAAATAAGCTATTTCACGATAGAGTACTTGGTTTCAATTTCAAATACCCGCTTATTCTCATATTCAGCTTTATCAATAATATTGTATTTAAGTTGTTCCCCATTTGATAGAAGAACATATACAGCTCTTTCCGTTTCTTTTTCGTGGTCAATGCGGATATATTTTCTATCCAATTCTTTAATATTCGCACCAATATTCTCAATATCTTTTTTAACAATATCATTTAAGCAATGAAAAGAAAGTTGCTTTTCTTTCTTTTTATTACTCTTATCAACAAATAAAGACCATAGAACAAAAAACAGGATTGTTCCTAAAATGAAAAATGATATTGCTATATGTAATAAGCTTTTCTGAAATAAAAAGAATAGACAGATAAGAAGTGTAAGTTCGGATATGATAAACAGCAATTTTCGATTGCTAACCTTAGTCCTATCATAACTAATTATGATATTGCCATTATTGTTTTCAAAATTTTCATTCATGTTTTTTCTTGTGAAATTATCTATTAAAAATTTCCTTGTGTAAACAATTACTTTGCAAAAGTACTCATAAAAAAAGACTTGAAAAATTATTTCAAGTCTTTTTAAGCATTTGTCTTATAAAGAGTTCCTACTTCACAGAATCACATTCTAACAATCTCATAATCTCTGATTCCCGATACAATATCTTCCCCTTAATCCGAATAAACGGAATTTTACCCGTGTCCCTCCAATCCAGCAAAGTGCGTTTGCTTATGTGCAACATTTGGCAAACATCCTTGTTCGTCAGGAACTTTTCGTCGTTCAGGTGAGGTGTGCGGTTTTTCAGGGCTTGTCCGATGGTGTCTAACAGTTCGTCCAGAGCCGTAAAGAACGAAGCGATTTCAGTTGATTTTTTATCTAATATTTCCATGTCCATTTTGTTTTCAACTACGCATATAATCGCCCAATGACGATAAATCCAACATATCTAACCGTGCATCATAACCGATGCTTAGCCGTTTGAGATTGTACGAAATAAAGTACCTGTCTTTGTCTTTCTGTATTTCGTAAGTGGCGGGGCTTGCTTGTCCTGTTGTTTCATTCATGTGAATGAGGCTCAACAGGTAGGTATCACCGTTCTGGTAAATGATAACCGTCGGATTCAGGTTCACGCTTTCCCAATTGCCAACCAATATGCTTAAATCAAATCTTTCTTCTTTCATCGGGATTCTGTTTTTGATTGGTTCAACAACTGATTTACGTCCGAAGCCTTGTAATAACATTTGCGTCCAATCTGGGAGAATGGCAGAATGCCGTTATCCCTGTATGACTGTAATGTTCTATATCGTTACCCATTACTCTTTTTCTTTTCGATAAATGTCTGTTATTCAACGGATAAATTCATTTCTTCTTCTGCTTAAGTGGATTGTCTTATAATCACCTCTGCGTCTAAAGTTACTGTTTGACAAGGAACATCAGCATTGTTCAACTTTTCCATCATCAACTCGGCAGCAACCCTTCCCATTTCTTCAAATGGCTGCTGTATTGCTGTCAGCTGAGGCGTCACGATTGTGCTTAGATATGTACCCGAAAAACCGCAAATAGCCACCTCTTCCGGTATTTTTACACCCTCTGTCTGCAAATAGTTCAGGGCGCCTATAGCCAGGGTCTCTCCAAAGCAAAAAATAGCGTCGAAAGGTATATTTTTTTTAAAGAAACTTTTTAGAACGCGTTCTCCTTCCGAGCGCTCATTCTCTCCGTGGATTACTAAGTCCGGATTATATGGTATTTTAAATTTTGTCAATGCATCTTTGTACGCCCTTTTTCGTTCTGCGGTATTGGGAATTCTATCAGGCCCTGCTAAATGGACAATTCTCTTTCGTCCCGCTCTGATAAGATGTTCCACCATAAAAAAAGAGCGTTTATAATCATCTACAATAACTTTGCTTGCATGCATCTTAGGAGGAACTCTATCGAAAAAGACAATGGGGATTCCTTTCTTTTCTAATCGCATATATTCTTTCACATTGCATTCTTTATCACAAATGCTCATAATAATACCGTCTACCCTGTAATTATCCATCAATTGCAGGTTGTATAGTTCTGCCTGTACATTTTCATGCGACTGGGTAATAATCACTTTGAACCCATTTTCGTTCAACACTTTTTGGATACTGATAATAACATAAAGGAAGAAAGGGGTTAACATTTCCGGTACGATAATGCCTATCGTGCTACTTCGTTTGTGTCTTAAATTTGCGGCTAATTCGTTGCGTTTATATCCTAATTCGGTAGCTAAAGCTATTACTTTGTCTTTTGTTTCCGAACTCACATTTCCATCTCCGGCCAGTGCTCTGGAAACAGTAGATTTAGAGATGTTCAACTGAGCTGCAATGTCCTTTATCGTTACGTACTTCATGGTAATGACTGATTTAAATCGTCTAAATTTAATAAATTATAATTTATTCTGCAAATCAGGCAACCGGTTGCGGGAACGGTTGCATAAGATGGGAACGGTTGCGGGAACGGTTGCACAAAATATAAAGGCTGCATAAATAAAAAAAGATTTAGCGAATATCTAACTTAGCTACATGAAATAGATTCTAGAACTAATTATATATAAGTTGATTAGTATAACCTAAACCTTGTAATGATAAATATTATGAAAAAAAATGATTTGCCTCAAAAGATGAAAGCGATTGTAGCGTATGCTCCCGGTGACTACAGATTCGAAATGGTTGATACCCCTCGTGCCGGAGACGAAGAAATAATACTTAAAGTTGAAGCCTGTGGAATATGTGCCGGTGATACAAAGGCATTTGGTGGTGCACCCAGCTTTTGGGGTGGTGATGGCAGTCCCTCTTATATAAAAGCTCCCATGATTCCCGGACATGAGTTCGTAGGGACAGTTGTCGAAATCGGAGCTAAAGCAAAAGGTAACTTTAAAATAGGCGATCGCATCTGTCCGGAACAAATTGTACCCTGTGAAGAATGTATGTTTTGTAAGACAGGCCGCCACTGGATGTGTGAGAAACATGACCTGTACGGTTTCCAGAATAATGTAAACGGAGGAATGGCTGAATATATAAAGTTGACCAAAGAGTCTCTTAATTATATTGTACCCAAAGATATGCCAATTGAAAAAGCCATTCTGGTCGAACCTTACGGTTGCTCATACCATTGCGTAAAAAGAGCGAATATCGGTGTTACCGATGTGGTTGTTCTTTCTGGAGCCGGAACACTCGGCCTGGGCATGGTAGGGGCTATCAAGCAGCACAATCCGAAAAAGCTGGTAGTGCTTGATATGAAAGACGAACGCCTGGAGTTGGCTAAGAAATTTGGAGCCGATATTGTCATGAATCCGGCTAAGATGGATGTTGTAAAGGCTATCAAAGAAATGACTAACGGATATGGTTGTGATATCTATATAGAGGCAACAGGGCATCCTTCAAGCGTTCAACAAGGCTTGGAAGCAATCCGCAAGATGGGTACATTTGTCGAATTCAGCGTATTCGGAAAACCGGTAACAGTAGACTGGAGTATTATCAGTGACCGTAAAGAGCTGGACTTGTTAGGAGCGCATCTTAGCCCGTATTGCTACGATACCGTTATCGAATGGATTGGCAACGGTAAACTTCCGACCGAAGGTGTTGTTACTCACAAATTTCCGCTGGAGAAATGGGAAGAAGGATTTAAACTGGCTAGCACCGGTGAAGGAGGAGCGCTTAAAGTTATCCTTGTTCCGGATATGGAATAGTAATTGAAATGTAAGCCATACATCATTCATTGTTGGTGAAGCCGGTCGGCATCTCCTGCTAAAATCCGGCTTCATTAACACATGAAACAACTTATTCGATACTTATAAATAAATAGCTATAGCATATATTCCTATGTGCTTAAGGGGATTGTAACCCCGATTTCCTTAAAAGTAAAACTTAAATATCATGCAAAGAATATTAAATAATCCCGATAATATCGTAGACGAAATGTTAAGTGGTTTTCTCAAAACCCATAGCGATATTGTAGAAAAGACAAATAATCAACGTGTCGTAAAATCAAAACAACCTGTAGAAAACCGTGTAGGCGTAGTTACCGGAGGAGGGTCGGGACATAAACCCGCCTTTATCGGTTACGTTGGTAAAAATATGTGTGATGCTGTTGCTGTTGGCGAAATATGCTCATCTCCTACGGCCGTGGCTTTTTTTGATGCTTGCAAAACAGCCAACGGAGGCAAAGGGGTTGCCTGTTTGTATGGAAACTATTCGGGCGATAACATGAATGTGAAAATGGCTGTGAAAATGGCTAAAAAAGAAGGTATTGAAGTAAAAACCGTTGTTGCCAACGACGACGTAGCCTCTGCTCCCAAGGATCAACGAGAAAAACGTCGTGGTGTAGCGGGAGAAGTCCTGATGTGGAAAGTGGGGGGCGCAAAAGCCAATACGGGAGCTTCACTCGATGAAGTAGTTGCAGCTGCCCAAAAAGCAATAGATAACACACGCAGTATTGGCATCGGGCTTACTCCATGCGTCCTTCCTGCTGTGGGGCATCCTAACTTCGAAATACTGGAAGGCACGATGGAAGTCGGTATCGGCCATCATGGCGAACCGGGCATTGAGGTTTGCCCTATTGAAAATGCGGCCAATATGGCCAAGCGGATGGTTGATGTTGTATTGCCCGATTATCCTTTTGTGAAAGGAGATGATGTCGTAGTCCTTGTTTCTGGTTTAGGGGCAACGCCTGTAATGGAATTATATGTTCTGTTTGATGAAATAGAAAAACTATTGACCGAAAAAGGGATAAGTATCCACAAGTCGTATGTGGGGAACTATTTTACATCATTGGAGATGATGGGAGCAACCCTGACAGTCATGAAACTGGACGACGAATTGAAAGAACTGATTGATATGCCTGCAAATAGTGTAGGATTGAAACAATTTTAACGAACCAATTATAAGAAAGTTATGAAAGCTTTTAAAAATAAAGACGGGAAATCCATCTTGTTTTCGATGGTGAAAGCAGTACAAAATAACAAAGCTTATCTCAGTGAAGTGGACGGACTGATTGGAGACGGTGATCACGGTATGAATATGAACAAAGGCTTCACCGTTTTTGAAACACGTATCAAAGACAAAGACATATCCTTTACTGACGGCTTAGATGAGCTGGGCACAATTCTCCTGACCGAGATTGGCGGCTCGATGGGGCCTATTTACGGAACGATATTGATAGATATGGCCGATGCCGGAGAAGAAGAAAATATTGATCTCCGTGCTTTTTCAAAGATGCTATCTGCGGGTTTGGAAGGCCTTTCCGGAATAGTAGATGCAAAAGTCGGGGATAAAACCCTGGTGGATACGTTGGCGCCCGCAGTAGATGCCCTAAACAATGCACTGGCAAACGGTATTTCTTTCGAAACAGCACTCGTTGAAATGAAAGCTGCAGCCGAAAAGGGTAGGGAATCAACAAAAGACCTTGTTGCAAAATTCGGTCGGTCAAGCCGTTTGGGAGAACGTTCGAGAGGTGTTTTGGATGCCGGAGCGACATCTTGCTGTATTATACTCACAGCCATGGCCGATGCCATGATTGAGTTGCTTGTAAAAGAATCCGTTACAGTATAATTACTCTAAATGAAAGAAAAAATGAAAATAGCTATTGGTTGTGATGAAGCGGCATACAGACTAAAAATAGATTTAATAAAACACCTTCGGGAAAAAGGAGTTGATGTGGTGGATTTCGGTGCCGACGAAGGGCAGGCTGTCCTTTATCCCGATGTGGCTGTAGCAGTTGCAAAAGCTGTCTCGAAAGGTGAATTCAGCCGTGCGGTACTTGTCTGCGGAACAGGGATTGGAATGGCTATCACCGCCAACAAGGTTCCCGGTGTACGCGCCGCTGTATGCCATGACCCTTTTTCGGCGCAGCGTGCTCGAAAAAGCAATGATGCGCAGATTATTTGCTTCGGCGAACGGGTTATTGGAACAGAACTCGCTAAAAACCTGCTGGATATATGGCTGGAGTCTGAATTCAGCGGAGGAGGTTCTGCTCCTAAAGTAGACCGGATAAATGAATACGAACATGAATTTATGAGAGAGAATAGCCTTTCGTAAGCAATAGCTGACAGTATAATCTATGAATGACATAACACAATTAAGCAAAGCCTCCGACAATATACGCATCCTGTCTGCCGCTATGGTCGAAAAAGCAAACTCGGGACATCCCGGCGGAGCAATGGGTGGTGCCGATTTCATCAATGTCCTTTTTTCCGAGTTTCTTATATACGACCCGGAAAATCCGGAGTGGGAGGGACGTGACCGTTTCTTCCTCGACCCGGGACACATGTCTCCGATGCTCTATTCGACCTTGTGTCTTGCCGGTAAATTCACGTTGGATGAGCTCAAGCAATTCCGCCAGTGGGAAAGCGTAACACCCGGCCATCCCGAAAGAAATATCAAACGAGGCATAGAAAACACCTCCGGCCCGTTGGGACAAGGACATACTTTTGCGGTAGGAGCTGCCATCGCTGCTAAATTCCTGAAGCATCGTTTCGGTGAAAGGATGGATCATACTATCTATGCATTTATATCCGACGGCGGCATACAAGAAGAAATTTCACAGGGAGCAGGACGTACAGCCGGACATCTCGGACTCGACAACCTGATTATGTTTTACGATTCGAACGGTATACAGCTTTCGACTAAAACCCATGAAGTTTCCGAAGAAGATGTTGCTGCCAAATACCGGGCATGGGGATGGAGAGTACTTTCCATTAACGGGAATGATCCGATGCAGATACGCATGGCCCTATCTGCTGCTAAAGAGGAAAAAGATAAACCGACACTTATCATCGGTAAGACAATCATGGGGAAAGGATGTGTTAAAACAGATGGTTCCGGTTTCGAGAATCAGACAGAGACACACGGGCAGCCATTAAGTGCATCGGGTGCATGTTTTGATGCTACGATAAGAAATCTGGGAGGCGACCCTACAAATCCGTTCGTCGTTTTTCCTGAAGCGAAGGCACTCTACGAAAAAAGAAAGGCCGAATTAAAACAGCTTGTCACTCAAAAGCATATCCAGAACGAAGTTTGGGCAAAAGCAAATCCGGAGTTAGCCGACAAAATGCAGAAGTGGTTTGAAGGATACATTCCTCCTGTTCATTGGGAAACGATTGTACAGAAGCCAAACCAGTCTACACGAGCGGCATCTGCTACCGTGTTGGGTGTATTGGCTCAAACAGTAGAGAATATGATTGTCTCTTCTGCCGACTTGTCAAATTCGGATAAAACAGACGGTTTTCTTCAATATACACGCAGCGTCCGTAAAAACGATTTTGAAGGACGGTTTCTACAAGCGGGCGTCTCCGAGCTGACAATGGCATGCCTTTGTATGGGAATGACGTTGCATGGCGGGGTAATTGCTGCTTGTGCCACATTTTTTGTATTTTCCGACTATATGAAACCTGCGATACGCCTTGCTGCCCTCATGGAATTGCCGGTTAAATTTATCTGGACGCACGATGCTTTCCGTGTAGGAGAAGACGGTCCGACCCACGAACCGGTAGAGCAGGAAGCCCAGATACGACTGATGGAAAAATTACAAAACCACCAAGGAAATAACTCGATGCTTGTTCTTCGTCCGGCCGATGTAACGGAAGCCACCATCGCATGGAAAATGGCCATGGAAAACACATCGACTCCTACCGGACTGATTTTTTCGAGACAGAATATAACTGATTTACCCTCGCCGGAAAATCGTTATACAGAAGCCTTACAGGCGGAAAAGGGCGCGTATATTGTGCAGGATAATGCAAACTATGATGTTGTTCTGCTGGCTTCAGGATCGGAAGTATCCACACTGGTCGAAGGAGCTGCTTTGTTAGCCAAAGACGGCATAGAAGCCCGCATCGTATCAGTTCCGTCCGAAGGTTTATTCCGCAAACAGAGTCAAGGATATCAGGATGCGGTTTTACCCTCCGGGAAAAAAAGATTCGGATTGACAGCCGGGCTGCCGGTCACCCTGGAAGGATTAGTCGGGCCTGAGGGAGCTGTGTGGGGGATGAATTCATTCGGATATTCCGCCCCTTACAAAATACTTGATGAAAAATTAGGCTTTACCCCGGAAAATGTTTGTAAGCAGGTGAAAAGGGTACTCCGAAAATAAAAACACACTCATAAATACGGGTTCGGATTGCCATTGTTTGCCTTTGGAATATTGATTGAAACCAGTATAAATCCGCCCGTTTTTGTTTTTGATACCATACTAAAAAAACTAAATACAAAACCATGAAAATAAGAATTTTACTCCTATGCACAGCTCTTGTCATATCCTTATCTCTATTGTCCCAGACAGAAGCTGATTATCAACCTCTAGAAGGTTCGGTGCAACTCAAGAATATGCATCTGTGGCGCGGACAGGAAGTAACAGATGAAGTTACCCTGGGTACCGATATTTACTTTACAAATGCAAAGAAGAATTTCAAATTCGGCCTGTGGGGCGGAGCCGGCATAAATGGCAATTTTAAGGAAATAGATTACTATGTAAGCTATAAAACAGGCGGATTTACTTTTGCTTTGTGGGATATCTATAATTTTTCTCCCGGAGCTGCATACAATAATCGACAAGTTTTTAACTATAGCGCCAGGGAAACCGGTCATTTTGTAGACCTTTCGGTACTTTACCAGTTGCCGGAAAAATTACCATTGAAAGTGTATTGGGCAACCGTTATATTCGGCCGGGACAGAGGCCCGATGAACGAAAAAAACAGATATTCCACTTTTGTCGAATTGACTTATCCTATACTCCGCCATCAGACTGTAGACCTGAATGCCGGGATTGGTGGTGCATTTGCCCTTAGCAGAGGAAAAGATATAGCCGGAAAGAAAACAGATACCCATTTTTACGGCAAGTCTGAGGGCATTGTAAGCCTTAGTCTTACTGCAATGAAGACCATTGACTTGTGTGGCTATAAATTACCTGTGTCTGCTACAGCTATGTGGAATCCTGAAAAAAATTATGCCAATATCCAGGTGGCACTCAACCTTCTGTCTTTCTAAACAATACATCTTAATAAATACCTAAAAATAAAATCATGGAAACAAAACAAACATTATTGGATCGAATTGGTATTCCACATGCATTGGCATGGGGGTATTTCGGAGTCCTTATTTTTATGATGGGAGATGGCGTAGAGCAAGGTTGGCTTAGCCCTTACCTTATAGACCACGGACTTTCGGTCAGCGAATCGGCGTTGATATTTACTGTTTATGGCATTACTATCGGTGTTTCATCTTGGCTGTCAGGCGTGTTGTCGGATATGTTGGGAGTCAGAAAAACAATGTTTTACGGACTTATTATTTACCTGATTGGTGTGGCCGGATTTGTAGGCATTGCATTAAGTCAATTCAGTTACCCTCTAATGTTAGGCATGTATGCTATTAAGGGCTTTGGTTATCCGTTGTTTGCTTATACTTTTCTTGTCTGGATTGCAAAGAAGTCATCCAAAGCGATGCTGGGCAAAGCTGTGGGATGGTTTTGGTTTGTATTTACGGGTGGACTTAGTGTGCTGGGTGCATTATATGCAAGTTGGGCGACAAAAGTCATCGGATATATTCCAACCTTGTGGACTGCCATCTTGTGGGCATTAATCGGAGCATTATTTGCGCTTGTATTTATGAAGTTCAATATCAATAAAACATCCAAAGCGAGTGAACATAAAGGCTCTAAGATGAAAGAGCTTCTGAGTGGTTTTACGATAATGAAAGAAGAACCTAAAATAGCTATTGCCGGTATTGTCAGGGTAATAAATACGACGACTTTGTTCGGATTCCCGGTCTTTATGCCCTTGTATATGATGGAACAGGGTTTTACCGAGCCCGAATGGCTGCATATATGGGCTGTCGCTGTTACCGGAAATATTATATTTAATCTCATATTTGGGTTTGTCGGTGATATTATCGGTTGGCGTAAAACAATAATGTGGTTTGGTAGCGGTGGATGTGCAATCGGGTCATTATTATTCTTTTATGCGCCGCAAATATTTCCGGGAAGTACTGTCTTTGCAATGATTTGCGGATTCTTCTGGGGGGCTATGCTGGCTGGTTATGTTCCGCTTTCTGCACTGGTTCCCTCGTTGGTGAAAGAGGAAAAAGGTGCAGCCATGTCGGTATTGAATCTTGGTGCAGGTTTATCCGCTTTTGTCGGGCCGGCAGTTATAGGCATAGCCTATCCTCTGGTAGGCAATGCCGGAGTTATATGGACGTTTGCTATTCTTTATGTTATAAGTGGAATATTGAGCAAATTTATAGCTTTGCCGGAAGAGAAACTGGGTACTCCCAGGCAAATACGAAGATTAGAATTACAAAAGGCAAACGCTTTAATCAAAAATAAATAGAATCACGACCGGCCGGCTAACGTCTGTTAGAAAAGAGGCTACTCTCTTTCACTTTCTCTTCCTGTGTATGGTTTTATTGTTTCACCAGTAAAAAATACCAGATGTGCAACAGTTGTGATAAGAGGTTAGTCGGTCAGTCGATTTTTTAACAAATAGCGGATTTAGTTCCGCGTATGCTCTTTGACAAGTTCGTTCTTGAACAATATCCGAATCGTTAGTACAAGTGATTTGATTGATGGAGACAGTTTTTGCCCTGCAACTTGGTATTTTAAGGTGAGGTGGTTCCATAATTTCCGACAAGCAAGCTTTGCAGGGTAGTCTCAATTAGCAGGGAGAATTTAGTCTTTTTTCGGGTAGGAGTAGGGGCGGCGGTTGTTTGCCCAACCGGGGAAAGCCTTTTTTGAGGCACATCCCGGCCGGAGATGCTGCGAGGGGGATGAACGATGAATATTAGGTTATTCAGTATAGGCTTTATCCCAATGTAAACGAAAAGGAGACCTCGTTTTTGCACAAGGTTACTTGTCGGGGCGAGAAAAATCGCGTATTCCAATTTATCACCAATAATATTCAAATAAGCTTATAAATGACTGCTTTCATTTATAAAAAAGGATGGAATAGTGAGCTGCAACTCAAAAAGCAGAATCAAGATTTCCGGTTGTATTATTTCTATTCATAGACCGGGATCGGGATAAAAACACAAATCCGGTGTACATCTATAGAGTAGTCACTCTTGGCAGTATTGGCCCTGAAAAGCGAAGCAAAGAAAGTCTTCTCTGCTGTAGCCTTATTGAGGTGCATTCATCTGATCCCTTATTCAGACTTGTATTGGGTACAGGAAAATTGTTCAAGGACTTCCTTGAAAGAGAAAATCAAACGAAACAAATCCCTGGCGGCTTTATAAAAAGAGCGGGAAGGTGTTCTAAAATAAGGAAGATACACGATACAGGCCGTGTCATTAAACAAATCCGATTGTCTGGTATTTTAGTCGGTTAATAGAGAAATTAAATAGAGGATGTTGAATACAATCGAAGAAGCTTTACATGAATTGAGAATCGGAAACGTGATAATTGTTGTTGATGATGAAGATCGGGAGAATGAAGGAGACTTTGTTGTTGCTGCAGAAAAAGCAACACCGGATATCATAAACTTTATGCTCCACAAAGGGAGAGGTATATTGTGTGTAGCTCTGCCTCAAAAACGGTGTGATGAGTTAGGCTTGCAAATGATGGAAGCAAACAATACTTCATTATTAGGCACTCCTTTCACCGTTTCTGTCGACTTTGTTGATGAACATTTTACGACAGGAGTATCTTCGATAGAGCGTGCAGCAACAATAAAAGCACTGGTCGATCCGGGTGTAAAACCCGGCAATTTCGGGCGTCCCGGGCATATTTTCCCTCTAAGAGCGCAAGATAAAGGAGTGTTGGAAAGAAATGGACACACAGAAGCGGTTGTTGATTTGACGAAGCTGGCCGGATTAAAACAAGGAGGTGCTTTGATTGAAATAATGAATGGAGATGGGACTATGGCGCGGCTTCCCGAATTGATGGAAATAGCTAAGGAGTATCAGCTCAAAATAGTTTCAATAGCAGATCTTAAAGCATATAGAATGTTACAGAAAAAATGATTGTGATTGATCTATGTAAGGCTCTACAGTTCTAAGTCAGTCTTCTATTTTGGAGTTTCTTCAAGCTTAGAGCCTTCATTTTGGCTCGTTCAACGAGGGCAGTAGCTCCGCTGAACGAGCCTTTGTTGAATAAGCATAGAATAGGATAGATTATCTGCGAATTCAAAGCTTGCAGCTTCGCAATATACGAACTTGGAAGTCGGCGGGAGCGAAGCTGTATCCGCCACAAAATACGTGTCTCTTCCACTCGATGTTGTCTGTCGCTATGATTTGCTTTGCCTTAAGGATATTGACCGATTAAAAATCCTCATAGTAAAGAAGAAGGTGATTGCAAATAATATCCGGTGAAGTGGTATAAGCCGGTTTTTAAGTGGTGTGGTATATCCGATAATACATTCGATGATTCTTCAGGGTAATAATACGGTCAAGAAATATATCGGAGATGTAAATGAATTTGTTTGCATTGCGTATCTTTGTAAAAAAGCAAGAGAGAAGACAGCGTCTTGACACATACAAAGGTATTCATCCCGGAAAAAGATAGGCAGAAAGTTGAAGAAACTCAACCTTAGTCAACGTGAACTTGCCCGGGAGATTGGAGAGCACACCCAGTCCATTAATGCTGTTATTACAGGATGTAGGCCACTCACCGCAGAGCTTTCAATAAAAATTGAACAGACTGTATATTTTGCTTTATTACTATTTGAAAAAAGTAGTGGAATGCTCATCTATTGTAGGCGGATAAGGCTGAAAAGATAGAGGTGTAAAATTCGGACGTTTATTTATTGTGGTGTAATTATAGAAAAATTATCATTTCTGGTAAGCTGGATAATTATTAAAAATCATGAGTAAATATTTCTTTAAAAGAATAATATATGCTTACATTGCTTCGCTTATACTAGGTATAGTTAGTGTAGCCTTGTATGCACATAATATCGAATTTGTTTTGAAAGAAATCAAAGATTCAATTTTGTATGTCATCCTTGTATCTGCTATAATAACATTTGTGGTATACCTAATCGGAATTCTCTTACTAAAATCGAGTAAAATATATAATGGATGGATCAGGTACATTAAATATCAATATTGCTTGTTCATCTTTGGTATTGCTTTATTATTTTTTTCTATGATACCAGGTATTGCTGTTGCTTGCAAGTGTGGACATTATTTTCCTAATCCATATCCTTGGGGTATAGGAGGATTGCTTTGCTTACTAACAATAATGTATCATGGTTTTGGGAGGAATCGTTTTAGAAATGAGGAAAAGGAAGTATATAGATGAATATCAGAACGTATCTTTAGACAATAAATTTTTTAGATAGCCTATCTTTGAATTTGCATATATTCCTGATTGAAGAAAGGTTAACATCAGGCTCTATACCTCTAAGATTGTTTTTTATTTCCTCAAGGCAGAGCTTCGATTTTAACAACAATGGAGGCCGGAGCCTCCGCGCATGAGGCGTGTGACAGAACAACTCTCTTTTGCCGTATTTCTTGTCATTATGTGAAACGCCTACGGTGTATGTGTTTCTGATCAATCTTTTGTTTCTATTGCTATGTTTCCCCGACGGGGAATGTCCTTCCGATCTGACATTTTATTTTCTATTGGTAGTAAATTCCTAAACGGTATATTTCCTATTTTAACCATTTATTTTCTTTCGCATATTCCATTGTCTTTTTTCGCCGTAGGCGATTCATCACCATAGAAAATGGAGACAACACACACCACCAAACCTCGTAGAGGTTTCATTTTGACAATGCTATGTTTCTATTGCTATGTTTCCTCTATAGGGGATATGCAACTATACTTCAATGATTAACTGGGCGAATTCAATTCGCCCCTACCATTGGCAGGCGATATTTTTGCTGTTTAGTACAACAACAATGAGGGGACGCAAATAACAGGAATATTGGGTGTTTGAAATGATGGTTTGGGATACGCACGGCGGTAACGATAATGGACAGGCGATATTTGGAATGATGAATAATAGTTGCAGATACCTACAGCGTTGATGCGTAGGGGTGAATCGAATTCGCCCGCAATATAAAGAGTTGATGTTAGATAATGACAGTTGTAGAGACGCACGGCCGTGCGTCTTAGAACAGCAAAATCTGTCAGATGAATAGCAGATTTGATTATAGACAAAGCATTTCATTTCGCAATAACAACCTCTCAAAAAACAGTTAAAAAAACAAAACAAATAATATACCCCTTATCTATATCAATCGCCACGAAATAATCCTCATCTATCAGCCAAACACAGCCGGCGTTCCGATATTATTCTCTGATAAATCACAAGATAGAATAGCTGAGTCCCCGTTTTACTGTTAAAATGAAAGCAAAACCAAGCTTACGGAAAACCGTGATTTCACAAAACGCACTAACATATTTTAGCACTCGTAATGTGAAATATAGACAATGTTTGGGGTTGTTAATAAAATAAAACAAGGAAAGAAGGAGTGCCGCTCTTTCAAAAAGACTTTCTATTTTTGACTCCGATTTGGAATAACCCAATCGTAAACTAAGGAGCTTTTGAGACATCCATTTTCGACATATTTAAGCGTGTTTTTTAGCTGTATTTTCGGTAGAATTTCAGCTAATTTTGGGTGTATGAGAAACAGTGTAAATAATGTGATATTCAGTGAGATAAATTTGCATAATTCAATTATTTTGCTAACACACACACACACACACACACACACACACACACACACAGCCTCGCCAGCTCTTAATTAAAAAACGCGCGTACATTACCCGCGTCAAACTAAACTTATCTTTTTCTCCAACAAGTCGGTCAAATCTTTTTTCCGATCAACTTTTCACGCCCCTACTTTTCCTTTCGGTACAGAATGACTCCTCTGGGTACAGTTATTCAACTGTTTCACAAGGAGCATATCCAATTACAACATCTGGTATTTTTACCTGGACATCCAACACAAACTTATCCGGCAATCCGGTAAGAGATTTGCAGTATACCACCGATTTTTACAGAAGCATGGCATGGCAGTATTTTGTCAGCTTGAATTGTGCACAACTATTTACGCATTCACAATTCTGTGATTTCACTGTTCCCCGATTCCACCGTTCTAGGGCTTTTCGAGCCCTCGGTTCCCCCGTCCTTCGATTACACAATTCCACAGTTGAACGACTGGACAGTTACACGATTAGACGATTCCACAATTCATAATTAACATAACTATTTTACAAATGAAAGAACAAGCGCTAAACACAAACCCAAAGACATCAACAGCTTCCCCGTCGGATCAGACCTCTCTACCGGCTCCGGACGAAGTAGTAAACCCAAAGCACCTCTATCAGAGACCCGAAATAAGGGTGACCTGTTTACAAACTGAAAATGGATTTTCCAACGGCTCGGTGACTTTCCTTAACGGAGCTAACGACATTAATATAAATGAATGGGAATCAGGCACCGATTCCTCCGAAGACATCTATTTCTAAGTAATTTATCATTCATGTCAATAAAAAGAAACATGAAACGAAGCCTGATTTTTATTAAATCCTTCAAAAAGAACAGTGATTTCAGAATCAGGCGAGTAGAGACGTTGCATGCAACGTCTCTACTACCAATAAAAATTCAATTTTATGAAAACACAGATTAATAGAAAACTTATATACAGGGGCTTTCCTCTGTTGCTTGCCGCTGCGTTTATGAGCGGCTGTTCCACCGAAGACAAGGCCAGCCTATCCGGCTCCGGAATGCGGTTTACGCTCGGTGGAGTCAATGATATGCCTGTGGAAACCCGCAGTGCGGTACTCGATTCCTTTCCCACGGTTTCTGTTCCACTCGACAATGGCTTCCTCATGGAATGTACCCTCAAAGCAGAAGAGCCTTCACGGACCAAAGCCACTACCCCTTTTGCCGGTAACAACACGTTCCGTATTTTTGCAAACGACGGAAGCAATGTCACCGACAAAGGTCAATTTGCAGCCGGAAGCGGCAACATTATACTGAATCTTGCACCAGGGAGTTACACCTTCTCGGCCTATTCCTTCAACAATACAGCTTCCTTGCCGGCATTGCCTTCGGGTACGACCCTTATTTCCGGCATCAGCCCCGACAACGACCTGCTGTTTTGGGAATCGGATAATATAGCCATTGCCGATAATACGAATGAAACCCGCACGATTACTTTCAATCATCTTTTTTCTCAGGTGCAGGTGGTCGTGAAGGCGAATAACGGAATTTCAGACCTGGCTGTTTCCGGCTTAAGCGCTACCCTGAACGTGGGTTACACGGCCAACATGGATGTTATCACCGGTTCTTTAACCAGTAGCGGCAGCCCTCTCACCCAACCACTCACCTGGGCAAGTACCGGAACCACTGCTACTAGTAATTATTGCACTATTTACCCCGGAACTACCGACGCAGTCAATCTGGATTTCACACTGTCTTCAGTTACCGTCGGAGGCACCACCTATACAAACAAAACGGTTCCGTTTACAGGCATCACTCTAATTCCGGGCAAACGTTACATACTCAATGTAAATATCTATCCGTTACTGTTTTCACCCATTTACAATGTAAATACCGGCACAACCATATTAAATAGAAGTGCAGTCTTTGCAAAAGGTAGCGGTGATAACAAAACACGAGGTACGGGTGTTGCACATTCATCGATGTCCGCCGGTGTTTTTAAGTATTACAATGGAGGGGGGCGCTCGTACAGTGCAGTCAGTACGACTAAAGATGGCATTACGGTATCTGTTCCCGCCGGCACTATGAATATGCAATCGGGGGAGATTCCCGTGTCTGTATCCGGTACTCCTGCGACCGCTGTTGCGGGAAAAGCCTTCGATATTCCAATCACTATTCTGGGACAACAGCTCTATGTGCGTGTCAATGTGGGCTGTGGCGCTTATACGGCTGCCCCGACCATTCCTTCTTTGAATGGAGATGCTGCTTGGAAACAGTTCCAATGCTTTAATCTGGGGGCAAACACAACAACAACAACCGCCAGTCCGCTTATTGCCAACCAATATCATCACGGGGCAAAATACCGTTGGGGGGCAAAGAATGCTTCTTACACCATGGTGCAGGATCAAAGCAATTCCGGGACTATCACCGGTTGGTCAGATAATAGTACTGCCAACTTTCCTTTCCAAACCACTTTGGCTGATTGGGACATGAGCTCCAACAATCCTTGCCCTGCCGGTTGGCGGGTACCCACCTACGCAGAATGGCAGAATGTTATCAATACCGGTCTTAACGTTCAAACTGTCGTAGGTGTGTTTAGCACCAGCGATAACGATTATGCAAATTATAATGCCGGTCGCAAATTTGGCGAGAGCCTCTTCCTGCCTGCCGCCGGCTATCGTTACCCCACCAATGGACGATTACTCTTCCGTGGCAACTACGGCTGGTATTGGTGTAGTACGGGCTACAACCCCAAAGACGCCTACGGCTTGGGAATAACAGGGAGCCAAGCTGTACTGGAACGACGTAATCGAGCTGACGGGTCGAGTGTGAGGTGTATAGCTGAGTAAACTACCGAATCCACGCAGATGATGTAAACAGCAAGTTTGGCTGCTATGACCTTATGAAGTAGGTATGCGCGTAGCGAACCCCGATTTATCTGAATAGCTGTCATCTCTCTTGAAAAGAGGGCAGGATGGTTTCGGGACATCTCCTACCGGGTAGAATAGCGGGAGGCTACCTTAGGGGCAATGGAAAAAGATCGAAAAATAACACGGGTTGTAAACTGTTTATTATCTGGGTTTTATGTAGATATTAACCTTGGTGAGAATTGCAAAACAAGGCAGCCTCTCTCTGGTAATGTTCTAACAGCAAGGTATCTGTCTGATGTTTTAGAATTTAAACAGATACCACCCTTGTCACAAGGCATCTAAGACAGGGGAAGTCGCAAAACAACAAAATGTAATTATCCTTCGGGCGGTTGGTTTTGCCCGGAGGAACAACGAAAAACAATAAACGAAACGCGATTGCTCTCCAAAGGCAGGAGAGACCATTAAGTTTCACCAATTTCCATAAAATAGCAATGAAACGAATCCTTTCTCTCTTATTGACTCTTTGTCGCTTCGGGATGCTTTGCGGACAGACTATTTATATTCCGTTTTCCTATTTTGCCGACGCGGAGCATCAATACTCAAATAGGAAAACCAGATCTATGGAATAACCCGGGCGAACCGACCCTCACCGGGCGAATTCAATTCGCCCCTACGATAGGCAGGCGATGTATTTGATGTTTGGTGCGTATAACGATGACAAAATGCAAATAACAGAAATATGGGAAGTTTGAAATATAGATGCGGATACACACGGCGATGACGATAATGGGCAGGCGATATTTGAAATAATGAATGATGATTGCATATATGCGCGGTGGCGGTGTAGGGGCGTATGGCATACGCCCGCAAAACAATATCCGTAAAACGCAATCCGCAGCGCAACCCCGTCATATTCGGCAACACAAAATAAATGACACATATATATAATGTGTAAACGGATGCGTGATATGGGCAAATGTATTGATATTCAAATAGGCGAACCGACGGCCACCGGGCGTATGCAATTCGCCCCTACAATAGGCAGGCGATATTTTTGATGTTTAGACGTAGGCCGAAACCTACGCCAAACGGGCGAAAGCCCATCCTCTATGTAATTGATAAAAACGATACAGTACAAGGTATTGTAAAGCATTTATCTATGCGTTTATCTATTTTATTCACTTAAAAATTCGAACACGTTTCGAATCATCCATGGAGTTATTAACCTTTTAATTTAATTATTATGGCAGTACTACATAAGATTCGTGC
>JASGFJ010000063.1:0-20680 GCA_047605645.1 Dysgonamonadaceae bacterium | reverse complement strand
TTACTATTCTCGTTTTCTACGCTTTATTTTAAACACCATGTCAAAGATCGTTGTAGTTGAACCCAATTTGCATCGGGTACGGAAGAGCTTAACTCATTCCTTCAACTCGGGTGGAGAATAACGGATTCGAACCGTTGACCCTCTGCGTGCAAGGCAGATGCTCTAGCCAGCTGAGCTAATCCCCCATTATTTTGCCGTCTTGCAAAGATAAAAATTAAATACTGGTAAAATTAATTTTAATGCCAATTATTCAATCTATTTTGCTAAAAAAATGCCGCTGCATCTTTTGATTGGTAGTCCCTGTGTTATATGCTCTTATCTAAGAGATTATAAAACTCAGCATTACGAATACAAAGTGATGCTATCGTCTAACAATTGTGCTGTTTTTAACTGATAATACAACCAGCCGGACAGCTCCTGTTTGACTTAATTTTCAGTACATTTTTCTCTTCAAATCTCTTTAAATTTGCAGCCCCTCTCTCGGTAAGCGGATGCAAAGGTAGAGCTTTTATCTGAACTTCCAAATGGTTTGGCAAAAAAAATCTGACTTTTTCTATCACTACGCCTCTCGGACAGCGAAAATTCAGAGGAAAATAACTAAAAAACAAATGCTTATATTTATCTTATTTTTTTGAAGTATTTTCAATTTTTCGGTTGTGTCTAAATGGCAGAACTGATTGTTTAGCGGAAGAAGAAACAAGAACGTCAAAAATAAGGATGCAGAGCCAGCTTCTTTTTTCCTTAAAAAAATCCGAGTTTGTACCTTTAGCTGTCTTCGTTCTCTATTGGAAATTCCCCTTTAGCCGTCCTGTTTCTCCTTTCGTCAGACACAACTTCTTTCAGAATTCCATATTTTGATTCCCCGAAAGAATTACGAGTACTCTCTATTTTCTATTTTTTCAGGTGGATTTCATAATTAGTTGTAAAGATATACACTTATAATAGTATACAGAAAATAAGCAATCGAAGAGATCATATATATGAAACCAATCGTATAGAACGACTTATTTAATAGCATATAATAGCATATTATCTTTTTCAGAGAAAGTAAGGACTTTTATTGTATCGAGTCTGCTTTTTCAAAAAACCTATTAATAGTATGCCTTGTTGACATCTGCATTTCATTGATTAGATATGAACAACAAAGTTTATAGCGATTAAAACAAGAAGAGCCACCGGGCTCTCCCTGTGACTCTTTCCTATTTATTTTTGTCAGGTTAATTGAATTGAGAAACGATGTTATTCCACATTTCAATAATCTTACTAAATCCGCCTCCAAAGAATACATCAGCACTGACCTTTGTTTCATCATTGAAGTTAAGGATAACCTTATCGTTAGTGTAATAACATGTATAAGTATATTTTTGGACTGTTTCCACGATTGGGCTGCCATTCTTATCCAAATCGCAAATAATCCCTTCGCTTTCAACTCCTTTCACATCTAAAGCAAAGCTTATTTTAGCTACTTTATAATTTTCAGAAGTAGACACCAATGCCAGATTGGAGTAGCTGTTCAAAGCAGCAATTCGTTCTTTTTCCAGTGCCAATTCTTCTTCTTCAAGCTCTTTCAACTTACCTATATTCCATGGATATTTACTAGGTAATTTCTCCTTAGCCTCCTCAATGCGATCTAGCTCCGGTAAAAGAGATTTACCATCTATATATCCGGCGACAACAAGATCTTTAGTAATCCGAACCACGGCGTTTGCATCTTTTACAGAGGAAATATCATACTTCTTCAGCATTTCAGAAGTGATAGTAGCCTCTAAGTCAGCATCAGCATTAATAATAAGGTTACTTCCTTTGAGGAATTCTGCTTTTACCTGATTTTTGTTGTCCTTTTTATCTACACTAACCAGCAGTTTGTATGCACCTAATGCAACTGCAATATTAGCGGTTTCAGCAAAGGAAGTCTCATTGACTCCGGTTGCCACAGCAGTAATCTCTCCTTCTTCCTTACTGGAGGCATAGAGTTTGCCTACCACTTTTGAAGGGATTTCATGCCCGTCAATCACGACAGAGGAACTAATTGCAGTTACGACAATTTTACCATCGTTGATTTTTGAGGTTTTAGTGGCAGGAAAGATAGCTATAAGCTTATCCGTAACGTCACTGTTTGTTTTGATCCATTCTTCGCTAGTAGCATTCCATTCATATTCACCAAAATATTTACTTAATTTCGTGATTACCTTTATTGCATCGGTTTCAGGAGTCGTATTCAAAAGAGAAAACAAGCCATCACTTATCTCATTGAATGAGTCCAGCAATTTCACAGAAGCCTCGTTTGGAAGAGCTTCCACTTGTTTCATTGTTGCTTCTCCTTCAGCAGCAAGTTTCGTTTTTTGATCTGCCTCAGACAATTTAGAGTATGGATAGTTAAGCAAATCTTTGAGTTCCGGTTCTTTTTTATCGTCCGATGAAGAACATGAGAATAGTGCAAAACTAACAAAAAGAATTGCAGCAAATGAAGAAATGTGTTTTTTCATAAAATGTGTACGATTAATTTATACAAGTTTTCAAATATTTGTGTCATTATGGAACAAAAATAAAAAAAAGGAGTGACTTACACTAATTTAAAAATGTTAAAGTAAAGAGCATCTGTTAATTTCAGAACTATTATATAACAAGATTCCCTTGCCTACAACGGCTTGAGCCAAAGGTGTACTAATAAATGAAATAGGCTCATTTATTCATTAAAACAAAAATTTAAACCTAAGAAGCAGACTCAATGCATTATTTATTATTTTTTCCTACTATTGTTTTAACAGAACTCCCATAGCCTGCCCAAATGCCAACTCCTCCGTTAATATTAGATTTCAGTTTATTGGCAGCAGGGAAAACAGGGTTTTGAGAATTAAGAATTTCATTCTGGTAACTCGTCCAGAATTGATAGCTTTCCTGCGTTTGTGTGGATAGTTTTACCTTGATAGCAACACTATCTGGAAAGTATGTGTTATAGCTTGTTTCCGGAAAAATGACCGGCCCTTTGTTGATCTGCATGGAGATTGTTTCTCCCGTTAAGTATAGCGTTCTGTCAATATTTCCGTACAGACAAGGGATAAATACTTTTTCGCCGGGTATTTCCTGTGTTGACAGCTGGTAGTTGTGATTTGAGATATTTTTAAATTGCACATGAATATAACCAACCCTATCGGTTTCATTCTTTTTTTGAAACCACAAGCTATCCAATTGTATAGGTTCGGGTATATAAGTAGTCGCCGTTATGGTCTTTTCGTAATATTGTATTGTCAAGTAATAGTATTTGCCGGCTTCTCCTTTTATTTTCGTAGTTACATATTCGTAAGGAGGAATTTTTTGATTGTTCGTCCTCAGCAATAAAACCTCGGAATCGGTACCGTCAGATATTGTTACTTTAGCATTTCGAATAGCATGATTCAATAAATTTGTTGTATCCATAGACTCTGTGAAAGAGACAGATCGGGATAGTAAAACCGAAGCATATTCTCCATTCTCAATTCGTCCTTCCACGACAACCTGAGGTTCATAGGCCACAAAATCAACCCCTTCGTTACAAGAAGACAAAGTGTATAGGATAATAAAAGACGTTATATATAGAATTATTTTCATTTCTTAAAATTTAAAGTTCCAACTTATAGATGGAATGATGGTATATAGATTTTTCTTCTTCATCTCCAGCACTAAGTTACCATCGACTTCATCTTGCTTGATGACCATAAAGACATAGATGGGATTTTCGACGGCGAAAATATTGAATAATGAAAAATTTAGTCCATTGTCTTTTGTAAACCAATAGTTGACTCCAATATACATTCTCTTATAATCGGGCATTCTGGCATTATTGTATTTAGTATATTCTTTTACCGGCAGGTTGTTTATGAAATACCATGAGGTGGGTTGTGTATATGTATTTCCTGTAGCATATATACAGGTAAGTGCCATATCCCATTGGGAATTAAATGTATAGTTTGCAGTTGCTGACAGATCGTGTGTCCGGTCGTATCGTGCCGGGAAACGGTTTCCGTTATTCACTTCTTTAAACCGCCTGTCAGACTTACTTAAGGCATATCCAAGCCATCCGGTCAGCCTTCCGTGATTTTTTTTCAGCATAACCTCCAATCCATAAGCTCTGCCTTTTCCATATTTTATCTTATCGACAAAAGAAGAATTATCATTCTCTATGAAGTTATAGTCAAATTGTGTTAGATGAGCCATTGACCTGTAATATACATCAGCCGAGATCTCAAACAGCCCGTTGTATAATGCCTGGTAATACCCTAAAGACATCTCATCTCCTCGTTGGGGCTTCATTTCAGGTGTTGTGCCAATCCAAAAATCGGTAGGTAGCCCGATACTTGATGGGGTAAGTTTATTGATGTATTGATTGTTATGACTGAAATTTGCTCTTAAGAAGATATTTTCTTTAAGCTGATACCTTGTTGACAGACGTACATCCACGCTATGAAAATCATCGAATTGATGCCGCGTCTCGTTTTTTGAGGTAAAGAGGTTGTATCGCAAAACAGGGCTTAAACTAAGCTTATTCATCGGTTTCCATATTGTAGAAGCAAATACAGACAGGGCATACGCCTCTATTTCATCTTCCTTCACAGAATTGGTAGTCACACCAGAATTGATAAGTTTCAGGTTATGAGGTTTTATGTGATGACAGGTGTATGTCAGCCCGGTTGAAAGGGGTAAACCGGCAAGCGGAAAAGAAAACTTATTCCGATAGGAAATATCTTCTATTCTGGAAGTAAGTTTGACAAGCATCTCTTCTTGTTTTGTATTTAACTTGTTGTTGAAATGCGAAAATGAAATTGATTGTTCAAGTTGCAGGTTATCCGATAAGCTTGAATATAGATTGGCGGAAGCTAAGGTATTGTACCACTTCATACTTCCATCTATCATTATCTCTTTGTCATTTATTTTTAATTTGTCTCCGCCCTGCATTATATCGATGCTGAGTCGGTGCTTATTGTTCAATTTTCCGACAATAGACAAATTACTGTCCCAGAAATCATATTCAATATCCGTCTCTTCTTTATCGGAACTGCTATTGCTAAAAGTACGTTCAATAAACGGTTGTACGATTAGTTCCATATAGGTTTTTCTTGCCGAGACATAAGCCCCCCAGTTTTTAGAAAGCGGAATGTCCAAGGTTGCCTGAGAAGCAAGTAAACCCACATTCCCCTTCGCCGAAAATTTGGCCGGTTTTTGTTTCCGGCTTTCTACCTCTATCACAGAACTGATGAAGTTTCCGTATTGAGCATCTGCCGTTCCTTTACTCATCTTCACCCACGACAGGTGGTCGGCATTGAAAAGAGGGAATATACCTAATACATGCCCCGATGTGTAGGTCGTGATGCCGTTGTAAAGAATAAGGTTTTGCCCGGCATCTCCACCTCTTACATACATATTGGAACTGCCATTCCCTGATGCTTTTACGCTAGGGGTCAACTCCATTAATTTTAGAATATCGAGAGTCCCGGTAAGGGAGGGAAGGGATTTTAGCTGGTCGACATGTAGCTTAAGATCTCCTGTCAGCATCCCGGATATCTTGGCTTTCCGGTTTGCAGAAACAGATATTTCCTGTAGAGCAATAGTGTCTTGAATACCGACTATACTGTCTTTACGATGTTTGGTTTGTCCAATCAAAGCTATCGGGATAAAGCAAGCAATAAAAAAGAGGGCATAACGAGACATGCAATTGTATAGTTTGGTTTTAGTGTGTACAAAGATAAAATAATATTTTACAGAACCTACTAATATATACTGAATTACAAGCCAAGCACTCCGTTATTGACAACTTTTTTGCTTGAGAACAGGGACTAAAAGAAACAGAAGTGATGATCTTTGAACACCTTTGCCGAATCTAAAATATCCATTTCGTCAGCAATTATATCTCCTTTTTCATTTGTATTCCCCAATCTAAAAATTTCTTTGATGGACGGTATTATTAAGTGCTTTTTGGGGTAATCAACCCGTTTTATGAGACCATAATACAATAGTACTTAATTCCGTATTATTGTATTATTATCAGCATAATACGGAAGGAGATCAGATAGGACTTCTTTTAGCATAAGCAGGTCACAAGCATTCCGCTCATTATAAACGAATATAATGGTTGAAGTAAGTTCATTGCCTGAAGTGTTTCTTTGAATACTTAGTAGATATGAATGACGAGGATTTCCTTGTATGCTTCTATTTATATACATATCATTATTTGTATTTAAAGGATAGTTCCACTCGAGCTTCTTTGTATTTTCTATGGCATAATAATCGAGGTGATGATCAGCAACCATGGATAAATGTGGATTTTCTCTTCTTCAGGGACATCTTTACAATGGTTTACTATGAAACGAAGCATATTTTCATAAAAACTTCTATAACAATAATTTAAGAATTAAACAAGCTCCACACCTCCTAACAGAAAGCATTGGCTCGCATGAAAACTTGTACAAAAACAAGAACCGCAAAAGCGAATCTCATGACAAAAAATCTAAAAATCTTCCCTCTTTATAATGTCATCGCATAGTCCCGGAGTGGCGAGTAACCAGATCTTGTCATTTCCTTTCAGCTCCTCTTTTGGCCGGATCACTCCGTAGAAAGCCTTTCCTGCAATGTAAGGATCTTTAGTTTTAAGAGCTTTTGATAACCTGCCATAAGAGTCGTACCTGGGAGAAATATACAAAACCGTATCTTTTGAATGATTAAATTCGGCTCTATACAATTTGGCAATATCATTCGCACTCCACGCCTCGGTAAGGGTAAACGCTCCGCACCGGTTTCCTTCAAAATAGAGTATATCATCACAAGCCTGCGGGTGCTTTGCTACATTTTCAGGGTATTTTTCATCCGGAAATAATAGATAATATATAGGAGCATTTTTATAATAAATACTCGGCATTATTTCTATGGCATCCAATCCTCGGTGACAATCATCTTTGTATACCTTCATATCCTCCGCACCTGCAATGAAGAACTCTATAGGTTTGTCTTCAGAGTGATTGATTATTCTCAGGTATTCAGCTCCGCCAAGGCCATAATCATGCAATAGTTGCCAACGATAAGAAATGAGTCTGCCTTTTCTGGAAGTGCAACAAACAATAGAATCGTAGCAAATATTGACTTTGTGTCCACCAAAAACAAAAGGAGGAGATATCCTCTTGCTTTCAATCACATTATGTCCGCTTCCATTGTCTTTGGTATATTGTATTTCAATGTATGGAATGGCGGACGACTCGCCCGCAATACCAACTATATTGTATTTGTATTGAATACATTTTGTCTCCGCCACTTTGTCTATTACGGGATCTTCACAGGCTGAAAATGTACAGATAATAAATCCCAACATTAACGTATTCTTCAAAGCTTTCATATTTTTACTTTATTAGACTGCCTGGTTAGCAATAATGCATTAAACGAACTTGACAAGATGTTTTGTTTTGTATAATTGTGTCTTCTCTATTGATTGCTGCGGATGCCAATCCCAATGTAGCCGAACCGGCATATCAGAATCTTTTATCCGTAAAAAAACATATAAGTATCAGATACCACCGTATAGTATGCTAACTCATTAGTTATCTATAATTATCAGCGATGCAACAAGCTCTATTTCACAAGAGTTAATTTGAGATAATGTATTACGCGATTATTAGAAGAAGAACTCTTTTAAGAAGAACTCTTTTTCACGGATATTACTGAAATTATCAGGATTTATTCCTTTAATAGTTATAGATATTTTATCCATATCACGACTTATGAGTATATAGAAATAACGAATACTAATATCATCCGGAATAAGATTCAAGTATATCTGATTTTCTTTTTCTTTTACACCTTGAAAAACACCTCCGCCTCCACCAATAACTAAGAAATTCTTTCCTTGTTCTGAAAAACATTCTAAATTATGAGAATGTCCGCTAATAAACAATACAGCTTTTTCGGTAGATAAATAATGGGGTATTAATAACTTTTGAACGTCTTTGTCCGGCTTTACTTTTCGACTATTGGTAAAAGGTGCCTGATGAGAACATACTATAATTTTCTTTACACTTTGATTCTGCTGTAATGAATCCAGTGTATATTCATACAGTTCCATTTCTTGCCTTATTTCTCTCTTTTTTAAGTGTTTGAAGTTTGTATTTAATAATACGATGGATACCGAATCTATTGTGTGTACCTGAACCGAATTTCTCGCATCAGGGAATCGTTTATAAAAATTATTTATTCCGGCTTTAGGAAATATCAAATATTCATGGTTACCCGGAATGGCATACATCTTAATTGCCCGTTCATTTAACTTATCCAAAAAACGGTCAATAACTCTCCACTGTTTTTTATTACTTCCGATTCCGACCAAATCACCTAAAGAAAATATAGTAGATACATGTTCATAAAGCAAATTATTTAGCAATGAATCTCTGCCCTCCTCATTCTTCTCCTTTTTATCCCATTGGTGATTCCATAAACGTTCAATAGGTATCGGCTGTTGCATATCGGATATAATGGCAAATTTATTCTGAGAATAACCGGTGCAATAAAAATTAAGAAATAATAAAATCTGTGCTATAAATACTTTATTCATTTTAAATTGAATTATTATGGAAAAGCTTAAAAATATTTTGGCTTATTATAAATATATTCAACTCCTTTTAAATCTCAACATCCCATTTTAAACTCCAATCAGTTGTATCCAGCAAGTATAACCTGCCATGTCTAGATATGACTAATAACTTTCCATCTTTACTTAATCCGGCATAAGAGTCATTACTTTCAAAGATTTGTTTCATTTGCGGATAAAGCCATATCCGAAAAGAAGCCCCCCTACTTGTTAAAAGCAATTGCTGGTCACCTGAAGAAACGCAAATAGAAATTGTGTTGGATGCTTGAGGGACAAAATCATTACCAAACTTCCAACTTTTCATAACTTTCTTTTCAGATAAGGATATTAGCCGTAATGACTGATCGTTATTCGCAGTTAATAAGCTCTGCTCGTCAGGCAAAAAAGTAACATACCTTACTCCCCGAGCCCGAACAAAGACCTTACAAACTATTTTCTTCAGCACATCATCCCAAACGCAAACAGTACTGCCTAAGTTAAGATTAAAGTTCATATAACCGGCATTCTTAAAATAAGCAATATACCGTCCACTCGGACTGAAACAAATATCCCTCTCATTTGCCCCCAGGCTTAATGATTTAGGAAATGAAAAGTCCAATGGGGCTTCTTCCTTTCCGGTTTCTGTAGAAAATACACTTACAGCCTTCTTCCCAACCAGGTAAATGTATTTATCATCAGGTGATATACCGATATTATTTATATTTATTCGCGGTGTATGTGCCGAACTTGCAATACGTCCTGTTTGCCAGACTATCTTTCGCTCCAACAATGAGTAACAGACTAGCATAAATGTTTCCGGAATAATATTCCCCATGTATACTGCTTGCCCGGACCAGTTTGTCCCTCCATATTTTTCCCAATCTAATGGAGTCGAATATTCTATGAAAATAATTACTTTCGACTCATCATGAGTTGTCAGAATTCTTTTTATCATAGCTCTTTCCTGATCCTCAGTATTGGCTTGTTTTGAAACTTTATAAATTGCTTCTGAAATTCCGCTTCTGAGATTCCATAATCTAATTTCGTCTGTACTCTTTTCAACCTTTTTGCCTATAATAAACGGATATTTTTTTAAAAGAATAAAATCACAAACAGAATTTATATTGTCGGACACACCTTCGGTCTCGGGATTAAAAGAATAAACTCCACGTTTATTCCAATCGGCCGTAGTTTGTCCTACCGCTGACGAAAATAGGCATATAGAAGTTATCGTTATAATGAAAAACAGCCTCATTCTATTTAAGATTATATAAAAGATTACCAATTAAAATATCTATCTCCCTGACAAAAAGCATCAAATATAAGGTCTTTTACAGGATTAATAACAATATCAGTTCCATCATAATGAAATTTTCAGCATTTTAGGAACTACCTCCTGGTAACGGACACCTTTTGCATACGCAAGCTATGTCTGTTCAATCGCTCAGCAATAGGTGATTTCGATTAATACCTCAAAGTTATCGACAAAGCAAAGACAGTATTCACCAAATAGAAAAATGCGATAATAGTGATTGAGGATAAATAAATAACAGCTAAAAGCTTTAAACCCGGAATTGCCATTCGGTTAACATTCTAATGGCTGTCATTAGCTCTTCCGTTATTAATAGTCAGACTATAAACTGATTAATAAAAAAAATGATTACTTTTATGCAGATGTAAGAAAAAAAAGACAAAAGCCATGGATTTAAGATTTGAATTTATAGATAGATATATTCCAGACTGAAGCAACTTTTATTTGACGAAACAACCGGTTAACAAATTAAACATTAAAAATCGTATGTGACTAATACAAAAGCCGGTCTGATTTTGAGAATCGGATGAAAGAGTTCAAATTTGATTACAGTATTGAGGGTTGTTCGGAACTTTGGGGCCACTAAAACGGTCGTGAATTTTATTGTAATGCCTTATAGTCTGACAAGCCTTTTTCGACAGATGATTATTGACACAAAAGTACAGCGTTTCTTAAAAGTTCTCCGGTGCAATATATTTGTCGAAGCGGTTCGATAACACCAAATGGTCATTCCCGAATGCTCAAATTGACTCCGGGAATGAAATGAAGACAGATTTTTGAGGCCGTATGGAGAAAAACTCAGGACTTCACAACTCCTGCTATAATAACCCAGAATCGCAAATAACAAATCCGGGATAATAATTTTTTTGCGATAATTTAGATAGATATAATCAAGAACAAACACTAACAAAAAAAAGCTGCATGAGAAAAGACCCGAATGTGCTTGCATTGGAAATAAGTGAGGGGAATATTGATTCTTTTAATTTTTTCTTCAGATTAGAGTTCGACAATATAGTGTATTTTGTCAATAGTTATCTGAATGATGAATTTAAAGCAAAAGATATTGCGCAAGAATCATTTATCGTTCTTTGGGAGAAAAGGGAAACTATTGATAAAGAAAAGAGTATTCGTACCTTTGTATTTACGATTGCGAAAAATAGGACTTTAAACGAATTGAAAAGTCAGGCTCGATTTGCAAATCATATAGATATAAACGAAATAAAGGCCAATATGTCGGCATTGTCAGATAATTCTTTGAGTGCCGAAATAGACAGTCTCAACCTAAAGGAATTGATTGAAAAGACGATGGAAAACCTCCCCAATACAGTAAAAGAAAGCTTCATTATGAGCCGGCAATTGGGTATGACCAACCGAGAAATAGCTGAAGCAAGAAATATTTCGATTACAGGAGTTGAATATCATATTAAAATATCCCTTAAGTTTTTCAGGGAAAAGCTTAAAGAATATTTACCATTTGGGGTTCTACCATGTTTTTATTGTATAGTACATAGAGGCTTAATTAATAATATCTTGACATGGACTATAGATATATTTTAAAAATAGTAAAAGGTGAGTGTACTCCTGAGGAAAAAGAATCTTTCTTTAAGCAGGTGTCAGAAGATAAATTGTTAGAACAAGAATATGTGCGTATAAAAAATGAATATACGCTCCAATCATTGCCTTATATTCCGGATTCGACAGTATCCCTAAATCAGAAAAAGAATAATTCCGGATTCATCACATGGCTAACGAGAATAGCAGCTATCCTTTTTATCCCCCTGATGGCCTATTTTGTTTATAGTATGTTCACACGGGAACATGTGACTAAGAATGAAGCAGAACATCTGTATAAATCAGGGGCCGGGGTTCAATATGCGGTAAACAAAGGTGTTAAGGCCAGCCTAATATTACCCGACAGTACAAAAGTTTGGCTGAATAGCGGTAGTTTGCTGAAAATACCGAATGATTTCAGCACCAAAAAACGGACTGTATCACTATCGGGAGAAGCCTATTTTGATGTTAAGCCAGATTCTACATCACCATTTATAGTAAATACGTCCAAAGATATAATGGTGAGAGTTACAGGTACCCAATTCAATTTGTCTTGCTACGATAATGATGAAAATATGAAGGTTACACTTTTGACGGGAGCCTTACAGGTTATTCCGAAAAACAAAAATGCAATCATGATAAAGCGTGCCGAACAGGTGGTTATCCAATATAGTTCATTACAAAACAAGCTAAATACACACGCTGATACTGAATATGCTACAGCCTGGAAACAAGGTTTTTTACGTTTCAACAATACACCATTAGACGAAGTTATACGTAAGCTAGAGCGTTGGTATGGCGTCAATATCACAATAGATAGTAAAACAATTTCAGATTACAACTTTACGGCAGATTTTGAGTCCGAATCGATAATACAAGTGTTAGAATTACTGAAAATCACGACTTCAATTTCTTATTCAATCGAAGGTAATACCATTGCTCTAAGCGAGAATAAATAAAAATTCACATTAAATGTGGATAAAAGTTTATTTTAATTTGGGGTAGCCCTATCTCCATATTGTATTATATATACACAATATAGTAAATAGTACAAGTATGAAGAAGAAGGCTATGGTTAAAGTGAGCAAATTTCTCCATTTAAAAATTGTTTTAGCTATTTGTTTATTGTTTTCGCCGGCTATAATGCGAGGGCAGAGAATAACACTTAGCTATGAAAAAGTATCGTTAGATACAGCTATTAAGTCGATAATAGAACAGACAGACTATAAGTTTGTCTATTCACAATCTGTAATCGATGTCAATCAGGTTGTCTCTGTAAAGGTGAGTAGTCGCAATATTTCGACAGTTCTTGATGAGCTGTTTCGAAATACAAATATTGCTTATAAAATTGTAGATAAACAGATCGCTTTATCGCCTCAGAAAGGCAATCCTGTTGCGAAGCAAAAACTCGGTTCCGGCAACAATCGAACTATTACCGGACTAGTAAGGGATCAGAACGGCCAGCCACTTGTTGGAGCCAGTGTCTCTATTTCCGGACAGCCGGCAGGAACATTTACAGATATTAATGGTCACTATAGCATTGATGTAAATAATGATCCGAATCTAAAACTTGCGTTCAAATATTTAGGAATGGACGAAAAGAAAATTGCCATAGGCACCAAGACAATCATCAATACAATCCTGGAAAATAATATTATCTCGTTGCAACAAGTTATTGTGACAGGATATCAGACAATATCACGTGAACGTGCGGTCGGTTCATTTGATATTGTTACAGCTAAAGACATCGAAAATAAGATGCAAACAAATATAATGGATCGTCTCGAAGGGATGGTTTCCGGGCTAAACAACTACGGTACGACAGATAACAAAGGGAATACGCAAATTACAATTAGGGGTGTATCGTCCTTATACGCAAATACCAAACCGCTATATGTCGTTGATGGTATGCCCTATGAAGGAGATATTCAATTGATTAATCCCAATGATGTCATTAACATATCTATATTGAAAGATGCAACAGCCAACTCTATTTATGGTGCACAAGCGGCCAACGGAGTGATTGTAATTACGACCAGGAGCGGCCAAGCAGGAAAAACATCCGTAAGATATTCCGGTAGCGTGAAGTTTACGCCTAAACCAGATTTAGATTACCTGAAACTGATAAATAGTTCAGAATTGATAGACTTACAAATTGAAGGTTTTAATCTTAAGACACAAACACGGGACGCAAGGATAACTTATAATCCTGTTATTGATTTGTTGTTCCAACATAAAGATGGACTCTTCAGCGATACAGAGCTACAAAACAGATTGGCTCCATACCGAAAACTAGACAATAGAAAACAAATAGAAGATGAGTTTGCTCGTACGGCAGTCATGCATCAACATAATTTATCGGTATCGGGAGGAAATGAAAAAAACACGTATCTGCTTTCTCTTAATTATCAGGGAGATTCCCCAAACCAGAAAGAAAGCAATAACTGGCGTGTAGGCGTAAATATCAGAGATAATATGAAATTCACAAACTGGCTGAGAGGCGATGTTTCTTTTCATGCTAATTTCTCCAGGAATAGCGAGTTTATAGGAGCTGGTGTTTATGAATCCGGCGCTTATGGATCAGGTTCGTACGAATGGCTTGTTACCGGCCATCCGAGTTATTATATGTTGCGTGACAATCAAGGGAACGTACTGAACATACCTTCAGGAAAATCGAAAACAAAGCAGGAAGAACTATTGGCTTTAGGATTGCTGGATGAATCTTATTCTCCTATCACGAATCACAAAACAGAGAAGAGAACTCAAGAATCTGATTATTATAGAATACAAGCAGGCTTAAATGCCACTATAATCAGTGGCTTAACGGCAGATCTTAAATTCCAGCTAGAAAAAGGGTATAATGAAAGACGGGATCTTTACTCTGAGAATTCTAAGCGTGTCAGATCAATGATAAATGATGCGGCAACCTATAATAAAGACACCAAAATATTGACTTTAAATGTACCAAGAGGAGGACAGTTGGCAACTGATATAAGTACCCACTATTCATACACTTTGCGTGGCCAGCTTAATTATATTACAGAATTCGACAAACATGCAATAAGCGCATTATTAGGAGCTGAGCGTCGTTTGGTCGTAGATAAAAGAAATAAGAATTATTATATGGGATACGACAATGGAAGTCTTGAAGTCGGGTTCTTCAATCCATTAATATTAAGAGAGCTACGAGGCACACAAGCATTAAGTGGCCTATTTCGGTGGAATCAAAATGACTATGTTGGTTTTAAACATGTCCAGAATCGCTATGTGTCATTCTATTTTAATGCTTCATATACATATAATAGGAAATATGCTTTGACAGGAAGTGCACGTATTGATCAGTCTAACCTTTTTGGTACAGATCCGAAATATCAGTATCGTCCGCTATGGTCATTAGGGGCAGGATGGTACATGAAAGAAGAGAAATTTATGCAGGATATAAAGTGGATTAATCTCCTGAATCCCAGAATCACATACGGTGTTACAGGAAATGTAGCCAAAGAGACCGGCCCTTATCTGCAGTTTGAAAACAAAGGAGTTCAGTGGCTTACAAAGGAATCTGCATTATTTCCTAAGAATCCTAAAAACGCTCAACTCAGATGGGAGAAAACAGCAACAACAAATGTCGGATTTGATGCCTCAATGTTGAATTCGCGTATTCGTTTTTCATTCGACTTCTACAATAAAAGTACAAAAGACTTGCTGGGTTATGTGCCAACAGATCCGATTACCGGATGGAGTAGAGTCTTAATTAATTATGGAGACATGTATAATCGAGGTTATGAAATAAGCTTGCATACTACTCATATTAAAAATAAAACATTTACTTGGGATATGGGGGTAAACTTCAGTTTCAATAAGAATAAATTAACGAATGTAACAGCCGGAACTACCTACGTAAGTTCGTTGGTGAGTGGCGGTACCTACATCAAGGGATATCCGATGAATAGCCTGTTCAGTTACAGATATGCGGGGATTAGCGATACGGGAATGCCGCTCATCTATAGCAAAGATGGCGATAAGCTTAAAAATACGACTAACGTGGATGATATTGATTTCTCCGGAACTAGAGACCCCAAATATACAGTATCATTATTAAACAAATTCTCTATAAAGGACTTTGATATATCGTTCTTACTGGTTTACTATGGTGGGCATAAACTGCGGACTATCGCAGCTCCGATACTAACGAATTATCCGTCGGCGAATGTTCATCGCTCCATATTGAACAGATGGCAGAAACCCGGAGATGAGTTGAGGGAGGGAGTCACACCCGGGCTTCAGAATAAAACCTTAGGAAATATGGATTTGCTGCCATGGACTTCTTCTGACAGGCATCTTAAAAAAGCAGATTATATAAAATTACGAGATGTAACCATCAGTTATAGATTGCCTAAAAGTGCTATTCAAAACGTGAAATTAGAAGGTGTAACATTCACCTTACAAATAAACAATTTGTGGTGGAAAGCTAAAAATGGAGATATTGATCCTGAATTTTATGCCCTCAATGGCATGAAGATGGGTGACTATACTCCAACCCTTAGATTACGTACACCGGCTACATATACATTAGGCACAGTTATTAATTTTTAAATAGCAATATAATGAAAAGACAATTATATATACTCGGAATGTATGCCTTGGGATTTTCTTTCTTTACGACCTCGTGTAACGACTTTCTGAATGTAAAGCCCAAAGGAGTAATAATACCATCCCAGACAGAAGAATATTCAAAGATGCTGGCTACAGACCTCATTGTACGGGTAACCGACGATGCTGCAATTTTGATGACGGATCATGCATTTCTATACGCTATCGATAATTCGGGAGTTGATCTTTGGTATGCCAGCTATAACTATATGGATAAAGTGTCGCAAGCATTATATTCATTTAAAGAGCAGGTTTTCAGAGAAGGGGATACAGAGTATACACTTAATTATGGGGGATACAGAAGTATATACATATATAATGTAGTCATCGATCAGGTTATGGATTCCCACGGAGGTACACAACGAGAGAAAGAGGTGATTCTAGGCGAAGCGCTGGTTGGAAGAGCTTTTTCGTTTCTCGAACTAGCCAATATATACTCCAGGGCTTATGATGAAGCATCGGCTGAGCGAGCATTCGGTATGCCGCTCGAATTAAAGCCCACCGATGGAGGAGATGATTTACTAAGGGGGAGAACACGCCCATCACTGAAAACTTACTTTACTCAAATTGAAAAAGATTTGACTGACGCTATAAAATTACTAAATCCGAGCCCTCGTGTTTCGCAATACAGAGCATCCATACCTGCTGCTTATGGATTATTAGCCCGCATGTATTTATATATGGGTAATTTCCCGAAAGCACTCGAATATAGTAAACTTTGCCTGGAAAGTAATTCGAATTTACTTGATTTGAACGACTATGAAATTATCAATGATGGCAGTTGGAGCTATCGTATTAATGTACCATACGGCGTGGATAGTAAAGAGTCAATTTATCTCCGATATCCACTAAATGACAGAGGACCTTCAATCTATGAGGCCATATACCCGTCTGACGAATTAATTGATTTGTATGACAAAAATAATGACAGGCGCTGGCAATTGTATTATACATACAATAGAGGCGAAGTACCTACCGAAAGGCCTGTCTGGTTTCCCGACTTAAGTCAAAATATTGGAATAGGAACGCCTGAGATGTACTTGATTGCAGCCGAGAGTTCGGCGCGTACAGAAAGTAATATGACAAATGCATTATTTTATCTGAACGAATTACGCAAACATAGATATCAAACATACACCAAGTTCAATGGTTCGACAGAAGAGGAAGTACTACGTGAAATACTAGATGAGCGTCGTCGAGAATTCCCTTTTTGCGGACTCGCAAGACTCTATGATCTTAAAAGGTTGAATAAAGAACCACGTTTTGCAAAGACGATTGTCCACAAAGTCGAAAATAAAGATAATGCAGGCAATGTGGTAAGTATAGATGAATATTCTTTGGAACCCAATTCATACAAATACGCTTTACCGATTCCGCCAGATATACTCAAATTTAATCCGGAGATGAAAGAACGCGATATGGATTAAATGCGATTCTCTTCAAGGGAATATCCGAATATAACTATGTATGCGTATAGCACATTAAATGGAGTGAGTAGTAAAATCCCATCAAATATATAGGCCTGAATGGAGAAAATTGAGAGACTGTTTACCTAGATATTTTATTGCTTGCATCTATACGATTCTGATTTTCTCATTAGCAGTTAACATAATTAATTAAGTAACCTCTTTGCTTTTTATTGTTCAGTAGTCCTATAAAATTAGATACATAGAACTAATTTTACAGGACTACTTGTTTTCAGCACACTATAGCTATATATACTTTCAACTAATTATGAATATTTATAGGTACAGTGAATTATATTCTCTTGCCCAATTATCCGACGTTTCTGTGTTATGTAATCTTGTTATCTTTTGTCGCAAATATATGCGGAATTTGCGACAGAAAATTATTAATTTTCAATATTTATTTCACGAAATTGCCTCTCTAGCTCGGTTAATCGCTCAACCAGTTCAGGATATTGCTTTGATTCTTCTGGAATCATATAGGCTTGCATACTTTGGTAGTCGGCTTCCCAAGCTGCTGTTTGATCCGCTGGTGGAATAAAATTCAATGTTGCCGGGAACAAGGTGTCGTAGTCAAATCTGTTTAATCCAATAAAATGACGGCGATGTTCTATAATCTCCCGATAAAGAGCAGTATCAGCCAATGCATCAGTTTCGACCTGTGTGTCCATCATTTTTTCCAGATCATATAAGTGTCGAGACATCCGTTCAGTTCGTGGTGGCACACCTTGTTGGTGAAATGTTTCATGTAACAGGAATGCTTTCTCCAAAAAAGTACGTTTGGCAGCAACTGCAGTAACAAGAAAAGCCGCATCAGCATAAGGTACGGTTGGAAATTGCTCTGCTACCAATGTTTTTATAGCCACAGTTTCTACTGGCTCAATCATTGAACGTCCGCTAACCTCAATTTTAATTCTGGCAGGCATATATTCCACTGCCGGAAATAAAGAATTGAAATGAATATAAATACTTTCGGGATCAACAGTAGAAATTGAAGTGATGCTTACTTCAGTTCTGAACCAATTACGTGGGATACCCATAGCCAACAACATATTGTCAATCCGTTCCTGTAGTTCTCCTCTAACAAAAGCACATAATGCTCTTCTCACTCCATTATTTATTTGATTTCTGGAAAGCACCCCGAAAAAACCTAATTGTTCGCGAGTAACAGCAATATCAATGTCTTCGGAGAACCGGTTTATCAATCCCCAGCATTTACTTAAAGAGGTCCACCTTTGAACGAGAGCTGATCGGCAAATGGTAATGAAAAAAGAGCTTCGAGCACAGTGGTTACCCACCAGTCTTTTTCCACTGCTTGTACAATGTAGCCGGTTCTGGCAGAAGTTTGTTCAAGAATTCTTCTTCTAGCTGCTAGGCTGAGGCGTATCCATCTGATGTTCATACATTAATAGTTTTTTAATCCATGCAGGTGCTAATTGCAAATCAACAATAATATCTTCTCTTTTTTCTTTCGAAATCAGATCCTTTATTTTTGAGAGCTGTTCGGATGTGGCGTTCCCTTCACCAATTTCTTTGAGGGCTGACACTGCAAGCATTAATACATCATTTTTATAGGATAAATTTTTTGCTACTGTACGTTTAAAAACAATACCTTGTCCATTACCAATCTTTATCTTACGCGCAGCTCCATCTGTCAGAAAAACTACATTCATAGGTATTTGTGTCGAGAGGCCAAGTACATTAAGCGCATAAACACCTGTAGGAACAATTCTTGCCTTATCTCTTTTGGCTATTTCATGCGCAATGGTTTCTACGGTTGGATAAAGTACACCCAGTCCCAAACGGGTATCCATTTGAGGATACAAATAAATACCGTGAGCCAACCGAATCAATAAACCTGATTCGGTAAGTCGTTCCATGGCTTTATTTACAGCCTTAGGAAGTCCCAATAAGTTAAAATCTACTGCAAATAGGATCTTCCCTCTTCGACCAGATTTAAGCTTCAATTCTATCTCATTCACAATACTTTTCATAGATAAATCTATTTTTTTCTGTCGCAAATATAGCAAATATTTGCGACAGAAAACGATAATCTATTACAAATGTCATGGAGAGACACAGATACAAGCTTTTTATACCAAAGCGTCCTAAATAAAATATATGGAGAAAAAGGGAGGTTGTGTATTTCGTGTCTCATTGTTACCTTTGAGCAGTGCAACAAAAACCCATCCTCTCTTATGGCAAAGAGAACATTATTCTCGCAAATCATAAGTACATTAGAAAAAGGTATTTTTAAAAAGTTGGCCTCGAAGAAATAGACCAACAAGTATCAAAAGGGTTACAGCAGTTGTACACAAAATCACAGAGCTAAAGAACGGCAAGTATTTCAAGCGACTCAGATGGATTGCGGCCTGACACGAGCAAAAACAGGTCGTTGTCAAGCTTATCACGAACCAGATATCCTGGAGGGCTAACACCATTGGCGAGTTGCACAAAGCTTGGTGGCAGATAGAGATATTCTTTTATGGAAAGCTTTACATAAGTTTTTCAGGGAAATCAAACAGTTCTTACCCATCAAATCTGTCATTGGCAACTCCGAAAACGCTGTAATGATACAAATCTAGACGACATTGACTACCATACTTATCCTAAAAGCACTCAAGACGGTGGTAAAAACAGCTGACACCTATCCAACATTACCACCTTCATCAGGAGGAATTTGTTTGTAAAAATAGACCTGCAAATAAGGCCTGATAAACCTTTTCAAGAGCCACCGGAAACTATTCACCAAAAGTATATACAGGGAGGATTTTTCAATTTTGATAGTATATGTGCCCAAACAGTTCTCTTCTCTTCATGGACATTACCACAAACCTTTTTTATTTAGGACGGCATTCAAACGAAACATATCTTTTTTAAAGGCAAAGGTCAACCTTTTGAAAACAATCCGAAAGAGGGCAAATTGGCATGCTTACCGCTGTATTTGAGATGCTCCTCAGTATACGCCGGGCAATAAACATTTCCATTCAATACCCGCTCCCAATAAAGCTATCGTAAAACAGAAAAAAAAGAAAGCCTGCAAATCAAATGACTTGCAGGCATTCCTTTTTTCGTTTTAGAGTAGTCCCAGGCAGATTTGAACTGCCGACCTCCACA
>JASGFJ010000062.1:0-21265 GCA_047605645.1 Dysgonamonadaceae bacterium | reverse complement strand
TGACTGATGGATGATGAATAATGAATGACGGTTACGGATACCTACAGCGGTGATGCGTAGGGGCGAATTGAATTCGCCCGCAATACAATATCCGCAATAATAATACCCATAGAAGAAAACCAGCAGTGTAAACCCGTCATATCGGGCAATACAAAACAACAATACATATATATTCATATGTAAACGGTGCATGATATAGGTGGATGCATTGATATTCAAATAGGAAAACCATCTCTGCGGAATATTACCCGGGCGAACCGACGACACCGGGCGAATTCAATTCGCCCCTACGATGGGCCGGCAATATTTTAGATATGTATACTGATGGCGAAATGCAAATAGAAGGAATATTGCGAATTTGAAATATGATTGCAGATACACACGGCGGGCTTTTCTTCAATGTAAACACTGATTTTCATGCGGAGTGATTTGCTCGAAATTCGGTCTGGTGCAATTTCTTTTGGGGCTAATCAATTTTTTCTATACGTT
This sequence comes from Dysgonamonadaceae bacterium, assembly GCA_047605645.1. GTDB lineage: Bacteria > Bacteroidota > Bacteroidia > Bacteroidales > Dysgonomonadaceae > UBA1309. The sequence continues at coordinate 20,776 of JASGFJ010000062.1, read as the reverse complement.
TCGTCCTTGTTACAAAATAGTCTCCTCTTTTGAGATCTTTCGCACTCTTTTCTCCCAATATTTACAATAGTCGCGGATGCCGCATTCTTCGCATTTCGGCTTTCGCGCCAGGCAGATATATCGTCCGTGTAGAATGAGCCAATGATGAGCTTTGGATAAATATTCCGCCGGAATATGTCGGGTCAGCGTTTCCTCTGTTTGTTTGGGCGTTTTGGAATTGTTGGTAAGTCCGATTCGGTTAGAAACCCGGAACACGTGTGTGTCTACGGGCATAGCGGGCGTGTCAAAGGCGACAGCCAGCATTACATTCGCTGTTTTACGCCCCACGCCGGGAATCGTGATTAACTCCTCCATTGTCGTAGGAACTTCTCCGTGATAGTCGGCCATTAATTTTTTCGCCATGCCTACCAGGCTCTTTGCTTTATTGTTGGGGTAGGAAATACTTCTGATGTATTCAAAAACTTCATCGGAAGAACTGTTTGCCATCACTTCCGGTACGGGAAAATCGGCAAAGAGCCGGGGTGTAATCATATTAACTCGTTTATCCGTGCATTGCGCAGAAAGAATAACTGCAATCAGCAGGTGGAAAGGAGAGTCGTAATGCAATTCCGTTTCGGAAGAAGTTGCGTTTTCGGAGAACCAGCGGAGGATTCCTTCGTATCTTTCTTTTATTTTCATGCGATTATTTTTTTTTAACTGGTAGTAGAGACGTTGCATGCAACGTCTCTACTGGGCTGATTGAATAAAAATCATCTATCGTCTCCTATTCAATAATCAGTTTTTATTTTTCGAATATACAAAACTATGTATTAACAACCTTCTCTGCATCAAAGTTTCTTTTTGTTGAATTTTATATAATATACTTTCTCCAGACGTCTGAATATCGTACTTTTGTGCCGCAGATATAAAAGTTAATTGAAATAAACAGAATGGATAATCAGGAATTCAAACATTCACTGCCCCTACAAATCCGTTTCAATGATGTCGATAAGTTCGGGCACATCAACAATACGGTTTATTTTTCGTTTTATGATTTAGGAAAAACAGAATATTTCACATCGGTTTGTCCGAATGTGAATTGGGAGAAAGATGCGATCATGGTCGTGCATATCGAAGTGGATTTTCTCGATCAGATTTTCAGTACCGATCAGGTAGCTGTCGAGACAACAGTGACTTCTATCGGAAACAAAAGTTTTAATCTGCTGCAACGCCTTATCGATACTCGTACAAACAAGGAAAAATGTATCTGTCGATCCACCATGGTGACTTACGACCTGGTGAATCATACTTCCAAGATAATGAACCCCGAATGGGTGGAAAGCATTTGTGCTTTCGAAGGAAAAGAACTCAGAAAGAAATAGAAAGTATAAAGGAAGCCTCTTTGACAAATCCGAACTGTTTGTATCCCTTCAAATAATATGGTTTTAGCTCTGTACCGGAATATTCCTCAATTCTTTCTGGTCTCCCCATATATGCACCGATAAGGCTACCAGCACCAGAATTATGCCGGTGATGAGTTGCCAGTTGAGTTGCTCTCCAAACATCAAGACACTCACACAGACAGCCACCAGTGGTTCGAAAGCACTGAGGATAGCCGTTGTGGTGGAGCCGACCAGACGAATGGCATAAACGATTCCGATAACAGAAATCACGGTGGTTATCAGCGAAAAAGCAGCAACGTAAGCTACCCAATCGAAAGTCGGAAGCACGAAGCTGTGATGAAGAAACAGTGATTTAAAGCCAAAATAGAAGGAGGAAAAGAAAAGGGAGTAGAACGTAATTTTTATACCGCTCGAATCAATATTTCCTTTATTGATTAAAAGCATATAGAGCGCATAGACAAATCCGCTCATCAGTACAATAAAGACTCCGTAAATATTAAACTTGGCTCCAGAGCTATCCCATCCGAGGGCGGCAACTCCGGTTAAAGCAATCAGGATAGATAACTTCGTGGCGGATGTGATTTTCTCTTTATACCCGTAGTGGAGCATCAAGGCCACCATCATCGGATAGGTGTAAAGCACGGTGGAAGCAATGCCGGCTGACATGGCGTCATACCCCCAGAACAGAAATTCGGAGGAAAGGGCATAGAGCAATCCCATAATAATCAGCTTCGGGAGATCCTTCAGGCGGATACCCAGCCCTGTTCTTTTAATGAGCAGGAAAACGCCAATCATTGCCGCTCCCATCAGAAAGCGATAAAACAAAGTTATGTCCAGGGGAATACTCGATTGCTTGATAGGCAGTACAAAGAGAGGATTTAAGCCAAAAGCTGTAGCTGATACTAACGCCAGGATGTAACCGACTATTTTGTTTTTTTGATTCATGGAATAAAGCTGTTTTATTTCGTTCGGCAAATGTAGAAATTTGAAAGAAGATATGGGTAGTTTGTCTGGTAAATTCTTAAACTTGATTATATTTTCATTTCAAATCGTTCATGTTGCAAAAAAATAATGTAAATTTCCTCCTCAAAAGCAATATTTCGAAAAACTCAAAACATTATAATGATTTTGCTCATGAAAAAAATTGTACTACTTGTCTGCTTATTCGGCCTGTTATGTGGTCTGCACGCTCAAACAGCTCAAGACGAAATTTATGCGGATGTACGCCGTTCGGGAGGAAACTATTACGCCTATCCCGAAGTGGAAAATTGGGTGTTGACACCTGCTCCTCAAGGATACAAACCATTTTATATCAGTGCTTATGCACGTCATGGATCACGTTTCCTGATTAGTGATGGAAGTTACACCAGCCCGTTGCAAACCCTCAAGGCTGCCGACCAGCTCGGGAAGCTTACGCCACTTGGCCAAAAAGTAATGGCTGTGGTGGGTGCTATGTCTGTTATGTCTGATAAACGATTAGGAGAATTGACCCCACTTGGGGCGATACAACATCAGGGTATTGCTCAAAGAATGTATCGGAACTTTCCGGAAGTATTTCAAGGGCAGGCCGCTGTTGATGCCCGTTCGACGGTTGTTATCCGCTGTATTCTCTCGATGCTGAATGAATGTAATGAACTCAAGGCAAAGAATCCTCGCATCGATATTAAGACGGATGCAAGCCAGCACGATATGTATTATATGAATGATGATGCGAAAGAGATTCGCAAGTTTCGGGATGTCCCTGAGGTGAAAGCTGCTGTGGATAAATTCCGGAACAAATACGAACCGAATCCCGAACGTTTGATGAACACTCTTTTTTCGGATATTTCCTATGCAAGAGACTCGGTGAACGGCAGAAGGTTGATGAAGCAATTGTTTGATATCGCCTCTAATATGCAGAGTCATAAACACCAGACAGATATGGAGCTTTACTCTATCTTTACGAAAGAGGAATGTTATAAGCTTTGGCTGGTGAGCAACTTTCAATGGTATGTAAATTATGGTGCATCTCCGCTTACGCAAGGAAAAATGCCGTATATGGAGGCAAATCTGTTAAAGAATATGCTGGATACGGCAGATAGCTGTGTCTCCGCTAAGACCAATGGCGCCACGCTTCGTTTCGGACATGACACCTGTGTGCTGCCTCTCCAGGCTTTGATGGAGTTGGGAGATTGTGGCATTGTGATTGATGATCCGGAACAGGTAGCCGATAAATGGCGGACATATAATATCGTTGGTATGGCGGATAATGTGCAGCTTGTCTTTTACCGGAAAAATGGGAGTAAGGATGTGTTGGTGAAAGCGTTACTGAACGAAAAGGAAGTGACGATGCCGGTCGCTACGGATATTGCCCCTTATTATCACTGGAAAGACGTAGAGGCTTATTATCGCGCGAAACTAGCCCGTTAGAGCGAGTTATGAAAAGTGGCTTGCCGTAGATTCAACCCGGAGAATTTTATTTTCTATCTCGGGTACATGCAAATCAATAGGCTCGTGGATTTTGGCCTTTTTGACCTGCTCTCTTTTTTTAGTCAAAAAAATGAAAGACTCAGGAGAATGTCCAAGAGGCAGGCTCTTCAGGTGTGGATGGTACTCCTTTACAATCGTAACGCCAATAAAAAAGACTTGGTTATGCATGCTTTTTAAGTGCTGATTATAGCTTGGTCGGGCAAAATAAAATTTGCGCAGAGGTTGCAGCCCGATGCCGTTGCTTGCCGTACTGAAGAAGATTTTTTTTCTGTCACCGTTTTCCCCGGAAGGAAACCTCTGATGAGGATGGATACCGGAAAGGGAAAGCGGTGACCTTTGTTTGTCCTTTTGCATGCAGTCACTTCCGGTTCCTTATGTGGCTTTTCGCTGCATAGAATGACAGAAGGATTCAATGATATATTCTTAAGCTACTATTACACGGCCGAGTAAGACACCATTACACGGTCGAGTAAGACACTATTACACGGTCGAGTAAGACACCATTACACGGTCGTGTAAGACACTATTACACGGTCGAGTAAGGCATCCTCTTTGGAATTGGTCATTTTATTCAGTCGCTAATCGGCAGGGGAGACTATCTCAAAGACGGATAGAAGGGCACAATTCCCGGGAAAATCGATTTTAGATTACACTTGTTGCTATAAACAACCTGCTGCCATATAATTCTTATTCGCTTTCTGTCTATTCGAGCGTTCTCAACAATAGAGTGACTATATTTATATCAAATTCTGCCGAATCTCTGTCGAGGAATGGGTAATTGTGATTTTTTCTAAAAGGGATATGTTTTTTCCTCCGGAAACAAATCCGTATTTCATGAGTTTCAGTTTGGTCAGTGCCGGTGAGTCGTAGGTCAGTTCATCGGGGATATAGCAGTTGGCACAGTACATGAAACATTTTCCGGTAAAGAAGCCTTCCAGAAAGAATAAATCTCCTTTTTTCCGCTTAAGGAAACGGGTGGCAGGATCCTGATCATCCGGAAACCGCATATTGAATACCGTTTTAAGTCCACCTTCGCTGATGACGATGGAATTGAGGTTGATGTTTAGCCGCTTGGCGATAATGACTATTTCTGAAAGAGAAAATTCTACTTCACACCTGATTCTTCGATAGCTTGCTTCTTTCCCGATGTGAATCATATCTGCTATAAAGTCAACTAGTTTTTCTCCATCAGGAACATGTGTTAAAATAATATCTATGAATGTTTTCTGGTATTCCATAAGTAAATCAAGTTAATCAGTTGATGTTCATCATTTGAGTGGAAACAAATATATAAATAAAACTTGATAATTAAGGAATTCTCCGGCTGGAAAATTTACCTGTGGACGGAGTCGTGGGGAACTTTTTTTTCTGCCCCTTATCCTTTCTGAAAGAATAAAGTCTAATTTCTGCATTGTTCCGATTGAATTTATAATTCCGGTAGACGTGGAATAACCTGCCTTTGGGCAGGGAACTTTCAGCTGGTTCGGATAAATTCCTTATCTATAAAAAGCGGCTTCATCTTTTAGGGCTGAGGCATCGTAAAAAGTTTCTGTATGGGCGTTTTAGCTTTCCTTCATAAAACTTTAGCCTTGCTGTTGATTTAGTCCCTTGTTGCAGCCTTCTGCTTCATTCGCAGTGGAGGCTGTTTCGTTTTCCGGATATCGGATGGTATTCTCAAAAGAGGATCGGAGTTCCTCAATTGCCTCCTTGGGGCATATCCCCCAAATACGAAATGCAATGGATGTTCGAATGAGAAGCGTGTGAGATAGAAGTTGTGTATTGGGTTTGGCGTGAGGTTTCATGTGAAATTCATTTTCCTTCTTCATTCTTGAAATAAAACAGATACACTTCTCTTTTAAAGCCTGAAAATAGGCGATAATATTTGGGGATTTTGCATATCTTATGTATATTTGTGTGCGTTTTCGTACGATTATGACAGAAGAACAAGATAAACTTCTAACCGATTTTCAGGTTAGGTTGAAGCAATTGATGCTCTTTTGCGATAAGCTGAAGTCGGAGAATAAAAAGCTTCAAGAGCAATTGTTGACGAAAGAGGAAGAAATTCTTTCGTTACAAGATGACTTGACGGAGTTGAATAAGAAATACGAAAACCAACAAACAGCACAGGCATTGGCTTCTCACGATAATCAGGGAGCGGAGAAGGCGAAGGCGCGGCTGGTAAAATTGGTGCGAGACGTAGATAAATGTATCGCTATGTTGAAAAATTAGTGAATCAAAAACATGGACGAACATTTTATTATAACTTTGAATGTAAACGGGCGCTCATTCCCTCTTCGGATCAGAAGAGATCGGGAAGAAGTATACCGGAAAGCGGTCAAAGAGTTAGATAGAAAGACAAATCAATATAAAAGTTTGTTTCAAAAGCCCTATGCCGAAACAATGTCCCGGCGCAAAATCGATGAGATGGATTGCGTTTTGATGACGGCAATTCAGGCTGTCTCAGAGAATATCAGGCTGGAGAAGGAAACAGATGCTAAAGAGATGGAAAAACGGCTTCGGTCGATGATTCAGGAGGTAGATAATTATCTAAATCAATAGGCTATATTTTTTTGAAAAATATTTTGCACCAATAGGGTTGCGGCTTTCAAGAGTTGCAACTTATTGGTGCTTTTTTATTATATATGTTGAATTTGAGTGCCTTGCGGCAGAAATGCCGAGGGATAAATTTCTTATTAAGAATATTTTATGGAAATATTATTTGTTATAATTGCCTTCCTTGCCGGAGGGGTTGCAGCTTGGTTAGCTGTGAATTTTGTCTTTTCCTCGAAGCTGAAACGGCAGCGGGAAGAGGCGATTCGCGAAGCTGATGTGATTAAGAAAAACAAACTTCTGGAAGTAAAAGAAGAATCACTTCGCTTGAAATCGGAGTTTGACCAACAGGTGAATTCCCGAAATTCTAAACTGCAGATTGCTGAAAACAAAATCAAGCAACGCGAACAGACTATCGGTCAGAAACTGGAGGAACTGCAACGCAAAAAAACAGAAGTGGATGCTGTGAAGGTGAATCTGGATGCTCAGTTGGAGATTGTGGATAAGAAAAAGGCCGATTTGGAAAAATTGCACAAGCAGGAAATCGAACGCCTGGAAGCTCTTTCCGGCTTGTCGGCAGACGAACTGAAGCGCAAAATGGTTGATGCGATGCAAGATGAAGCCAAGACTGAAGCTCAATCCTACATCAATGAGATCATGGAAGAAGCGAAAATGACGGCGAACAAAGAAGCGAAGCGTATTGTCATTCAATCTATCCAACGTGTGGCTACAGAGGTTTCAATTGAAAATGCAATAACTGTTTTTCATATCGAATCGGATGAAATCAAAGGACGTATCATCGGTCGTGAAGGGCGTAATATCCGTGCTTTGGAAGCTGCCACCGGTATTGAAATTGTGGTGGATGATACCCCTGAAGCTATTGTTTTGTCAGGCTTCGACCCTGTACGCCGCGAAGTAGCGCGTCTGGCTTTGCACCAACTGGTTTCTGATGGACGTATCCACCCGGCCCGCATCGAAGAAGTTGTTGCCAAAGTGAAAAAACAAGTGGAAGAAGAGGTGATTGAAACAGGAAAACGCACCGCTATTGACTTAGGTATTCACGGATTGCATCCCGAACTTATCCGGATGATTGGAAAGATGAAATATCGCTCTTCTTACGGGCAGAATCTCTTGCAACATGCCCGCGAAACAGCGAATCTGTGTGCTATCATGGCTGCAGAATTAGGACTGAACGTGAAAAAGGCTAAACGTGCCGGACTGCTTCACGATATTGGAAAAGTGCCTGATGACGAACCGGAATTGCCACACGCTATCCTGGGGATGAAGCTGGCTGAAAAGTACAAAGAAAAACCGGATGTCTGCAACGCTATCGGAGCACACCACGACGAAGTGGAGATGACTTCGCTTATAGCGCCTATCGTGCAGGTTTGTGATGCTATTTCGGGTGCCCGTCCGGGAGCTCGCCGTGAGATTGTAGAAGCGTATATTAAACGTCTGAACGATCTGGAACAGTTGGCTATGTCCTATCCGGGTGTGTTGAAAACTTACGCTATTCAGGCTGGTCGCGAGTTGCGCGTAATTGTTGGTGCCGATAAGGTAGATGACATTGAAAGCGAAAAACTATCAGCTGAAATCGCTAAAAAAATTCAGGACGAAATGACTTATCCGGGTCAGGTGAAAATCACCGTAATTCGTGAAACGCGTTCTGTAAGCTACGCAAAATAATAGATTGCACTATATAGTTAATCCTAAGAGGGAGTTGCCGTATTTCGGGAACTCCCTCTTTTGGATAATAGGCTGTACATTCTGCATAATTGATAACCCGTCGATGGCGAAGGCGTCAGCAAAGGAGCGTAATCGATAAACATTCTATTGCTAGTATTCGTAATCATTACAACGAACTTGCCGTGACATTGAAGGCGTAACCGATAAGTATTCGTAGTATTACTTCGGCTACTTTTCGCCGTAGGCGATTCATCGCAATAAAAGACAGGTGCAACATATTTCCCCAAACCTCGTAGAGGTTTCAGCAGCACGATGCTATTTCTCTATTGCGATGTTTCCTCCTGCGGGGAATTACAAAAGAACAACACCTTTAGCTTATATATACTTATATATACAATCGGGGCTGCCCCATAGAGCAGCCCCGATTTATTGTCGTATTTTATCTGAGATTGAAAGCGATTCATTTTCTCCCAACAAGATTTTCAGGATGCTGACATAGCATTCCGGCTGTGTTGTGCAGGATCCGGATTTGTTCCTATTTTCGTTTGGGGGCTTGTAGGTAATTTGTAGGGAAAGGTGCTTCTTTCTGTCGGAGTTCCTTATAGAGGAATCTTCGTAAGAGCTTCGGGGAATAAATGGTTGGGGCGATATAAGTCGTAAGCATCCCAACTGTGTTGTGAAGGAGCCGGATTTGTTTTCTATTTCTATTCCTGTTTTAGACTTGTAGGTTATTTATAAGGAAGGTAAATTCCTGTATTTCTGTTATGTTATAGGTGACGGGAATTGCGGACTTCAACTTACGAGGTAATCAACCAATCTTGTTAAAAGTTGTATTTATTTACTCTTGTTGGATAGAACGTTGTATTTGTTCTGGTTGCTTTTCTTTGAGTGTACTTAATACACTGTGTGTAAGATGCGTATTGCCAAGGAAGGAGGCTGCTTTTTCGTGTTTGATATTGATTGTTAAGTAATTAAATAATTTGATTGATTGTTAGGAAACAATAAAAAGTTGCATTGCTTCAATTTAAATGACTATCTTGCGGTCGGAAATTAACTAAAAAGAGTAATTTAAGTTTATCTTTTAAATAAATAATCAAACTATATTCGTATGAAATTATCTTTTCTGAATGTATTTATTGTAGCTGCCTGTATCTTGTTTACAGGTTGTGTAAGTAAGAGAAAGTTCAACGGTCTTCAGGACTCGTATAGTCAGCTCCATACGGAGAATAACGATCTTCAGCGGTCTTTCCAGCAGTCGCAATTGCAACTGGCGGAGAGCAGAACGCGCGGGCAAAGTCTGGAAGACAGGCTTGCTGAGGCAAGACGTAATAACAATGAATTGCGTGCAGCTCTGTCGGATATGCAGGGATCTTTGAATAAGAGCCTTGCTCAGAATTCGCAAGGAAACACGAATATCGGAAAGCTGGTCGATCAGATCAATGCTTCCAACCGATTCATCGAACATCTGGTACAGGAAAAGAACCGTGCCGACTCGTTGAATATCGTCTTGACCAACAACCTGACCCGTTCATTGACCCGTGATGAGTTGCGTGATGTGGATATCCAGGTGCTGAAGGGAGTGGTGTATATCTCTTTGTCGGATAATATGCTGTATCGATCCGGAAGTTTTGAAATTAGTGACAAAGCTGGTGAGACGCTAAGCAAAATTGCTAAAATCATTATGGACTATAAGGATTATGAAGTTTTGGTGGAAGGAAATACCGATACCGATCCGATATCCCGTACCAATATCCGGAATAACTGGGATTTAAGTGTTCTTCGTGGTTCGTCTGTAGTGCAGGCTCTTCAGAATCAGTATGGAGTAGACCCGAAACGATTAACGGCTGCCGGACGAGGCGAATTCAATCCGATTGCGGATAATTCGACTGCTGAAGGAAAGCAGAGAAACCGGAGGACTCAGATTATCATTACCCCAAAACTTGATCAGTTTATGGATTTGATCGGGAAAGCTCCCGCTACAAATTAGAAGAAATGATAAGTAAGAGTCATTAAGAAAGGAGAGGAGCTGTCTGTGAAATGATAGTTCCTCTCTTCTTACATAAACCGTTCTCAATAACAGATTGCTCCAAATGGGGCAGTGTGCCTGACTTTATTTGAGCGAATTCATTGAGTGTGAATTCGCTGATTTTATATATATTGTATTGCCGATATAAAAAAAAGATGTAACTTGCCTCCGGAATAAGTTTGTGATTTGCAAACGACCTTAGATTGTGTAATTAATTTTCCGGCTATGAAAAAACTTAATTTCTTTTTACTTGTGATTGTATTCATCATCGCCTATCCTGTTTCAGCCCAACAGAAAATTGCAGCAGACAGCATTAAAGGAAAAATGCAATGGTTTGCCGATGCAAAGCTTGGTATATTTATTCATTGGGGCATTTATGCCGTGAAGGGAGTCGGAGAGTCGTGGAGTTTTCACAACAAACGAATCTCGCACTCCGATTATATGTCGCAACTGAACGGATTCACCGGGGCAAAATATGATCCGCAGCAATGGGCCGACCTAGTGAAGGAATCGGGAGCACGCTATGCTGTGATAACAACCAAGCATCATGATGGCGTGGCTTTGTGGGATACCCAGGCGAACGACCTGAATACCGTCAGGAAAACACCGTTTAAGAAAGATGCTTTGACGCCGTTTTTTGAGGCTTTGAGAAAGAATGGAATAAAGTGTGGCGCTTATTATTCATTGCTCGACTGGAGTCATCCCGATTATCCTGCATTCCTGAAAGACAGCAACCGGTATGTGATTGAAAAAGAACCGGCACGGTGGGCAAAATTTCTAAAGTTTAATGATTGGCAACTCACTGAAATTATGCAGCAGTTTCGTCCCGATCTAATTTGGTTTGACGGCGATTGGGAACATCGTGCAGAAGAATGGAAGGCATCGTCGATAAGGAAAACACTGCTCGGCTATAACCCTGAGCTGATTATCAACGGACGACTGGCAGGCTACGGCGATTATGACACGCCGGAACAGAATTTTCCTGTTTCACGTCCGCATTACAACTGGTGGGAATTGTGCATGACGACGAATGATAGCTGGGGCTATCAACCCAATGATACGGCGTGGAAAACTCCTTATGAAGTAATCAGCATCTTTGTTGATGCTATCGCCAATGGCGGAAACCTGCTGCTGGATATCGGGCCTAAAGCCGATGGTACTATACCGCCGGAACAAGTACACTTGCTGAAAGAATTGGGCGATTGGAACCGGAGAAACGGAGAGGCTGTTTTCGGCACCACAGCGGGATTGCCTTTAGGGCATTTTTATGGGCCAACAACCTTATCGAAAGACTCTACCACCCTTTATCTCTTCCTGCATGGGAAAACCAATGGACAGATTATGCTGAAAGGTATCCGGAATGCAATAAAAGAGGTGTCGATCGTTGGAAATAATTCTCCGCTGTCATACAAAGTTGTCGGGAAGATATCATGGAGTCCGGTTCCGGGACTTATTTATATAGATGTTCCGGCTGCATGGAACGATAAATATATCACCGCCGTACGTGTGAAGCTGGATGGGCCGATTAGCCTGTATCAAGGAAAAGGGGGATTGTCTGAATAATACATCGGCCTTCTGTGTTTTAAAACAAGTGGAGACAATTCCCGTAAGTTATCAGAATAACACCTTCGGAGAGAGAATAATGTCATACAATACTTGTGCGGTGGTCAGTGGATCATCTATTTGTTTTCCTGATAGTTAGTGCGGGTAAAACCGCCGCTGTTCAGGCTGATATACCCTCTCTCCTTGATTGAATGTATTTTCCGTGATTGGAGATGCCCTCTTTCCTTGATTGAATGTATTTTCCGTGATTGGAAATGCTCGGATCTTGATATAAATAGGATAGATGCAAGGGGTGATACCTCCCGAATGCTATATTCGGGAAGGAAAGAACCCCGCTGACCCGGATTTCAACAAGAAGCAGCATCTATTGAATTTGTATTTTGTAGCCGGCTAAACTTTGTTTTGTAACGGGCAATTAGGCTGTATAGAAAGCGAATAATTAAATAATCAATTTGTTAATCAGAAAATTATCTATTTATGTTGAAAAAACAATCTTTGGGAGGAAAAACCTTATTTGTTCCTCTGCTTATTATCGGAGTATTATTTTTTGTGATCGGATTTGGTGTGGGAATCAGCGGATTTTTGACGCCGTTTTTGAAAGATGCTTTACAGCTGAGCGTGACACAGTCGTATCTGGTGACAGCTGCTATCTTTTCTGCATTCGTTATTTTTGGTTCTCCGGCAGGAATGGTGATTAAGAAAGTCGGATACAAACTTAGTATTGTGCTGGCTCTTTTAATTATGGGAGTTGGGATGGTGTTGTTTGTGCCTTCGGCAGCCAATGCCAGTTTCCCTATCTTCCTCGTTGCTCTTTTTGTCGGAGGAATAGGAAATACCTTGCTTCAGGCGGCCGTAAATCCTTATGTGACCATTGTGGGGCCACACGAGAGTGCTGCTATGCGGATGTGCCTGATGGGAATCATGAATAAGTTGGCCTGGTGGTTAGGACCTCTTTTTCTGGGCTTGTTTCTCGACCTCAAGCATGTGCAGTTGAGCCAGGTCTCTTTTCCTTTCTACATTGTCACTGCCATTCTGGTGGCTTTGGCGGTGTTTATGTATTTTGCACCTCTTCCGGAAGTGAAGGCTGAAGGAGAAGATGATTCTCCGGCGGCAGATCAATCAGAGAATGGCGACAGCAAGCAATCGCTGTTTCAATATCCGCAACTATGGCTTGGAATGATAGCTTTGTTTCTGTATGTCGGAGTTGAAACTCTTCCGATGGCTTCTATTATCGGGTATGCCAAATCGGTCTTTGGAGAGGGGCTTTCCAATCCTGCGGGGTATGCCCTTTATGTGCCCTTAGGCATGTTTGTCGGATATATATTTGGAGTGATACTGATTCCCAAAATCATCACACAAACCAATGCGTTGATTCTTTTTACCTGTGTTGGAATCGTTTCATCGTTGGGACTTGTGTTTCTACCCGGTTCGACCGGACTTTATTGCTTTGCATTGATCGGTTTCTCTAATTCCGTTATGTGGGGTGCTATCTGGGCGCTGTCAATAGTAGGGTTGGGACGATATACAAAAACGGGTTCCTCTCTTTTGGTGATGAGTATTGTCGGTGGAGCCGTTATTCCGTTGATATTCGGATTCTTACTTGATGCCTTGAAATCCGGGGAGAGTATTACTGAAATGGATTATCGCCATGTCTACTGGATATTTATACCGGCGTATCTGTTTATTTTATTTTTCGCAACCGTGGGGCATAAAATGAAGAAAACAAGCAAATAAGAAACAGAGGACGAGGTTCGTATGAAAAGGACGAAGGCAGGAAGGTATTGAGTAGCCTTTCTGCCTTCGGTTTATTTTGCAGGTTGTCGGATGGATTTTTCCGATAGGGAACAGGAAACCATGGTTTTTAAGCCGTTGTTGATGGTAAAGGATTTATTCTTTGACCTTTCAACCTGCGGAACCTGTTCCGTAAGTTTTGAGTGGGGGCGTATTCGGGCTGATTACCAACCAAATGCTTGTCCGACCATCCATTTTCCCTGAATTTTCATGACTTGACTGATGACATCGCGAGCAACACCTTCCCCTCCTTTGAACGGGCTGATGTATTTTGCAATCTCTTTGATTTCCGGTGTGGCGTCGGCCGGAGCAATGGGAAGTCCCACCAGTTCCATCACCTGGTAATCAGGAATATCATCTCCTATATACACTATTTCTTCCGGTTTGTATCCCGTTTTAGCAATGTAATCGTTGAATTGCTCAATTTTGTTAGAAGCTTTCATGTAGATATCCTTCATGCCCAGCTTCTGAAATCGCAACCGTACGGATTCGCTGTTGCCACCGGTGATGATGGCCAGTCCGTACCCCGATCGTCCGGCCAGATTCAGTGCATAACCGTCTCTTACGTTTACCGTTCTCATGGGTTCACCGTCACTTTGCAAAGGAATGCTTTGGGAGGAGAGGACACCATCCACGTCGAAAATGAAACATTTGATCTTTGTTAAGTCATAATTAATAGAACTCATATCTTGTTTTATTGGTTTGTCTCATGTATGCTCTTGCTTAGCAATTCGTAGATTGCTTTTAATGGTTCGCTGCCCAGCAATTGAAGATGTTTGTCTATGACGTTGCGGTCATACCGGATAGCCGGACCGGTTTGAGCCTGAGATGCTGGCATCCGGTGTATTTTATTGGCTGTTTCATCAATCAACGGCAGAACAATATCAAAAGGAATATCATGCTCTTTCAGTATATTTTCGCTGATAGAATACAGGTGATTGACAAAATTACAGGCGAAAACTCCGCTCAGATGTATGTATTTCCTTTTTTCAGAGGACATCGGATAGACTTTTTCAGATAAAGCAGAGCATATTCGCTGAAGAGCCTCCTGCGTTTCCCTGTTATCGGCTTCAATAAAGAACGGAATAACCTGAAAGTCTACTTCCCGCTGCTTGCTGAAAGTCTGAAAAGGATAGATAACGCCACAGTGGCGGTGCAGATTTTCGAATACAGAAAGGGGAATACTTCCTGCCGTATGCACCCAGATTCCTTTTGTGGGAGGCATTTGTCTTAAAATATCTCCAAGGGCAAGATCTTTCAGCGAAAAGATATATAGATCAGCTTCCCTGTCCAGGTCTTGCAGGTTGATTGTTGCGGTAGCCTGCACCAATTCTGCTAACATGCGGGCTGAACTTTCTGTGCGACTGTATATCTGGAGAATGGTAAATTCCTTTCGGGACATCTCTATGGCAAGCCTGGTCGCCAGATTACCTGCTCCAATGAAGACAACTTTCATCTGTTTTTATTGATTTTCTGCTGTTGAAAACTTATGTTCCGGGTGTTCCGACCCGATATCCGGTTGTATTAAAACGAGTCGATGTGGACATTTTCCCAACCCAGCGAATCCGGATCTTGCGGAGTCTTCTCGTCTTTTTTATAACCGATGGTGATAATAGCCAGAATTTGCAATTGCATCGGGGCGTTAATTACGCTACGGACATACTCTTCAGAATCAAAACCATCAGCGGTCTGTCTCCCTCTCACTTGCACCCAGCAACTTCCTAAGCCTAAATCCTCGGCCTGCAATTGAATGAAGGTGGCAGCAATAGAAGCGTCCTCGATCCACACATTACTCACAAGCGGATCTGCTCCCACAACGATAGAAACCGCGCTGTCAGCGATGAAGCCACACCCGCCTTTTTTGCATGCTGCGAGTTGTTTGAGTTTCTCTTTGGCTTCAACAGCGATAAAGTGGCAGGGCTTTTTATTTTTTGAAGTCGGAGCAACTAATCCCGCCTGAAGAAGCAGTTGTACATCCTCCGGATTTATTGTTTGTTCGGTATATTTTCGAATGCTACGGCGCTTTAATGTTAGCGAAGCAAAATCTTTCATTGTGGTTGTATTATGTTTTCGTTTGTCCAAAGTTAATATATTTTGACCAGTTTTTAAAATCAAAAAAAAGTAGCGTCTGTAATGTATTGTATTTTATTAGCTTACTGAAATCAATGTAAAAAAATACATTTTTGTGTTTTGAGAAATAAAAAAAATTGTATTTTTGCACTGCAATTCCAAAAGAGAATTTGTCCCTTGGTGTAATGGTAGCACATCTGATTCTGGTTCAGCTTGTCCGGGTTCGAGTCCTGGAGGGACAACTACAATTGTAACAAAAAACCGATTGATTATTCAATCGGTTTTTTGTTTTTTAGTATATGGGTTTGGGGCTTTTCTTGTGATTGGTAAGTTTTTTGTCTGTCCTCAATAAGTTCAAACGAAAGAAGTTTCCTAAAAGCAAGAGGAAATGGGTATAAGCTTGATTCGCGTGTTAATGCATAAACAAAATTTCAATTCCACTATGGTTCGATTAAAAGGAAAAATTGACCCCGGTAAATATGCTTGTTCAGGCATTTCAATTCCACTATGGTTCGATTAAAAGAGATGCAACCATTGGCTTTAATTCTGCTGATGTAATTTCAATTCCACTATGGTTCGATTAAAAGTAAATGTCTCCGTATTGGCTGCAATCCGAGTCTTATTTCAATTCCACTATGGTTCGATTAAAAGTGTTGGTGGAACAAGCGGAGATGACTGTATACCATTATTTCAATTCCACTATGGTTCGATTAAAAGAATCACAACCCTTGCGGTTTTGGGCATTGTGTTTTTTATTTCAATTCCACTATGGTTCGATTAAAAGAAATTGGTACTGGATATCTGCTCATCAAAAACTTTCATTTCAATTCCACTATGGTTCGATTAAAAGTTTATCCTCTCAAGATTTAATTTGTCGTTGTATCTCATTTCAATTCCACTATGGTTCGATTAAAAGTCAAGCACCACTCTCACAGAACTTAAAAAGTTTATATTTCAATTCCACTATGGTTCGATTAAAAGTGTTAAACTTTTAGGGTCACATAGCAATCTGAGAACTATTTCAATTCCACTATGGTTCGATTAAAAGTCGTATAGGCTCCATCTCCGGAAATCCTATGCGAATTTCAATTCCACTATGGTTCGATTAAAAGTAATCACTATCGGTTTTTGTGTCGATTTCATAGTCATTTCAATTCCACTATGGTTCGATTAAAAGCCGTGATTAGACGGTATGCAAATATACGTTTTAGATATCTAAAGCAAGGGGGCAAAGGCTTATTTTTTTAGGCAAAATTAGTCGGTCTCCAATACCCGAAAAAGTGCCGGAGATCGACGGCCTGCGTATTTTGCTTATTATCAGTTTGTTATTTTTTTGCTTTGAAGTTTAATATGTCAAAGAACTCAGTGCCGGGATAGACCGACAAGATTGTAAGAGACCGTACTCGTTTACCGGGTTCAATTTTCTACATCAGATATATTTATATCCTTTGATGAAAGAGCATCCTTTATTTAGTGTATTTATAGTTTCTCATTTCTTATTAAACATATCTACATAGGCCTGGTGCGGGAACAACATCGGGTTGTTGATTAGCATCAGGAGTTGGTTGAGTTGGAAAATAAGAGAGAGAATAGAGTTGTTGGAAACGCTGTATTTACTTATGTCGCGATTATTAAGTTCGCTATAACATTTTAGTAATGCTTCCAACCTCTTTTTTTCTTGCTCGTCTTTCTGGGATAATGTTTTTTTTTCATTTTCTTCCTTGAAAATAGCGAAATCTTTAAATTCTTCCGGAGGGCAATTGAAGAAATGGTATGCCTTATATAAGTTGTCAATTCTTCTTGAAAAGGAAACTGTTAGTTTATATTCTTTTTTTTCTTTGTCTGTCTTTTTTAATTCAGGAAAGATTACAATATCAAAACCAAATTTAGGCTCACCATCTTCGGTAAAACATTTCTTTTGTGTACATAATATTTTGATGGGGGTAGTCGCCTTTTGAGTTGGAGGAGGTGTAATTGACATATTTACCGCCATTCTTGCAATGGAATTGGGACTAGTTTGCTGTTCTTGCACACTCTTTACCCAGTCTGTAAGGATTTTCTCATTTTTTTTACCCGAAACATTTTCGCTTTTACATTGTATAACTACAGCAACAGCTTCAATTGGAATAAAATGAATATTCCCATAGTTGAAAATATAGGGTGTATATTGTTCATCAAAAACAGCAATATCGACTTCTTTAGAGACTCTACCTTGCGAATCAATTAAAAATACACCCTGCCTGATCGCAAACTTCATCGGAATGATTTGCCGGAATAAGTCAAGCCATATTTTTTCGCGGTTGTGCCCAGCTGTTAAATGATGATTGTCAACTTTTATACTTAATTGGCGAACAATAGATTGCTCCAGACTTTGATAATTCTCTTTAATGTTTTGAATAATTGAGGTATGCATAACTATATGAATTTAATATCCTTGATTAGATTATCTTTAATGGCTACTATCTCAAAAGTATACATTTTCCCAACAAATAGATTCTCTTTATTCATCTTCTCATATTTAGTCATTCCACTTGCGTTTATTAGTTGAATTTCACCGTCTAAAGAAATTTGTACTTTTGCCGGTACTCCTTTTTCTACTAAAATGCCATTTATCTGCTGTTTTGCTTTAAGAAACTCTGTTTTATAGGTAGGCACTTTGATATTTTCTTTGTATAATGATAGATTGCTGTCACTAATTTTTATCCAGCCTAAAGGCAACTTATTTATATGGGATACCGAATTTGGAAAATCTTCGAATTTCTCTTTGATATTAACTATCAGAGGTGCAAATTCTGTTTGAAAATTCATTGCTTCATGTTCATAGTACTTTCTGATAGCAAGCAATACGGTGCTTTTATATACTCCTTTACCGCTTCCTAAGCAAATTAATGCTTCATTTTCTTGTAGGTTGACGCCTTTAATGGGATTTGTTAGGTTAAATTTAGATTGAGTATCTTTTTGTGCGTTCGAAAAATGATTCAATATCGTAAACAGTGGTTTTAGGTTTTTCTTCGACTCTTGTAATGTTTTTCCCAATCCTGTAGATTGTTGAAAATTCTGCCAATCCTGATCGGTGTCACTGATTTGTAAAACAGCATCGAATTCAACGTATTCTTTTACATATTCCTGCATATTTAAAACCCAATCTTCAACGTCAGAACTTAACCCCAGTCTTTTCAACTCGGCAACTTCTGCGTTAGACCTTAACCTCCGCCTATTCAACTCGGCAACTTCTACGTTTTCTGTAAAAGATACTGATTTGGAATCGCTGATCTTTAAATTGCTTGCCGGTTGATAAAGATCTTCTCCTATATCAAAAGCTTTTTTCTGGATATGCTCTACAAAACTGTTGAAAATCTGTTTAACAGCTTTTTCTTTCTTCTCTAAGATTTTATATTCATTTTTAATGTCTTTAGACCGTTTTCCGAATGGAATGCCTCTTAATTCCAAGAGCTTATCTTTGCATTGGAGGAAATCATCAAAATAATTTTTATTTTTCTTTATAAAATTCTCAATACTATAGGGTGATAAGATTGTCAACCAGTAATATAACATCGCATTCTTAATGGCACCTTTTATGGCCGAACCGGGGATATAGGGATTCTCTTTTGATTTGATAATTGCTTTTAGCTGAATCGTGTTACCTCCTTTGAACGGAATACTTTTTGAATGACTGATGTTTTTGAGTGTTTCTTCATTAGAAATTAATTTGTTGAGAAACATATTGGCTAAACTGATTTCTGTCGTCTCAATGTTCTTTGCATAGCGTAACATTAGTTCTTCATTGGCAAATAGCAACTCTCGAAATTTTTGTTCATCTATATAATTGACTCTACCATTTGCCACATAATAGTCTGACAATGGAGAAAGTTCCTCTCCACTATTGATAACCAAAGGGCTTAATACGGTCAGCCGGAGATGAAAAGCACGATTGCTTTTGTATTTTTCTTCCATATTTAATTGATATTAAATGGTTCGGGCAATGGTAATAAAAAAGCTTTCCCGTTTCGTTGATACTTGTTTGAGGATTCCTCAGGAGAGATATCAACAAGTTTTCCGCTAACAGTATTTGTAAGAATAGCTCCTTCGTTAATCATTCGAATATTTTTTAGCGCACCTGCATCGTGTGTTTGCCTTCCGCCACGTATGGAATGGCTATATGCTTTGAATGTCTTTAGTTCTTCCAGATCTTTCGGGATTATTTTGCTGATACTTAAATAATTTGACGAATTGATTTTGTTTTGAAATATTTCCGGTATATTTTTTATTGTTTCCACAGCCTCAATTTTGCCATAACCACTGCTTCGTTCACCACCTATACCATTAAATTCAAGTAATTTTACTGCAAGTTCGAAACTGTCTTCGACAGCTTGATCGATAATGTCGTAGACAAAATAGAAGTGTACTTGTAGATCAATCTCGGAAAGATCTGCAATCTGAATATAACTCACTTGATAAGGTCCTTTAGAAACCATCCTTTTAGCTTCATTCTCATTGTCGAAGTAAGTTTCCTCCTTGAAATTTCTGATACCAACCTGCGTGTTAAATTTCTTTGAAAATAGGCTAACTCGTAGTTCCTTATTTCCAGAGGTTTTTCCATATATTTCAGAAACAGATTTTTCAGACTTTTCCTTGTAGCTCAAGTTCAACCTCTCCAAATTTTGTTCCGATAATGCCCAGTTCCCGTCCACTTTCCAGTTTTCAATGCTTGCCCTCAATAAATTACTGTCAATAAATTGAACTCTTTTGATTTTTTTTATTTGATCGTAATTATCAATCTTTACCTGATTAACTGCATTGGCAGGTCTTGGAAGTAAAAAAACATACGACTTGTCGTGTGTCTCTAAGCAATAGAAACAAGATGAGATTTTTATTCTACCAGTTTCAAAGGCATCCACGAAGGCATCTACTACGTCCTTGTGATAGATGGTTGCCAAATTGTTGACCAATGCAGAAAACAACACGTCGGAGTGAAGATATGTATCTGTATCTTTCAGCGAGGTATCGCTATCAATCAGAGGCTTTCCAAAATGAAAGCGGCTATTGGACTTGATTTTCAGTATCTTCGCTTTCATTATGTTTGCCATTAGTGAATGAGAACTCTTTAAATGCCTTTCCTTCTACGTTTAACTTTTTTTCGTTCTCATCTATTTTTAAATACTCCTTGATTTCAATATTTGTTTTGTAACCATTCGGTGACGTACGTATTGTAAACAAAATATTGCCATTACTTTGTAAG
>JASGFJ010000061.1:0-22909 GCA_047605645.1 Dysgonamonadaceae bacterium | reverse complement strand
TTTATTATTAATTTTATGTCCCGGGCGTGTTGCAATGATACGTCCTTTTATTGGTTTTCCGACCAGCGCCATATCTCCAATAATATCCAGAAGCTTATGACGAGCCGGTTCATTTGGGAACAAGATGGATTTATTATTCAGATATCCCATTTCATCGGCATTTTTGTGAGGAACATCCATCAGATCTGCTAGCGCATCAAGTTTATCCTGAGATATTCTTCGTTCATAAATAACAACAGCATTATCTAAATCCCCGCCTTTAATCAATCCGGACTCAAGTAATTGTTGAATTTCGCGAACAAAAACAAAGGTACGGCAGGGTGCGATTTCTTTCGCATAATCATCCAGATTGTCTAATGTTGCCGATTGATTGGGAATATAAGTAGATTCAAACTCTATAAAAGAATTCACACAGAAAGAGTCATCCGGTAGAAGAATTAATTTAGAGCCGGTTTCCTCATCCACGACCTCCATTTTCTTTCTAACAATGAAATAATCTCTTTCTTCTTTTTGTTCTGTTAGCCCAACCCTATTTATTTCTTCCACATATTTAATAGCGCTTCCGTCCAGAATCGGAAATTCCGGGGCATTTACTTCAATCAGACAGTTATCAACTCCTGAAGCATACAAAGCAGACATTGCATGTTCAATCGTGCTGACCTGAATATTATCTTTCATGATAACGGTTCCTCTTTGAGTCGCCCCCACATGCTCTGCAATTACATCAATCACAGGTTCTCCTTCCAGATCGATTCTTTTTATTTTATATCCATGATTCTCCGGAGCCGGGTGAAAAGATATTATTATCGAAAGACCTGTGTGCAGACCTTTTCCTTGAAGCGTAAAAGCACTATTAAGTGTTTTTTGTTTATCCATAGTTTCTATTTTTTTCCTGCAAGAAAAATATTAATTTTCAGTAGATATTTTCTCCTTCAGACTATCCAATTCTTTTTGCAATTTACTGATTTGCTTATACATGTCAGGTAATTTTGAAAAAACGGCACTCGACCGGAAGAAATTTCTCACGGGAATAGCAGGAGAGCCAATAATATTTTGTCCATCTTCCACATTGCTGATTATACCCGATTGAGCTCCAATATTAGTATTATCTCCAATAACAATATGTCCGCCCAGACCAACCTGACCACCCAGCATACAATGACTTCCTACTTTTGTCGAGCCGGAAATTCCAACCTGTGATGCCATAACCGTATTTTCTCCAATCTGTACATTATGAGCAATCTGTATTAAATTATCCAGCTTAACTCCGCGACCGATTCTGGTAGCTCCCATAACCGCTCTGTCAATGGTTGTATTTGCTCCGATTTCAACGTTGTCTTCCACAACAACAATTCCCATCTGAGGAATTTTTTTGTATTCTTCTCCTTCAGGAGCAAATCCAAAGCCATCAGCTCCAATCACAGCTCCAGCATGAATAACGCAGTTTTTTCCGATTTTACAAGCTTCATAGATTTTCACTCCGGGGTACAATACTGTACCTTCACCAATTTCAACATGATCGCCGATATAAACCTGTGGATATATTTTCACTTGGTCGGCAACAACAGCCTTTTCCCCGATATATGCAAAAGCACCGACGTACAGATTATTCCCGATTGTCGCAGACGGAGAGACAAAAGAAGGTGTTTCAATACCTTTTTTTTGTGGTTTTGCAGAATTGGCTATACTTAACAATATTGCAAGCGAAGCATAAGCATTTGTCACTTTTATTAGCGTAGCACCTACAGGCTTTGAAGGGACAAAATCAGTATTTATTAAAACAATACTGGCCTGCGTAGTGTACAAATAAGATTCATATTTGGGATTAGATAAAAAAGTGAGCGTGCCAGGCTTTCCTTCTTCTATTTTAGAAAAATTGCTCACCTCAACAGCCGGATCCCCAACAATTTCACCATGAAGGACTTCTGCTATTTGTTTGGCAGAGAACGATAATTGCATAATTTTAAACTAGTTTATCAGGAAACAGACTGCGAAATAAAGAATAATTTTCGATATCGCCATGACTTTTGAAGTTTAAAAACATTTCTTCTTGTTTTCAGGGTAATTATTTTTCAATATTTAATCGTCCCATAAAAGGATATAGACTGTCGATTCGTACTATTTACTGTTAATGTTCCATATCCTGTATCTCCCACGACAAATAACAAATCATATTTATCGGGTGTGTCCTGAGTTGTTATTTTCATTTCATACATTCCCTTTTTCCGGGTTAAGACATAGCTAAATTTAGTGGATTGGAAACGAATTCCACCGTCTCCGCCATAACTGTCTACCCGATAGGCACGTCCGAAATACGGAAGATTGCATAGTATAGAATCTTTCCTTACAATAAGAGAATATCCGTAGGAAAGATTTCTGCCCGGCATTGAAATCGGAATTGCCTGAGTGGCATCAAACTGAATATTCGGAATAGCCACAAGGCTGTCAATTCTGCTTCTTATCTGACTTTTAGAGAATCCACCGTATGATTTGCAACCTTGCCCGAATAAGAAGAAAAAGACACTTATAACAACAAATATTAATCGTCTCATAATAATTCTCTTTTGCTTAACACAAATATAAGCTAAAAGAAATAAATCAAGCCAAAAGAGACGGCTAAATATAAGACTAACAATACATAAAAGAAGATAATTTTAATTTTCGAATCGGTGAGTGCAAAAAAATGAGATAACGGAACTACAAATGTTGAAATACCCAAGTTTAAAGCCAGCCGGGGATCCCAGTTGAGCAGACAATAACTAAGATAGAAGAGGAAAGACAAGAAAAAGAGATAATTCAACAGAATTCGTGTTTTAATCTTATCCTTATGCATCGTCAGCTGATAGGCCAGAAATGTAAGTAAGATCAAAATCAGGTAAACGCTCAGCATACCCCATTCAATCATCTCAAAATGAACGACCTTAAGAATATTCATCTGTTGCAATTGAGAAAAATGCTCAAAGAACAGATTCCATTGCCCCAATGCAACAAATACAGTCCCGGCTATCCAATAAATAAAAAGGATTCCCAGAATAAAAGCCAAAATATTTTTCAGATTTGTAATCCGAAAAAATGGCAAGGCAAAAAGGAGTAGAATAATATAAGGTAAAACTCCTATAGAAATCAGACTGGCAAGACTCGCAATCATCCCAACATTAAACAAGCGCCATTGAGGAGCAGGATGCTGAAACAAGTCGAACGTTAAACAGATTGCAACAATAAAAATTAACGCAGCCAAATCGGAAGGTGAAAAAATCAAGAAGTATGGGTGGCTGCTAAAAATGAGCAGACCTATAGAGAAAGGGAGAAAAGATCTATCCCTGATTAAGACGTAATGCCATGCCGCAAAAGAGAGCAATATACTCGTTGTCAGAGCCATTAAGTAACTCATAACCGCCAACGAAGGCAACTCCAGATGTGTGGCCTCAAAAACCCAATCCCATAATAAGTTTGCTGGTTCCGTTAAATAACTATTTGTGGGCGTATCCACATAAAGCCATCCTCGCAGAGCCAGGCTTATCATGATAGAAAAAACCGCAATTGATTTTCCTTCTGCAATATATTTTCTGTAAAAATTAACCACAGTTTTTGTTTTTAATCCAAGTCAAATCCAATATCCGTACGGAAAGATTTCCCATCGAATTGAATAATATTTGCATTTTTATATGAATGAGAAAGGGCTTCCTCTTTATTCACTCCGTATGAACTTATCGCAATGACACGTCCTCCATTTGTCACAACATCTTCTTTTTCCTTCGATGTTCCCGCATGAAAGACAACACTGTTTTCTGTTACTTGTTCAAGCCCTGTTATCGGCTTTCCCTTTTCATAGTCACCCGGATATCCCCCCGAAACCAACATGACTGTTGTCGCATAACGGGAATCTTCAATCAATGTTTTATCATGCAGATTTCCCTCTGCAACACCTTGCAAGAGTTCCACCAGATCGCTCTTGATTCTCAACATAACAACTTCGGTCTCGGGATCACCCATCCTGACGTTATATTCAATAACCATAGGCTCTCCGCTTACAGCAATAAGACCTAAAAATATAAATCCTTTATAATCTATTTTTTCACTTTTAAGTCCTTCGACAGTGGGTATAACAATACGTTCCTCTACTTTTTTCATAAAAGAATCGTCAACAAATGAGACTGGCGAAACAGCTCCCATTCCACCTGTATTAGGTCCTGTATCTCCTACTCCGATACGTTTATAATCTTTTGCGACAGGAAGAATTTTATAGGATTTACCATCTGTCAGAACGAAAACCGAGCACTCAATTCCAGAAAGAAATTCTTCTATAACGACTGTCTTACTTGCCTCGCCAAACATACCGCCAAGCATGTTCTTGAGCTCTGATTTTGCTTCATCCAAGTCCTGGATAATCAACACCCCTTTTCCGGCAGCCAGCCCATCAGCTTTAAGCACATAAGGAGCCTTCAGACTTTCAAGAAACTCATATCCTTTCAGCAATGAATCGGCTTCAAAACTCTCATAACGAGCGGTCGGAATATTATGCCTTTTCATAAATTGCTTTGCAAAATCTTTGCTTCCTTCAAGACGGGCTCCCTCGCGCGACGGGCCTATCACAGGAATATGAGAAGTAGACGTATCAGATTTTAATTCATCATAAATACCTTTCACCAACGGATCTTCCGGGCCGACAACAACTAAATCAATTTCTTTCTCGAGAATAAGCTTTTTTATAGCCGGAAAATCTGTTGCGCTCAACGGAACATTGATAGCGAGACTTCCCGTACCGGCATTGCCCGGAGCAACATATAGATTTTTGACTTTGCTGCTTTGCTTTATTTTCCATGCAAGTGCATGTTCACGACCACCACTTCCGAGTAATAAGATATTCATTTGAAATAATTTTAATTATTGAATGAAAGAGTATAAGAATTCAGGACAAAGATAATATAACTGGATTGAACTGTGATAAGCAAGTCACTTTTTGCTGCATTAAAAAAACAAGATATAATAGAAATGTACTACATCTGCAGAAGAACAAGCACTTTCTATTAACCTCAGATACAAGACAAAGCCGGAATCGCAAAGAAACCGGCCTTATTTTAGATAATAAATAGTAGTACTAATGTATTTTTCACATTTTCTTCAAATCAGATACTTTGTATCGACATTTGCAAAGTTAGACTGTTTCCCTATAACAATAAATACCTATATGATGGTATTTTAAAGAAAAAACAGATATCATTCATACCTAATTATAATGAGAGTCTAAAACTTCTCGCATTGCCGCTGAATAAATTCTTTCATTCTAATCACAGACAATTTAAACAAGCCAACTAAAAGAAGTTGAAAAAAAACAGAATTGTTCTCAGAAAAGGAGATATCAACAAGAATAAGAGCACAACACACAATATTGATGAATAAAAATCGTTAAGTTTACGAAATTAATTACGAACCCAATACTTAATTTTAATGAGTCTGCTAAGAATTTCATCATATTCGTGCCTAATGATTGCTTTCAGCATTGCCTTATCTTCATGTTACCACACAAAGGATATTTCTTATTTTCAAGATTCAGGTAAATATGAAAAGGGGCAAACACCACTTCAGTCATTAAATAATTATCAAGTAAAAATTCAATCGGATAATGAGCTCCAGATTATTGTATCAACTGCGCTTAATCCGGAAACTGCAGCGCCTTTCAATTTATCCCCTGTAGTTTCACAAAAAGCATCAACAACCTCTGTGGCAAACGGAGCTACTTACCAAAGCTATCTAGTAGATACAGAAGGGAATATAACTATCCCATCGTTAGGAAAAGTGAAGGTCGCTGGTTTAACAACAGAAGAGGCCACCCAAGAAATAGAGAACAAACTCAAGGTATACCTGAAAGATCCCATAGTAACTCTGCGACTGCTCAGTTTTAAGATCAATGTATTAGGGGAGGTTAATTCCCCGGGAGAACAATATTTCGACCGACAAAAAGTGACAATCCTTGATGCAATAGCAAAAGCAAGGGATTTATCCATTTATGCTCAAAGAGACAGCATTAAACTAATCCGGGAAGAAGATGGCAAGAGAATCTTTTATGTATACGACTTAACAAAGAGTGATTTTCTATCTTCTCCGTATTACTACCTGAAACCGAACGATGTACTCTATGCAGTTCCGAACAAAGAACGCCAGGGAGACGCCCACATCAGTCAGCAAAAACAATACAGGACATCGTTAACAATGTCAGTTGTAAGCCTTACGTTAGGGATAGTATCAACTGTCGCTACCATTTTTGCAATTACCCGATAAGCTAAACAAAAACATGAAGATCAATAATAATCTTGAAAAAGTGAAAGAAAAGGATTTTGTTGCCGACGCCTTATATCTATATAGAAAAAATTGGAAATGGTTTGTTGGTTCAATTATCATTTGTCTGTTATTTGCAGTCATTTTTATTAAGATAAAAGCCCCGGTCTACTCTATTAATGCCAGTTTAATCGTAAAAAAAGAAGATCAAAAAGCTTCCTCTATGATGGCGTCAGCGATGATGAAAAGCTTTGGCGTCGGTATAGGTAGCTTAATGTCCTCTGAAAGCACAGATGATGACATCGAAATATTCAGTTCTCAAGATTTAACAAAGAAGGTAGTTTCTAAACTCGGAATATACGCCGATTACCAGTTGGTGAAGTTTCCTGTTAATAAGGATCTATATAAAAATAGCCCTATACAAATTACGATGTCTCCGGGTGTATTAGACACTCTTAGTACAACCTTCATGATTAAAGCAGACATTACTCCGAGAGTCTTCAACTTTGACGTCAAAGCAGGGAAAAACGATTTAGGCTCCTTCTCTTTCAAAAAATTGCCGGCGATAATAAAGACTCCTTATGGAAGTCTAAGCATCATCAAAAATGATTCAATCAAAATGACTGATTCATATCAAATGAATATTAGTCTAAACGGACTCAACCCTAAGTCTGAAAAACTTAGAAATGCTATCAACGTTTCCACCCTTAACAAAAAGACCGATGTCATTGGTTTAGAGATCGAAGACCCAAACAGACAAAGAGGTAAAGACATATTAAATGAATTAATCCGACAATACAATATTGATGCACTTTCTGATAAAAATAAAACGGCATTCAGTACAGCTACATTTTTAAAAGGACGAATTGATACTCTTTATGCAGAAGTGAGTCAAATAGAACAAAATATTCAGACCTTCAAAAAGAAAAACAAACTTATTGACGCGAAGACTGATGTAAAAATATCCTTAGAAAAATATAACGCTTTACAGAATCAGAACTCAACTCTAAATGTACAGTTAGCTATGCTACAAGCCATTGAAAATCAAATAAAAGACAAGAGACAAAATTTTGACCTCTTACCGACAAGCATCGGACTACCCGGAAATGTCAATACTTTTATAGAGAAATACAATGACGCTATACTCACAAGAATGCGCATGCTCAGAAATTCAAATGAGGAAAACCCGATAATACAAAACCTTAATCAGCAAATCAGCACCATCGGAACAAATTTAATAGTAAGTCTTCAGAATGCAAAAAAAGATTTAAACATCTCTAAATCGAGCTCGTTACAAGCAGAAAATGAGGTAAATAACTGGATTGGGCAACTTCCGGAAACAGAACGTGGCTATGTAGATCTTAGGCGCCAACAAGAATTAAAATCTCAAATCTATCTTTTCTTACTTCAGAAATATGAAGAGACTCAACTTACACTTGCTTCTTCTGAACCGAAAATAAAAATTGTTGACAATGCTTATGCTTTAGCTAAACCCGTATCACCCAGAAAAATAATCGCACTTCCTATTGCGTTTTTTGCAGGGCTAATAATAGGATTTATGCTCGTTTGCTTTCGGATATTAAGAAAGAAACAGATCTCAACGATCAGAGAATTGCAAAATCTTGCTGAGGCAGAGCTGTTGGGCGTTCTGCCATGCAAAGACAAATCAAGTCGCATGTATGAATCTGAGTTAAAAGTTCTCAAGACACAGCTCATCCTGTCAGCTCCCTGCAATGAAGCATGCAAAACAATATTGATAACTTCTGTGGCGGATTCTGCAATTCCGGTCTTTAGTGCTGTTCAGATTGCTCAAGCATTAGCCCAAACAGGTGAAAAGACATTATTGATAAACCTAGATATTACCCATTCCACGGACTTAAAGAGGAATGACAGCCCAAACAGCGAAAACATGAGTACTCTGATGCTAAAATCGGATCTCCACCCTTCCGCCTCAATTGTTGAAACCAAACAAGCCGGCAATCTCTTTTATATAGAGTCGGGCGAAGACAAACGCCTCTCCGAGATGTTTTCAAATAAACGGCTGGAACTGATATTGTCTGAATTGAAAGCAGATTTTGGGTGGATAATAATAAATGCGCCTTGCCTAAAAAGAACACCTGACACAATCCTCCTTTCTAAATTTTCAGATATAAGCACCTATGTATTTGATCTGAAAAATACATCTAAAAACGATATCAAGCTTTTCAACAATGCAATTGCTGATTCTATTTACAGAGAAAACATTCATATCGTAGGAGTTGCTGATTTGCAACACGAATAAGCAAGAAGCAGAGATGTTATACCAAAATGCAGACAATAATTGTCCGGAAGCAGTCAAGTCTAGTGCAACGAATCTTTTTATTACCTGTTTCCTTACATTCGGAATGTTTTTCGGAGTACTCTTCTATGACTTTATATATACCCATTTCGGGTTTAGCTATATAGACGAGATACTTGCATTATTATTATGCATTTTCACTTTATTTTGCCTAATCCATGACAGAACCTGTAAGGCTTCCGGTTATTGGTTTTGGCTGTTTGCCGTATTTGCATTCTATCTTGTCTATTCTTTTGTTATTCATTCGAATACTAAGTCTGCAATAATTCAGGATGCAATCGTAGAGCTCAAACCTTTTCTTGGCTTTTTCTGTGCATATACTATTGGAAAAGAATTAACAAAGGCTCAAAAAAGAATCATACAATACGCTTGTTACGTCTCCATATTTTTGCTTCTGCTAACCACTCGTGACCAATATTATTTTATAGGACATCCATCAAGATATGCGACTTGCGCTACATTCATTGCAATGCTCTATTTATATGTAAGTGATTTTACGAAAAAAAATCTAATCATTTTCCTGGCAATCCTTTCTGTGGCAGTTTTGTCAACCAGATCTAAAGCTTATGGCTTTGTTGTTTTCTCAACTATTTTGTCATTGCTTTTTTACAATAACATCCGATTTCGGCTGTCATTCAAATACGTTCTATATACCATAATCTTTATCGGCGGAATAATTTTGGTGACATGGGAAAAAATAGATTACTACTTTATATACGGTGCTCAAAATATTGAAACCAACGATATCGAGGTCGCTTTTGCCCGGCCGGCCATGTATTGGGGAGCTTGGCAAATTCTATGTGATTATGTCCCTTTCGGATCAGGTTTTGCTAGTTTTGGCACTTATTTTTCGGCTGAACATTATTCAGCTGTGTACTATACTTATGGTTTGAACATAGTGCATGGTTTATCGGAAGAGGTGCCTGACTTTATCGCGGATGCTTATTATCCGTCACTTGCACAATATGGATTAGCGGGAATAGGAATCTTTATTTATTTTTGGGTGTTTGTGATACGAAAAGCAGCATCACACCACATATCAGGCAACAAAGAATCCCACAAGTTGTTTTTTTTAATATTAAGTATTGTGACCTTTTTTGCGATTGAGCTTGTCGCGGATACGACATTGACTCATAACAGAGGTTTTTTTATACTGCTAATAATGGGCTTGTCCTTGAGGCAACTTATGGATATGAAAAGTAAAGGAAATGAATGAAGCAAGAGGAGAACGACTATTGAAAGGAACTCTGATCTATGCAGTTGGCAACCTTGGTTCAAAATTACTAATGGTGCTGATGCTCCCGATGTATGCTCATTTTCTTCCGAAAGAAGATTTTGGATATTACGATCTTTCGATGAATATTCTGTTTTTGGTGGTTTCATCTATGTCTTTCAATCTTAAAGATGGAGTATTTCGTTTCCTGCTCAATACGAATAACGAGAAAGAACAGCAAGTTATCACCTCCTCGGCAGCCAGTATACTTCTCAGGAATTGCTGTGTCCTTTCTATAATAACTATCCCTGTTTACTTCTTGTTTCCTTTCAAATGTTATCCATTACTACTGGTCACAATGAACGTGTTCTGCATATATGAAGTTGTAGTTCAATCTCTTCGCGGAATTAGCAAGACAAAAGTTTTTGTTGAGGTCAACCTGCTCGTTGCTTTCTTTACATGTTTGATTTGTTTTGTTTTAATCAAAACGACTTCGCTTAGATTAGAAGCATTCTATTTGGGAATAATTGGCTCAAGGCTTCTAGGAATTGTATTTTCAGAATGGAAAGTGTGTTTTTTCAGAAAATACATTTCAAAGAATTTTGTAGACAAGCAAGTCAAGGAAAATTTAATAAAATATACAATTCCATTAGTACCTAACGTTATTTGTCTATGGGCTATAAGCTCATCATGCAGGCTGTTTGTCGCTCATTTTCTAGATTTGTCTTCTAGTGGAATATTGGCTGTTTCTCTGAAATTCTCTGAGATTCTTTATATGGTTTCAGCTATATTTTATCAATCGTGGCAAGAAACAGCTATAAAGGAATATAATTCAACAGATAAGGATTTTTTCTTTAGTAAAATTTTCAATAAATACTTTTGCATTTTAACAACTCTTGCAATAACAGGCTCCTTCTTTATAAAGGCCTTTTTTCCTTATATTATTGGAAATGAATACAAAGAGAGTTTGGACTATATTTATTTGCTAATGATCGCTATGATTTTCACAGCAATGTCCTTTTTCCTCGACTTAGGATATCAATGTTCACTTCAATCTCATAAAGCTTTGCCGTCAATAGTCTCCGCTTCGTTAATTAACATTACTCTTAACTATATCTTCATTTCTAAATACGGACTTTATGGAGGAGTGGCTGTCTATATATTAACCTATGCCTATCTATTCGTTTACAGGGTGATTGATACTCGTCGTTATTTTAGAATAAAATTCACACCTGTTTTCTACATCTTTTCTGTTGCTTTGCTTGCTTTTTTCTTTATCTATAAAAGCATAGAATCTATAGAAGGATTGGCTGCGGTAGGGTCTATCGGATTAATAGTGCTAGGATTGCTTTCCGGGAAAGATTTATTGTCTTTTGCAAAAAAAAACAGATTAAGATAATTACTAGAGCTTACTTGCCCTTACATGAAAAACGTTTTTTTTGCAGTTCGCAACTAATGCAAGGTCTTGCTGTTTCTCAGAAAAATAAGAATTGATGTTATTTAATTCCAATATGAAGGCTTCTTCTGTTATGAAATACGACCCTAAGAACAAACACATTGCACTTATATATGATTAATAAAATATTTTGTAAATTGCAGGATGAATACATTTACGTCAGACATAGAAATTAAACCTTTTCCCCTGTTCTTTTCTAATGAGCCGGCAAAAGCGAAGTGTAACCTCCTGATTATTCCGCTTTCCATCAGAAAGTCGGTTCCGTACAATTTTCAGGAAAACCGCAAAATGAGCACATACTATATATATATTCATTTGAGACCGTTGCCTCCTTCATAAAATATTACATAAGTGTGGTGGTTCATGTTTTGACAATAACTCACAGAAGAATAAAGAATTGGCATTGGAAATTTATTTTTTAATAATTACCTTGGAAACCAACACTCAAAGGAAGAGCAATATTAACAGACTAACAATTATTCAGTATTTTAAGATACTATGAAGATACTTATACTAAACCCAGTACTCTTTACCGGAAAAGACAGCATAATACAGGAAGTCAATTCAATAAAAGACACCATGATTGCCGGAATGTACAGGGCATGGGGTGAAGCTGGTCACCAAATAACTTTATTGGCAATTGACGATTACCGCCCAAAAGACATTGCAAAAGATGGAGACATGGGGTATATGTTCAAATCTGGAGACGCCGGTGATTTAGCTTTAAAAATCAAGGGAATAATACATTTGGATGAGAATCAAAAGAGAGAAAAATGTAGACAGGCTCACGAATACGTCACTACTGAATATGATGTATCTCAAACAGCACAAAGACACATGGATCTGTATAATCTTTTTTTAACAAGAAGATAAAAAGATTATACAGGTCTAAGATATAGAGAAAACATCTGTCTTTTTCATCAAAATATACTCATAATAAAATATTTACTAAAAGAACAGTTCTTTAATCTTCAAAGAAAGAAATTAACTTTATAATCATAGGTTAAGCACATGAACATATTAATATTGTACGTAGAAATTATGCCTTATAACAGACCGGTCTTTAATGAACTCGTTAAAGCCGGATACAATTTAAAGATTATCCAACTTGATAAAAGAAAGTTAACCCCCTATACTTATGCCGAATCCTCCAATATCGACATTCGCAATATCTCTTCATTTGACTCATACGCTTCCTTTAAGAGATATTGTACAAACACAGCTCCCGTTTTAATAATGATTTCAGAGGTAATGGAAAAATGGTATTGGCAATTTGCTTTCCATTATCACAAACAACATAAAAACATACCGATTGTTTTGGGTTCTGATGCCCAATGGACAGGAAACATCAACAATCGAATCAAGCAATTCATCCATCCATTTACTTATAAGCGATGTTTCTCGCATGTTCTCTCAGCCGGAATGTGGCAATGTGTATATGCTCTCAAAATAGGTTTTAAAAAAGAACAGATTCTGACTCCATTATACTGTGCGGACAACCAATTATATCATCAAGTAAATATCGATGATAAACAGGAAAGGTATCCGAAAAAATTCATATTTGTGGGAAGATTAGCACCGGTAAAAGGTATCCGACAAATATTGGAGGCTTGGGATTCTATCAAAGACAGACAAGGTTGGTCACTTACTATGATTGGAAATGGAGAGCTTGCCGAAGAAATAGAAAAACATAAGGACATCCAGTTATTACCGTTTTCTTCTCAAAATGAGATTTGTGATTTCATGCAACAATCAGGCTGTGCTCTTGTCCCTTCTCTTTATGAGCCATGGGGATTGGTAATCCATGAGGCGGCTGCTGCCGGTATGCCCATAATTGCGACAAAAAGCTGTGGCGCTGTACATCAATTCGTTGTCAATGGATACAATGGTTTTCTCATTGAAGAAAACAATACAGAGGCGCTTCGGAAAGCAATGGCAAAAATCATCAACAGCAAAGAATCCAAACTTTTGGAAATGGCAAAACACAGCAGAAGATTGTCTTATAAAATTACTCCTGCTGATGTAGCCGCGGCTTTGATTAGTTTAGTATGTGAATAAAACAATGTATAGTCTAATAGTATTCAGCAATTAGTTTCATGAAAATTCTCTTAGTAAATAAATTTTATTATCCTCGAGGAGGCGACTGCCTGGTTACAATCAGTATGGAAGAACTATTGAAAGCCCATGGGCATCAGGTAGCCATCTTCTCTATGCAATACCCCAATAATCTTACAACCGAGACCTCATCCCTCTTCCCTTCTGAAATATCTTTTTCAGGAGAAGGAATTTCTTCAAAGATTTCTGCAGTAAAACGGCTGTTGGGTAAAGACGAGGTAGCTGTGCTTTTCCGTGCTCTTCTCAATGAGTTCAAACCAGATATTGTACATCTTCACAATATTCACTCATATATCTCCCCTATTGTGGGAGAAATTGCAAAGCGACAAGGCATCCGGGTCGTGTGGACACTGCATGACTACAAACTCATTTGTCCCGCCTATTCCTTCTTACGTGAAAGCAAAGTATGTGAATTATGCCTTACCAATCCTCTTGCAGTGATGACAAAGAAATGTATGAAAAAAAATGTTCCTGCCAGCTTGTTGGCTTACATCGAATCGTTGGTATGGAACAAAAAACGATTGACTAAAAATACAGATATATTTGTATGTCCGAGCCTTTTTATGGCAGAGAAGATGCAACAAGGTGGTTTTCCTGCAGGAAAAATGAAGGTACTACCCAATTTCATTTCTTTTAAACAAACAGAAGTACAAAAGGACATTCCTAAAAGAGAAAAAGCTTATTGCTATATTGGAAGATTATCGGAAGAAAAAGGAATAAAATCTCTGCAGGAGGCTGCTTCAACTTTACCTTTCAAATTATATATTGCAGGCACCGGCCCCATGTTGCCCGAATTAGAATCTTGTTTTCAACAAAAAAATATTATTTATCTGGGGCATTTATCTCAAAGCAAAGTAAAAGAGCTACTGGCGAAGGTTACCTTCTCCGTCACTCCCTCCATCTGTTATGAGAACAATCCGTTAAGCGTCATTGAGTCCTTGAGTGCTGGGACACCTGTCCTTGGAGCACACATTGGAGGAATTCCTGAACTCATAAAAGAGCATAAAAACGGGATGCTTTTTATTCCGGGTAATATCGAAGATTTAAAATCGAAAATAGTCAGTATGTTTGAGTTTTTCGAGGATGAAGATGGAAAGAGAAGCATCCGAATTGCAACAGAAGCAAACCAAAAGTATTCGGGTGAACACTTTTATACAGAATTATTGAAAATATATCTAGATCAGTAAAATACAGAAGCGGCAATACCAAATAAAACGACAAAGAAGGTGTCTCCCTATTGGAAACACCTTCTTCTATTTTCAATTTAGCCCTTTTCTTTATTTAAGGATCACCAATAAGCCCTTAGGCCCATGTGCTCCCACAACAAGAGCCTGTTCAATATCTGCTGTTTTAGACGGGCCTGAAATAAATACACCAAAACCTTTCTCACTGAATGAGATTTTCCGATAAGCTTCATGCATGTTATTAACCAGATTTTTTTTATCCAAAACAATTACCAGAAATTCAGAGATAAAGTACACAACTTTATTGCGCATATTCTGCGGAATCCATACACATCCGTTTTCGGCAACACCGACTTCACCTTCCACAATGGCCAAATCTGTTCCATTGATATCATGTGGGTCTGCAACATCGTCCGGATTGTATGTAGCCACAGTGATTCCAGGCAGATTAGATGCTATTCGCTTAGCATCCGGATAGCGACTCCGAATCAACTCGTTGATATCTTCTCCCTCTTTTAGGACAACAGCCTCTCCTCCTACAGATTTGCTAACTTCCTGAAATTGGGCCTCCAGATCCTTATAAACGATGCCATGAACTAATGACAAGTCCGGCATATCGTACTTTTCATGTGTGTGTTGACGCACACTATCTAATATATCTGTTCTACTGCTCATGATTGTCTGTTTCTTAATACGTTAAACATTACAAGTATTTCATTTTTTTATTTTCCCTTTTTTCCACATTTGAGAAAAAGACTCTTTTTCAAAACGTGGCAATTCCCGATCTTTCCCCCATGCATTCAGACCATTGTATATTAAAAATCTGGGTGCATAATTAATAAGCGGAGCAAATTTCAGTGAGAAATTGTATAGTGCGGGACGTTCAAAAAGAAACTTCAAACCAATAGATATATATTTTTTCATCGGATCGGCTTTTCCGAACGAATCAAGATTTTGTCTCCAACGGTAAATTTGATCTCCCAAATCGATTTTTACAGGACACACATTGTTGCAAGAGAAGCAAAGAGTACATGCCGAAACATTATCATAATATTTATGTTTATCTTTCAGCATACCCAAATTGATTCCGATAGGCCCCGGGATAAAGTAAGTATAGGAATGGCCTCCACTACGGCGATACACAGGACAGGTATTCATACATGCACCGCAACGGATACATTTCAACGTCTGAATATGCTCTGCATTTCCCAGAATGTCGCTTCTGCCGTTATCCACAATCACCACATGCATTTTTCCGCCGGCAATTGGTTTACGATAGTGAGAAGTGTATGTCGTGGAAGGCTGTCCGGTTGCTGAACGAGCCAAAAGCCGGGTAAATACGC
The DNA here is from genome assembly GCA_047605645.1 of Dysgonamonadaceae bacterium. GTDB lineage: Bacteria > Bacteroidota > Bacteroidia > Bacteroidales > Dysgonomonadaceae > UBA1309. The sequence goes on along the minus strand of JASGFJ010000061.1, from coordinate 6,984 downwards.
TTAACGACTGCAAGGTAGGAACAATTTTCTCCATTCCGACCGATACGATATGCAGCTTAGGCAGCGATGTGCCCATATCCGCATTTCCTTCGTTGGTGCAAACCACCATATCTCCGGTTTCGGCCACAGCAAAATTACAACCGGTCATTGCTGCATCTGCCGTAAGAAACTCATTTCTTAGATGTTGACGGGCAGCGCGGGTCAGGTAAGTAGGATCTGAATTTCCTTTCTCGGTATGAAGCTTTTCTTCAAATAATTCACCCACCTGTTGTCTTTTTAGGTGAATAGCCGGCAATACAATATGACTGGGTATTTCGTCTCTCAATTGCAAGATTCTTTCTCCCAAATCACTTTCAATAACATCAATTCCTTTACTTATCAGGAACGGATTCAAATGGCATTCTTCAGTAAGCATTGATTTACTTTTCACCATTTTCTTCACATTCGCATTTTTCAGAATATCATACACAATCTGATTATGTTCAGCTGCATCTTTTGCCCAGTGAATGATTACGCCGTTTTCCTCAGCTTTTCTGGCAAATTGCTCCAGATATTTATCCAAATGCGTGACTGTATGCATTTTGATTTTGTGCGCCGTTTCTCTCAGGACTTCCCATTCCGGAATTCCATGTGCCATTCTATCGCGTTTCTCGCGGACAAACCAAAGGGTTTCATTGTGCCAGGTTTCCCTTTCTTTATTTTGGATGAAGTGGTCGGCAGCCACTGAATGCTTAGTACTCATAATCCTGCAGCTAAAATTTGTACAACATGAATAAACTTAATCGGAAGGTGTTCACGATCTACAATTCCTTCCATGTGCATCAAGCAAGAGCTATCGGCACCGGTTATATATTCTGCGCCTGTCGCCATGTGGTTGCGAACTTTATCTTTTCCCATACATGCCGACACTGCCGTTTCCTCTATCGAAAACAATCCTCCGAAACCACAACATTCATCCACTTTTTGAGGTTCAAAAACCTCTACACCTTGGACCAGTGAAAGTAAGTCCTTTATTTTGGAGTATGCAGGAATATTCAGTTCACTGGCAGAAGACAGATGTAATTCACGTACGCCATGGCAGCTGTTATGTATACTTACCTTATGTGGAAATTTTCCGGGAAGGCTTTTTACTTTAAGAATGTCATGGAGAAATTCACAAATATCATAGATCTTCCCACTAGTCTGACAGACATGCTGTTTTCCTTCTTTCTCAAAAAGTCTCGGATAGTTTTCTTTGACGAACGCCGCACAACTCGCTGATGGAGCTACAATGTAATCGTATTTAGAAAACAGCTTGTCAAAATTCTTGGCCAAAGGCAACGCTTTATCCTCAAAACCCCCATTAGCCATTGGCTGACCACAGCAAGTCTGCTCAAGAGGGTAGTCAACATCAACCCCTAAGTGATTAAGCAATCTGTAAGTTGCGACTGCCGCTTCAGGAAATACCGTATTCACATAACACGGTATGAACAATCCTACTTTCATAATTTTTCTATTCTAGTGATTTGTAATCAGCAGATCGAACCTTGATAATCCAATCTGCTTAAACTTCAGTTGATTTATAATAATAGTTCTAAAACAATAAGCTACCCAAAATTTTTGGCATAAAATACACCATCAATCCAGCAACAACAATATATCCTAATGCAAAAGGAACTGCCCTTTTCAGAATATTTCCTTCCTGACCTTGCTGACCGATTGCAGATGTTGCAACCGCAATACTCTGTGGCGAAATAATTTTGCCTCCTGTTGCACCCGCTGTGTTCGCTGCTGCAAGCCAGCTTCCATTAGCTCCGATTTGATGAGCAACAGAGGTCTGAAGCTTGCCGAACAGTATATTTGAGGATGTATCACTACCGGTCAAAAATGTACCTAAACAGCCGATTGTAGGAGCAAACAACGGATAGAACGAACCTGTCGCATAAGCCAACGCTACGCCTAAAACGCCAATCATCCCCGAGAAATCCATCAGAGAAGACAGAGCTATCAGAGAACATACCGTAACAATCGTTTTTTTCTGCAATTTGATTACTCTCCACAATACTTTAAATAGATCGCCAAGTTTTGCTCCTTGTATCAGCCCTCCAAAAATAGAACCGAGAAACAAAAGCACACCCGTATCAACCAGCCAGAATATTTTGACCGCATGAGGAGTACTTGCACCCGTTGTCCCATTGAAGATATTAAAGCTGAATGTAGACTTCAATAACGGCGAAAGTATTTCTTTAAAAGGAAGTAGCGGACTTGTCAATATGACCAAAATAAGAATTAAACCATAAACGCTCCAAGCTTTCAAACCATCCGAAAACGAATGCTTCGGAAATTTAGGTTTGTCTTCCGGTTTCACATTTCGTTCTGCAATTCTTGCATAAATAATAATTGTAATAATAGAAGCGATACTTCCCAGAATAGCGGGAGTTTCAGCCCCCATGTGACGAGCAGCCAAAAACTGCACAATAAGCGATATACCTCCAACCAGCAAACTCACAAAAATATGCTTCGGAATAGCTTTCGCTTTTGGTTCGGTAAGGAACATCAAAACAAAAGGGATTAACAGCATCAAGGGAGAAAGTTGAATGATTACCTGCGAACTAAGAGTTTGGATATCCGTCACTCCGGCTTGTTCTGCAAGCACCTTCACGGGAGTACCTACAGCACCAAATCCGGTAGCAACACTGTTCGAGATAAGGCTGACCAGAGCAGCAAATACAGGATTAAAGCCCAGGCTGATTAGAAGTGCCGCCGGAATAGCCACCGCTGTACCAAAGCCGGCCATACCTTCAAGCAAACCTCCAAATCCCCATGTCAATAACAATACTTGAATACTTTTGTCGGATGAAATAGAAATAAACTGCTCCTTAATAATTTCCATTTTTCCGGTATGAACCAACACATTATAGCTAAAAATGGCCATAATAATGATAATTAAAATCGGAAAAATAGCCTTAAGAATACCGTACACGACAGAATATCCGGTATCGATGACTGGAAAATGATAGGCTGTCAACGCGATAATTATTGTCGCAATCAAAGTGATAAATGCACTTTTATCTCCCGACATTTTCAAAAAGCCCATCAGGAGAATAAGAATGAGTACTGGGACAATCGCAAAAAATATTTGCCCGCCCGACATGGGAACAATCCCAGCTTGTAATAAGGTTGATAAGAGACTCATAGGATTAATATTACATTATACAACTAAATTATTTGGTAGACGTAATTCGCATAACAATACTTATTTTAATAAAATCTACACACTGACAAAAGAAAAGTATAAAAACACACTCCTCTTTTAATGTTCAATTACATACAATACTTTAGATGCTAAATACTCGATATTGGTGATCTATCTATTAATAATTCTTTCTTTCTATAAGTATCGACAGGCAAATATAGGCAAATGATTTTAGGCTGCAATAGCAAAAAATGTGTTCTTGAGCATAAATATTTAAAAAACCTGAAACACAAGAGACTATTAACATTTATACATTTCTCCTCTCCTGATTCCTTCTGAAAAGTTACTCGATTAAACATAATAATAATACAATTACAACTTCCTTCTTTTGGATACATAATGGTGGACAATAAAACTAAATATCCACAATTAATGAGGTATTCACACATTATTCTCAGTACTCTATACTATTGACTTTCAAAAAGTATCAATAAAAAACACGATAAACACACTTCAGAATGCCCTAAGCTTACATATTCACATTTATAAATATTTAATAAAAAAATAACAAAAGAACAGACTAGCCTATACAAATAATCTTTTACTTTTGCAAAAGACAGGAATAGATTATCGTATTTACTCCCGCCAAATTATTTCGAGAATTTGCCATGTCTAACTAAAAAAATCAACCAATATGCTTTCCGACAATTATCAACTCATCAAACTGGAAATTGAAAAATTTGTTGACCCCAAACGAGTTATCACCAATCCTCTGCAATTGCTGGCTTATGGAACTGATGCAAGTTTCTACCGAATGATCCCGCAAATGGTCATTCAGGTTCATTCTGAAGAAGAAGCTATCGGAGTTATAAAACAGGCCAATCGCTTTCAGCTGCCGGTAACTTACCGGGCAGCGGGGACAAGCCTCTCGGGGCAATCCATCACGGATTCCATATTGATGGTGGCTACTCACAAATGGAAACAGGCCGAAATATTAGACAATGGACTAAAAATAAAACTCCAAACAGGGATAACCGGTTCTAAAGCCAATATCTTACTACAACCATACGGACGTAAAATAGGACCCGATCCGGCCTCTATCAATGCAGCCATGATTGGAGGTATTGCCTCAAACAATGCCAGTGGGATGTGCTGCGGAACAGATCAAAATTCCTATAAAACAGTTGCCGACATACGCATTATTTTCTACGACGGAAGCATTCTGGACACAGCCGATGCACAAAGTCGCAAGGCTTTTCAAGAGCTCCATCCGGAGATTATTGACGAAATTAAACAACTTCATTCCGACATACTTGCCGACGAAAAACTGACAGAACGTATCCGCAAAAAATTCAAAATAAAGAATACAACCGGCTATAGTATCAATGCACTGATCGACTACAGCGATCCTTTCGATATTATCAAACATCTGATTATCGGAGCAGAGGGGACTTTAGCATTTATTTCAAACTTAACCTACCATACTGTCGTCGATGAAAAATGCAAAGCTTGTACATTGATGATTTTCGAAACTATCGAAAAAGCATGTGAAGCTGTTCCCGAACTAAAGAAAAGCCCGGTGTCGGCTGTAGAACTCCTCGACAGAGATTCTATCCGCTCGGTTGAAGACGATCCGGAAGCTCCGGCCTATTTCCGCACATTACCGGAAACAGCCTGTATGCTTCTTGTCGAAATACAGGGACAGTCAACTGAAGAAATGAAAACCAAGGAAGAGGCAATACGTAAAGCAGTTGCACCGTTCCCAACAATTCAGGAATATGTCTTTACTTCCGATCCAAAAGAATATAACTTCAACTGGAAAGCGAGAAAAGGACTTCTTTCTTCCGTTGGAGGTCTTCGCCGGACCGGAACAACATGTATTATTGAAGACGTGGCTTTTCCTATAGACAGATTGGCTGAAGGCTGTATTGCCCTGAAAGATATTTTCAAACGACTGAATTATACGGATGCTGCTCTATTCGGACATGCCCTGGATGGAAATCTCCACATGGTATTTTCTCAGGATTTCTCCACACCTAGTGAAGTGAAACGCTATGCGCAGCTAATGGATGAAATCGCAGACTCTGTAGTGGGACAGTTCGACGGCTCGCTCAAAGCAGAACATGGAACAGGACGCAACATGGCTCCTTTTGTGGAAAAAGAATGGGGCGAAGCTGCCTACAAAATCATGTTGCGCATCAAGGATATTTTCGACCCGAATAAAGTTATCAATCCGGGAGTTATCATTAATAAAAATCCGGAAATTCACCTTGAAAATCTGAAACCACTTCCGGCAGTAAACGAGATCGTTGACAAATGTATGGAATGCGGATTCTGTGAGCCCAATTGCGTAGCCGAGGGATTAACGCTTTCTCCCCGCCAGCGTATCGTAATCGCCCGCGAGATTTCGAGACTAAAAAACTCTGGCGAGCATCCGGAAAGATTGGTTCAAATGGCAAAAGATGCTCACTATTTCTCAAACGAAACATGCGCTACCGATGGACTTTGCGCCTTGCTCTGTCCGGTCAAAATAGACACTGGTAAATTCGTTAAAGACGTACGACACAGTGAAGCCAGTGACAAAACAAAAGAACGCGCACAATACATAGGAGAGCATCTGGCCGGAATTACGTCTGCCGGACGTGCCGGACTAAAGTTTGTCAGTTTCTGGCAATCGGTACTGGGCGATTCTCTGATGGGTGGAATTGCAGGAACAATGCGTTCCGTATCAGGCAATGCCATTCCAAAATGGAATAAATATATGCCGGGCGGAGCCGACAAGATAAAACATGCGGTAGTTAATGACGGAAAAGCCGATAAAGTGGTGTATTTTCCATCATGTATCAACCGGACAATGGGAAAATCTAAAGATTACAGCAAAGAAGAGGTTCAACTGACAAAAAAAACCGAAGAACTACTCACCCGTGCCGGATACACAATCATTTATCCCGACAAACTGGATGCATTGTGTTGTGGAATGGCTTTCAGCAGTAAAGGCCTAAAAGAAGAGGGAACCCGAAAGCTTCAGGAATTGGAAAATGCCCTGCTCAACGCTTCGGAAGGGGGCAAATATCCTATTCTCTTTGACATGAGCCCTTGTTTTTATACCTTCCAGCAGGGATATACCAATCCGAATATCAAAATTTACGATCCTATCGAATTTATGCTCAAGTTTGTCATGCCCAAACTTGATATAAAACATCCTCATGAGGAGGTGGTTGTATTCCCTGTTTGCTCTGTGAAGAAAATCGGCATGGAAGAGAATCTCACCAAACTGGCGAAAATGTGTGCCAAAAATGTCATTCATGTACAAAGCAACTGCTGTGGATTTGCCGGCGACAGAGGATTTTCATTTCCGGAGCTCAATGCACATGGGCAGCGACACCTCGAGGAGCAAATTCCGGCTTCCTGTCAAGAAGGTTATTCCACAAGCCGCACCTGCGAGATTGGAATGAGTGAGCACAGTCATGTCAACTTTAAATCCATTTTTTATTTGATTGACGAAGTGACCAAATAATCTATCGAGAAGGCTGTAAAAAAATAATTCTAAAATCAGAATATAAAAATTCACCAATTAAATTATTCTCTAACAAAAAGTAATGCCATGAAACGATTATTTTTAGCATTGGCTGTTTCTATAGGTATTGTAGGGACAGGAACATTAAGGGCGCAAAATTCCAACGAAAAGCTGGTTCAAAAACTGGTAGACAAAAATGTCCTTACACAGGATGAAGCCAACCAACTCTTAAGTTCGAACAGTCCGAAGCCCGCCAATAAGGTTGAACAGACTCAGACCTTACTCCGTAAAG
>JASGFJ010000060.1:0-24015 GCA_047605645.1 Dysgonamonadaceae bacterium | reverse complement strand
TTACAAATTCATTGATGTTGAATCATATATAATTTTATTGAATATAATGTCTATTGTTGTCCGGTAAAAGCAGAAAATTAATTTGAATTCATTTTACAGGTCTTTTCGCGCCGTTTTTTGTTTGTTTTTCAAATGTAAGCCCCTCTTATTCGAACTTCAATGAAGTTTGAGGGGTGTTTATGAGCCTTCGCGTAGGCATCCCCAATATGCCGTAAATTTTTGTTTTTATTTTTTTGTGAGAAGTTTACAAGTAGGAGCTGCTCCCAGTTAATGGGAGTTGTTAATAAAGGAATCTTCTCAAGGGTTTCATTGAGCCAATGTTGAGGGTTAACATTGCCCTGCAAACAGCTTCCGAGCAAAGTATAGAACAGGCATTGCCTTCCGCACCCTTATCATTTGCCGAGAAGAGGTAATGTTTAACGTCCCAAGGCGATCGGGCGTATGGCATTTTAATAGCATTCTCATCTATAAGAAATCGTCCCTCCGATCGTATTTGTAGAAGATAATACCAAAAGCGAAAAACGGAAGCCTATCAGTTCTGCAGAAAGATTTAGGATTGATTATCAATCCCAGGCTCTAGTTCATGAACTATTATTGGGGTAAGAATGAGTTTGCTCTGGTAGTGATATATCCGAAGGAAAAAAATCATTTCCTCCTAAGCTCTCAAGAATTATGTTTGGAACGACGGCTATTAAGCAGGCTGTTTTAGAAGGCATATTTCCCAATGGTTGATTTTGATGGCCCCTCATCTTTTCAAAATTTTTTTCAGACAAGGGATGATTTTGAAAGATTTCAAGAGGAAAATCTTGTTTGGTAATTTGAATCTGAGAAGATGGGATCAACAAGCCAATTCAGTCTAGCGTAATTATTCTTTAGAGGTTGTTCTGATTTTTTTTGCAATAAATATTTTGCTAAAATCTTATTTTATTATTATATTTAGCACTTTATAACTATCTAGAATAAAGTCAAATCATGGAAAACCACTACAATGAAGCTTATTTTGAGTATCAAAAATCGGCAGGAATATTAAGCGGGAAAATAAATTCGTTGTTTATTAAGGATTTTATCCGGAAAGACGATCGGGTTTTGGATTTTGGCTGCGGAGGCGGTTTCGTTTTAAATAATCTCAACTGCAAAGAAAAAATAGGGATTGAGATAAACCCTGTTGCAGCAGCTGTGGCGCATGAGAATGGAGTGAAGGTATACAGGACGGTAGATGAACTGCCTGATGATTTTGCTGATGTCGTGATATCTGTGCATGTTTTAGAACATACGCACAACCCTTTGTCCGAGCTTAAGGGGCTCTTCAGAATATTAAAAAAGGGAGGTAGAGCCGTAATAATTGTGCCGTGTGAAAGCATTAAATGGAAATACAAAGACAACGATATTGATCAGCATCTGTACACATGGAGTCCTCTGTGTATCGGTAATCTGATGAAGCTTGCTGGATTTGAGGTGTCGGAATCCAAGCCTTGCCCTTGCCGTTGGTTCAGACCCTTTAGAGACTCCTTTATAAAGATGTTTGGATATGGAAGCTATTTCCGATTATGCAAAATCTATGGTCATTTTGGCCCTTTGTCGCAGATTAGAGTGGTAGCCTCCAAGAAATGAATGAAATAGGATCTGGGATTTCTTTTGCAATCACATTGCTGGGACAGAGATGTTTTGTTTATTTTTGAATCAATTGCTTTAAGTTAAATTTTCTGTATATAAGTCCAACCATCTAAATTTACTATTATGACTGTTGTTTCCTTTCCAGAGTTTAACCCGTTATCTATGACGGCAAATACATCTTATGTGGTGGCAGAAAATCACTCTCTAAGCAGCAACTGCCAAATATTGGAAGGCATTACTCTCTATTTCACTACAGGCACAATACAAGGGGCATCCGGAATAAAATTGATCGGAAAGAATACCCAAGTCATAGCACCAATCAGGCATATTTTTGGAGAAACCCTAGAGGTGACAGGCTCTTGGATTACTGACAAGGCTTATCCTCAGTGGTTTGGAGCAAAAGCTGATGAAACACATAATGATACCTCAGCTATTCAAGCGTGCTGTTCAATCTTTAAGAATATCCGCCTGATTAAAGGCAAATATAAGGTTACTTCGACCATTCTGATTCCTCCCGGCGTATCTTTAAGAGGGGATGCTGGAACATATGAAGAATATACAAATCCTGATGATGGAATTAATCGAGCTAATTATATTGGAGCAAAAATAGTTCCGTATGATGAAAGCGGTTCTAATTTTATTGATGGATATGTCTTCTTTATCAATACAAATTTTGATAACACATGGTATTATCCGTATTTTCCCAACACTGGAGAAATCAGAGATCTTATCATTTTCGGTTATAAAGCGGATGTGTGCAGAGGTTTTAGCGTAGGTTGCGGAATCACATTTTGTACTGTGCAATTTGTTGGAATGACACAAGCCATAGTAAAAAACAGCCAACACTATATTGATGGATTATGTATACAGCAATGTTCTTTTACTCAGAAAGATGGGGTTGATGCGCCTATTATAGATTGCGGGTTCTTAGGAGATGGTCTAAGAATTGAAGGTTGTCATATAGGAGGAATTGTTAAGTTGAACAACTGCAACGGTGGAGTAATTGAGGGGAACATTCAAGGTTCTTACTATTTTGGAGGGTGCAGAGCAATAAAAATGTGTGGTTGCCACATTGAGGAAGGCCGGATATGGATTAATTCGTCTAACTTAAGTATTGAAGATCTATTCATTTGGCAATTAAATGAAACACCCGATCCAATTATCGATATAATAACGCAAGATTCTAGCAATGCGTCTGTAATATTAAAGAATATTTCTTTTATATACTATATTAATGGAATTGAGCATAATCACCCTATGAATGATCTCAAGTCTGCTGTGGATATTAGAATTAACGAATTAACAACACTTTCTATCGAAAAATGCTACAAAGTCTTCTCCAATTCTGGGGGGATTGGAATGAATCAATTAATGGGGATTACGGTTAACAAGGCGGATAATACTAGCCTAGAGATTTTCAATAGCTACAGTGCCTACCTCTCTGATTTTTGCGTTATTAATGCTAGTTATTCTTTAAACTGTTTTCGTCGCCTCAAAACAGAGGCTGGTGCAGGCATTGCCATTCTGAATACAGCAGACTTTACAAATAATCCATTTTATCCTTGGTATGGGGATGACGGATGCACTTATTACTATAGGGCTTATCTGCTTTGGGACAAGGAGCGGAGAATACTTGGAACTGCTTCTTCTGAATTTGTCAGAACTGCCGGAAAAATTGGATGCCCTTATTTTATATCGTATTATCGAGGCAGAAACCAGACGGTACGTGTCTATAGAGGAATCAAGTCTAACGTTTATACTGAATTTTGTGATATACAATTTGCAGGAGCATATTTCTGTGTAGATGATGGACTCTCATGCGGAGGTGGGGCATTCAAGTGGCAAATACAAGGAGGAAGCCCCATTGAAGAAAACGGGATTTATGCTAAATATGCAAATTTCGTAAATGAAAACATCGAAGTCTATGCGACCCTATCTTTGAATCCAACAACAGGAAGTTGGAAAGACGGAGATAAAGTTGTGGCTCTAAACTCCGGAAAAACATATTATTGTACTCAGTCAGGCGAGCCAGGAGTCTGGATTGAAATATAGTATATGTGGTTGTATGGCGAAAGTTCACCAGGCTCGTCTTCGAATGCGTGGAAAACTTTGTGAAGTTCATTGCAATCAAGAATAAAGCCAATGGATAGAAAACGACAGAAAAGAGACTTATTTTGAGTATCAAAAATCGGCAGGAATATCTGGTGGGGAAATAAATTCATTGTTTATAAAAGATTTTATCTGGAAAAACGACAACATGCAAAGACAACGATAGTGATCAGCATTTGTACACATGGAGTCCTCTGTGTATCGGTAATCTAATGAAGCTTGCTGGATTTGAGGTGTCGGAATCTAAGCCTTGCCCTTGCCGTTGGTTCAGACCCTTTAGAGACTCCTTTATAAAGATGTTTGGATATGGAAGCTATTTCCAGTTATGCAAACAAATATAGCTGTGAACTGTATAGGCTATGTAAGCCCTTTTTCGTATGCGTTCGGAAATCAGGTTCAAGAAGAAAAACAAATTATACTGATTGTGAAAATGAAATATCAGTGTAGTATCCTTTTTTTCTTTTTTGATTATTTTCTGAATTTTGAAGGCCAGAGAAATCGAATAATGCACTCTTTTCAGTTTATGAACGGCACCTAATCTTGTGTCAGTGCCAGAAAAGAATTGCAACATGGGTACTTCCCCGATTGGCAAATCCGTTTTGCCCGATTCTTATTTCCAATCATTGTTGTCCGGTAAAAGCGGGAAACTGATTTGAGTTCATTTTACAGGTCTTTTCGCTCCGTTTTTTGTCCGTTTTTCAAATGTAAGCCCCTCTTATTCGACCTTCAATGAAGTTTGAGGGGTGTTTGTGAGCCTTCGCTCTTTTTCTTCTGCCACAACTTTAGGCCAAACCTTTTCAGGATCTTCAAAAAACGCATACATAAGTAAATGTTCATAATTAGTTGTAAGTATATACATCAGTGGTGTATTGAAAATAAGCAACGTGACGGATTAGATGCATGAGACTGATTTTGCAGGACGACTTATCCTTCAAAGACAGCAAAAAGCATAACCACTACATGCTTGTGGCTCGTGGACTTCTTTACCTATTTGTCGGATTCCAACCCTTTAGAAGCTCTACTCATTTGACCTTTATTCAGAAAGCTTAATAGCTGTCCGGATATAGGCTGTCCGGTAAAATGTGTATCTTTGCTCACGTTATATATTTATTGTGTCGTAATCTCAAATATACAACTTTGGAGCTGATTTGAAAAGGTTGGCTCCTTTTTGTGTTTACTCAAAAATGTTTACCGGACAACAGTGTTTTGAAATAGATAGCTTATCTTTGTTTTATGACCTCAGTAAAATACATAATATATGACGGTTCTCTCAAGAAATAATATTATCAGGGAAATTACTCCTTTGTCTGATAAAGATTGCTTTTATATCGTGGAACGCTATAAAACGGAATTCACTTATCCTCTTCATAGCCACAAAGAATTTGAACTGAATTATATTGAAAAAGCTTCGGGAATAAGACGTATTGTCGGTGATTCTGTCGAGATTATTGATGATTATGATTTGGTACTAATTACGGGAGAACAACTGGAGCATGCCTGGGAACAGTATGACTGTCCGCCTAAGCAAATGCGGGAAATAACCATTCAGTTTTCTTCGGATTTGTTTTTGGGAAATTCCTTGCAAAAAAATCAGTTCAATTCCATTAATAAAATGTTGGAGAGAGCTCAAAAGGGACTCGTTTTTCCAATGCCGGCAATTATGAAGGTGTATCCTTTGTTGGATTCGCTGGCCTCTGAGAAGGAAGGCTTTTTCTCTGTTATTAAATTTATGACTATTCTTTATGAACTTTCATTGTTTGAAGATGCCCGGACCCTTTCCAGTTCTTCTTTTGCAAAAATTCAGATTCAATCAGACAGTCGGCGGGTAAAAAAAATTCAGGAATATATTGATAAACAGTACAGGGAAGAAATAAGGCTGAATACGCTGGCAGACATGGTTGGCATGACTCCCGTTGCATTCAGCCGTTTTTTCAAATTACGTACCGGTAAGAACCTTTCGGAATACATCATTGATATTCGCTTAGGGTATGCTGCGCGGCTTTTGGTAGACTCTACCATGACTATCGCTGAGATTTGTTATGATTGCGGCTTCAATAATCTATCCAACTTTAACCGTATTTTTAAGAAAAAGAAGAACTGTTCTCCTAAAATATTCAGAGACAATTACAGAAAGAACAAGAAAATTATTTAGATTTTTCATCCGATTTTATTTTTACGGGTAGTAGAGACGTAAGTATACAACGTTTCTACTCGCCTGAATTTTCATCCTTGTTTCGTGCGATTTCATAAAAATCAGACTTCGTTTCATCTCCTCTTTTCAATATCCTGCCACACTGTCGTCTCCGCGAGGATCTGCACCGCCCTCCAACCTTCCGTTATCCTTTACAATGATGGCTTCTACTCGTCCGTAAGGATTGCGGCGGACAATTTTATATCCCTTCTGAGCAAGTCTTTGTCTCACATCATCTGCAATTGCTCCATCTTCAGACTGTACCTCATCAGGAAGCCATTGGTGATGAAAGCGTGGACTTGAAACCGATTGTTGCGCGTTAAACCCAAATTCCAGATGATTGAGAATTGCTTGAAGTACAGATGTAATAATGGTTGAGCCTCCGGGCGTGCCCACGACCATGTATAAATCTCCATTTTTTTCGAGAATAGTCGGTGTCATTGAACTCAGCATCCGTTTGCCTGGTTGAATAGCATTTGCTTCAGCTCCCACTAATCCATATTGATTCGGAACTCCGGGTTTTACGGAGAAATCATCCATCTCATTGTTGAGAAGAAATCCCGCCCCTTTCACCACGACTTTTGAACCGTAAGAGCCATTGAGAGTCGTTGTAATAGAGACTGCATTGTGATCTTTGTCTACAACACAATAATGGGTGGTCTGGTCACTTTCATGTCCGGGGAAAGGTATATTTTTGATTTCGCTGCTTGGTGTCGCTCGTGAAAAATCAATGTCGGCCATTCTGCGACGGATATAGTTCGTATCCAATAGAGCTGCCTGAGGAACGTTCACAAAGTCTGGATCTCCGAGATATTCGGCCCGATCGGCATAAGCTCTGCGTTCTGCTTCCACAATGGCCTGCACTGTAGAATCTTGTTGATAGCCCCAGCGTTGCAAGGGGTATTTTTCCAATGTTTTTAATAGTGTAATTAATGCGATTCCTCCGCTGGATGGAGGAGGCATTGAAATCACTTTGTATCCTTTGTATATGCCGACGATTGGATCACGCCAGACCGAGTGATAATCATTGAGGTCGGTATCACTGATGAGGCCTCCACTTTGTTTCATTTGACGGACAATGAAATCCGCTGTTTTTCCTTTATAAAATCCATCCCGGCCTTTTACTGAAATAAGTTTTAGAGTATTGGCTAGTTCGGCTTGGATGAGAATATCTCCTCTTTGCCAAGGCTTTTGCGGAGTAAAAGCTGTTTGGAATTGATTATATTGCAGAAAGTATTCTCTATTTTCATTCAATTCTTTCACTTGTTTGTCCGTAAGGCGAAATCCTTTTTCTGCAAGGCGTATAGCCGGTTCGAGAACCTCTTTCCACGAAAGCTTACCGAATTTCTTGTGCGCTTCGAACATACCGTCTACTGTTCCGGGTACCCCGGCGGCTAAGCTTCCGAACAGACTTTTATCTGTTATTGCATTCCCGTCTTTATCCAGGTACATATCTCTGTTCGCTTTGCCCGGAGCTTTTTCCCGATAGTCTAAGGTGGCCGTTTTTCCCTCGGCCGAGCGATAGACCATAAATCCTCCTCCTCCGATGTTTCCGGCATTAGGATAAACCACTGCCAATGCAAATTGTACAGCCACCGCGGCGTCTACGGCATTTCCTCCCTTCTGCAGGATTTCGATTCCTGCCTGTGATGCCAATGGATGGGCAGAAACAACCATTCCGTTCTGGCTATATACCGGATTAGAAGGTTGTGCTTGTGTCCAAAGAGAAAGGCTTACTAACGAGATTATTAAAAAGAGATGTCTTGTTTTCATACGATTTGTTTTTACTGATGGTGGAGACGTTGCATGCAATGTCTCTACTCGCTTGATTTTTATCCTTGTTTGGGGTGATTTATATAAATCATGCTTCGTTTCATATTCCTGCTCCTTTTTAATATAAAAACTATTTGTTGCGTGACTTGACTGCTTTTTCAATACTTTAACTTTAAATGGAAAGTCTGATAAAATGCAGAAAACAGTCAGGCGGAGACAACCAATGAGGAATGTGTAGATACTTAATACCATTGTACGGCTTCTCTTTTACGACAGGAAAAGCTGCTCATAGGCAAAGGTAAAATAAAGTTCAATTATCGCGTCATTACCTGTCATAAAAATGAAATTTAGGCATAAGTTGTTATCTGCTTCTGTTTCCTTTATATTGAATGTCTCTGACTTTTGCAGGTAGAACCGGATGACAAGTCTTTTTTTATTCGATATTGCTCGAATATAAGGCTGTTTGGATAAGAGCTTCTCTTGTATAAAGAGGATACTTGCGAACCGGATCTAATACAATTTCATTAAAAATAACGTGTTTGTGAGGCGCAAGAAGGATTGATTTTTCGTCTTACGGAAAAAACAATCAGCGAAACAATGTTCGGCTTCTGTTCCAATCTTTGTCTTACCATGCAAATACGTTCGCTACCTCTTTGCTTAACTTCCGGATGTACTTCTCGTTTTTTAATTTGCCTTGCTTTTTTATCCTTTTTATCAAACCGGAAATATTTATCTAACGGAAAATTGCCTGAATGACGCCGGTCGGAAGCAATCTGAGCTTGTTCCGGAAATATATAAGAAATGGAAAAAATAAAGTCAGACAAAAGCGACGGCCTGTATTATCAAACGCCCATGGAAAACAATAAATAAAAAAGTATCGTCAAAGCCATAAGTCGTTGACGATACTTGAAAATTTGTGTGACTGTTCGATTAAATTGTTAATCCGATACGAGCAAAAACGTATCTGCCATTAAATCCGAATTGTTGTCCGGTACGTGAATAAATGAAATAGCCGGCACCCTTGTTTCCTGCGTTGTTTTTGTCGGGATAAACATCCAGGATATTATTTGAGCCTAATGTGAATCTGAAAGTTTTGTTCAGCTCGTAGCTGGCAGACAAGTCGGTAACCACTCTTGGTGCATAAGTTTGTGCATTCGCTACAGTATTTGTGGCAGCCTCCGTAGAACCAAAGAATACATTACGAAGCAGGAATGACCATTTATAGATACTGTAATTCGCAGAAAGATTTACTTTTACACGCGGAGTTGCAGTTTCTATATAGATACGGCTTGCTCTATCCAGATAAGAACTTTCTTTTCCTGCAAGGACAGTAGATGAATGTACATTGCCTACAATCTGGTTTTTGGAAAAAGTTCCCGCCAAGTCTACTCTTAGGTTGCCCGAACCTAATTTATCCTGATACGTGATAACAGCATCCAGGCCTTTGGTTTCTGTATCAATGGCATTGGCAAAAAATCTCGCGGAAGAAGCGCCTACCTGATTAAGCAATGCATAGATTTCTTTATCTTGATCAGATGCGCTTGATGAATTACTTCCTGTGAATTGTCCTGTATAAATGATCCGGTTTTTTATTTTGATGTAATAGCCATCTAATGTTACTTTCACTTTGTCAAAATTAGCTGTTAGACCGGTGCTCAGGTTGAATGATTTTTCTTCAGTCAGCTTCGGAATACCTAATAATTCAGCTACGCGGCTATCGTTGGTAAATGTTCCGGATTGAACAATCACACCGTCTGTCCATACGCTTGAAGTGGCGCTGAAGTATCTTTGGTGTAGAGACGGAGCTCTGAAGCCGGTGCTTGCCGCTGCTCTGAAAGTCAATGTCTTATTGATGAGGTAGCGGGAAGACAGTTTCCAGTTCAGCGTGGAGCCAAAATCGGAGTAATCTTCAAAACGAAGTGCACCGGTGACTAACCATGAAGGAGTGAAGTTTAATTCCACATCTCCGTATACGGCTACCGATGATCGATGTGCATTCACTGCATTTTCGGGTCTGAAGCCAGGGAAAGCTTGTGCACCACCTGCAATTGCTGCTTTATTTGCGGCATAAAGAGTTTGGTATGCTCCATTCGGGTCAGAAACGTAAATAGGATTGCCGGATGCATCGTATCCTGCCAGATTTGCTTTTCCATAATCTCTCCAGGAAGATTCCTGTCCTTCCTTGATAATATAATTTTCATACCGATGTTCAAATCCGAAGGCAACATTCACTCCATGAAGTGCATCTTCGAAATTTCTGGTTAAATCAAGATTGGTTGTGTTTTGTGTAAAAACGTACCCTCCCGCATCAAAGCGGGTCGGAGAACTGGCACCTAATGATGCATTCAGCGTATTGGCAGCAGTAAAGTTCAGGATGTTTGTTCCGTAAGTGTTTGATAAATCGGCGTGCCATCCCGAAACTAATCCTCTGATACCGGTAGCCAGAGATTTATCATAATTATCCGTTAAAATCAAAGGAAGATAACCATTAGGATAGATGTCTGAAACATTCTGGGTTAGTTGTGAAGGCATTCTCCTGAACGCAGCGGATTCGCCCTGGCGATAGTTTAATCCGCCGAATCCATATATTTCTGCCCCCTCTTTTAGCGGAATAATGCTATTGAAGAACATAGCCCCTCCTTTTAACTGAGATTGTCCAATGCGTGATACATAGTCAGCGCGAGTCTCGCCTCGTCTGGCTAGCTCTTCATCTGTGATATCCACTCCGGTAGGATTTGGATATAAATCGGTGCGATTGTAGTCGGTGAAAATGGTCCCTGTATACTCTTTCTGACGATTGGTAGGCTTGCGGTTGTCGTATGTTCCCGAGAAATTGATAAATCCTCCTTTGTTGTCAAGTTTGATACCATAATTTACATCCACCGTGGAGCGTTCGCCATCCATCGTTCCTTCTGAGTTTTTAGAAAGATAACCACCGGCAGAGGTTGTCACTCTTAATTTGTCTGTTGCATCATCCAGAATAATATTGATAACTCCCGCAATTGCATCGGAACCGTATTGAGCAGCTGCTCCATCTCGTAACACTTCGATACGTTTGATCGCGGATGTTGGTATTGCGTTCAGATCGGTTCCTACCGACCCTTTTCCTACGGTGCCGTTAATATTGATGAGGGAGGTTGTGTGGCGGCGTTTTCCATTAATTAATACCAATACCTGGTCAGGCCCTAATCCGCGAAGTGTAGCCGGGTCGATATGGTCGGTTCCGTCGCTTATCACCTGTGCGTTTGAATTGAAAGACGGAACGATGTAGTTTAATATCTGGGTTAACGAAACCTGTGGTGTTTCTTTGAAGGTACGTGCATCCAATACATCTACCGGAGACGGAGACTGAAGTTTCGTTCTGCCGACACCACGTGAACCAACAATAACTACTTCGTCTAATGTTTTTTGCTCAAGTTGAAAATCTTGTGTTAAATTTTGTTCGTTTGCGACTGTTACGCGCTGATGGATAGGGGTATGTCCTACGTAATTTACGTCTAAAACGTAAGTGCCGGGTTTGGCTTTTAACTCATAGTAGCCATTTGCGTCAGTTGCAACGCTAATGTTTGTTCCGGCGATATGGATCACAGCTCCTTCAATAACATCGTTCGAGCTGTGTATATATCCCTTGATGACAGTTGTTGAGGATTGTCCGAAGAGGCTCAGTGAGCTCAATCCCAGAGCTAAAAGAAATGTGTAGTACCTTTTCATTTGATAACCTTTTTAGTTTGATAGAGATGTTAATTTATATTTTTCTCTACAAACGTATTGAAAAATGTGGATATCGTATATACCTTATTCGTGGTATTTTCACTGAAGCCTCTGTTTTTAACATTATCATAATGTTTTGTGTTCTGTTTATTTGTTTCTATTTGTGTTTTATATGGAATTATATTGTTTCTTTATGTTTGTGTAATTGTGTTTTATTTGGATTATTGTTTTTTTTGTTTTTTTTCTTGTGAGAGCGTTAAAAAAGTCATTCTTTTAAATAATAGTGTGGAGCTATCGCAAACATATTCCTCTTATGCACTCCTCTGTCCGATAAAGCGATATTTTCTGAGTATGAGTTTGCACCTGATTAGCGAATGTATTTAGATACAAAGAAGGGGGATTCCCTATATGTTAGTAAAATAAGAGATAAAATCACTATAATAAGGTATTGGCTGATGTTTTTTTCTTTTTCATATTTGCATCCGGGTAACGGATACATCGTCTTGGTGTACGACTGTATCTTTTACAGCTTCTATCGAAAATCAGAAATTATTGTCATAACAAGTAAAACTTTCAGGTAAATTGTATTGGATGAGAAAATTATTTCATAAAATTCATTTGTGGCTCGGACTTATTTCCGGGCTCTTTGTGTTTATTATTGCGCTCACCGGAGCACTCTACGCTTTTCAGGAGGAGATTAGTTCTTTCAATAGCTATTCTCATGTCAAAGTGGAGGATCGCCCCTTGCTTCTTCCCTCGCAATTACAGAAAATTGCAGAAGAGCAGCTTGGTGGAAAAAAAATGAACGCTATCGAGTTTAAAGGGAGAGACAGAGCTGTTGAAGCTTTGTTTTATGGCTATAAACCGGATTATTATTACAAAGTATTTCTTAATCCGTATTCCGGAAAAGTGTTGAAATCGAAAAATATGAATAAGGATTTTTTTCGATTTGTGATTCAAGGACATTATTATCTTTGGCTCCCGCCAATGATTGGGCAACCCGTTGTTGTTTCCTCTACAGTCATCTTCTTCTTGGTATTGCTGACCGGGCTTTTTATTTGGATTCCAAAATCATTGTCGAAGTGGAAGAATCGATTGGTTTTTCGATGGAAGAAAGGGGTCAATATGTTTAAAGTGAATTATGACCTGCATGTTGTCGGAGGATTTTACGTGACTTTGTTTGGATTGCTCTTTGCTTTGACCGGTTTGGTGTGGGGGCTTCCTCCGTTTGCCCAGGGAATTCACCGCTTATTTGGAGGAACGAAGTCGCTGGCCTATGGAATAGAGAGTCCTGCGAATCTTTCAAAATCCGGATTGACTGTTTCTCAGGCTACGGATTGTCTGTGGACTCGTTTGCTAAAAGAATATCCAAAAGCAGCTTCTCTTTCAATAAGTCTACCGCAGGGCGATGCCGGATTGATTACAGCCAATGTGTTGCCGACTGACAAAATGTATTGGAAAAGTGATTATCGTTATTTTGAACCTCGGACATTGCGGGAAATCAAATCGGAGAATATTTACGGGAAACTGGCTGATGCAGACAATGCCGATAAACTGTTGAGAATGAATTATGATATTCACACAGGAAGAATATTGGGGCTTCCGGGTAAAATTCTTGCTTTCCTGGCTAGTTTATTCATTGCCGGTCTGCCATTGACGGGATTCATTATCTGGCGAAAAAAAACAAGATGAAAAGTTGAGGTGGTGGAAATACATGATTAACTCTTTCAGAACCTCACAATAAAAGAATGTATACTGTTTTGAAAGGAGTAGTCGATTTTCCAATGGTGTAATTTGCAGATTTGATAAACAATAGCCAATCCCAAGCCATTCCCTTTCCTTTCTTCTGAAGTGTGATTGAAGCGACGAAACATTTTCTTTGTATCCAACGATTGGTTTTCTCCTGTATTGGAAACAACCAATGAGTCTTTATTTACCGATATGGAAATTGTGCCGTTTTGTTCCACGTTGTGCCGGATAGCATTGACGATCAGATTATTGATGAGGCTTTCTAATAGGATTTTATTTGCTCTCAGGACAGGAATTGTTTGAATGCTCACTGTAAAATCAATTCCTTCGTTTTCGGTGAGTGTTCTCAGGTAATAAATGGCTTTGTCGAGTAACTCGCGAAAGTTGATTTCTTCCCTGTCGACATGCTGTTCGTAGTCAATTTTAGCAAGCAATAGCAGGTTTTTGTTCAGACGAGTAAGTCGCGATGAGACAGAGTATAGAGATTGGATTACCTGGGTTTGTTTTTCCGTAAGTTCAGGTTCCTGCAGCAGAATGTCTAATTGTGATTGAAAGACAGCCAAGGGTGTTTGTAATTCGTGGGATGCATTCTCTATAAATTCTTTTTGGTGTTTATAAACTTCCAGATTGTTTGCTATTAGATTTGTCAATATTTGGTTCAATCTTTCGAACTCTTTGGTGCTCGTTTTTTTAAATTCAGGAACAATGCCTTGTTCGAGCGTATAGTTTTCTATTTTCCCGAGGCTATCATAAAATGGCATCCATAGTTTTCGGGAAATAATTCGCTGAGCTATTCCGAGCGATACCAACAGGATAAAGAAAATCAATCCATATTGGGAAATAAGATTGCCAAGTAGGTCGTTATCTTCAATCATCGGCACTCTGCACATGAGAATAAAGGGCTGTTGGTCGATTAGAACCTTACGATAGATGATGCGATAGTAAATCGGATGCCTTTCCGCATCATTGTATATGAATTTTTCTACAGCTGTATCTAAAGAATAGGTATTCTTGTATGGCAATATCTGGATATCTTCATTATATCGATTCCATGTCTGGATTTCAGAAACATTAAATAAGGGAAGTTTGTGTTCAATAAAATTGGTACTTCGAAATTTCATCAACTCATCCAAATCCTTTGTATAGAAAAATTTCATTACAAAGAATAGAATTGGAGCGCAGCACAACAATATGATTGTCGAGTAGAGGTAAAACTGATTGAGATTTTTGCTTAAAAGACTTTTCATTCGACCCATTGATAACCCGTTGCGTAAATGGTTCGGATACAATTGTTGTAACCCGCATCTGCCAGTTTTGATTTCAGATTTTTGATATGTGCATACACAAAGTTGTGACTGTTGAGCATATCGGCCATATCACCCGATAAATGCTCGGCAATAGCGTTTTTAGAAACAACCCTGTTTTTATTTCCTATTAGAAAAAGCAGGAGATCGTATTCCGATTTGGTCAGATTAACGAAAATATCACCGATTCTGACCGATTTGGTCAGCAGGTTGATTTCCATCTGGTTTGAAATTAATAGATTACAATGCGAAAATTGTTGTCTGCGCATAAGTGCATAAATACGAACACTTAATTCAGAAAGAGAGAATGGTTTGGCCAGATAATCGTCTGCCCCGACTTTCAGTCCGTTGATTTTATCATCGAGCGAACCGCGGGCGGAAATAATAATGATTCCGCATGAGATATGTTCCTTTCTGATTTTTTCTAAAATGGTTAAACCATCACCTCCCGGCAAGTTTAAATCCAGCAAAATACAGTCGTATTCATACAATCCGATTTTTTCAATAGCCGAATCAAACGAAAATGCTTGTTCGCAGCCATAATTGTCTGCCGAAAGATACGCAGCTATGTTCTGCGAAAGCTCACGTTCGTCTTCTATGATCAGAATTTTCATTGAGTACTGTTTTGCTTACTTATCCATCAATATAATCAGTGAACCTCCCGCAATCAGAATTCCCCCTAAGGCTACTCTCCAGCTGATTGATTCTTTGAGAATGATAAACGAAAGAATCATCGTGAATACCACGCTGAGTTTGTCTATCGGAGCTACTTTCGAAGCTTCTCCTTCTTGCAGTGCTTTAAAATAGAAAAGCCAGGACAATCCGGTAGCTATTCCTGAGAGAATAAGGAACGTCCAGTTTGTTTTTGTAAGTTCTTTCACTCCGTTTATCCCGTGGGAAGCAAAAACAATTCCCCATGTGATAAACATAATGACGCATGTCCTTACGGCTGTTGCCAGATTGGAGTCTACATTTTTCACTCCGATTTTGGCGAATATTGCTGTTAGTGCTGCAAAAACGGCAGATAACACAGCATAAAACTTCCACATATCAGTCAGTTTCTATTCATTTTTTCAAAATTAGCTATTTAAATCTATATAAAAATTGAATCATTTATTAATTTACATAATTTTGAGATGAAAATTCAAAAAGTCTTCAAAATTCTCTCTCTATTTCGTATTCCAGAAAGTTAAGGTATTGGTTTAAGAATAAAAAATATTCATATAATATGATCCCCAGATTGAGTATCTTCATTTTATTCGTTGTCGTCACCTGTCATGTTTATTCACAGGAGAAAGATACAACGTCTGTAAAAGTTCCGGTAGTGCCTTATCCCCAAACGGACACTACACCGAAAATTACACATACCGATGTCTCTGGGACTTCACAGCATCCAGATTATGTTGATCCGGAGAAAGATTATTCATATAATCAGAATCATTTCCAAGTCTTTCCTCAATCTGATTTCCGGCCAAAGAAAGGCTTGCTTCAGACTCCTTATTTACATCTTCTTATTCCCGCGGCCATGATAACCTATGGGATCGTATCGCGCAACAATGCTTCGCTTCAGGAATTAGATCACAGTACAAATAATGAAGTGGAGGAACACTTGAAGGTGAAGATACCTATTGATAATTATTCACAGTTTGCACCCGCTGTTGCGGTGTTAGGACTTCGTCTGGCGGGCGTAGATGCTAAGCACAATTTTCGGGATCAGGCCATTGTGATGGCAACATCTTATATGCTTATGGGAGCTGCTGTGCAGACCATGAAGACTAGTGTTCATGTATGGCGTCCTGATGGTTCTAACGAGAAATCATTTCCCTCAGGACATACAGCGACAGCTTTTGTTGGTGCACATATTCTGTTTAAGGAATACCAGGATGTATCACCCTGGATTGGTGTGGGAGGCTATGCGATTGCTGCCGGAACAGGGGCTTTGCGTGTGCTCAACAAAAAGCATTGGATAAGTGATGTTGTTACCGGTGCGGGAATAGGTATATTGAGCGTGGAAGCCGGTTATCGTCTTTTGCCGGTATTTCACAACCTGTTTGGAATAAAAGATGCAAATAAGAATCTCGTTATTACGCCCGTTGTGGGTTCCAATAGTTATGGAGTCGGGTTTGCATATACGTTTTGATTTTAAAAAGTAAGGCTTATGCTTCTGTTCTTTCTTCCATACGAAAAAGATTTATTACTGTACATTAATCGTGTACACACCCCTTTTCTTGATCATACCATGTGGATGTATTCCAATATGTGGATTTGGATGCCTTTGGTTGTTTTGCTTCTTTTTAATTTGATATATAAAAAAGACTGGCGGCAATTCTTGACAGCCGTGCTATGTATCGCTTTGATGTTTTTGCTTTGTGACCAATTTTCGAGTCACCTTATTAAACCGATAATAGCTCGTCCGCGGCCGACTCATTATCCGGGCGTTATGGAACAAGTTCGGGTTTTATATAATTATGCCGGTGGGGAATACGGGTTTATGTCCGGACATGCTACCAACAGCTTTGGTTTTGTCATGTTTACATCTCTTCTTTTCAGAAACAGGTATTATTCTCTCGTGACAGCATTTGGAGCACTTCTTATCTGTTATTCAAGAATTTATCTGGGTGTTCACTTCGTCTCCGATATCGTGGCTGGAGCATTATTTGGAATGCTTATCGGATTTTTGGTTTACAGACTATATGCATGGCTTATCTCTAAATGGGAAGAAAATGGTTTGTGTGTCTCAGGCTGCATTTATTCATGCCGACAAATCAATATTACTTCGGCTGTCATGTTCTCCTATCTGATTTTGACGACCATTTGCAGTAGCTTTGTCTTTACATTCATAAAAAAATAAAATATCACTTTATCCCCCCCCTCCTATGATAAATTCCTCAAACCATACAACGTTTTCTCTGGAACCTTATAAAACCTTATTTGTTCGTCTTATCGGACTATTCCTGATTGTTGGTTTTCTGACAAGATTTGTTCTTCTTTTTAATGGGCAGACTGAGTTGCCCTTTCCTTTATTGGGTTGGTTGAACGTTTTTGGGTTGGGGATGGTGAATGATTTATGTCTCGGAGTCATTGCAGTCGTGTTTTTATGGCTGATTTTTATGTCCTTCTCTGAAACAAAATATAAGAGGCCGTGGGGATATGTGTTTCTGTGTATCTGGGTTTTATCTCTTTGTTATGTTTCGTTTTTCAATAATATATTTGATGAATACGGAAGTGCAGCACCACGGATTGCTAAATATTTTCTGTTGTATAAATCGGTAAGTTTTGCCACTCGTCTTTTTATTCCTTTTGTGAGGGAAAAGTGGCGGGTGGCTCAATTCTATTTTTTGTGTTTCATCTATACGTTCTGTATTCTGCTAAATGTGATAAGTGAGTATGCTTTTTGGAATGAATTTGGGGTTCGGTATAATTTCATTGCTGTAGATTATTTAATTTATACGAATGAAGTAATTGGAAATATTTGTGAATCCTATCCGATTGTTCCCATTCTTCTGGCCTTGGCTGCGGCATCGATGGCTGTAACACTGCTGGTGGTAAGAAAGCTCAAAGTTTCTTTTCTGCCTCTGCCTTCGCCCGGGCGTAAAATAGCATTTACGGCCGGATATGTTGTCGTATTGTCAGTGGCATGTCTTGTTCTGAAATTCAATAATCGTTTTCAGCAGACATCGAATGCGTATGTGAATGAATTGCAGGCAAATGGCCTGTATAAATTTTATCAGGCTTTTTTAAGTAATAAACTGGATTATGATCAGTTCTATACCACTTTGCCGACTGACCAGGTGAAAGATATGATTCATCAAGAAAACTATCCGCAATCCATTCATGATTCTCTCCCGGAGCAACATAAAAACGTTGTCCTGATTACTGTTGAAAGCTTAAGCGCTTCGTTTTTATCGCATTATGGCAACAAGCAAAATATTACGCCCCATTTGGATGCACTCGTTCATCAAGGACTTGTTTTTAATAATCTTTTTGCAACGGGAAATCGTACAGTGCGTGGACTCGAAGCTGTTACGCTGTGCTTGCCGCCCAGTCCCGGCGAAAGCGTTATTAAGCGCCCGAATAATGCCAATCTGTTTTCTACAGGAAAAGTTTTTAAAGATAAAGGATACATTGTTCAATTTATGTATGGAGGTGATAGTTATTTCGATAACATGAAAACCTTTTTCGAAGGAAACCATTATCAGGTGATCGATAAAAAATCATTTGCAAAGAAGGAAATTACATTCAGTAATGTTTGGGGAGTCTGTGATGAAGATATGTTCAACAAGGCAATAAAAATCTTTAATGCCGATGCAGCCACCGGTAAGCCCTTTTTCGGACATATTATGACAGTCAGCAATCACCGTCCGTTTACGTATCCTGCTCACAAAATAGATATTCCAGAGGATGCAAAATCAAGAGAGGGTGGAGTGAAATATACCGATTATGCGATTGGTCGATTTCTTGAAATGGCAAAAAAAGAGCCTTGGTTTAAGAATACAGTGTTTGTGATAACAGCCGATCACTGTGCTTCCAGTGCGGGAAAGACTGAAATACCGTTGGGTAAATATCATATTCCCGCTATTGTTTATGCACCGGGGTTTGTGAAGTCGGGAAAAGTTGATAAGCTTGTCTCCCAGATTGATCTGATGCCTACCGTGATGGGATTTCTTCATTTTTCGTATACCAGTGATTTCTATGGGAAAAATATCTTCTCGGCCACCTATCAACCGAGAGCATTTGTAGCAACTTATCAAAATCTGGGATACCTGCAAAATCATATCTTTACGATCTTGTCTCCCGTGCGAAGAGTGGAACAATACAAGGTAAATTCTATCGCAGTAGAGCAAACCTACATGACTCCTCTCCGCCAAACGGATAGAGTTTCTTTGATGCGGGCTATATCCAATTATCAGAGCTTGGAAAAACAGACTAACAATTAATATTCTATTTATTTGCTTTTTTTGATAAATAAATGTTATTTTTGACCTTCAAACAAATAATTTGTTTTAATTGTATGTTCTTCTTTTGCTAAGAGTGTACATCATGGTCTTTAATATTTTCTTGTGCTATAGTTAACTTAAATGAATACATGATATGAAAAATATTATGCTTTACTTGTTTGTTGCCTGTTTATTCCTTTTTGTGCACCAAACTTATGCTAATGAAAAAGTCAAATTCGGTACTGTTTCAAAGGATGAACTCGAAATGACATCGTACCCGCAGGATACTTCTGCTGTGGCTGTGGTGTTGTACGAATCTTGTGATGTATACTACAACTTTAGTATTGACGGTATTGAGCTAATAAAAGAATATACGACCCGGATAAAGATTCTCAAAAAAGGTGGATTGGAGTGGGGCAATGCTAAGATTCGCTATTACGATGATGGAACATCTAAGGGAAGCGAAGTCGTATCTTCTGTTTTAGGATTTACTTATAACTTGTCGAACGGAAATCAGGAAAAAACAAAGTTGTCGAAAGAATATATCTTTAAGGAAAAAACTTCTGAGGTGAATGCTGTTACCAAACTAGCTTTTCCGAATGTAAAGGTAGGATCTGTCATCGAGTATAAATATAAACTCGTCTCGCCTTATTACAGATATATAGATGATTACTTTTTTCAACAGTCTATACCTGTTAAATATTCAAGCTACACGGTGGCTATTCCTGAATATTTTAAATTTTCAAAAAGGGTAACGGGATATGAAACCATTGATTGTTCTTCTGAAAAAGAGAATGTAACGTATCTTTTTCCGGGAGGATTAAGACATACCTGTTCTTTGGAAAAAGTAGTTTTTAAAGGAGTCGATTTACCTGCTTTGAAGGCTGATTCATACATTTGGAATGCAGCGGATTTTATGTCGATGGCACAGTTTGAATTAGCCGGTGTTGCATTTCCGGGAAGCTATTATGAGAGTTTTGCATATACCTGGGAAGATGTAGACAAGCGTCTTTTGGATGATGATAGATTTGGTGGGCAACTACGCAGCTCCGGATTGCTTAAGGATGAGTTAAACAATCTTATCAAGGATGAAATGGAAGATACGGAGAAGATTGCGCTAATTCTTGATCTGGTTAAAGAGAAGGTGAAATGGAACGATGAAAACAAATTGTATATTAAAAATATAAAAAAAGCATTGAAAGAAGGTATCGGCTCCAGTGCCGAAATGAACGGGTTGCTGTTGGTGACTTTGCGTGATGCCGGATTTGATGCCTATCCGGTAGTGATGAGTTCCAAAAGTAACGGGCGGATTTTCCCGATGTATCCCAGTATTAATAAACTGAATTATTTTATCGTGGGAGTTGAATCCAAGGGAAAGCAATATTATATGGATGCATCCTCTAAATATGGCTCTTTGGATGTTTTGTCTCCCGAATGCATGGTGGATAATGCACGTGCTGTGAAGAAGAATGGGAACTCGCAATGGGTTGATTTGCACAATCTGGGTAAGGCGGTTGTAGCCAGAAATGTAATAGCCTCATATAATAAAGATGGCTTTCTGTCGGGATCCGTTTTGAGGCAAACCGGAGGCATTGCATCTATGAGCTCTTGTTCCAATTATTTTAAATCGAAAGACGAATCCGAATATATTGAGAAACTCTCTTCTTTATTGAATGTTGCTGTGAATGACTTCAAAATAAACGGATGTGAAAAAGGAACCTGTGATCAGAGATTTACTTTCGTCGATAAAAACTCCAGTGCATCCGATGAATTTCTATATATAAATCCGTTTTTGTTTTATTCGGATACGGAAAATCCATTTAAAGCTGAGACAAGAAAGCTCCCGGTTGAGTTCCCCAATCCGTATAATGAAATTACAAAAATATCGTTGCAAATTCCGGAAGGTTATGAAGTAAAATCTGTCCCTAAATCAGAAAGAATAGTTTTCCCGGATGGAGCCATCAATTACTCTTTTGTGGTTCATCAGGATGGCGGTTTTATTAGTATTCTTTCAAATTTGAACGTTAAAGAGTCCATCTTCTCCCAGGCTTCGTATGCCGATATCAGAAATACCTGGGCATACATGGCTTCCAGGAATGGAGAGCAAATTGTTCTTCAACGCAAACCTAAAACAAATTGATGCATTTATGAAGAAAGGTCTTTTTGCTATGTTTGTTCTACTGACAGGTCATCTGTTACAAGCACAGACTTATCCCGAATCATCTATTTCTCCTTCGCTGAAAACGG
Source organism: Dysgonamonadaceae bacterium (assembly GCA_047605645.1). Taxonomy (GTDB): domain Bacteria; phylum Bacteroidota; class Bacteroidia; order Bacteroidales; family Dysgonomonadaceae; genus UBA1309. The sequence goes on along the minus strand of JASGFJ010000060.1, from coordinate 2,380 downwards.
ATGCTGATGCAGTTGTCAGGTATCAGAAAACCGAATTTATTCAGACGGATATGAACAATGCCTCCTATAGATATACCGTTGTCAAAACCATTCTCAATGAAGATGGAAATGACAATGCCCTGATTGTTATTCCGCAGGATCGCTTTATGGAATTTAAGAACTTTTCGGGTACCGTACAAGATGCTGAGACTGGAAAAACCTTGAAAAAGATAGGCCGAAATGATTTGGTAACGACAGCTTATTCTCCGAATATGGCTAGCGATGATCAATACTCCTATTATCAATATAAATCGCCGGTATATCCTTATACAATTAAGTATGAGTATGAAATCCGGCTTAAAAACGGGATCCCATCCTATCCTTTTTTTGCCCCCATCAGAAGCTTTGGCATTTCGGTAGAGCATGCTGAATATATGATAACCCTGCCGAAAGGTCAGAAGATGAGATACAAGGCTTTGAATATGAAGAATGAGCAGCCCAAGGTGACGGAAGCCGCAAACACGGTAAGCTACACTTGGGGCATGGATTCTGTTCCGGCTATACGGGAGGAACGCCTGTCTCTCGATATAGAACGTTTGGCTCCCTCAGTAATGATTGCCCCGGAGGAATTTTGTATGGAAGGTCAATGCGGAAATATGGATTCTTGGAAAAATCTCGGAAAATGGAATTATCAGCTGTTAGGAGGAAGGCAAGAGGTATTGCCTGAATTGAAGGATAGACTTTTTCTGTTGACAAAGGATGCGCCATCGGATAAAGAAAAAGTGAAACGTATCTTTGAATATCTCCAGTCATCCACGCGTTATGTCAGCATTCAATTGGGAATAGGAGGGTGGCAACCTGAAAGCGCTTCCAAAGTCGCTAAGGTTGGTTTCGGTGATTGCAAAGGCTTGTCGAATTACATGGGCGCGATGTTGGAGGCCGTTGGTATCCCATCAACATACGTAGTTATCAGTACAGATAAAAAAAAGTTGTATCCTGATTTTGCAAGTCTGACTCAAATGAATCATGTTATTTTGATGGTTCCCTTGCCCCAAGATACATTATGGCTGGAATGTACCAATCAGCAACTTCCTTTTAATTATGTTCACTCTTCTATTGCCGGGCATGAAAGTCTTCTCGTAAAAGAAAGCGGAGGTGAAATCCAAACGGTAAAAACGCTTCCGGCTGTTGTGCAGGAGCAAAAATCGATTCATCTCCAGTTAGATAATACCGGAATGGCAAAAGGTAATGCGTTGTTTATATACAGAAGAAAGGGATATGAAGAAAAACTAGGTTTTGCGCATAATCAGAGTCGCGAAGAACAGATCAACAGCCTGGCAAAAGAACTTTCTATGTCGAAAATCAATATCTTGTCTTTAGACTGTAAAGAGCATAAAAGTGAAGATCCGAATCTGTGTATTCAATTGAATTTGGTAGCAGATAATTTTGCAAACAAAACGGGAGGCAGGCTTTTTGTGCCTCTCTCTCCGATGGATGTCGGAAGCATGAATCTTATCAAAGGAGGGAAGCGGCTGCATGAAATATCATTTCCCTCGGCATATTCCGAATTGGATTCTATGCATATTTCTATACCCGATACGCACGTTTTGGAATCGATGCCTAAGTCAATCTCTCTTAAATCTGATTTTGGAAAATATACTTCTCTCGTTTCATTTGAAAATCAGATCCTGAAAGTAGTACAGTCATTGTCATTGAAAGAAGGTGTTTTTCCGGCCTCTAAAGCTCAGGAGTTTCAGGATTTTCTGAATAATGTCGATCGTGAATCCAGAAAAAAGGCCGTATTCAGACAAAAAGAATAATCTGGATGAAAATGTCTCGTTTATGTTAATCACATAAACGCAAAAGTAGATGATTATGTGTGGCCTTATTATTGAAGAGTGCCGCGTTCGTGTGTCATTATTCTCTTAATATATCTTGCAATGGTGAGTCTTGCAAAACCTTTTTGTTAACCATGTTTAGCATGGCTTCTTCTGAATTATGTGCGTTAAATATCCACTTTGACAGTAGTCTATCACATCTAAGAGAGTGGTAATATCAGATAGATAAGAATATACATCTTGCACATGGTTTATATTCTTATGTATTACACTGCCCTTTATGTATATGATGATAAATTAAGAAAATGCAGCGGATACGTGATTATAAATGGAGTTTATATAAATTAATACTTTATTAAATTAATTAATATTAGTTTATTTTATTCATGAAATAAACTATATTTGCATAAATGTGATTTATGGTGCAAGTTTTGAACCTATAATCAATTATTTAACCTAAAGATCCGTATAACCTTCTTATCTCTCACACCTATGAAATGCAACTTTGCCTTTTTATTTCTGTTGTTTTTCCTGTTTCCTCCCATTCAGGCTCAACTCAGTTT
>JASGFJ010000059.1:0-24232 GCA_047605645.1 Dysgonamonadaceae bacterium | reverse complement strand
TAAATTCTCCGCCTAAAGGCGGGGGATTTCACCCATCCCAGAATTATAAATTAAAACCATAAATTCTTGTCATTTTTTTAATTAAATTAAATCGTTTTATTTCTATACAATCAAATTAAAACCGGGTTTGCAGAGATGCAGAGATAACCGAGCAGAAAGCTGAGGACAAAACCAATTTACAATTCTTTCGTATGGCGGTTCTGCATTTCGCGAATATACAAATCATAATCCCGGATATATTCCGAATCATCATAATGTTCACTAGCCAATACAAGCAATAGTGAGTTGGATGAAAAATCGTACATCTCTTTCCAGAGGTTATTGGATAGATATAATCCCATGTGAGGATGATCCAACTCAATGACTTTCGTTTCACGTCCATTGTCAATCTTCACTTTCGAAGTACCGCTGACATTGATAAGAACAAATTCTGTTTTTCGGTTGGCATGTTGCCCTCTGATCACGTCAGCATCGGAATTATAGATGTAAAAAACCCGTTCTATTTTGAACGGAATATCTTCGTTTCCTTCCACAACAATGAGGTTGCCTCTTTCGTCTCCGAGTTCTCTGAATTCTAAAATTTTATATTGCTCTTCCAGCTTCATCTGCATTGATTTATGGGTTAAAACTTGTTGATTGCATCGATGACAATCGCTTGCTCTTCATCCGTCATGCCATTATACATCGGAATAGAGAGTACAGTGTCTGCATATTTTTCGGTAATCGGAAAATCTCCTCTACGAAAGCCTAGACAGGAATACGCTTCTGACAAATGCGGTGGTATCGGGTAATGAATAAGCGTACCGATACCAAGAGTATCCAGATAATCACGCAACTGGTCCCGTTCTTCACAGCGAATGACGTATTGATGATAGACGGAATTGGCACATGCTCTGATTTTGGGCAGTTTTATCTTCGGGTTACTTATTTCCAAATCATAACGCTTCGCTATTTCTATTCTCTCACAGTTCTGTTTCTGCAAATGCTTCAGACGCACACGCAGCAGTCCGGCCTGCAACTCGTCGAGCCGCGAATTGGCACCGACCACTTGATTATGGTATCGTTTTTCACTGCCGTAATTGCGAAAAACGTTGACCTTTTCCGCAATCTGCTTGTCATTGGTAACGATGGCTCCCGCATCACCAAAAGCGCCGAGGTTCTTGGAAGGATAGAAAGAAAAACATCCAATATCTCCGAATGTTCCCGTCATTTGTGAATCAAAGGTTGCACCATGTGATTGAGCACAATCTTCTACTAGTCTTAAGTTGTATTTTTGTGACAAAGCAACAACCTCGTCCATCTGACAAGCCTGCCCATATAAATGAACAACTAAAATAGCTTTTGTCTTATCGGTAATTTTTTCTTCAATGCGAGAAGCATCTATGCCAAAATATTCATCGGGTTCGACCAATACGGGAGTTGCTCCGTTGATGGAAATGCCCATCACACTTGCGATATAAGCATTCGCCTGAACAATCACTTCATCTCCTTTTCCGATACCCAGCATGCGAAATGCAATCCATAACGCATCTAATCCGTTGGCCAGACCGACACAATGTTCTGCGCCCAGATAGCCGGCAAATTCACTCTCAAAACAAGAGACTTCTTCTCCCAATATATACCATCCGGAACGAAGCACTTGTAAAGCCTTTTCCTCCAATTCCGATTGAAAGGAGTGAAAGTTTCTGTCAAGGCGGTTAACCATTATTTTCATATTCCGGATGTCTATTTATTAAGGTTTAAACATTGTGTTTGATGCAGAATCTGCAACAACGCCAAAAACACAGGGAGAGAAAAAAGCGTTGCTCTCTCCCGTTTATCTCCTCAACCACGGACTTGGATCCTGTTTACTGGTTCCGTTCCATAACTGGAAGTGCATTTTAGTCACACCGGTATCAGGGTCTGTAAATACCTTACCGATACTCTGTCCGGTCTTGATAGCCTGGCCTTGCCGGACATACACATTTTGAATATTGCCATAGAAAGTATAGTAGTTCCCATGACGAATGATAATACAATTGTTGAATCCGGGGAATGCGACAACTCTAGAAACTTCGCCGTTAAATACCGAACGCGCATCGGCTCCAACCTGGGTCTGGATGTCGATACCGTTACTATTGGTGGTGACATATTGACCGTGCTGATGTGTCCCGAATCCGGAGACAATGCTGTATCGTCCTGTAACAGGTATCGGCAGACGTCCTTTATTCGACGCGAAATTATTCGAAAGATTGATATTTGCGGAAGAAGCTTCAGCCAAAAGTTTTTCACTTCTTTGTGATTCAGATTCCTGCGGAGTTTCAGTTTCTCTGACAGGAGGCAAATTTTGTTCTTTCACCACTTGAGACTGTCGTTTCTGTGGCTTTTCTTTTATACTTTTTGGCTTTTTAGCTTGCTGTTGAGCCTTTTGTTTATCTTGTTGCTGCTGGGCTGCTGCAGTAGCTGCTGCTTCAGCTCTTTCGCGTGCAGCTTTGTCTTCGGCTGCTTTTTTTGCTTCCGCTTCTTTTCTCGCTTTTTCCTGTGCAGCCAATCTTCTAGCCTTTTCTTCGGCCAGTCTTCTCGCTTCTCTTTCCTGGCGTGCAACTTCTTCGGCAATCAATTGACTGATTTGCTGATTTAGTTGGTTGGCCTGTTTTTTCTTATCAGCAATAATACCTTGCAGTTCCTGCTGCTTAGATTTAGCATCTGAAATTTCCTGCTGATGAGTCTTTTCTTCATCTTTCAGTTTCTGCTGTTCGGCATCTTTCTGATTGATGAGTACAATTTTCGATTTCCGCTGTTGTCCGAGATCTGCTTTTTTCTTCTGAAGCAACAGTGTTTTTTCTTTTATTGCGTCGGCTTCCTTTCCTCTCCAATCGGAATATTCTTTAAGGAAACGTATTCTGCGCATCGATTCAGCCAGCGATTTTCCCGACAGAATGTATAAAATTTTATTTTCGCTCTGTTTTCTATAGATAATGCCATCAATAGCTTTGGCATAGTTTTTTTGCTTCCCTTTCAATTCCAGCTCGAGGGCATCAATTTCTTTTTGAGTGATAGTTTGTTGTACAGCAAGCGCATCAACCTCTTGCCCCATCAAATCAATAATCTGTTTCCTTGATTCAATTTGATTGGAAATCAGATTGATACGGGTAATTAAGTTTTGGGATACCTTTTTGGTATCTATAAGTAGTTTATTTGTATTTTCAATATCTTGCAACGCCTTTTTTCTCTGCAACTCCAGTTGTTTTATCTTGGCTGTTTGAGCCGAAGCAGTCGAGCAAATCAGAAGAGCAGAAAAGGCTAAAATATAAATATGCCTCATAATTTTTTAGATAGTATAGACAATACTTCGTCCAGAGTCACTTTTCGGTAACTTCCAGGAATAGAATAATCTATGTCTATGTCTTTGTCAATGTCCAATTTTGAATAGGATAAAACGATATCCATTCTTTTTTCGTTAATACCGATCTTAAATCTGATATTTGTTGGATAACTATTGTTTTGGTCGACAATGAATTTATCGTATGAACATTGAAGTGTATAATTTCGTTTTTCGCCGTAAATAAGAGTGGAAATAATGTGATCGTTACCGTCTATCGCAAAATTATACAAAATATCTGAAGCATCTTTTGTGGAAACAAGATAACTTCCCTGCGATTTTTGAATCCTAAATTTAGGATAATCAGCTTCGCTAACGTCCTTTTTACCCGGATAAAACAATCTGTTGGTCAGGAGCGCTTCCAAATTGTTATAATTAAAATCGATAGATTTACTTTTCTTCAAATCAGCAATGCTTTCATACAAATATTGCTTATTCATTCGATCGACAATCAGCACGGAGTCGTTAGAAACCACCATTTTAGCAACTTCTATACCTAGAAAAGGTCTCAGGGAGATAAGAATCCCTTTTCCTTTGATGATTCTCAATTGAGCACTTGTGGATAAAGATGATTTAGATCCTGCTCTTTGCAGCTCAAATGATGTTTTTGCTGAAAGTGTATTGAATTTTAATTGATTCTTTTGAACATCACTCAAGATTTCAGTGTTCGCTTTTGTATCACTGACATTTTTAGCAGCAAGTTCTTTTTTTGATTTACAGCCAGTCAGGGAAAACACAAATCCTAAGACAATGACCGGAATAAATAATTTGAAATTTGTTTTCATTTTATTTCGCTGTTGATGGTTCCTGATTTAACTTTTTGCACAAGGCTTGGTGATTTCTCGTCCGATTTATCCAAAGCCTTTTTCCAGTATTCCAATGCTTTTTCTTTATCTCCTGTCATGTAAAGCACATCGCCATAATGATCCAGCACTTCGGCACTTAGATTGTCACCACTGTAATTAATCGCTTTCTCTATATAGCTTTTTGCCATGGAATATTCTTTTTGCTGATACAGAATCCATCCGTATGTATCCAGATAGGTTGGATTGGCTGGTTCTGCTTTCACAGTGACACTGCTCATTCTCTCAGCTTTGCCCAAATCATTTTTTTCTAAAGAAAGAAAATAGCTATAATTGTTTAACACGCCCAGGTTTTGCGGATTAATCTCCAGTGCTTTATCATAAGAGGAATATGCGCTGTCCTTTGCTTCCAAACGATAGTATAAATCACCTATTTGTCCATAAAATTCAGAAAGCATTTGGGTATTCTGCGGATCAACATATTTAATGCCGGACTTATAAGTATCTAGCGCTTTCTGATACAGATTTTTCTGATATTGACACAATCCCAGATAGAAGTAAAAAGTCGGTTGTTCGGGAAGGTAATTAATAGCAGTCTGGCATATCTTCATCGACGCATCGATACTGTCTGGAAAAGTTGTACGCAAAAGCTGCTCCCACCCTGTCGGATCGGTTGGATTTGCTTCTGCATAAATCTGATATTGGAAATTAGCATCTTTTTTCTTTCCCTGCATCATCAGCAGATTCCCATACAACATGTTCAATTTTGGTTCCTGAGGATTTTGTATCATCAGGCTGTCAAACAAGGCATTGATTGGTGACAAGTCTTTTTTCTCCTGCTGAAGCAGTCCTACATACTGAGTCAAAAGTCCTATTTTGTCATCAATATTAATCTTGTTGTTTAAAACTGCTACCGACAATGTCTTCTCAGCCTCGTCATGTTGTCCTGTTTGGTCATAATATCTGGCCAGTGAGTTGATAAGATAGGCATTATCCGGATCGATTTGCTGCGCTTTGGAATACATCGCCCAGGCATCTTTCGTTTTATTGTCCTTCAGGTAGATGTCGCCCAACAAAATCATATATTTAGGTTCATTCGGATATTTAGCAATATACTTTTGAATCTCTTGGTATCCTTTTTCCTTTTCGTTCAAAAGGGCATACAGCTGAAACTTCTGCATACTGATTTTGTCGTTCAAACCGACTATCGCTTCCAGCTTATTTAATGTTTCGATAGCCTGACGCTTATCTCCGCTTTGAGAATATGCTTCTGCCAAATAGGGATAAACCTCTACTTTATCGGGTCTGAGTTGAACTAATTTATTGAAGGTTGCAATAGCCAAATCATATTTTTTCTGTTCAAAGCTGTAATTAGCCAGAGCCAGATTGTAGTAATAATTTGAATTATCATATTTGACCGCGCGTTGAAAGAACTCCAATGCCTGCTCTTTCTTTTGCAACAAGCTGAAATAGTTGCCCATCTCATTTAAGACAGCAGCATTTGTCGAGTCAATCAGATAACAGTTAGAGAGATAATCATAAGCTGCATCATATTGTTCTATAGCTTTCGAATTGGCAGCTTCGTAGAAATAATAAGTAAAAAGCCTTTGTTCCTGCTTTGATAAAGTCTGTCCCGGCGCGTTGCGCAAAAGTGCAGCCGATTTCTGATCGGATTTCTTTTCAGCATATAGATAGCCGACACAGAGGAAAGCTGTGGCCAAAGAAATATATTTTAAAGGAACTAGTATCCGAAAATTTTTATCCATGATTTCAAAAAAGTGTGTTCTGCGAAATATACTTCTACTCTTTTCCGGTATGCCCAAATCCGCCCGCACCTCTTTGGGTTTCGTCCAATGAATCGACGAGTGTCCATTGAATTTTCTGATATTTTGCAATAACCATCTGGCAGATTCGTTCCCCATCGTTTATCACAAAGTCTTCCTTTGATAAATTAATGAGAATAACCCTGATTTCACCGCGATAATCTGCGTCAATAGTTCCAGGCGTATTGAGAACTGTAATGCCGAACTTTAAAGCCAATCCGCTACGTGGCCTGATTTGCGCTTCATATCCATCGGGCAAAGCTATGTATATACCTGTTGGGATCAATTTCCGTTCACCAGGTTTCAACGTAACTGCTTCATTAATGTATGCTCTTAAATCCATTCCTGCCGATAGAGCGGTTGCATATTCAGGAAGTGGGTGATGGGATTTATTTACAATTTCGATTGGCATAAAACTTATTTAGAAATAGAATGATATGGGACTTTCATTAAAAAGTCAAATATTAATCTGCGAAATTAAGTAATTCTTCGCAATGTAAGCCCCCAATATTCAAATAAAGAAAAATATTTATTATTAATTTTTGCTGAATCATCTTCTAAGTCAAAATCAATATATACGACCCAATATAAATCAATGGTAAATTGAATTTTATCGGGTCGTGAAATAATAATGTTAACACTTTCAACGTTAAAAAAATAGTATGATCGATTCTTATGAGTTTCGTGGAGTATCTTTAGATAAATTTTTAAAATCCCATTATGAAAAGACGTTTCGTGTTTGCAACGAACAATAAACATAAACTTGATGAAGTCCGACAAATCCTTGGTGAAGAATTTGATATTTTGTCTCTCGAAGACATTCATTGTTATGTAGATATCCCGGAAACAGGAGAAACTTTGGAAGAGAATGCCTTAATTAAGGCTCGTTTCATAAAAGAAAATTATCATCTCGACTGTTTTGCAGATGATACCGGACTTGAAGTGAAGGCATTGAATAATGCTCCGGGTGTGTTTTCTGCCCGATATGCAGGCGAAGCTCATAATTCTGAAAAAAATGTAGCAAAACTACTAAAAGAACTAGACGGTAAAACAGACCGTCAAGCCCGCTTCAGAACAGTTATAGCATTCCTCTCCGAAGAACAAGAGTTTTTATTTGAGGGAATTATTAATGGCCGTATTGCGACAGTGCCCAAGGGAACTGCAGGATTTGGTTACGACCCGGTATTTATTCCGGAAAATACCACTTTGACTTTTGCAGAAATGGGGGACAATGAGAAAAATAAAATCAGCCACCGGGCATTGGCCGTTACCCGATTTAGTGAATTTGTTAAACCTTTTACCAAAAACTAGAAAATATTTTATGTCAAATCCGATCTTCAGGTTATTCTGCTTGATAACCATTTCTTTTATTTATAGTTTTTCTTCAATAAATGCAACTACATCCGATTCAGATTGGAAAACTCTTTATTCTTATGCCGGAAATGTAACTCTGATGGAGTTATCTCCGGATAGAATATATGGAGTCAGTGATGGAAAATTATTCGGTTACCACCTCGACGATCAGTCTTTCGATAATTTTCCCCAGTTATATAATGACAATATAACAGCTATTTGTTATGCCAGCGATGCCGGGTGTCTTGCTTTAGGCTACTCAGATTCAAACATACAGCTATTGTATGATAATGGAAATGTGGTAACTATTGCCGGATTGAAGAATACGCAATGGAACCTTGATAAAACAATCAATAACATCTCCGTATCCGGTAATAAATTATTCGTGTCAACAAATTTCGGACTCGTTGTTATTGACATAAATAAGGCTGTTATTACAGAATCCTGCATACTGAATGCCAAAGTATATTCAGCTGCTCAATATAACAACAGTATTTACATTGCGACTTCCGTCGGTGTACTGACTGCAAACGAATCCGTAAATATTCAGGATCGAAGTAATTGGACGACACTGGATGTGCGTGCTCATTATTCAGATACAGATGTGTCTTTCACAAACACCGAGATCACCAAAATTTGTGTATATAAGAATAAGCTTCATTTTCTTGTAAAGGGTAAAATGATTTGTGTGATGGAAAATGACACCACTTTTGTGAAAGCATTGACTTACAGCCCTACAGATATGAATACGTTTTCAAACAATCAAAAATTACTTGCTTATAAAGAGAATGTTCTGTATGTTTTTGATGATTTATACAGTTTTAAATATACATATCCTTCACTCGGAAAAATTCTATCGGTTGCTCCGGGAAATTCAAATACATATTGGGTAGGATGTGATGGTTCTAACTTGTCTCAGATACAATTAAAAAATGGAAGTGATCAGGCTGAAGTATTACAATCGAAATTATACATGAATGGTCCATTATCCAATTATCCGTTTGCGATGCTATACCAAAACAACAAGTTGTATGTAGTTGGAGGAGCATTTTACACCAACAGATACAAGTACGATGCAGCTTACTCATATTATGATGGAAGCTCATGGAACAATTCTGATTTGACTCAAATAAAAACAATAAATTCAACCGCGAAAGACTTTGTTTCACTGGCTGTTGACCCCACAGACCCTTTGCATGTTTTTGTTTCCAGCTGGGGAGAAGGACTATATGAATTCAAAGGAACAGAATGTGTAAAACTATATGACAGTTCGAACAGCCCACTACAGGATATTTTCTCAGGAAATAATTATACCCGTATTGCAGGTCTTTGTTATGATTCGAACAACAATTTATGGCTTGGAAATACACAAGTAAGTTATCCTATTAAGATGTTGACAAGTGATGGAACATGGAAAAAATATGCCTTCTCTGATATACAAAAAATCATTTTGGCTCGTATCACAATCGATAATTACGGTACAAAATGGATTGGCTCGTCTTTTTTACAAGGGACCTTGTTGATTTGGAAAGATAATGGCACAGTGGATGACACTTCAGACGATATAACTCAATACATCAGCACATTTACGGATCAGGACGGAACAAATCTCACCTTGCGATCCATCAATGCTATTCGGGAGGACATGGATGGCAATATCTGGCTTGCAACCACTATCGGCCCCTTCAAAATATATAATTCGTCGAATATTGCATCAAGAAATATCGTACTGAATAAAATAAAAATCCCCCGCAATGACGGAACGGACTATGTGGATATCCTGTTGGAAAATGTTCAGATTAACGACATGGTGATTGACGGAGCCAATCAAAAATGGTTTGCAACGGAGAGCTCCGGTGTTTATCTGATTAGTGCCGATGGTTTATCCACCATTTATCACTTCACGAAGGATAACAGCATTCTTCCATCCAACAGAATTCTTTCGCTGGCTATGGATAAAAAAAGCGGAATAATCTATATCGGAACCGAACGTGGCATTGTATCTTTCAATAGTAAATATGTTTCCGGGAGTAGTAATTACTCCAGCGTCTACAGCTATCCCAGTCCTGTCCGTCCGGATTACACAGGAAATATTACCATCAAGGGGTTGAAGTATGATTCATCGGTAAAGATTACGGATTTGAACGGAAACATTATAAACATCGGAACATCCGCTGGCGGAACATATATCTGGGATGGAAAAGATATTCGTGGAATACGAGTCAAAACAGGAGTCTACCTGGTTTTTGCAGCGAGTGAAGATGGCAGTGAAGGGGTTGTTACGAAGATACTAGTTGTAAATTAAAATATTTCACATTATATAGCGAAGATTGTATTGAAAAAATACAAACAAAACAACCGTCTTGTTGTTATATTTGCATAAAAATATAATCTCAGGACGGTTGCTTTTGATTATATCTAAATGATAGTCAAAGCAATATTGATTCTGACTTTTAGAAGTAGTACTGAAATTTTAATCATTTATGAATCCATTCAACTACAAAAAACGAATTACATCAGAAACAAAAGTCGGAAATATTGTCATCGGAGGAGAAAATCCGATCCGAATTCAATCGATGACAAATACAAATACAAATGATACCGATGCCAGTGTTGAACAGATAATAAAAATAGTTGAAGCAGGTGCTGATTTAGTACGATTGACCGCACAAGGTGTCCGGGAAGCCGACAATCTGCGTAATATTGAAAACAAAATACATGAACTGGGCTATCACACACCGCTGGTAGCAGATATCCACTTCAATCCGCGTGCAGCTGAAGCGGCAGCAAGAGTGGTCGAAAAAGTACGGATCAACCCCGGAAATTTCGTCGACCGGGTGAAAAGTTTCGAACACGTAGAGTACAACAATGAAGAATACGCACAAGAAATAGGAAAAATCCGTGCAAAACTGATACCTCTCCTCAATATATGTAAAGAAAAGCATACAGCATTAAGAATTGGCGTAAATCACGGCTCTTTGTCCGATCGTATTTTGAGTCGTTTTGGTGATACGCCCGAAGGGATGGTCGAATCCTGCATGGAATTTCTGCATATATGTTTAGATGCCGATTTTCACGATATCGTCATCTCGATGAAAGCTTCAAACACCATTGTCATGACACAAAGTGTCCGGTTACTTGTGGAACGCATGGAGAAAGAAGGCTGGGCCTTTCCGTTGCATTTAGGAGTAACAGAGGCTGGAAACGGAGAAGATGGCCGTATCAAGTCGGCAGTTGGAATCGGAGCTTTGCTGGCTGATGGTATAGGCGAAACAATTCGTGTGTCTCTAAGTGAAGATCCGGAATGTGAAGTACCTGTTGCTAAAAAATTAGTTGACTATATACAGGAAAGAGCCGGACATAAAACCATAAATGCTCAAATAAGTACACTCTTTTCCCCTTATTCTTCTGAAAAAAGAGAAACTATTGCTGTGGGCAATATTGGAGGAGACAATTTACCCGTAGTCATATCGGACAGAACCTCCGGAAACGTTGAATTCGATGTTCATTTCATGCCCGATTATATATGTGTGGACAAAGTGGATGAAAAAACACCAAGAGCCATCCCGTTGATTGTAGAAGCAGAAAAATGGAGCGGACTCGAAAAGACCTATCCCATTTTCAGAGCAATTGATCCTCAAGCCATCTTATCCCATCCTGCGCAAATAAAATTCGTTGAAATTACTTATCCAATATTGACAACGCAGAATATTGATTTTCTACGAAAGGCCAATGATGTAGTCCTGCTGTTGAAAACCAAACATCAGAACGGAGTGGGCGAACAACGCGCGTTCTTCCACACGCTGCTTGATGCAGGTGTGAAAACTCCCGTCATCGTCTGCCGCGCATACAAAGAGAACAACAGCGAGGACTTGCAAATCAAGGCAGGTGCTGACTATGGAGCTGTATTTCTCGATGGTTTCGGCAATGGAATCCTTATTCAGAACGAAGGTACGATTCGCCCGGCAGCTGTAGATGCGTATATGTTCGGTATTCTTCAGGCAACACGCCTCAGAACAAGCAAAACCGAATTTATTTCCTGCCCCAGCTGTGGCCGTACTTTATTTGATTTGCAAACGACAATCGAACGTATTAAGGAATCGACAAGCCATTTGAAAAATCTGAAGATAGGAATTATGGGATGTATTGTAAATGGTCCCGGAGAAATGGCTGATGCGGATTATGGATACGTTGGAGCTGAACGCGGAAAGGTTTCCTTGTATAAGAAAAAAGAATGTGTCGAGAAGAATATTCCATCTGAGGAAGCAGTAGATCACCTCATTAAGCTAATTAAGGAGAATGGAGATTGGGTAGAACCGGAATTGACCGGCACTGCAGAAAAAATATAATCTTTTTCTATAAATTATCTCGTTATTTTGTAATCTCAATATTGCAAAATAACTATCTTTGTCATGTCGATTAAATTCTGAATGTGAACAGCTAAAACAGTGGAACATTTTCTCTAATCTACAAATATTAACTCTTAGTAAATTTAAATAATCGAGCATATTATGAGCTTAATGGAAGAAATCATTGAGAGAGCGAAAACTAACAAACAGCGTATCGTGCTCCCGGAAGGAACAGAAGAAAGAACGATCAAAGCAGCAGATCTGTTGTTGGCCGATGGCGTTGCAGATATCATATTGATTGGCAATCCGTCAGAAATTTCAGCTTTGGCTGAAAAATTTGAGTTGAAAAATATCGCTAAGGCTACGATTGTTGATCCGATCAAGAACGACAAAAAAGACACGTATGCCAATTTGTTGTTCGAATTGCGCAAAGCCAAGGGGATGACTCTTGAGCAGGCACAAAAGTTGGCTGAAAATCCATTGTATTTAGGCTGCCTGATGATAAAGAATGGAGATGCCGACGGAGAGATTGCCGGTGCACAAAATACAACCGGAGATGTACTTCGTCCCGCCTTGCAAATTATCAAAACAGCACCCGGTATCAGTGTCGTTTCAGGTGCTTTCATCATGTTTACAAAACAAAAACAATACGGAAAAGACGGCATTCTGCTATTTGCAGATTGCGCTGTCACGCCGAATCCTACTGCAGAACAATTGGCGCAGATAGCAGTAGCTTCAGGACATACAGCTAAAGCATTGGTAAATATTGAACCTCAGGTGGCTATCTTGAGTTTTTCAACCAAAGGCAGTGCCAAAGATCCGGCTGTAGAAAAAGTAATTGAAGCTACGAAATTGGCTCAAGCTCTCAGACCCGACATGAAAATAGATGGTGAATTACAGGCCGATGCAGCCTTGGTAGCATCTGTTGCTCAGAAAAAAGCTCCGGAAAGTCAGGTTGCAGGAAATGCAAACGTTCTTGTTTTCCCCAACCTGGAAGTCGGGAACATTGCTTATAAACTGGTTCAACGTTTAGGAGATGCAGAAGCTGTCGGCCCTATTTTACAGGGAATGGCTGCTCCGGTTAACGATTTGTCTCGTGGCTGCTCCGTAGAAGACATTTACAAAATGGTCGCTATCGCCTCCAATCAGGCAATTGCAGCAAAAGCCGCTCATAAATAAGAAAATTCTTTATTAACAATAAAATTTCGTGGCGCGGCAACAGTTACAGCTCTTGTCACCCGCAACATACAGAATATGGCAGAAATTAAAGAACCAATTGAGGATTACGGATTAAGCAAGAAAGAGCGCAAAAAATCGCTTTTTTCTAAAATCGGAGTGGTCGGATGCGGGCACGATGGCCGTAATATTGTAAGTTTGACTGCACTTTCAGGAATGGAAGTCGTGTTTATAGAAGTGTCTCAGGAAAAAATTCAGGAAGCTCTGAAAGCTATTGAACATGGATTGGACACTAAAATAGAAAACTGGGGTTTGACACAAAGCGAGAAAAGAAGTACCATGAACCGCATCACAGGCTCCCTGGATTATTCTTCTTTAAAAGGCTGCGATTTTGTCGTGGAATGTATTCGTTACGATGTCAATGGTGAACGCAGTGTAGAGTTTCGCAAAGAAGTATTCAAAAACCTGGAAATGGTGCTTGAGTCGGATGCCATCATTGCTACAAACGGAACCACCGTGATTGTCAGCGAACTGGCTTCAAATCTGCAATATAAAGAACGTTGTGTGAGCATTCACTTTCCAACAACACAACCCGATGCCCGCTTAATAGAGGTCGTCAGAGGAACCTATACATCTCAGAAAGTGATGGATCAGATTTCGCTTTTTGCCAATCTCATTAAGTACAAAGCTGTCAATGTTCAGGAAAGCAGCGGTCTGGTAAACTTCCGTTTATTTGCAACAACGTTGAATGAAGCTTGTCAGATCTTTATGGAAAATGTAGCTTCACTCGAAGACATTGACAAAGAAATTCAGATTATCTTCGGACAACGTTTTGGAGTATTCCACCTCGCTGACATTTTCGGTATAGAAAAAGTCGTGCGATTGATGGAAGATATGTTTGCTGAATACGGAGATAAAAAATACAAAGCTTCTCCCGTATTATGGCGTCTCTATCATGCGAAACAATTTGGTGTAAGCGCAGGTAGAGGGTTCTATAATTATGATGAAAAAGGAAATAAATTAGGAGCAAACGTATCTCTCTAAAAACAAATAAAAGAATATCCTATGAACGTATTAGTATTGAACTGCGGAAGTTCATCTATTAAATATAAATTGTTCAACATGGAGGCCAAAACCGTATTGGCTAGCGGGACAATTGAAAAAATCGGATTGAAGGGCTCATTCCTTCGGTTCAATGACAACAAAGGAAACAAAATTATCCTCGAAGGAGAGATTCTTGAACATCAGGCCGGAATCGAATATATCCTGGGTGTTCTCACCAGCGAAAAATACGGATGCATCTCTTCATTGAAAGAAATTGATGCCGTAGGACACCGGGTCGTTCATGGAGGAGAACAATTCAACGAGAGCGTCTTAATTACAGATCAGGTCGTTGCCAAAGTGGTGGAATGTATAGATCTCGCTCCGCTGCACAATCCGCCAAATCTGGATGGAATTTATGCAGTGAAAGAACTTATGGGCGATATTCCTCAGGTAGCTGTCTTCGACACAGCTTTTCATCAAACAATGCCGGCAAGCTCTTTCTTATATGGCCTCCCCTATTCATTGTATGAAAAATACTCTTTGCGCCGTTACGGATTTCATGGAACAAGCCACCGCTATGTTTCCAAACGGGCTGCCGATATGCTGGGAATCCCTTATGAAAACTCGAAAATCATCTCCTGCCATTTAGGAAATGGAGGCTCCTTGTGTGCTGTGTTAAATGGCAAATCCATGGATACGTCCATGGGGATGACTCCGGTAGAAGGATTACTGATGGGTACGCGTTGCGGTGACATCGACCCGGGAGTTGTTCCTTACATTATGGATAAAGAAAATATCGGAACTCAGGCGATTTCAACGCTAATCAATAAACACTCCGGGCTTTTAGGCATTTCAGGCGTATCATCAGATATGCGGGAAGTACTCGCTGCTGCCGATGAAGGCAATGAAAGAGCTAAATTAGCATTAGAGGTATTCATCCACAAAGTGAAACAATACATCGGTTCCTACGCTGCTATTATGGGCGGAGCCGACATCATTTTGTTTACCGGAGGAATCGGAGAAAACAACTCATTCTTACGACAAGAAGTATGCGCCGGCTTAGGATTTATGGGCGTTGAAGTAGATACAGCTGTCAATGATACAATCCATGGCGACGAGGCTGTTATCAGTACGGATATGTCCAAAGTAAAAGTCTTGGTGGTTCCTACCGATGAAGAGTATATGATTGCATCCGACACAATGAACATTATCAGATAATAAAATCTGAATCTCTATTCAACGTAATTATAAAAGCTCCTTTTCGGTTTTGAAAAGGAGCTTTTAATGTTTTCAATAATCTCACTCCAAAATCTGCAATGATCTCTATTTCGTCGAGTATTCCTTACTCAATATCATTTATATTATTCAAGAAGAGGCAATTCTGTTTTTTGCATTGCCCAACGTGCAAATCCCAACCTCTTTGCCACAGATAACACCAACCTCATCCAGAATAGCTTCCGATAGGCAACACCTCTACCGACACACCAATCACAATCACAAACAATTAACGCCCCACCATTACCACCAATTCCTCTTTCTTTCTTTTTTCTTTTTTGGGCGTGCCCCTCCGCAAGCTACGGGTCGGGCTTTCCGCTCGCATCCTGCGCTCCGTTCCTACGCGCCTGCTGCCCGCTGCAATCCCTCACGCGGGAGAAAGCATTCAAATACCCGAGAAAAAACAGGCCTTGCTTCTCTTCATTACACTCCCTCAACAGAGGGCATTATCGAAATATCCGCGGGAACGATTCTTAAACGAATACTCCCTCCCAATCGCAATATATCTCTTGTTCGGTTCGACATCGAAAACAAAATCAATCCTCCCTCCTCGAAGAAATTGAGAGCAGGCCAGGAACAAAGCGAAACACCTCATCAGTTGTCTTTTTCTCGGCTCATTATGTAATATTTCAACGGAGTAGCAAAAGCCGAATAAAGGATTTTGAAGATTAATATATAAATTTGCAGGCAATACCAACCAGCTAGTAAAGTAAATGAATATCATCAAATCAATTCCGATTTTCGTGCTTGCCGGACTTTGTGAAATAGGCGGCGGTTACCTTGTTTGGCTCTGCCTGAAAGAAAACAAGCCTTGGTGGGTTGGACTCCTGGGCGGGCTCATTCTTGCTTTCTATGGAGTTGTAGCAACCTGGCAAACCTCAAGTTTTGCAAGGGTATATGCCACATACGGCGGATTTTTCATAGTGATGTCCATTTTGTGGGCTATGAAATTCGATAATTATTCGCCGGATAAATACGACATGATCGGGGCATTCATTGCATTGTTGGGAGTCTGTATTATCTACTACGCCCCGAGGCAATAGCACGCAGCATACAAAACGTCCATTCTTATAAGATTTTTATACTTTTTCAAATGGATCTTTAGAAAGATACTTTACGCTCTGTTTACATTTACAACCGGATGCATCTTATTCATGTTGAGTTAAATATAATACCGGAAAAGATTGCTGAAATCTCGACAGGTCTGAATAATATTGTACCTTTGCATTCTTAAGATACATTCTTTCTTCATGAACAAAATACTTATTATCGAAGATGAGCAACGCGTTGGGGATGTTCTCAGACGCGGGCTGGAAGAGGCCGGATATGAGGTTTCGCTGGCTTTTGACGGTGAAATGGGATTCAGGCTTTTTCGTTCGGGGAAGTATGATCTGGTAATATCCGATATTGTCCTGCCTAAGATGAACGGTTTCGAGTTGTGTAGGGAAATACGCAATATCGATGGCAATGTGCCGATAATCATGCTTACGGCGCTTGGTGAGACGGATGATAAACTCGATGGATTCGATGCAGGAGCTGACGACTATATGGTCAAGCCGTTCGACCTGAGGGAACTTGAAGCCCGCGTGAAAGCATTGTTGAAGCGCAAGCCTGTAAAAATAGAATCGCTGCAACAGGATAAACTGACCTATGCCGACCTTGAAGTCGATTTACGCACCCACAATACGTACCGCAACAAAGAGGAGATAAAACTGACCCCCAAGGAATTCAACCTGCTTTGTTACATGATGCGTAATCCGGAACGGGTCTTGCCGCGTGAAGAAATAGCAAAGAATGTATGGAAAACCCATTTCGATACAGGGACGAATTTTATCGACGTCTACATAAATTACCTTCGCAAAAAGATAGACCGTGATTTCCTAAAGAAACTAATCCATACCAAACCGGGGGTCGGATTTATTTTCCAAACCGAAGATGAAGATAAGAAATAAACTTACACTACGCTATGCGGCGGTTACGGTTGCGGTATTTGCACTGTTTGTGTCGGCAATCCATCTTCTAACAATAAGTAACATTATAACAATAACCATTCTATCTATTGTCTGTATTGTAGCTATTGTACTTGCTGGATACGTTCTTGCTGGAAAAGCGATGTCTCCTTTCGAAAAGATGGTAGATGATGTCGAAAATATCTCGGAATCCAACCTTGACAGGCGCTTGACACAAGAAAAGCGTAGAGACGAATTGGGTGAATTGGCACAAACATTCAACGAAATGCTCGACCGTCTCGAAAAATCATTCGATTCACAAAAGATGTTTGTCAGTAACATTTCACATGAATTGCGCACACCATTGGCAGCGATGATTGCCGAAATTGAGCTCGCCTTGATGCGCGAACGTACAAATCAGGAATACCAGGAGGTTATGAACAACATACTAACCGATGCACACAGGATGGAGCGGCTCTCGAAGGGACTCCTTGACCTTGCTCGTGCCGGATATGACCCTTCTAAAATAACGAAAGAAAATATCCGTCTTGATGAAGCACTTTTGGATGCCAGAGATGCTCTTATTAAGCACAATAAGGGATATTCGATCAATCTTATTTTCGATCAGGAAGCTGATGACGAAAACCTGATAACCGTATTTGGAAATGAGTATCTGCTCAAAACGGCATTCATCAACCTGATGGAGAATAACTGTAAATTCTCTGAAAACAACGCCTCAATTGTAAATATCTCATTTTGGGAAGAAAATTCAATAATCCGTTTTTCGGATACAGGTATAGGGGTTTCGGCAGACAATATCGGGAAAATGTTCGATCCTTTTTTCAGAGGCGAGAACAGCACTCAGGCTCAGGGACACGGAATCGGCATGACCCTTGTCAGCCGCATTATTGCACTTCATGATGGAAATATTTCAGTCCGTTCGAGCAAAGGAGAAGGTACTGTATTCGTGGTTTCCATGCCCCATGTCTAAAATTCTAATGATTTTCTAATAGTACTTCTAATACCTCTCTAACAGCCTTTATCGAAAAGACTGCCTATTTTTGTGCCGGTTTTAAGAATCGAATTAATGAGAGGAGGTACGCAATGAAGAGAATAAAACACAACAAGGCCATTCAGTTCAACAGCGAGAAAGTATTTCTAGCCGCGACGCAACCCGTCGAAGCGGCTTACGGATACTTTGAAACCACACACGGCGGCCTGACCGACAAACAGGTTGAAGAGCGCGAAAAGAAGTACGGTGTTAACGCTGTTGCCCATGAGAAAACGAGTAACCCTCTGCTCAAATTTATCAAGACCTTTATAACCCCCTTTATAGGAATATTGATGGCGCTGGCATTGGTATCGTTCGTTATCGATGTATTGCTGGTCAAAGAGAATGAACGGGATTGGACGACCGTAATTATCATAAGCACGATGGTGATCCTGAGTGCCACTCTAAGGTTCATTCAGGAGCAAAAGTCAAATAAGGCATCCGAGGCATTACGCAAGATGGTGAAAAATACCGCTTCAGTCTATCGCAACGGTTCGAAAACGAGCCGGGAGGTAAATATTTCGGAACTCGTTCCGGGCGATATTGTTTATCTGGCTGCAGGTGATATGATTCCTGCGGATATCCGCATTATCGAATCCAAGGACTTATTTGTCAGTCAGTCGTCACTTACCGGAGAATCGGATGCTGTGGAAAAAATGCCGCAATTGTCGGAACGTAACCGTAAGACAGGCAGCGTAATCGAACTGGATGATATCTGCTTTATGGGCTCCAATGTGATAAGCGGTTCGGCCAAAGGAGTGGTTTTCGCTACAGGACAAACAACCTATCTCGGAACTATCGCCGAGAGTATCGTCGGTGTTCGTCCCCAGACCAGTTTTGATGTGGGTATCAATAAAGTGAGCATATTGCTGATTCGCTTTATGGTAGTGATGGTTCCTGTCGTATTTTTTATCAATGGGCTGACCAAAGGGGAATGGTTCGAAGCGTTTATTTTCGCGGTTTCGGTGGCAGTGGGTTTAACGCCTGAGATGTTACCGATGATAGTTACCTCAAACCTCGCCAAAGGAGCCGTGACGATGTCTAAACGAAAAACCATCGTCAAGAATCTCAATGCAATACAGAGCTTCGGAGCGATGAATATCCTCTGCACCGACAAGACAGGTACGCTTACACACGATAAGATTGTTCTGGAACGCTACCTGAATGTTGATGGACAGGAAGATACGCGTGTATTGCGACATGCCTATTTCAACAGCTATTTTCAGACGGGACTGAAAAATCTGATAGATCAGGCTATCCTTTCGCATACAAAAGAACTTGAATTCGAAAATCTTGGAGCGCAGTACAAAAAAGTAGATGAAATACCCTTCGATTTCAACCGCCGCCGAATGTCGGTTATTATCGAGAACCCGGAAGGGAAACGACAGATTATAACCAAAGGGGCTATTGAGGAGATAATCTCAATATGTTCGCATATAGAGATCAATGGAGAGGTTGTTCCAATGAACGACAAAGTCAGAAAGCTGGCTATAACAGATGCCAACAATATGAACTATCAGGGTATGCGCGTTCTAGCTGTAGCGCACAAAAGCTGGATCGAAAAAGAACTCAATTTTGCTGTCGAAGACGAAGCGGATATGGTATTGATTGGCTTCCTTGCATTCCTTGACCCGCCTAAAGCTTCTGCTGAAAGTGCAATTACCCAACTACATGCCCATGAGGTTGAAGTGAAAGTCCTTTCGGGCGATAACGAAGCCGTAGTAAAGACAATCTGTCGTCAGGTCGGAGTAGATACAAACTTCACCCTGACCGGCGCTGAGATCGAATTGATGGACGACGAAACACTCGGCGCGAAAATCATCGAAACAAAGGTGTTCGCCAAATTGACCCCGATGCAAAAGACCCGTATTATCACCCTTCTGCAATTGCAGGGCAACACAGTCGGATTTTTGGGCGACGGCATCAACGACGCTTCTGCACTGCGTCAGTCCGATATTGGCATTTCTGTAGATACGGCTGTCGATATTGCCAAGGAGAGCGCAGACATAATCCTGCTCGAAAAAGACCTGATGGTACTCGAGGAAGGTGTATTGGAAGGTCGTAAGATTTTTGGCAACATCATGAAGTATATTAAAATGACTTCCAGTTCGAACTTCGGGAATATGTTCAGCGTATTGGCTGCAAGCGCATTCCTTCCGTTTCTCCCGATGCCTCCTATTTGTCTTATTATCAACAATCTTCTATATGACATTTCGCAAACCACGATTCCGTTCGACCGCGTAGACGAGGAATATTTGCGTAAACCACGCAAATGGGATGCTTCGGATCTGAGTCGGTTTATGATCTACATAGGCCCGATAAGTTCGATTTTCGATATTACAACTTATCTGCTGATGTTCTTCCTTATAGGGCCTGTGGCTATGGGCGGAGTCTCATACTTTGCGCTCGGAGGAGCAGAACAATTGACATTCCAGCAAATATTTCACACCGGCTGGTTCATCGAGAGCCTCTTATCTCAGACACTTATTGTACACATGATCCGTACCCGTAAAATTCCTTTCATACAGAGCCGCGCTTCATGGCCAGTGATGACGCTGACGTTCCTGATAATGGCTGTCGGAATTATGATACCCTACACAGCATTCGGCTCAAAAATCGGACTCGTCCATTTGCCATTGAGTTTCTACCCATGGCTGATATTGACGCTGATATGTTATTGCGTACTGACACAACTCATCAAGCAATGGTATATTCGCCGCTTTACACGTTGGCTGTAAACACTTCGCTCACACGAATTTCCAAGTCCGTGTATTACGAAGTAAAAGGCAGTTAATCTATTAACTGTTATATTTGACCTTTTATCCAGCGGAGGCATGAACCTCCGCTGTGGTCGGAATCCAAACTCACCTTGAAAACACAAAAAATAATCTTAGAAATATAGAGCCTGTGTTTATCGCTTTTCTTGCCTAATGTTCAGGGTAAACCCTTTCCCTGGCGTTCGCGATTTGCAATAGCAAACGGAATCGGTTTTGTCTATAATCCGTTCTGCAACTCACCTGGTAGATGTCACACAGTTCCCTCTTTAGTACAGGCATACAATTGTACGCCTCTCCAATCATCATTCCTCAATCTTAACCTCAACTTCATTCCTCATTCAACTCCATCTACGCCTTACCGACTATGCGAAATAAGCTCACACTAAATGTGCCTGTCGTTACTAGCCAGGTGATTGTTTGAGCAGCATTTCGCACCACCCACTTTCGCCGGATGGGTGCCCTTGATGAAAATTGAGGCTAACGATAACGTAGGCAAAGACTACGCTAAATCAGGAGAGACTATCAAAGATAGTTTCTTTTCTTTTTTTGCGATGTTCGGGATGGCGCGATTTACAATCGCGAAAAAGTTTTGCTTGGTTTATTATTCAGGCTATTGCTCATCCGACAAATTGCCCGTTTCTTCAGCATAGCTCCTATCTACTTTATTATTTTACACAATTTCTATTTTAGTTTTTCATTCGTTTGACTTAACCAACCGTAAAATAAATACCATTGCAGGTAAAAGCTATTTCTAAATAAATACAGATTATATATCCTTACATTTTGTTCCACTTCGTGGAGGATGGTCGCCTCTACAATTAACACAGTAACTTTGTGCTCCTTCAGGAGAACGACTTGATGCCCTCTTATCGGTCATCCCAAAATCTGAGGGATAAGAATGAAAAACATGATACTGTCCATCTGCCTGCGAACACCTTGGACAGGATTTCATCGTTTTATTATCATTGTAAACTGATAAACTTAAATCTCTTCCACAATGTTTACAATTCATGATGATCTAATTTATAAGGTTTCCAATCTCGTCTAAATATCCATTAGCATAAGTAATAGAAGGGTAATTCCCGATCGCACGAACAGGGAAATCCGTGTATTACTGTTCTGAAACAACAGCAAAGTCCATTTCATTCTCCCCGGCTTCACCATCAACTATGATTGAATGTTTATTGTAACATTTTTTGTCGCTAACTTATTTTAGTTTTTCACGGGTTTGATTTAAACAATTGAATAACAACCAACTATCGTTCTACTTAAGAAATAGAGACAACTATTTAGCAACCGTGCAAATTTCAATAATTTGCAACGCTATATCATCCAACAACTCTTTCTAATCACGAAAATAGGATGAATCTCCCAATAAACAATCGCTTTATTTATTGCTTGTATAGCGTATAAAGTTCCAGAACTGTTTTTACATCGCATCCTTTACAAACGCGATTCTGTCACTTCTTCATAAAAATATATGAATGATTACTTTACTGTTTTTGTTGAAATCAAATGCAGTGGATGAGGCTTATCCGATTTCAGGCTGTCTAGTTTCATAAAAATACGCCCATTATCTAAATCCAGCGAGAAATTAAAAGTATCTTTTCCTCCATTGGTAATACATTCCCACTCTGTGATATCATTTTCTCCTTTCAAAGTATATACCAATCCCTCTGCGGCAAATAACTCTTTATTTGCATTAAGGATACTAATAGAGAATACTCCATCACCACTATGCTCATATTTATATACAATAAGATGACAATAAGAACCATGAGAAATAGTTCCCTCAAAAGATTGAGCGGTTATATCTCCCAAATCCGATGAAATCTCTAGTTTAGTTTCTGATTTATCTTTCGCGACAGAGGTCTTATGACTGGCAACAGAAGTCTTATGACTGGTATTTGTATTACAAGCAACTAAAAAGAAACAAACTATATAAACGGCATAATATTTTATCCCTATATGATTAGCTCTATCCATATTTTTACGGTTTTTAGTAATTTGAAAAATTGTGCTATTAAATAACTTCTTCTCTTTGCAAAGTTAGAACAATATCAGATGTATTCAAGAGAAAAAGAAAAAAACGATTGACCTTAAACTCTTTATTGTTCTATTTTACAAAAAACAATGCGCAAAAACTCAACCAGAATCTCTCAGGGAAACAACATTCTTTTTCAGGACTACAATATCATCAGGCGACCAGTCGTATTCCTTCAAAAATTTCCACTTCCTCTACAAAAGAATCAATGCACATTAAAGTCGATTCTGATATCAGCTTCTTCTGAGTTACCGACAATAGAATAACGACGCCCCATACTCCCGATCGCGCGAACGACCAAGTCTGTATG
The DNA here is from genome assembly GCA_047605645.1 of Dysgonamonadaceae bacterium. GTDB lineage: Bacteria > Bacteroidota > Bacteroidia > Bacteroidales > Dysgonomonadaceae > UBA1309. The sequence continues at coordinate 917 of JASGFJ010000059.1, read as the reverse complement.
TTATGGAATGTATTTCAATATATTGCTTATTCGGCAGATGTTCTATTTTTCGTTTATTAAACATAAATATAACCATGAAATAGATATGTGGCGTTTTTTTGTGTTACCGGATACGACGGGTTAGCGCTGCGGGTTTTGTCTTCGAGTATTATATTGCGGATTGTGGGTATTGCATTACGGGCGAACCGACAGGCATATTCGTCCATTTGAATATCAATGTATCCATATCACACATCCGCTTACACATTATTAATTATTATATGTGTTGTTTTTTTGTATTGCCGGATATGATGGGTTTGCGCTGTGGGTTTCATCTTCGGATATTATATTGCAGGTATTACATTGCGGGCGAATTCAATTCGCCCGCTGACCCTCGGTTTGCCCATTTGAATATCAATGCATCCATATCACATATCTGTTTACACATTATTATATATGTCGTTTTTTGTATTGCCGGATATGATGGGTTTGTGCTGTGGGTTTTGTTTTGCGATTATTGAATTCGCCCGCTGATTCGTTGACATATAGTTGCATATCCCCTATTAAGGAAACATAGCAATAGAAACAAAAGGTTGATTCGGAACACATACGCCGTAGGCGTTTCACCGAATAAAGAAAAATATGGCAAAAGATAGTTAATCTGCCCTACATACTAGAAAAAAAGCAAGCCTCACAATCATTTTGGAGGCTTGCTTTCTGATTTAGCTGAAGAATCCAATATCAAAAAAAGCTCACTACTTATTTATCTATTTAGAATTACTTCAGTGTCCGTTCCTGCCTCCCGGCAGAAAAGGACAAACTACTAAAATAAAAGTCTCCTCCAAGACTATCACAGCCTCTATAAATAGAAGAACGAATTTGCATTAGACATTATATTCAATAAAATTATATATGATTCAACATCAATGAATTTGTAA
>JASGFJ010000058.1:0-24354 GCA_047605645.1 Dysgonamonadaceae bacterium | reverse complement strand
CAGTCTCTGGTGCTGTAACAGTAGCCAATTCTTCCGAATTAGATTCTTGCTTTACGGTTTCCTGGTCTACAATACTGGCAGATTCTTCCGCAACCGGCTCTTTCTTTACAGTCTCTGGTGCTGTAACTTTAAAAACATTATCGCCAATCAATTTTGAAATAGTAGAAATTATTTCTTCCGCTGATTTTGAAATAAGTAATACAATTATTTGTTCTAATCTTTCAAAATCAGTTTCATCAAGTCCAAATTCAGCAGATAATAACGATTTGATTTCTTCTACAGTTTCTAAGCCTGTATTATTATCTAAATCTTGCTCAGATTCTCTAAATTGTTTAATTTCTTCTATCGTCAAAACAGAAAGTAGCTCTTTTAAAATCATACCATCCAGACGGCTTTTATTGAACTTATTCACATTTGACACAATTTGTAAATAAGAATTTTCAGGAAGGTGCTTTTTTAACAATTCTAAATCCCTGTCATAATGCTTCTCATGTTTGTGGCGGACGATAAGATTATTGATTTCGCCAAATACTATTTTTTTCATAGTCGTTTGTTTATTTATAAAAAAGCCGGAATATTAATTCCGGCTTTTCTGATTGTAATATTTAAAATTATTCTTCAACCGGAAGTTCTCCAGTATAGACCCAAAAAGGTTCGGGGCAATCTGCTCCTGTGAGAGTGAGTTTTAGTCCGCGAAACTTATTGTCCAATTCGCCGATAGTCCCTGAAACGAGTAAGCCTCCAGAGCATGGAGAACCGGCAATAAATTTTTTGCCGTCACTACATCTTTCCCAGACAAAAATAATACGCTCACCATTGACAGAATAAAACCAGTCCAACACTTCTTCTGAAATTCCTTCCACTGAAGCTGCAATAGTTAATTTTTGACTTGAAGGGCTTTCTCCGGGTGCAGTTGTTGGGTTGATACTTCCGGCTAAAAAATCGATATGATTCCACTTCGCATCTGCTTTTAATGGATTTTCGGACACAACGGCTTTGACTGCTGACGGAAAGTTGTCCACATCTACAGATGACATCAGGGCAGCATAGGCCCGATATTTAATAGAAGGGTCTTTTGTCGTTTTATTTTGAGAATTCAGATTAGTTAATACCATACATGTTTGATATTTAATGATATATTAAAAATGTACGGGATGTTAAATCCCGTATTGAAGAGTGCCTTTACTTCGTGTCGACACGACGCTCCAGCTCTAAGAATTTACCAGTTGGTACGGTAACTGTATATGTCTCACCTTCCTCATTTGTTTCCTCAACATCTTTGAATTCGGCATACAATTTAATATAGTCGCCAACCGCTGTAGGTTTCCAATCTGAAGTAATACCAGAAAATACTCCGCTTTTTTCGATGATTGAAGCATTCGTTTTACTACCACAAATTATCTTGTAGACTCTGTCGAACTCTGCATTCAGGATGTCGGTTATTTTCGCAACAGCAGTATTTGCCTGAGTTTGAAACAGCGTGTTTTCGTCAGCATCAACAGTTGTAGCATCTGCGTCGAGGATTGTCACCGGGTGATTTACAAAAATGAATTGATTTTTGAATTTCGATGCCGTTAATGCTTCCAATGTGGGATATTTAATACCTGCTTGGCGTAATCCGGAACCTTCTTTCCATCTAGACATTACACCTACCGATTCCCATTCTCGTTCGAAATAGAATCCTAACATTTCGTTTGGCCTGTCTTCGTAATTCTCAATATTTCCAGGAAAAGTCAGGAATACGATAAAGTCGTTATTCCGCATATTGGGAATCCAAATAATTGATTCCGGTGAAATATCTATCAAACCTTCTTTCACGCCGGTAAAATCATTATCTTTTCCATATTTTGCACGGAATAAACGAGTATATGCCCGTTTATGTTTTGCATTTCCATAGAATTGAATGCCGGCCATTGATGGAAGAATTTGCTCGGTCATATCGTACATTTCTTCGTAATAATCAAGAATAGTACTCAAATCATAAGCATTCATTTTGAGGAAGGGCAATATTTTGAATTCTTCAACAACCCTTTCTATTGCACGTAAAGCTCCATCACCTCCAAACATTGCAGGATTAGAAATAACATTTTGTTGCGGAACCCGAACACCAATGACGCGGCGTTGGTTGCGTTCACTCTGTAGAATTTCGCCAAAATGAACCATAATCCATTCAATGAATGTCCATTTTATGACATCGGAACCTTCCCTGTTAAGATAACCTATGTACTGTTTTTCCAAATCGATCAAATCTTCGAACAGAAATTTAAACATCAGTGCATTCACTTGATAGAGTTCTGCAGTGAAATTTGCTTTTCCTTTGAAAATTTTTCCTTTTCGGTAACCTTGTGATAATTCACCAAAATGCGCACCAGGGACGATTTCTTTGTTCTGGACATTTGATACCATCGGGAAAATACTATCTACAGACGGAAGTGAGCGCATGTATGCGAGAATCAGATCTGTACGGCGTACGATATATTCCCCGGCAGTACCCATCAAATCAGTATAATCGATTTTGCTTTCACCTGCTACCATTTTCTGAAAATCGAGTTGTTTGATTCGATTCGTTTCCGTCAGTTCTTTCGTTCGTTCAATCAATTGGGAAGAGATGGACTCCATCGCCTGTTTGAAGATTTCTTTGTCTCCGGGCGTAATGTCATAATCGGCTTGATGTGCTTGTTTGCCGTTGACCATCATTCTGTTATACCAGTTTGCTGTTTTGAACAGCTCGTTTTCGATTCCAAAAATATGTGTTTTGGAATGCGCCGCATGTCCTAAAATAATCGATTTAATACTAGACGGCGACTGAACAGCCACTTTTTCAATTGGTTTTTGGTTGTCCGGCTGATTTGACATCGCATCGATTTTCTCTTGTTGCTCTTCAACTTTTGATGCTAAAGCCGGAACAGCTTCTTTGATTGTTTTTGGAGCTTCTTCTCCAAATATAGACGCTAGTTGCTGTTGTGTCTCGGCACTGAGTACAGGTTCTTCTTCCGGCAGATCTTCATCCGCTTCACGGTCGGCTTGAAAGGAAACACCATATTTTACCTCATATTCCGCGAACATTTTTTTTTGTTCGTCCGCAGTGAGTGATCCAGTTTTCATTTTTTCACCAAAACCAAGCGCAGCGACAATGACCATGAGCTGTTTTTGCCATTTTTTCTTCATTTGTTAATTATTAAAAGATGAGTAAAAAGTTTTTTTCTCTTGTACAAGGTTATTAAGCAGCTCTACAGCCGTTTCAAAACTGCCGATCTGATCAATTAACCCGTTATTTATTGCATCCGTTGCATAAAAGTCTTTTCCTTCCAGAACTCCTTCAACTTTGAGATCCAGATTTGGTCGGTTTGCCTTAATTATATCTTGAAAATGTTGTGCATACGGTGATAAATTCTCGGTTATAAGCCTGTCCGGATTTCCGTCAATAGCTTCCGTATATGCTAGATTTTTATATTTTGATTCAGGCGGATAAATTGAAATAAACTTTATTCCGGATTGTTCATAATAGGCATCGGAATTCACTAATTCGATATAAACACCGATATTTCCAATCATGCACATTGGATTTGCGGCTATAATCATATCCGTTAAAGATATAGCGTATGTTCCACCTGAAAAACAGTTCCCGTCAATGTATCCAATACATGGTTTTGTCCGATTACGAAGTGCGTCTTCTAATTGAATAATCGACTGAGTAGTTCCTCCAGGTGTATTGACAAGAAGAATGATACCAGCTATGTTTGAAGAAGCATCTGCCAATCGAATAAAATTAGCTATCGTATCCATGCCGGTTCCTGTCCACCAAGAATCATATTTGAACATTGTTCCAATTATAGGAATGACAGCAATGGAATCTGGTTCGAATCCATCAAAAAAATTTACATCATTGTTAGTATCACTGATATATGCAATTTTTTGATTTCGAGAGAGGGTAAATGTAGGTGAATTATATTTTTCGACCGGAGATTTACCTCCTTTTCGAATTTGTTTATGTAAAAGTTCAAGTGATGGAAATGCTGACGGATGCAACATCAATCGACTGGTATTTATTTCTTCAAGTAGAAGTTCTTTCATTGCAAAATGTTTTTTGCAATGTTAGCATCTATAGAATATGTTACAAAGGACTCCTAATTCGAATTTACAGACGAAAAAGTAAGAGTAACAACTTGTTTGTCGGAAGAAAATGAAAGGGTAGCCGGATAATCTAAGGTTCCAAAAATGAATGTGCCGTTAGATGTATGGCACAGTAAAATGAAATATTTGTTGGCTAACGACATGATTTCGCTAGCGTCGGATTCTTTAATTTTAATTTTTAAAGTTTCTGTTATTAATAATCCAGCATCAGGATTAGAAGATTGGGCTGTATATATGGCTATATCTTCAAGAATAAGCGAAACTAATTTTTTGAATGGCCTGGGAGTGATTTTATTTCCAGACACAAAATCTACATTTTCATGCAAAATATATTCTACCTGAGCGCAAAGACTTGTTTTCATATCTAAAGTGTTGATTTTTATCTACATCCCGTTATTTCCTATTTTATACTCAATTTTAGGACAAAAACAGGGTGGTTTGTCGACAGCTATTTAACATATATATAACTCTATTTTAATTTTATTAATTATCTTGAAGTAAATGCTCTGCTTGTCTTGTTTACTTCGCGAATAGTACCTTTCCATCGATAGTAATTCTTAGCCAGGGAATCCGGATCTATACTTTCTATGCCGAATTGCATGACAAACATCATGCAGGCATCTTTGATGGAGATTCCGAAAATATGTTTTTGATTATCGATGTATTCGTGCAGTTCAGCTCTAAAGAACTGCCGCACGCGCTTATTAAATAAATTTGCGCTTGGCGCGCTTATAAAATTATGTCTGTCAGGCCGTTTTGCACCTTCTTTTATAAAAGGGAGAACAATCTCCACATTGCCCCATGCTTCCGGTAGATGTTTAGGCTTTCGTATTGTGAGTGAATGCAATAGATTGGATAAATATACATCTTTGGGGATTTTTACAACCATCTTTTTATCATTTGACTCCTGCAATGCTATGCCCCATTTACCATAGAGGTATTCTGAGAGATAAGCATCTATATTGAATATAGTTGTATACATAGGCTGATTGCTGTATTTGGAAAACACAAATATAATCATTAAATATCTTATATACAAATGTTTATGATTAAAATATAAAGTATAAGTGTAGAAAATAGCATGAAAATATACAACTAAGTAAGGTTACCACATACCACAACTATATAAGTGTTTTATAAACAGTGGTTTATGTGTAGTAACCATGTGGTAACCTGTGATTTGTGGTAACTTGTAGTAACCATGTGGTAACCTTGTTTTTTTTGTGTGGTTACCACATATAATATATTGTATATCTTTGTTTTATGTAGTATGTGGTAATGTGGTAACCTAAATTTTATGTATTTTATTTTGCGTTATTCTTTAATATAATAATTCAATAAACAAATATTTATAATAATTAACAATAAATACAGGCAAAGAAAATTACCAGTACTCTATATATGGAATGAAGGAACTAGCCAAATAGATAATTTGAGAGGGGGATTGTTGTGGAATAGATATAAGCGCACATTTTGCTCTCTTTTCGAAGAAGGGATAATATATGCACAATAAGGGAATAAAATACCCGCACAGGCTTCGAGATGAAGCGAGGCGGGTGGTTCAAGAGATATTCTTTACTTAAGAACTACAATCCTCCCAGGCGTGTTTTTAGGATTTCATTGTTTTATATTTTCGCTAGAAGGCAATGATTTACTGCGAAAGGTTTTTGACATGTAGCCGTTGTGACAGTAACACCAAAAACGACATCATGCCCGGATTGCCTACTTATATAAAGTTTAGCAATAGTTGCCTCTTCTGGTTCTCGTTTCGCCCATCGGATTAATACCCGATCACTTTCTTTAAAAGAAAACCGATCCAGGCGTGAGTTTTCAACTGTCGGGTAGTTTGAATTCATATTAAATTGAAAAAGGTATTTAAGGAACAATGTCATCGTATAAATACGGATATTCCTCTTTCTGGGAAGCCACCCATGCTGAACGAGATTTTTTATATTCTTCCACCATTTCACCATCATATATATTGTATAACTCTTTACAATAAAATAGCCAATCTGCAAAAAGCTCCAGTTCTCTTTCTATTATTTCCTTATCCACTCTTTGGCTCATACTGCTTCTAATTTTAATTGATTACTTAATATTTTTCAAGTTCGCTACGTTTAATAAAGAATGCGCAGCATATATAATCGCCGGCAATACCTACAGATTGAAGTGCAGCTGAAGGTCGTACTTCGTCACTTACCTGAAATGTAACACGATTTTGCCCGTCAATTTTGCATGCATTTAACACAGTTACAGTCATTTGTAGACCTTTATTGTCATCTTCGGACATTCGACAGATGCGGTTAAGAATGTTTGTTTTTTCGATCATGATTTTAATATTTTAAATAATTCAATCTTTTACTATTACATAATATCCTCTTACTGCGTCTGATTTTCCTTCAATGCGCATAGAGGCTCGTTCAAATCCCATGGCGTTGAGTGCAACCCCAATGCTATTTATATTTATTTTTTTGATGTCATCTTTTCCGATATATTGCCTGAGTCGATTAAAAATCATGGTAGTAGTCATTTTTTCGACGTTTTCTTCGTCCCGACTTGTAGGTATCTCGAGATATCGTTGCAGGAAAAACATGGCATCAGTTATTTTTAAATATCGGCTATTATAAGCTACTAACTCGGGATAGTCTTCCTGGTCGAATCGATATTTGAATTCTGCGGACTCAAACAACATTAAGGCTTCAGCCCATATCTGATCTACATCAACTATATTGGAATATTCGAGGTCGATATCGGTTATTTCTATTGTGCCAAACCGGCGAAGTCCGAACTCGTCCAACAGGAACCCACCGCGTTCCTGGTTGTAATTGCTGGTAAATATTCCGCAGGCAAGGCGAGGCCTATGTATTGCAAATTCATCCCGTCTATGTTTTGTTAGTAATCTTTTCTCAGACATAACCTTTTTGAATGTTTCGGTATTTCTTCGATTAAGACCACACATTTCATCAAAATTCACAAGCATATACCGTGTAAATGCATCTTCCATGTCGAATTTTGTCGTATCATCTGAAGCTTGTACATAATAGTCTCGTAGTTCTTCCGGGAGCAGAAACCGAGTAAAATGTGTTTTCCCAACACCGCCAATGCCTTCCACTAATCCGAGGGCTACATCGTTCGGAACGCCACCTACCCAGCATGCCACACACGCTACGAGCCATTTCTTTATTAATTTATCTGAACGTGTTTGGTAGTATCCGGATGTATCATTATCGAAAATGCGTGCTTTTATGTGGCGGAATAGAATGTCGATATGGCTTTCTCCCTTAAATTTACCTCGAATATGATCGAAATATTCTTTAACCGGATTGCATGGTTTTATTCGATTTGGACTACGAATTATTTTTTTCAGGATTGTCTCAGAAATGGAGATTCCTTCTTGATAGAGATGCATATATATGTCATCTACTGATGGAGGAGCGTACGGATATAAATCTTTTATTGTTTCACGCGGCTCTATCTGTATTTTCGATGGATCGTGTATTGGTATTTTAACCAAATAATTCTCCTGTATAAAATTGATTGTTCTGTCGATGTTATCAGAAAATAGATTTTTGCTGTCTATTTCTGAACTTTCTATTTTTGAGAATTTTGTTGCGGCGGTGGTCATCTTTTTTGTTATGAGAGTTAGAATTCCGTTTGTCTTTCGAAACCAAACTCATTAACCAATCGATTGAGAGTTTTTTGTTTCCGGGCTTCATCTTGCCTGTTGTGGGAGATAAATATCAGTCTTGCTTTACGGTCGACCTTAAAGCCTTTGCTTCTGACTCTATATAAGAGGTTATAAAATGATTTTTTTGAGCTTTTCATCCTGAATTTTTTTAAATATCTAACCACATTGCATTGTCAATAGCTGCCCGATGACATATTGAACATGCTACACTCATGCTTCTTACTTCTTTATAGTGGAACTCGTACCATTCAACTCTATTTTCTTCTTTTTCAAAAAAGTGTTGGATACCATCAAAAGTTTCATAAACTGTAGCATCATCATTGCATTGATGATCGGGCTCGCCTCCACATACAATAGCAGTCTTATTATCAGCGAATTCATATATCTTACATCCTTGTCTCATAACGCAACACCAAATTTTTCGGCATATTCCTTTTTAATCTCAGTAACTCTCTTATCTCTTTCGTACTCGTATTTTCGGAACAAAATTTCGACCGAGAATTTCTCTTTATATGCTTCTCCGTATTTTTCTCTTAAGACTTTGTGTACATAACTATGCGCTTCTTTTTGCACACGTTCTATATCAGCATTTAAATCTTTCTTTTTAGCTTGTGTCAGTTTTTCAATTTCAAAAATTCGTGTTTGCCTATAATGTGTGAAGGCAGAGTAAATTCTTGTAGCATCGACAGAACCGTAGAACGGACCGTATTCGCCTCGCATAAGTGATTCAAATATGACTTTCATGTCTGAGAAATAGAATTTCCGGGCTTCTTTGTATATGAATAAAGCGACAGTACGTTTGTCCTGAAGAGGATTCTTGATGTTTGATATGGTCTCGAAATCAGATAGCCATATTTCTATATATTCAAATCCTGGATTTTTAGCCTGGCTTTTGTAGATAATATCTAAATCCTCAATTGTAAGCCTGTTCTCACTTACCGACTGCTCAACTGTGTCTATATCTGAATAAATAAGCAGTAGATTGGCCGGCTTCATGTTTAGCAGTAGATTCTGGAAGCTCGGAATCTTTTCTAGTGTCGTTTTTTGAATATGGGTTAGCTGTTGCATAATAAATATATTATTGGAGTTCTCATTTCAATATTATTTTCAATACCCATTTTGCTGGTTGGTACCAGCAAGCGGCTGTAATAATTGTTATTACAATCCATATTGTAATTTTTGATTGTCGTGGAGTCATTGTTGTTTGAAATTTCGTCGTTTGTCATTCATAACATCTTCAATTGTTTGTTTTTCGCCTAGGAAAACAACATCCTCGATAGAGAGTTGCATAATTCCCATACCGGGAAATTCTGCGAAAATCATTCCTCTGAAACTACGTACGTGGCCAATTGTATTGAGCAATGGATAATAAACTAGTGTTTTCATACTCTCATTTTTTTATCTACTGTAAGATCTACTGTTGAACTGACTGGTGTTTCGTCTGCCGGCAATTCTTCACCTGAAAGTTGTTTGTCGGATGGGCGGAAGAACTTCTTGTATCTGTTAACAATTAAAAAATCGAGGTATTCAATGGCTTTTTCTTCCGATTTAGACGACCATTTTTTCAATTTATTAAGCATTATTTGTTCTGAACGGCTAGATAAAAATGTTTGATGTTGCTCGAGAAGAAAATCTTTATAGAATTGCCATTTTTCGGAGAATACATCACTTTCGAACGGCATTCTAATCGTTATCGGACTGATGGGTTGTATATATCTATCGAACTCTTCCATCATGGCTGTTAACTTATTGAATTTGTCGGTAATTGCTTTTTTGCCACGTTCAAATTTTTTTTCAGTCGTTAGCATAAGAAACTCCTTTAATAGCTTCGACACATCAATATATTGCGTGCTAAGTCGATCCCATTGCGGTTTCATAGGTTGAATGTTTTTATTAGATTGAATAATATATTTTTAAATTCTTCATACGTGAATTGGCGCATAGGCATTAAAAAGATAGTCCATGCGGAATCGTCTGTTCTGTCTATCTCTTCGACATATACAATTTCTGAGGCTTGCAGAAAATCGGCCATTTTAGCTGTTGGCGAAAATGAGCAGAGTAGGGGGAGTACAGTTGCATCTTCATAGTTTGTCATATCTGGATTAAGTTTGTGCATGTCTTCATCCTTGATAAGAGGATAATTTATCTCATTGCCAGCATCGGTAATGCCATTCATGCGCCGGCCGTTGAATTTTGTTTTGAATTCCATAATGATTTGATTTTTATTTATTGTTATTGTCGCTTTAAGATTCGATAGTCTCTATCCTTTTACTCCGACTTCGGACGTTTCGTCTTACAAAGTCATTAGAACCAGTAAATATTTGGATAATGACGAGTAGTATAAATATGGTACTGAGTACTCTTTTACGTTCATCTTCCAGGCTTTTCCCGAAAAAGTTGAGCCAATAAAAGGCTGTAATTTCTGTGATTTTCTGGAGGCCTAGTCGTGTTTTGATATCTCGCAAATGTGTGTTTACTGTGCTAGTTGTAGAACCTATTTTGTCAGCAATTTCCTTGGCTGAAAGTCCGACTGCAGTTAACGATACTATTTGCTTTTGCCGATTAGTTAGATTCATGTATGCGTGCTTCAAATTCGGCTTCCTGTTCTTTTCTTTCGTCAAGTACGCGTAGTAGGCTCATTGCGGCTTTACGTTCTTTTTTTGTAAGAACATCCCATCTTTCTTTCTTAAGTGCAGTAGTTACTACTGTCGGAGTTACTCCTGCTTTGCGTGCTGCTTGCGCAAAATCACCGGTCAAACCTTCTCTTTCGATGCGTTTTTTCACGATTTGTAATTTGTCTTTTTCTTCCATTTTACTACCTAGTTTTAAGTATTTTATTTGTTATATTTGCTGTTTATTTTTGTAAAGTTCTTTAAAGACTTAACAAGTCTTTAAAGATTATGCAATAGTACAACACATTTCGCCATTATGCAAGAAAAAGAACAAAAAATTTCACCAATAAAGCAAAGGATTTTGTATTTCGTTGATACACTCAATATTAGTAAAAGGGATTTTTATTCAATAATTGGTGTTTCAAGAGGTACTCTTGAGTCAAAAACAGGCATTACAGAGGATGTTGTGGCGAAATTTATTGCCGTTTATAAGCAAGTTAATATTGAATGGCTTATAACAGGCAAAGGGAAAATGTTAAATGAAGATTCTAAATCAACGAACGAATCATCTTCTTTAGATTCACTTAATCTTATAAAGAGATTTGAAGAATTGATTATTGAAAACACTCTTTTGAAAAGGGAATTGGAGGACTTAAAACGTGGGCGTGGCTCAGATCCTTGTCAGAAGTTAAAAAAATAGATTAATAAAACAGACAACAATTAAGATAAGCAACAAACACTCGACAAAACAGACAGAAATAAAATATTAAAAACGAGAAGAATATGTTCGGAGTATAAGTCTCTCTCCAGCTCCACTTTTCAAAATTCAAAAAAAAGTAAAAAACGTATAAACATCTGATTTATACGTTTTTTTGCTTTCTAAGCAATCCATATATAGTATGGAATATGGATTAATAGCAAAATCCTGTGTTTGTTATATTGTCCTTTTATTTGCCGCTCATCCCTGATAAAGCAAAATAATAGTCATTCTATTTTATAAGCAGTTAATGATCGGTATCCAACCTTCAACTTCAACCCTCAATCTCATTCCTCAAGTATTAAGAAAAAAATAATACATATACGGTTGCTATCAGATTCCTGTGTTCAATTGTCAAGAACTCCTTGACAACTATTTTTAATGATAAATAGCAGAAGTATAACTCAGAGAAAATAGCTTGAAATATAAAAAGTGCATCATTTTACATAAAGTCATGGGGTAAAAGTGTATATTTTCTCATAAAGTCGTATGCTAAAAATGTAAAGAAGGGAGAATAATTAAATATATGAGAAGGACAGCATTAAGTTTCTTACAGAAATGGAAACAAAAGAAGGCACGAAAACCTCTTATTATAAGAGGTGCTCGTCAAGTTGGTAAAACTTGGTTGATGAAAGAATTTGCCAAAACCGAATATGAGAATTTCGCTTATATAAATTTTGAAGACAATCAACAGCTAAAAACATTGTTTTTAAACGATTTCGATATACCTCGTATTTTATTGGCTATTCAGATCGCAACAGGAATAAAACCAGAGCCAAACAAAACGCTGATTATATTTGATGAAATTCAAGAAGCAGAGAGAGCTTTAACCTCATTGAAATATTTTAGAGAAAATGCTTCTGAATACCATGTTGTAGCAGCAGGTTCTTTACTCGGAATCGCATTGCATAAGAATACATCTTTTCCTGTAGGCAAAGTTGAGTTCTTAGATTTATACCCTCTAAGTTTTACTGAATTTTTAGAAGCATTAGGAGAACACGATTTGAATAATATGATTCAGACTCAACAGTGGGTAATGATAAACACCTTTAAAACAAAGTATATAGAGCTATTGAAGCAATATTATTTATTATGTGGGAGGCATGCCCGAAGTGGTTTCAAGCTATGCAATTAATCAAAATTTTAGCGAAGTACGCGAAATTCAGCAACAAATACTTAATTCATACCAACAGGATTTCTCAAAATGCTTAACGAATCTACCTTTATATGCTATTAATGAACTCATTGGGTATCTCGAATCAAAAAGTTAGTCAAAAATAGTAACCCATTTAGAAATAGAGAAAGAAATCAGGCAAAAGCAGGGACGATTGTAGAGAGCCTGGATATCGTAAAGGAATAAGGAGGTAATGGCATCAAGATGATAATACAAATATCGGCATACAGTTGCGTATAGATGCTATTTCACAGGCTTAAGAAGAAATTAGCTGAAAGTTGAATAATCAACCCAATCCTGAATTTCCTCTAACGGCAGATCTATTGAATAAAATATCCGAGACTATTGAACAAGCAAAGAAGGCAATAAACAAAGAGGAGCTGAAAAAGTTACTCAATGTTGTCATCATTGTTACAATTGAATTGCAGGAGCGAACCAATAAAGCATCTGTCGAATTTCTGAATCAGAGAATAGCGGAACTGAAAGAGCTTGTCAAAAAGCCGAATATCGTTAAAAACAGATATTCGATTGACTTTATGTTGAGTAAAACTGCTGTTGTTTTTATTGAGTTCCGAGTTCACTTTCTCAGAAGTATATATGTCTGGCCGGCTTTTGTTTGAAAATCAATGACATTTGTTTTTTTTATCTCCAATATCAAAAGATGCTTCCTGTTCTTTTTTTTCAGGAATTTGGGCGCATCGATTGGTGGGTAAAACGGATTCACATTCTTTCCTTTGGCTTTTTCTATTTTCGCATTAGCTGATACAAAGTCAACCGAAGATCTAACCCTGCAGTTACCTCCCAAAGTAGAAACTATTACGACTTTATATAAACGGTTGTCTTTCCAATACATATCTACAATAAAACCTCCTTTTGCTCTTAAACCTTTGATTTTCCCTTCCGACCAATGGGCTGGCACCGCAGGAAGTAGAAATATTTCTTCTCCCTGACTTTGAAGCAATATTTCTGCTATGCCGGCAACCCCGCCGAAATTTCCATCTATCTGAAATGGCGGATGTGTATTGAACATATTCGGAAGAGTCCCTCCTCCTTTTACCATTGAAACTTTATCGGTAATATCTACCAGTTTTAAACCTTTTTTAAGCTGCCTGTACGCATTACCGCTATCTTCGAGACGTGCAAAAAAACATGTTTTCCAGGCTGTAGACCAACCAATACCGCCTCCATCGCCACGAAGAAGCAATGACTGTTTCGCGGCGGCTGCCAAATCCGGAGTTGTGCGAATGTTTATGTAATTTCCTGGATGTAAACCGTATAAATGCGATAAATGTCTGTGTTCTGGTTCCGGTTCCTCAAAATCTGCAAACCATTCCAACAGTTGCCCTTTTAAACCAAGGCGATGAGGGTATAAATGTTTTTTTACTTTTTCCAGTTGTCTGACAAAATCACCGTCTGTTTTTAATGTATTTGCAGCTTGGATGCAATTGGTAAATAAATCCCATATCAGTGCTATATCCATCGTCGAAGCTTTACTTATTTCGCCTATCTGCTTCTGTCCGTTTTTATCTATATAGCTGAATACATTTTCGGGGGATGATGAAGGATTGGTGATCCAATAGCCCGACTCATCTTTCTGAAGCCAGCCAAGAATAAACTCTGCGGCCCCTTTCATTAAAGGATAGGCTTTTTCCGAAAGGTATTTCCTGTCTCCTCCATAAATATAGTGCTCCCACAGATGCCTTGAAAACCAGGCGCCGGCCATCGGCCAACATGACCATTTCGGAGCACTGGATGCCATGTCAAGGTCAAAATTTCCGGCCGGAGCCGATTGCGCCCATAAATCCGAATTATGATGTGCAACCCAACCTTTGGGAATACCATAGTTTATCAATGCTGTTTGCTGCCCATTGATTGATAATGAATTTATAAATTCCAGTAAAGGAAGATGGCATTCGGGTAAACCTGCCGGTTCGGCAGGCCAATAGTTCATTTCCGTATTGATATTAGTCGTATAGTTCGAACCCCATGGAGCTTGTATAAAGCGGTTCCAAAGGCCTTGTAAATTGGATGGGATACCGCCTCCCTGCCGTGAGGAAGCGATAGTTAAATATCTGCCAAACTGAAAGTAGAGTACTATCAGGCCATTATCAGTATCGTTATTTTCGAATGACTTTATTCGTTCCCGGGTCGGAAGCTTTGCTGCTTCGTAAGTACCTCCTAACTCAAATTCTACTTTATTGAATAAGCTTTGATAATCAGTAATGTGGTTTTCAAGTAGCTCTTTATATGCTTTTTTTGTTCCATGATGAAGATGGGTTGAAGCTATTGTTTCCGGATTTTTGCCATCCAATCCGGGCGATTTGTTAAAGCCATTGAAGCTCGTCGCTGCGGAAAGTATGAGCGTGGCAACATTTGCTTTTTTTACAGATAACAAGCCATTCTCCGCAATTAATTTGCCTCCGTCTATCATAACTTTTACATGCACCTCGAAATTCATCCCTTCTCCGTCGTTATTGTCGTAGACTATTTGTTGAGCTTCCGATTTTCGATGAGCGACGTATTTAGGAGCTTTTCCTCTTAAGGCAAGCGTGTTGTCGTGCGTCTTCCTGATGGAATGCCGAAGCGGACTGTCAAGGCTTATATTGAAGGATAGCGATTCTTTTTTGTCAGCTTCAATCTGCACAACCAGAACCTGATCCGAGTGGGAAATAAAACACGTACGCTTGTATTTTACATCATTAGATTCGAATACAACTGAGGAAAGAGCAGTCGACAGGTTGAGATCCCGGTAATAATTTCGGACTTCTCCGATCCCTTGCATTTCCAGATGTAAATCAGCCAAAGGAAGATAGCGGGCAGAATAGGGGCCTTGTGCATTTCTTTTCCATAAATCTGCCGCTTTTTTATACTCTCCACTATTTATTGCATTTCTTATGGCTTGAAGATTCGGTAAGGCTTGGGGATTATTTCCATCTTGGGGTGCTCCCGACCAAAGGCTGTTTTCGTTCAATTGAAAAAGTTCATTGATTGGATCGCCAAATACCATGGCGCCAATTCGCCCATTACCTAAAGGAAGTGCTTCTTCCCATGCTTGGGAAGGCTGGTTGTACCATAGCCTGAGTCCTTGTTTGTCCGGCTCTTTGTTATACGCATAAACAGCGGATACAAAAGCGGAAATCATTAATCCGGAGAGTATACATGCTATATTCTTCATTTTTAGAGTTTTTTAGGTGGATGGCATTTGGAAAAAACTGATCTGCCTTTTTTGCGGATCAGTTTTTTCATTGTATTTATTGATTTGGCTTAATTGTATCCCGGATTTTGTTCCAATTTGGCTTCCGTATTGCGCTCTATTTCGGCATAAGGAATAGGCCATAGATTGTGATGATCGTCAATCGATTTTCCCGTCTTGGGATTGTATTTCTTATTCCGGTCGACAAGTTTTCCCAAACGAGTCAATGTCACCATTCTCAATTCTTCCCCATAAAGTTCCCTTAGCCTTTCATCCAAAATATAATCCATGTCTACTTCAGAAGCGCTTACCTGCGTCGCTTTCGATCTATCTCTTATTATATTAATATCGTTGGCTGCTTCTGTTGTGTTTCCTAACCCGAGCTGTGCTTCTGCTCTTAATAGATATGTTTCAGCCAGACGGAATGCGTACTCATCTTTAAACCCACCTTGAACTGTGGTCAGAAGTACAAACTCGCCAAATCCTGTTTTTATGAATTCGCCATTCGATGATTTTGCCTTTATGTCATCGGGATAATCTCTATAAGAAAACAATTTTGTTAATATCGGATACCACTGACGGATAGAGTCGAGTTGTTTGTAGTAGCCGTCTTTTACCAACCATTTTCCATAAGCCGGAGACTGGGGATTATCTATTTTTATATCCCTTACAATATTATGAACCGAATTCCGGATGTCATATCCAGAACCTTTTTTCCATATTTCAGTTATAAAATGGTTGGTTGGCTGCATCCATCCGACACAACGTCCTCCTTTCATATCTGTAGGCCCTGCAAATGCGGAGTTTTTGATGGTTTCTCCAGCTCCGTTTTTCTCGGAAATTTGAATATTTACATAAAAAGGAATTAAAGACCAGTTCAAATTACTACTTTTCTTTGAGCCCGCATTTAGATGATCATATTGAAGGACATACAGTCCTTCGGTATTGCCGCTTGTCCTGTTTTGATTGTGCCGCCGGAATAAATCCCCGTATACATCTCCGTCCTTGTCTTTTTGAGAACCGAACCTCTCGGTCATCAATGCGACGCCCGGATAATCTATAACAGCAGTTGATGCCTTTATAGCTTTATCATACATTTTCAGGCTAATATATATTTCAGACAGCAGGTGCTGTGCTACTTGTCGGTTTACTTTACCGTCTTTAACCTTATCTATATCAGGTAACAGTTGTGCCGCTTCTTCGAGGTCAGCCCTGCATTGTTCATACACTTCGTTTCTCGAAGCTCTTACGTGATCTCGTTGCGGAATTTTTATTTCGTGAAGAGTCAGGGGGACACCTCCGTATAAATGCCCCAGGAATCGGTATGCGTATGCCCTGAAAAATAAAGCTTCCCCTCTGAATACTTTCTTGTTTTCTTCGGACACCTTCTCTGCTGCAGGCAATCTATCCAGGATTATATTTGCATTAGCTATTATTTTGTAGTTGATAGACCATATAGCATCAACAACGGAAAATGTGGGAACCATTGTAGCCCGATAATCGTTCAGTTTAGCCGGTTTGTAATAATCTGTAGCATTGAATGCAAAGTCAGTAGCATAATACAATGCATTTTTGGTGTCGGGATTCATTTCCCAGTAGATATATCTTACCTGGTTATATAAAAAATTCACCGAAGCCTGAAAATGTGCACTTGTTTGCATAGAATTGTCGGGAGTATAAAAATCCAAAGGTTTCTCTTCCAGAAAAGAACTCTCATCACATGCATTAAGTAGTGCAAATGCGGTACAAATTGTTAGTATAAATTTAATCGTTCTCATAATCGTCAGTATTTAAAATTCTAGATTTAGTCCGGCCGAATAACTTTTCATTAAAGGAAAAGCCGAAAGCGATAAACCATCTCCCATCTCAGGATCCCATCCGTCCCACTTGGTAATGGTGAGTAGGTTTTTTCCGGTCAGGAATAGTTTCAACCGATTTATTCCTGTTTTTTTTAATGCTTTTGATGAAAAATTATACGACAGGGTGATGTCCTGCAAGCGCACAAAACTACGCTTTATATAAGGTGAAAAAGATTCTCCTAAAACAGGAGGATAGTATCCGATTTGCCTGTATCGGGCATTCGGATTTTCGGGAGTCCAATAATCAAAATTGAAAATGTTCTGTTGGTAAATATTATCCGGATTCGGGATACTTTGCGCAGGTTGTCCTAGATAACGGTTTTTACCTCCCTGAATTGAATTGATAAAGAATTTAAAATTCCAGTTTTTGTACCCTAATGTATTTTGTATACTGAAGCGATAGGACGGATCGGTGTAGCCTATGATTTTCCGATCGTTCTTCGCATCAAATTTTTCATCCAGGTTTATATCTTCTACTTTATACGTGCCGATATCAAATCCGGTAGGTATGTTCCCGGCTATTTTGTCTGCTATTTGCCACATTCCGGTTATATTATAATCGTATGCAACGCCATAGGGTTTATTGATAAATATTTTATTCGCTATCAAGTCGTCTTCTTTTCCATCTCCATCAGAATCTATGCCTAATATTTTGATAACTTTATTTCTGTTTATCGAATAGGCGAAAGTAATACTCCAGCTAAAATCTTTGGTTTTTACGGGAATACCGGTGGCCGTAAATTCAAATCCGTGATTTCCCATTTTCCCAATATTGCTGGATACGGAATTTAATCCGTTGATGTTCGGTATGTTTATATCGTACAGGAGGTTGTTGGTGTGAGAGGTATAATATTCCATATCACCGAATAAACGCCCTCTGAACAAACTATAATCAATACCGATATTTAAAGAATTTGTTGTTTCCCATTTCAGGTCAATATTGGCGAGGCTGCTTATCCATTGCATTTGTTCGGGTGTTGCTTTGTCTCCATATAAATAACCCACTTGATTCTCAAGTTTCGCCATTGTTTGATAACGATCGAGGCTGCGGTTTCCGTTTACTCCGTATGCAAGGCGTAGCTTTAAGTTGTCGAGCCAGTTTTTCTGCTTCTCCATAAAATCCTCCTCATTGATACGCCAGGCAATAGCTGCCGACGGAAATGTCCCGAATTTGTGATTCTCCCCGAAACCGGAAAAACCGTCTCTTCTGACTGTCCCTGTAAAAATATATTTGCCATTATAGGTGTATCCTATCCGGAACATAGTGTACAGGCTGGATTCTTTCCATGCTGTAGAGCTAGCCCATTGTTGGTCGGCCTGTCCTGATTGTAACTGGTTGTACCCTAATACTCCGTTACTGAATATTTTTGCTCCGGCTTCAGTGCTTTCGTTTTTGCGTTCTTCCACGCCATAAACAAAGGTTGCATTTACGGCATGTTTTCTGAAATTACGGTTGTAAGAAAGAATATTGTCGATAGTCCAATTGTATTGAGACGCATTTATTTTTATGCCTTCTCCTTGAAAATTAGCTCCTTGCGGATTGTAGTTGAAGTTCTTGTCGAAAACAAGATTTTGAGATGTATTTAACCTGTAATTCAATCCTTTGAAAAATGGGAAGCTTATATCGGCATAAAAATTTCCCATTATGTTGTAACGTTTCTTTTCGTTTGGTTGCTTTATTGCTAATAAAGGGTTTCCGAAATATTTGTATGGTTCTTTGATAAGTTCTCCGCTTTCGTCCCATGGTGTAATAAGAGGAGGCAATATCATAACTGTATATATAGATGGTGATATTCCTGAAGAATTACCCGTTGAAAAAAAGGATTGAGTACCTATTTTCAGCCAATCCCTGACTTTTGTATCCAGGTTTATACGGATATTGTACCGCTGATAGGTATCGTTGATTATAAGATTCTTTTGGTCGGTATAACCTATTGAAAAATAATAATTGCTTAAACTACTTTTGCCCCTGAGGCTGAGATTGTGATTTTGAATATGAGGAGTGTCATTTGTCAGCAGGTCATACCAATCCGTATCAGTGCCGTTGTTGTAGCCGTTGATAGCATTGTTGTCCATCAAGTATTTTACCGGATTCCATGCCGTATTCGGCTGAAGCATGTCATCGCCAATACGGCTTTCGGATAGGAAACGATCTCCGATTTTTCTTAAAAAATCATTTCTGTTTCCCGGTTTCATTTTATTTAGCTTCGATGCTTCCTGGTAAGTAAAAGAACCGGAATACTCTATTACCGGTTTATCCATAACTCCTCCTTGTTTGGTGGTTAAGAGAATGACGCCGTTACTAGCCTCTGAACCGTATATTGCTGCTGCACTGGCATCCTTTAGTACATCAATAGACTCTATATCGCTTGGATTGATGTCTACAAGTGAGCCCCGGTATATAATTCCATCCAATACAAGCAATGGACTTGTGCTTCCTGATATGGAAGTCCTGCCACGAATCGATATACTGGGATTTTGTCCGGCTTGATTGACTGCTCCAACATTCAGTCCCGGTACTAAACCCTGCAAGGAAGATGCAATGTTTATATTCGGAGAGTCTTGTAGTTTTGTAAGATCGGCACGGACAACCGCCCCCGTAAGATCTTTCTTTTTAGCTACGCCATAGCCGACTACTACAACTTCATCGAGTAGGAGATTATCTTCCTGTAATGTAATTGTATGTGGAACTTTATCTACTTTAAATACTTGAGTAATATATCCTATATATGTGATTTGGATATCGGCTTTCTCCGGTACTCTCAGGCTGTAATTTCCATTGATATCGGTCATGGTTACATTGCTAGTGCCTTTCTGAGAAACAGAAACTCCGATAACGGGTTCGCCTTTGGCATCAGTTACAACACCTGCGACTACTTTTTCTGCAGTTCTATGAAGGGTGTTTTTTATTTTGATAAGTATTTGTTTGCCAATAATTTCGTAAGTGTATTCGGTCGAAGAAAAAGTGCTTTTCAATGCCTGCTCGAGAGAAACATTATTTACACTGACCGATACTTGTGTATTGACATCGACACGTGTGTCGTTAATAAAGAATGTGTAATCCGTTTTTGATTCCAATTCTTTAATTACCTGGGATAAAGGAACTTTTGTTAGATGGACGGATATGCTTTTCTGGGCATATATATCTGAAATAAATGTACTCCACAGTAGCACGATAAGGAATGTTAAAATTTTATGGTTTTTCATACGTAAACATATTGTGCCTGCAGTATTGCAAAGCGTATTAAACAAATCTTTTAATTCAAATCAATCCGTTCGGAGAAAAAAAAAGATGGCACTTATAGATATAATAATGACGAGATTGCTTGTCTTTAATTTTAAGAAAATAGCCAGTAGTTAAAAAGTTATATATGCGATCCTGCCTCAAAGTCTTTGCCGTTTAGTGATTCAGACCGTTTTTTGTCCGGGCTAAATGCGAACGGTAGATGGCAGTTTCCGATAAGGATCACCTTGTGTCTTTATCACTCTTTCAAGCAGTGTCCGATTGAACAATTTATTTGGAGATACTAACAGTATATTTTCGTCTTTTTTACTCCTCTTCGAAGTGCATTCTCTGTTTTTCTCAATTCGTCGTTTTAGATATTCTGCTCCGGATTACCAATATTCACTGTATCTGTCAAGCCTGGATAGATTGGCTTGAGGATAGGATGTCTTGCAATAATTGATGTTCTTTTTTAGATTATGGAGGTTTCATGGTTTTATTTTTTTAGTTCAACTGGAGACACAATAAGCCTTCTTCCCGATCACACTTGAAGTTTGGTGAGCAGAACTGATTTATCTTATTGAAATAGGGAAACAATTTAGTTTAAGGCAATATCTGTATTTTTCATTCCCATTGGTTACATGGGGGGAATATGTGTTTTATTTGTTGTTTTTTTTCATACGTATAGTTTTACGGTTTATTTCTTTTGACGGTATAATGTGTACACAGAATTATCTTTATTTTTCGTATATCCTATTGTTGCCGTTTGATGTATTAAATCCAGTATTCTGTCGAGTGATTCATTTTTTATCTTGAAAGTAAACCTTTCACCAAGTATATCCTCTGACTCATAAAGGATTTGGCATCCATACCAATACTCTAACCGGGGAAGGATTACCGATAGTTTTTCATCCGTAAAATCGAGTCCGTTGTAATTTCTCCAAGCTGAGTATTTATCCGCATTTTCAGATTGTATTACAACCTCTCCCGTATGTAAAGAAACTGTAAGCTTTTGATTAGGATACAAAATATTGCTTTTCATTTCTTTTCTCCTGGTTTGATGCTCTACCTTAACTTTTCCTGACAATAATATGGTTTCAATAATGTTGTTGCGCTTATCATGAAATATCTCAAAAGAAGTTCCTAAAGCGGTAATAACGACATTCTCTATTTCTACCGAAAATGGCCTTTGTGCGTCTTCTGCGACATAAAAGAAAGCTTGTCCTTCCAATCGTACCAGCCGCTTTTCCGTTGAAAACTCTTCCGGATAAGTTAACTTACTGCTTGCCCCCAATTTAATTTTTGTTTTATCACTAAGGGTAAATATGTTATTGTCCTGTTTGCCTGTACAGACAATATAAATAATGGAATTTTTGATTCCATTCGGCATAAAATAGAATACACTTAGGGCCGCGATTAAGAATACTGTAGCTGCAAAACCATATATTTTAAAAAATAATATTTTATTATTCTTCTTTCCGGAATGTATATGGTTTGAAATATTCTGCCACATTTCTTCTTTTATATCTAATGAATCAATTGATGTAATTGACGGATTATCCCATTGGGTTTCCATTTCATGTATTACTGATTTATTATCAAGCAACTCCCTGTCTCTAAAAGAAAATTTACCTTTTAAAGAATTAATAGATTTTTTTAAATCGTTCATCATTATCCCTATATAGTTAAATACACTTTTTTATAAACTACCCCCCAAAAGGAGTATATATTTTTTTCAAAAAAATTATTCCGACAAAGAAAATTATATATAAACTTATCCTTCCTCTAAGAACGATGAATACAAATCGGTTCATCAACTAAATGGCGGTGAAATATATTAATGGATTATTTATAAAGGATATACGAAAATAATGATTTAAAACGATTTACCAAAAGATACATTTTGTAGAGATCCGGGACTTATTCTTTATTGATGGATTGATGCTGTTGCAGAAGTATACACATTGAGGGGTACTCATTCCATTTTTTGTCCTTTGTACATATTTGTTATCCAGTTGATAAATTTCAACTATCCACCTGTAGTTAATCTATTTTCTAAATGGTAGAGCCATTCTTCATAACGGCTGTAGTTGGTCGTTGCAGTCAACGGTAGAGACAACGCAATCCTCATCTTTTGGAGAGTTTGCGCCATTGAGTTACGTTAGTGGTTTTATATGCTTTTGGCTTTAACCCGTTGGATAAATGATTTGTGCGGTTATGAGTTCAGCTTCTTTTTTATATATTTAATTGCTTCGTTGATGTGTCTTTCAACGGTTTTCTCGGATATGCCGAGGATGGAAGCTATTTCCTTGTATTTTTTATGTTCTTTGCGGCTAAGGGTAAATATTTTTTGTCGTTGCTTAGGCATTTCGCAAATCAATTGCTCTATCAGGCCCTCTAACTCTTTGGCTTCGAGATCAGTTTCGATACAATAAGAATATTCTAAAGCATTATCGATTGTTTGTTGATAAAACCCGGAATTAAAATAGTTGCTTCTGGACTTATTGAATACATGATTTCGTGTAATGATAAACAGATAACTTTTAAGGTCTTTTCCCTCTTGTAAAAAGCGTTTAGACTCCCATAATTTTATAAATACCTCTTGTACAATTTCCTTCACTTCTTCTTTGTTATTTATATATAACGATGCAAAATGAAATACACGATGCCAATAGAGAAGGTATATCTCCTCAAATGCGGTTTCGCTTCCATGCTTAAGGGCTAAAATTAGTTTTTCCTCACTCATTCATTTATTTCTATTAAACTTATGCCAGAGTATTTCTTATAATATACAAGTCGTCTACATTAAATTGAATTTGTTAAAAATTAAAATGCCTATTCTTTTAATAACTGCTAAGAGTTTAATAACCAGTATTTATTTAACGGTAAAGCATTAGGCAAAGATATAATAGAAAATGAGATATTGCTTCATTTATTGACAGTAAAACGAAAATTAATGACAAAGGTTTCTCTTGTAGAAGTGATAAATTGTACTCTGTAAAGCTTAGGACATATATGCTTTTTGTTGGAAGGTGGTGCTTTGATATATGGTTAGTTATGTGATAGGTGGCTGTGATTATTTTGTAAATAAAATGAAAAGAGGCAATCGAAAACTTTTGGTTCCATCTGTGTGAGAACAATCAATCGATGCCGGATTTATCTGCCTTTTATCTGGATGGCAGTCATACACGGGCATTATGTAGGAATGAGGTTGTGGAATTTTTAATTTTTGTATAAAAAAATGAACTTCAAAACTAAAAGGATTGGTCAAAAGGGAACTCTTCCACCTTCTCAAAGATTTGATTGTGCCCGGTCTGCAAACTCATTTATGGGTGTCCAGAAGAGCCCGGAAGTGCATTCTTAAAGGATGATATTCGATTGAAAAATATAAATTTACTATGGAATTCGGCCTGTCAATTCAATTCAATCTCAAATGTTTACTTTCTCTCTATCTGAAAGAATAACAACTCTGATATTCGTAATGGTATAATTGTTTTTTTTGTTTATTTATTTAAATTTTTATTATAAAATGTTGGATTATTTGGCTGTTTCTGTTTTATTTCGTATTTATATGAAAATGTTTTATTATCGCGATTTGTTTTAGATATTTTGCGGATATAACTTCCTTAAATTCTTAACACCTATGAAATGCAACCTCACCTTTTTATTTCTGTTGTTTTTCCTGTTTCCTCCCATTCAGGCTCAACTCAGTTT
>JASGFJ010000057.1:0-24930 GCA_047605645.1 Dysgonamonadaceae bacterium | reverse complement strand
CCGATAAAAAAGAATCAGGAAATAATGTTGGTAAAACCACAGTAATAAGGCTAATCGACTACTGTTTGGGAGGAAAAGGTGAAAATATCTATAAGGATACAGAGTTTACTCAAAACACAAATACGGAAGTTGAAACTTTCCTAAAGCAAAATAATATAATCGTCACATTGTCATTAGTTGATGATTTAGATAACCCGTTGACAGAAATTTGTATAAAAAGAAATTTCCTTTCTCGTCGTGATAAAATTACTGAAATAAATGGCGAATCTTACAAAGGAACAGATGCCTTAACAAAAGAACTAAAAAAACGTATTTTCAATTCCGAAGAAGATAAACCAACTTTTAGGCAAATCATCTCTAAAAATATCAGAGATGAAAAGAATAGGTTGCAGAATACGCTGAAAGTACTACATACCACAACAACAAAAGACGAATATGAACCATTATTTCTATTTTGGTTAGGAATAGAATTAAATACCAATACATATAAAGACAAACTAAATAGAGATAGAAAAACTGAAGAAAACCTGCAAAGTCGATTAAGAAAGGAAGGCACATTATCAATGATAGAACAATCACTTTTGGTAATTGAAAGAAGTATTCAAGAATTAACAACGAGAAAAGAAGCTTTTAACATTAATCCTTCCTTTGAAAAAGAATTATCTGAATTAAATCATGTAAAGTTTGATTTAAACAAATACTCAACCGAACTGAGTCGACTTGAAATGCGAAAAGAGTTGATAGTTGAAAGCAAAAACGAGTTGGAGAGTGAGAAATCCAATGTTAATGTAGCCGAAATTTTTAATCTATATAATGAGGCGAAAGCATTGATTCCAAATCTTCAAAAATCATTTGAAGATACATTGCAATTTCACAATCAAATGATTGATGAGAAACTCAAATATATTATACGAGAATTGCCTGACTTAGACAAAAATATTGCAGCAATAAAAAGAAAGATTAACCTATTATTGGCAAAGGAGAAAAATCTTACAATTCATTTGAAAAAGAATGGAGTAGTAGATGACTTACAGAAAATAATCACAGAATTAAATTCGGAATTTGAAAAAAAAGGAAAAAATGAGGAGTTGAAAAGGCTTTGGGAACAATCAATAAAGAGAGTTGCGGAAATCGAACAGAAACTTAGCCAAATCAATGAGAACCTTAATTCAAAGGATGAATTAATACAACAGCAAGTTGCAAAATTCAATGAGTGTTTTTCAAGCGTTACCTATAAACTTTATGGAGAACGGGAAATTTTAAGTGCTGACCCAACAGATAAAGGCTATGAATTTAAGATAACGCCTGTTGCTGGGAATCCTGGAACAGGGAAAAAAAAAGGTCAAATAGCTGCATTTGACCTCGCCTATATACAATTTGCAGATAAAATGGATATTAAATGTTTACACTTTATCCTTAATGACCAAATTGAAAACATCCATGATAACCAAATCGAGAATCTACTCACAGAAATAGTTCTTGAAACAAACTGTCAGTACATATTGCCAGTACTTCGAGATAAACTTCCTAATGATATTGAGGTTGCGCAATATGAAGTCTTAACTCTTTCCCAATATGACAAGTTGTTTAAGATTTAAGCTCTACTATTCATAAAGTTTTGTAGATTTACAATGAATTATTTGAAGAAATACAGCACAAAACGCAGAATTAGGCACAGTTGTCGAATCGTTACCTCAACCGCTAAAAATCCCTGCTGAAAGTCTTTTTTTCAACAACTTACACCTCAAATGTAAGATTTTATAAAATACAAAAGACTGGCAAATAGCTCATAGCGCTATCGAAGTGCTCGCAGATGTTTTACGAATTCTATTTCCAGGCTAAAAACAACGGTAAATATATGAATCCCGCCAAAAGACTCTATTCCGGTTGTATGACTTTCGAAGAAGAAGCCACACCCGAAATAATGCAACGAAAGGATATTGCTTCCGGCTCGTCCGAACCTAAATGTATCAGATCCGTACCTCTGATAAGTCATGTAGGCAAAAGACAAGCTGTGAGCAAAATATTCAGGAATGACGAATTTGCCATTCCCGGCACACCTCGCCTGGCCAATGGCGGATACTCCGAAAGAGTGACTGCCACCTCCAACAGAATTCGCGTTGAATGTATCACAGAACCAATTCACAAATACAATCTATACAAATGAAAATAAAATCTTTATCCATTACATTTCATACCGACAAGTTGAAAGAGTGTATTGACTTTTACAAGCGGCATTTTCAGGCAAAGGTAAGCTTTGATGATGGAGAATGGTATGTCGTGATCCGCCTGGAAAGCGATAGCGACACTTCTCCTCTGTATCTGTCATTTCAAGGAGACAGCGATTATTATGAGAGAGTCCATTTTCGAGGAGGTGTGAGCTTAAATCTCGAAACAGCGAATGTAGATGCCTGTTATGAAGAACTGAAACAAACAGGAATAGCCTTCACGGAAGATATTACCGACCACGAATGGGGCGACCGTGCCTTCTCCGTGAAAGACCCGATAGGAAACGTCCTTTATATTTACTCCGAACGTCCTTTGCACGAAAAATACAAGGACGCAGTAAAAGAATAAAGGAATAGAAACGTTTTTCCGAATAAGCTTCTTCTTCGAGAATGGAAGCTACATCTGTCCGCAGTTTTATAGCCGGCTTATCGGTTCTTCCCGACAAGCTTGTCCTGCTACGACCTGATATACAGAAGATTCGTTCGGAGGAATAATATACCTGCATAAAACAGAGAGCCCCAAACGGCAAACACCTGCTTTACACCATTGGTATCAACAGCTAAGAGAAGAACACACAAGTCAACAAGAGGACAAACGACTCCTTTATGCGACTGGGATGCAATTCACCCAAAACCGATTACAAGTTGAAACAAAAACACCCTCACAACAATCACCAACAAGTTAAACAAACAAAAACTACAACAATTATCCACCAGATAACAATATTCTAAGTACTTTTGTCCAATTTTTAAAACAGATTATCCAAATAAATGACGTCTGATGAATAGTGGACAAACGACTTCTCCTCAAACACTCACGTTAGAGGAAATTCAAAATTTCAACGGTACTTATCCCAAGCAAATGTGGGGATTGTTTTTTTCGGAAATGTGGGAGCGGTTCTGCTTTTATGCCATGCGTGGAATGCTCACTTATTTCATGGTTTATCAACTTTTCATGGACAGCAAGGTTGCTCAGATGCAATACGGCGCGACTCAGGCCTTTGTTTACGCTTTTACCTTTATAGGAGGACTCTTTGCCGATAAATTACTTGGATTCAGACGTTCTCTTTTCTGGGGAGGGCTTTTGATGATAACCGGAAGCATCCTTTTGGCTATTGACCCGCACAAACTCTTTTTTCTGGGTATTGCCTTCAACATTGTCGGAACAGGATTCTTCAAACCGAATATTTCATCCATGGTCGGGCAGCTATATACGGAAAACGATCCGAGAAGAGATGCCGGTTTCCTGCTTTTCTATTCGGGAATTAACCTGGGTGCATTTTTTGGAGGCTTCGTTATTTCCATCGGAAAAGGCACTTTACTGGGCGACTATATCCCGGAACACCTGAGATGGCATATCTCATTCGGGCTGGCTGCCTTGGTGATGAGCATCAGTATCGTAAATTTTCTGTTTGTAAAAAGAAAGCTCGCAACCATCGGACTTTCACCTTTAGACCTCACTCAGAAAAAGAGCAGACTCAAAGAGTACGCTGTATATGCCGGAACATTAATTGCCATCCCCTTGATCATGACCATGGTCTCAAATACACAGTATACCGACTATTTTATGTCTTTCATCGGGCCTTTCAGTTTGCTTTATCTTCTTTACGAAATGAGAAAAAACAAAGCTTCGGAGAATAAAAAGCTGATTGCAGCCTTGTGCTTCATTCTTTTCTCCGTGGTCTTCTGGGCTATATTCGAGCAGGCAGGCGGCTCCCTGAGTCTGTTTGCAGCAGAACATCTGCAAAACAAGTTATTGGGAATATCCATCGATCCTAATGTGGTCAATAACTCAATCAACTCACTATTTGTCATCGGTTTTGCACCTCTCATCGGTTTATTTTTCCTGGCATTGGCCAAACGGAAGTTTGAGCCCAACTCTGTGGTTAAATTCGGTCTGGGATTTCTACTTTTAGGTCTGGGATTCTACATATTTTATGCAGTCAAGTTCTCCGCCGACAGCCTGGGGAAAGGTTCATTGAATATTTTTGCGCTGGCATACCTGCTTGTCTCGTTTGCGGAGCTGTTCCTCTCCCCTATCGGATTGTCACTGATGACCAAACTCTCGCCCTACCGTTTACAAGGATTCATGATGGGAATGTGGTTTCTGGCTTCGGCTTACGGCCAATATGTAGCCGGGCTGTTTGGGGCTAGCATCTCGCCCGACAAACACGATTCGGCATTGCACAAGCTGACAATGTATGCCGATGGATATAAAGATTTTGCTCTATACGCATTGATAGCAGGAGTAGTCTTGATACTTATTTCACCGGTCATCCGAAAATTGATGCAGGAAATAAAATAGTATCCGACGGCATCCCAAGCAAAGCTTCGATGGTCTGACTTGTTATCAGGCAATCGAAGCTTTGTTTAAGTTTGCCCGTTTTGTCCAACACTATTTACCGGTTGCAATCAGGTGTTGCTGAAAGTCATCTTCTCTTTCTTTACAGACAAAAAATAGAAAAGGGGACACAGCTCTTTATTATAGCTCTCAGCAACCGCAACACATTCCGAACTCTCAACTCACTCCGCTTTCCCCCAACTGATTTTTAAACACATACATTTCTACTATCCGGTAGTCTTCTTATACGCTTGTACTTGTTAATCATTCCTTCTCAATAAACAACTTGCCTGCCAACAGCTCGATTACGACTACCGTTGTTTCAACGAATCACAACGTTTCAATATCAACAAAATCCGACATTTATACGAACGTTCAATAACAGAGAAAGCAATAGCGGCAGCCCCTGACCCGGGCGTTCAGTTCAGCCTATTCCTTACCTCCAACGAATTATTTCTGATAAGATTTTCCCCTTTCCTTATTTTTTATCCGTCAAATATAACACGCTGGTATATACTGCAGCCTGCGATTATAGAGAAGGGACAATTAAACAACCGCAGGCACAACATACCGAAGCCTGAAAACTTCTATTGTACAGAAGTTTTCAGGCTTGTTTTTTCCGGTGATTCTTCTTCCTTACAAAGGTTTTACCGGAATACAGATATCCACAATGTGTTTCTGTTCGGGATGGGTGGTGTAATCATTGTGATACAATTCGTATGGACATCCATCGCCCTGCTGATAACCACTCTCGGTAAACCAGTGACACATCGTGTTCCAGGCTTTCTCAAAGTCGGGAGTACCAAGTTCGAAGTGTCCGACAGCATATTTCCCTCCGGGAATGGTCAATTTTCCTATTTCACCATCCGTTTTTACATCTTCATGGATGATAATACACGCGCTTTGGCGCACTTTCTCCATTTCGGTGACTGAAGGATCGTCGTGGGTTACAGTTGCACTTTTGGAAACATTTGGCACATAGAGTCTGCGAGGATTCGCCCATTTAAACAGTTTCTTATAAGCCTGTTCGATTTGATTAAACGGCCCGATATGGCGTACATACACCGCCTTCATTTCAGGCATTTCTTTCACTTGAATGTTTGTTGTCATAAAATAGATTTGATTTGATTCGACAACGCAAAGATCCGGATATCCATTCGGATAGCTTTTCAAATTTTTGCTAAGCATTTGCCCATTCTTGCTAAAAAGATTTCCGTTTTGAGAATAAACAGGCTTCGTTGTTTTGCGAAAACAACTAGGTGTCATGTCGAAGTATTTTCGGAAAGTACGGCTAAACAGCGACACACTACCAAAACCACATTCATAAGCAATTTCTGTCACAGGCTTCGCATCGGGTTCGCGAAGTTTGCATGCAGCTTTTTCTACCCGTAAGCGCTGAATGTAATCAATAGGTGTTTCGCCTATCAGAAAAGTAAATATCCGATGGAAATGAAACGACGAAAAACAAGCAACAGCAGCAATCGTTTTTAGCTCCAGCGGTTGGTCGAGGTGCTTATCAATATAATCCATCACGCGGTTAATTCTCGACAGGTATTCCAGGCGGCTTTGTTCTTGTATGTTCATAATTCGCAAAGATATTCTTTATCGGGCAAATACTTTTTCTTATTCTTGCTAAGTTTTACACCTGATAATCAGGACACATATATTATCTTTAACCAATAACACAACGGATATCCATACACAATGGGCGTGTTGAAATTCCGGCGATTCTTCGGGGCAAAAGCGGCGATAAAATTAGAATTGCCGTCCATAGAGATAGCTTCAATAAAGAAGATGTCATGATCGGCCTACCGGCTAAACATGTAATACCAAAAGGATATTGTGTTTTGATTTGCCTCAACGACAAGAACGGAAGGACGAGCATTACAAATGCAATCCTCCCAATTGCATATCCCACTTCCCATCGGTCTATTGTTATACAAAAACCATTGAGTAGCCAAAGGTGCCACGACATGGCTTGCTTTGACAAATCAGGGAAGGAAAAGAAAGAGACTATCTCCACTTAAAACCAATACCGGACCGATAGTTATGCGGTGTTGCATATATATATCCATCATGGAAAAAAGACGATTGAAGCAGAAAAGGCAGCATTAATCCTTGCTTTGAGAAACCGCCTTTCCGCGCAGTCTCATTACTTGTTTTTATAAACAGCCGATTAGCCGACAAGTGTTAAAGGTCTCGAATATTTTTTGAATCCTTTCAAAATATAGTATATTTGGAATAATCTGAAAACGGACACATTCGTCTGTCTAAGTACGCGATATAAAGCTGTTTATATCTCAAAGGACAAAACCGAAAGCACTGATTTTACATAACGAAACACCTGTTGCTGCCATGAAAAATAATTTAGAATACGCCTCCATTCCCTATGCTTTTACAATATGCTTGAAGCGCGAATGCAGCTTGGCCGGAAACTGCCTCAGACAGATTGCGGAACAACTTCTTCCTCTGGAAATAGTGAAGATTAATATTCTGAATCCGAAACATATAGAATCATTACCGGGAGACTGTCCATATTACAAATCGGCCGATAAAGAGCGTTACGCCAAAGGATTCATTCAGTTACTGGAAAAATTACCTCAGAAACAAGCCCGATGCCTGACCAATGCCTTAATCAATTCATTTGGTCGAAAAAACTACTATCGCATCCGAAAAGGCGAACGCCTGCTTTCTCCTTCTGAACAAGAATGCATACGAAAAACCCTCAAGACCTGTGGTATCGGGCAACCATTAACATTCGACGCATACGTTGACACATTTACTTGGGAATAACAACCAAAAAAAACAATGTCGTCCAAACAATCCTCTTCTGATTTGATGGCAGATGTTAAACGAAGCTCGGCATTACGAATGAATGGCAATTGTTTGGTTACAAGGAAATTTTTCCGGAAGGATTTGAAGCATTCAGCTAGGGGAGATCACAAATTCCGGGTATCGCCAATTATATTGAAAGACAAGGACAATATTACAAAAAGCAAACATGTAGAGAAGCACACCTTGAATTTTTAATATTATTTGAAATAGAATACGATGAACAATATATTTCCAAACCGATGGAGCAATGAAACCTCTACGAGGTTGGGATGGTGTATGTTGCATCCGTTTTCTATTGCGAGGAATCGCCTACGGCGAAAAGCTGTCGAAGTTTCAATAGAGGGAAATGAGGAAAAGGTGATGGAATAACTAGATGATAGAAAATAAATGAAATAGGAAATATTCCATTTAAGGATTTCCTTTCAATAAAAACTAAGATGTCAGGCAGGAATGCTATTCCCCGTAGGAAGAAACCTTTCAATAGAAATAAGATGTCAGGCAGGAATAATATTCCCCATAAAAGGAAACCGACCAATCTCAAGTCCAAATAATATTCCCCCTGGGGGAAACATAGCAATAGAAAAAACATGGTGATTAGACATAAATACGCCGTAGGTGTTTCACATAATTCACCGGAAATATCGCAAAAAGACATGCACAAATTTCCATTCAATATGGCTTTTCTGTATTGATATACAGCCTGCAATAATCCAACACATCATCCCTCATATTCCTGAGACAAAAATCATCTTAACGAATTAGCCTTGCATACCTCTTTAGCTCAACGAATAGAACAACCGTTTCCTTAGCAGGGAACAGCAATTCCCCAAGCAGGGAACTATCGTTTCCTTAGTAGGGAACATCAATTCCCCAAGCAGGGAACAATCGTTTCCTTAGTAGGGAACGACAATTCCCTCAGTAGGGAACCACCATATCCTTAAGGAGTAATGTTTTTTCTTCTTATAAGCAGTATCAAAGAAACTGTAATTTTATTCAGAGATAAACAGGATAATCCGAATTGAAAGAGTATCTTTACAAAGATTCCGGCACAAAAAAGACAATGTCCGGAAGCAAAACTTGAAATAGAAACTATCTCATACACAAATTAAATCAAAAAATCATGAATCAAGCAATCTGTCAAAGCTGCGGGATGAACATGAAAATCGCAGAAGATTTCGGCACCAACGCCGATGGTGGTAAAAACCATGAGTATTGTCATTATTGCTACCGGGACGGTGCCTTTACCCATCGGGTGACTATGGATGAAATGCTCGAAACCAATCTGAAATTTCTCGACCATTGGAACACTGAAACGGGTAATAATTTTACTCCCGATGAGGCGCGTCCGATACTGCGCGAGTTTCTATCGACATTGCAACGTTGGAAAAAAGAATAAATCAGCTCCATTCGATTAAAAAGTCTATTGTTTACGCCAAACGGATAACAGCTCTGCCTTAAAACAAAAAAGTACTGATTGAAATACGTACTCATAAATATTCAACAGCTATCGAAAGCAGAGTTCACTGCGCCCGGACAACATGCATTCTATTATATAAAATCAGTCGTGTGCCATAAAAAACAATCATTCGTCATCGAGGTAAACCGAATAGTATAAGTCCATTATTTGCAATAATTTGCAAAGAGGAGAAATTGAGACCGGATGGTAAAGTATAAAATATCAAGTTAAGTTGCTCTAAAGTCGCTCGCAATTACTTGAAAGGAAAGCACAATATACGTTAAGCAGAGTTTGAACAGGGCAATAGTGCTTTGAAACAAGAATAAGTAACTCTATAAAACAGGATTGTGTAGACAAACGCACATATCACTATTGTCTGGATTTCAGATACGCTTACAACTAATTATGACCATTTGCTTATGCATCCATTCAGAATCAGGATGCTCTACACAAAAGAAGGACTCATGAACATAGAAAAGATTACCGATAATAAGAAACAACACCTCGATTTGTTGCTTTTGGCAGACGAACAGGAGGATATGATTGACAGGTATCTGGAAAAAGGCGACATGTTCGCTCTCTTTGACAACGCCTTGAAGACGGTTTGTGTTGTCGCCGAAATAGATCGGGAAACCTGTGAATTGAAAAACATCGCAACCTATCCGGACGATCAGGGAAAAGGATACGCCCGCGCTTTGATTGAATACATCTCAACTCTTTACAAGAACAACTACAAAACCATGCTTGTCGGTACAGCTGATGTTCCCTCTATGCTCGCATTCTATGGACGTTGCGGTTTTAAACAATCGCATCGGATAAAGAATTTCTTTACAGACAACTATGACCACGCTATGTTTGAACAGGGAATACAACTTATCGACATGGTTTACTTAAGAAAAGAATTATAGGCAAAACAGCCCATACCCTACTCATAAAGAAGTCATTAAGATATCGATTTAGAAAACAACACAAAACGAATAAACATGAAATTCAGCAACGTTAGGTTATTAGT
This sequence comes from Dysgonamonadaceae bacterium, assembly GCA_047605645.1. Lineage (GTDB taxonomy): Bacteria > Bacteroidota > Bacteroidia > Bacteroidales > Dysgonomonadaceae > UBA1309. The sequence goes on along the minus strand of JASGFJ010000057.1, from coordinate 15,058 downwards.
TAAAGACTATCGAAAGTGTTTTAATTTCTACACGCAACAGCTTGGACTGGAAGCCGTCTGGGACATAGAAGAGTGTTACGCCAGCTTCAAAGTAACCGAAGGAATCGAAGGGTTTGCCATATTTACATCCGATTTAATGGCACCCGTTGTTGGCAATGCCGACAAAACGCAAACTACCGGATACCGTGAAAAATCGATGATCTCTTTTCAAGTAGATAATGTAGATGAGACTTATACTGCATTTTTGGCAAAAGGGGTTAAATTCATCAACGAGCCGATGGACATGCCCGGCTGGGGAATGCGCGTGGTTCATTTATACGACCCGGAAGAGAATTTGATTGAGTTATTCAATATATTGGACATAAACGAGTAATAGATGAAAACAACAAAACAGCTCATTGCCTGCTGCGGACTGGATTGTGAAACCTGTGACGCCCGCATAGCCACAATGAATAACAACGATCTACTGAGAGAAAAGACTGCCCGTGAATGGAGTAGCCTCAACAATGTGGAGATTCCCGCAGAAGCTATCAACTGCATGGGGTGTCGCACAGATGGAGTAAAGACCATATTTTGCAGCGACATCTGCGAAATACGCCAATGTGTATCTAAAAGAGGATTCGACACCTGCGGCGAATGCGAAGAATTAAACCATTGCCAGATTGTCGACTGGATTTTTCAATACACGCCCGCTGCAAAAGAGAATCTGTTGGAATGGAAACATCATTCAAAGACGACGGAATAAGTGACGTAGGTTGAAAGCTCAAAGAATAAATTCTTTGCCATAAAGGACGGATTGAAAACCGCTGTTTTCTTTCCTCTTACAGCAAAATCTATCCGGCAACCTGAAAAATAAAGGAATAAGCAAGAAATAAAATAATACTTCTGTATATCCTTACCGGAATAATCGGGGGTGTAGTTCTTCTCTTTCTGACAGGCACGCTTCTGCCTTCCGGGAGAAGAGTAACCCGCAAAGGCCATTTCGATGTTCCACCCGCAACCGTGTACGCCATAGTGACCAACAACAGCGATTGGCATTACCGCAACAGCCTGAAAAGCCTGGTCATTCTTGAGAACAACAAGGGGATGGAAATATGGGACGAGAGAGGCAAAAGCGGAACAACAATCCGGTTCCGGACAAAAGAGAAGCGCCCCTACTCTTTCTATTCATTCGACATGGAGGCACAGTTATTTACCGGTTTCCGGAACGGAGAATTTGAAGCCGACGGAAAAGGCGGGACTATATTCACGGCTACCGAATACATTTGTATAAAAAATCCGGTTATAAAGACTCTTTCGTATCTGTTCTTCAACATTGGCAAGCTTATGGATAATTACCAAGATAACTTGAGAAGAAAGATAAACGAAACAGGCAGCTCCCATTCTGATGAATAATACTCCTTTGACAGATGCAAACAGGGGTATATGGGGATGAAAGTCTCTCCTGAACAAAGAAGATAGAAAACAAATACCATGAGGATAAACGCAATCGAACGAAAATCTGTGATATGGAACCTGTGGCACGGCTGCCATAAACTGAGTGCGGGTTGCCGGCATTGCTATGTCTTCCGGGGCGATTCGAAGCGGGGTGTCGACAGTAATCTTGTAACCCAAACCAAAAATTTCAATTTACCGGTACAGAAAAAACGGGACGGAAGCTATAAAATACCTTCGGGAACATTGGTTTACACTTGTTTTACCTCCGATTTCTTCGTGGAAGATGCGGATGCATGGCGCACCGAAGCCTGGAACATGATACGCTTGCGGAGCGACTTGCGCTTTATGATGATAACCAAACGGATCGAGCGCCTCTCGGAATCGCTGCCCGAGGATTGGGGAGATGGCTACGAACATGTGACCATTTGTTGCACGGTAGAAAATCAGGAACGGGCGGATTACCGCCTGCCTATCTACAAGCGCGCACCAATCAAACATAAAATTATTATTTGTGAACCCTTGCTGGAGCGAATCGATTTATCGGCATACGCTATCGGTTCGTGGGTGGAGCAAGTGGTGGCAGGCGGTGAATCGGGCTATGCGGCCCGCCCTTGTAATTTCGATTGGGTGATGGCATTGCACGACATCTGTGTCGAGAACAATATTTCGTTTTGGATCAAACAAACAGGAGCGCGGTTTATCAAAGATGAAAAATACTATACCATCAACCGCCACCTGCAACATGCACAGGCACGGAAAGCAGGGATTAACTTTACGCCCCACAATTAATGTCACATATTGCGGTATTCTTCCTGTTTGCGTTTGGAAAGCTTCTTGAGCACTTCATCGACCGAATGCCGGATCAATTCCCTGATTAGTTCGTCGGGCACATCGCTCGCCAGAGAAACTAAGTTCCACAACAGGGTCTTGAAATCTGTTTGCTCAATTCCATTGTATTTATCCCGCAAAGCGATAGACCTCTCCGGATCACATTTTAAATCGGCTTTAAACACTCCGTCTTTAGGCTCCAGAGGAATGTAAGCAAACATCTTCCCCATCACCTTAAACACCAGAACATTGTGCCCCAGGAACGGCAAGGACTCGGAAGCACCTTTTACAGAGAGGCAATATTCGCGAAATTCTTCTATATTCATTGTCTTTCCAATTGTCGGAGAAAAGGAATGGAAAACGTTCTCCCTCAGGTTGCGCATCTCATTTCCTTCCTATCCGGTATTGCGATGATGTGATAATCAATCCTGATTGATTTCAGGTTGATTTCAAATGCAATTTAAGTTTCTTTACGGCCCAGTCGTAATGGCTGGAAGTGGAGGATACACAATAACTGCCCAAGCTGGTAGTTCCGGTCCAGGGGAAATGTTTTTTGGTAAATAATTCTTCATTCGAAAAAGAGTCAAGCACTGCCATTACTTGCCGGTGGCTGTTTTCCAGCATCGATTTTGCATCGGCCAATGAAGTCGCCTGATGTTTCTTCCAAAACTCTACATTCATGGCAGGATAGGTTTTCCAATTATAAGGTTCGGGCAAAAAAGCGACTGTCTGACCGCCTTTATTCGCACGAACCCATTCGAGCAGTAAGCGATGCCACTCATAGAGATGAATCAACACGTCACGCAGGTTTTTATCCCGGCCTTCAAATGAGAAAACGGCGTTTTGTTTTTCTTCCGGCATGGAATCGATAAGGTTCCGAAGTTTCTCGAATCCGCTGTTTGCGGCAACGATAAGAGTCTGTTTAGTGGTGGGTCTTGCCATATTTTTATGTGTTAACATCCAAAAGTAATCATTTTATTCAACATTTGGGTAAACAATAGACATAACAGGATTAATGATTGTATTTGGGAGGCAAAAGTCTTAAAAAAACGGTAATTTTGTCAGGCTAAAGAGTGAATAAACTGTCTGGATATCGCCGGAATATATAATTTTAACCCAACATACGTATGAAACCTGAAAATAATTATATCGAAATCAATAAACATTCGTGGAATAATAAAGTAGACACGCATTTAAATTCTGATTTTTATAACCTCGAAGGATTTTAAAAGGAGAAACCTCTTTAAATCCAATCGAATTAGAAATACTTGGAGACATTAGAGGAAAAACTATTTTGCACCTACAATGCCATTTTGGACAAGACTCTATTTCATTAAGCAGACTTGGAGCCGAAGTTACGGGTGTAGACTTGTCGGACAAAGCCATTGAAAGTGCACGAAAAATTGCCAAAGAAACAAACTCAAATACTGAATTTATCTGTTGTGACTTATATGATCTAGAAAATCATTTGGATAAACCATTCGATATTGTTTTCACAAGTTATGGCGCGATTACCTGGTTACCCGATTTAGATAAATGGGGAAAACTAATTTCAAAATTTTTAAAACCAAACGGGAAATTCATCTTCGTGGAATTTCATCCTGTCGTTTGGATGTTTGATGATAATTTTGAGAAAATCGGCTATAATTATTTTAATGCAGAACCAATTATCGAAACCGAAGACGGAACTTATGCAGACAGAAATGCAGAAATATCCCAATCTTGCGTAACATGGAATCATAGTATGAGTGAAGTAATAAATAGTTTACTGAATCACGCTCTTCAACTCAAAGAAATTCAAGAATATGACTATTCACCATATAATGTTTTTAGCAATACGGAAGAATTTGAACCTAAAAAATTCCGTATCAAACATTTAGGAAACAAAATCCCAATGTTGTATTCAATCGTAGCAATAAAGGTCTCCAACAGCATCTGACAAGAAGCCAGGCATCGGGCGAAGCAAAGCCGAAATTTAGAAAGTGAGTTTGACCGCGCAGCCGCCCGCCACAAGTGGCAGGACTTTGTTCCACCACCCGGCCGAACAGCAATCCGGTAGCCTTTACCAATAATACCAAAAAGACAATGGCACGAACATTTAAATACATACTTATGCTTTCATGGATATTCAATTTGTTGGGTTGTAAAGGACAAACGACGAATAATAGAATGCCGACTGATGAAGAGATAAAACAATCTGTTCAATCATTCCTGAATCGGCCGATTTATAAAAAACTGACTAAAGAAATTATTGATACATTGGCCGACCAGGACTTGAACCAAACAATATTTGATACTATTTCTGTGAACATGGAAGGTGATAAACGAAATGAATCAGATATCGTAAAAGGATTATCAAAAGGACAGCAAGCAATTTACTCTATCTGGATGGTTGAATCAGAAGTAAACAACGGAGGATTTAATCAATTGTATTTTAATGGATACGAAGAAATTGCAAAAATTGCTGAAAGTGGTTTTTTAACCATTGGAGCTCATGGTTTTGCTGATTTAGTTAAACGAGCGAATTTGTTGTATAAGGAAATTAAACCTGATTTAGAAAAGTATGATGATGGAACCATAGAGGGCTTTAGTAAATCATACGAAAACAATCCACTGGAGAAGTTCGATAGCGAGTTTTTTAAACTTTATGAAAAAGAAAAATTGACGGAGTTGATTATTGGATATATAAGAAGAAATACACATGAATTTATTGAAAAATAAAACGATTGCCGGCAAGCTACAACAGCCGTTCTGCGTTCAAGGTTGGATAATGTATTGTATTCACGGCTCGTGTCCTGTCCCACAATTCGTGGCAGACAGGATTCCGTATTTGTATATCTACCAAAGTATTCGTATTTTTAGGTCATAACAATGAGAGAGATACTGTGATTTGTTGTTTTCCAAACAAGCCGACACATATAAATTGTAGAGTTTTAAGTTTGGAATTGGATTGAGCTTAAGAACCTCGACGTAGAATTTATCAGAATGAACCAAAGCCAATGAAAATAATTATAAATGAAACAGAATGGAAAAGATTAAAAAAGGAACGAATAGAAATTTAGAATTAACAAGTCGCATTGTTTTATTTTCAGGAATAATAGTTTTATTATCCTGCTTAACTTGGATGATTCTAAATCTGGATAAAGCTGATTCGATAATTAGCATTTGGTCGCCTATTATGTTTGCCGGATCATTATTGATTTTCACCGGTTTATTGATTAAATTTATGTACAAAAGAAATAATCGGTAGTCAAAAAAGATACAGAAACCGACCTTGGAAAAGTTTAAAATATAACCGGGAAGAATCTAATTAGATAAATTCAGAAACGTTTACCAAACGACTTTACTGTTATTGGAGAACACAACAACAGCTACAAGCGTGCTCCAAGAAAGTTTAAACAAGGTAATCCCGACCGACTGTCCGTCCCATCCTCCAATCAATAACACTGTACACAAACATATCCATTCACTAAAAAGATGAGACAATTACCATTTCTATTCATTTCGATATTTTTATTTTATTGTCACTCAAAAGCACAAAAAGAAGATATGCAAAAACAAGACCGGAGCTTTGCAACAGAGCTTATCGATAATGATTTTCTAAAATATGCAGACAGTTCAAAGATTGACGGTTTAAAAGCGCAATTAAAAGACTCTTTTGATATATATGATGAAGATAATTTTAGAATTACCCCTATCGATGCTGAAGAGCTTGCTGAATTTAACTTTGATTTTTTCGTTCCGAAATTAAATAACTTGTTGGAAAAAAGAAATACAAGCTTAACTGTGGAAAAGGCGAATGATTATGAAAGAATGAATAACATCCTCATCAACGGAGCAAAAATAAAACTTTATACGAAAGAGGAAATTGACAACCTATCATTCTGGGACACAGCACCAAGAAACTTCTTTAAGAAAGTAAATGAGATACTAAAAACAAAAAATATAAACGAACAATTTTATTTACTTTATGGAGGTAACGATTTACATACATTCCTTTTGACAGACAAACAGTTTGCAATTATTTCTGAATACTATAAAGACAACAATAAAGAAAAGCCCTACAAACCGTAAAATTCAGCCAACAAGTATCGAGGAAGAGGGACAGTCAAATACAAGCATATTGAAATTTTAGACCTCCTTTTCTCAGAAAAACAATACAAATGCCCCATATATTCAGATAAATTCTTATTTTTGCAGTCTATGTGTAGTACTAAGAAGGATTTGGTTTAGTAAATAACCGCCGGCGCTCCGCTATCGGTTATCCCTTAAGTTAAACTCAGGCATATTCTTGCCGGAGTTATTTTCATATCATTTTTTTTATTATCCAATGATACAAACAGGCGTATTATCTCCTGTTTCGTCTGATCATTATATTCATACATCATGAGTTACAAGAAAAAAACGGATGAATTTCAATCCAACGACCACAGTACAAAAGAAGAGAGCACATCTTCCTCTCCGGTTGAGACATCGCTTCACGACTTCGACTTTCGTTTAATCTGCGAATACTTTACATCGCTGCAACGACAGGGACCGGGAAGTATTGAAGTGACTCTTCAGGCATTAAGCTTTGTCGACAAACTCACCAACACCTCCCGCATTGCCGACTTAGGCTGCGGCACAGGCGGACAGACAATGAATCTGGCTCAAAACGCTCCGGGACAAATCACAGGCCTCGACCTCTTTCCCGATTTCATAAGGCTGTTCAATCGCGACGCCGAACGGCTTGGTCTTTCCGACAGGGTAAAAGGTCTGGTGGGGTCAATGGACAAGCTCCCTTTTGAACCGGAAGAGTTAGATCTCATCTGGTCGGAAGGAGCCATTTACAATATCGGTTTTGAGAAAGGGCTGAACCAATGGAAGCAATACCTGAAAAAAGGCGGTTACATTGCTGTCTCTGAAGCTACCTGGTTTACAGATGAACGCCCGGCTGAAATAAACAACTTCTGGATGGCACATTATCCGGAAATAGATACCCTTCCAAACAAAATTATCCAAATGCAAAAAGCGGGTTACCTGCCTGTTGCAACCTTCATATTGCCGGAGGTGTGCTGGATCGAACATTTCTATGCATTGCAACCGCAAGCACAGGCAATGTTCCTTCATAAATATGCCGGCAATAAGACAGTAGAGAAGTTTATTGCCGGTCAGCGCTACGAAAGAGAATTATACGACAAGTATAAAGAATTCTATGGATATGCTTTTTATATCGGAAAGAAAATCTAACCTATCCACAGGAAAGGCGATTGTCTTGAAATCGCCTTTCCGCTTTTTAAATTTCAAAACAATGAACAATTTACAACTATATGGATGGAAGAAGGACTTACTCCTGCAAAAACAGCAATCCGGCTACAGAAACCTTGCTCACGGACGCGTAACGGTAACACACAAAACCTGTTATGAAGTAGTTGGAGAAAAGGGTTTTTACACCTGCGAACTGGCTGGTAACATGTTGTACGGGCGAGAAGCATCGGAATATCCTTGCACGGGTGACTGGGTTATCTTCGAATACATAGATTCGCACAAAGGCATCATCCTCGATATGCTTCCCCGCCAAAGGACACTCTTCCGCCTCAAAAGCGGGACAATCTCCGAAAAACAGCTTCTTGCCTCGCATGTCGACAAGGCTTTTATTGTCCATAGCCTGGACGACAATTTCAATGTGCGCCGGATAGAACGTTTTATGTTACAGGCTGTCGATGAAAATATACAACCGGCATTAGTCCTGACGAAAACAGATCTCGGTTTTGACAAGGAAAAGACAGAAACGGAACTGATGCATATTTTACACAAGATACCGGTATTCTATACCAGTGTGGAATATCCTGAAAGTATCGAGCCTCTTCGGAAATTTATAGTAGCAGGAGAGACCGTTGTTTTTGTCGGCTCGTCGGGCGTTGGGAAAAGTACATTAATCAATCAACTCTGCGGACGGCAGCTCCTCAAAACCGGAGCCATCAGCCATTCAACGGGCAAAGGCTGCCACACTTCCACGCGCAGAGAAATAGTATTATTGCCTGATTCCGGCGTCCTAATCGATACTCCGGGAATAAAACTATTCGGCGTAACCAACAAGGATGAAACCGATTTGTCGGAAATACTGAATATAGGGGATTATGAACAGCATTGTTTATTCCGCGATTGCCAACATATCAATGAGAAAGGTTGTGCTGTGATTGAAGCTGTCAAAAACGGAGAAATCGATCCGGGAGTATACAAAAGCTACCTTAAACTTCGCAAGGAAGCATGGCATTACACTAGCTCTGTGCAAGAGAGGCGGAAACAGGAAAAGAAATTTTCCAAAATGGTAAAAAAGTTCAAAAATGATTCACAAAGATGAGAACACACGAGAATTTAATAATCAGAAGAATACTTCCTTCGGAATACGGTTTGCCGGAAAGCATGATGTATGAAGCAATCTTCCAACCCGACCCGGCCCATCCATATCCGAAAGAGGTGATATACCATCCGCAAGTCCAGGTGTATTGGGATAATTGGGGAGCCGGAAAAGACGACTGCTGCCTGGTTGCCATTGTTGACGGAACAAGGGTCGGAGCTGTTTGGATACGCACATTCCCTGGCGGAGAGAAAGGTTGCGGCTATATCGATGAGGAAACTCCGGAAATAGCCATTGCGCTGTTCGAAACTTATCGGAACCCGTATGCTGCAGCAGATAATTGCGTTGATGAAAACCGAAGGGTATGCCCAAACATCGTTGAGTGTAAGCAAAGGAAATCCGGCAATCCGGCTTTATATGCGACTGGGATTTACCATTGTCGACGAGAACAAGGAAGATTATATCTTACTCCTCCGGTTGCGAGAATAAGTTCTCTACCCGGCTTCGAAATAACACCTGTTTGAGAAATTAATTTTTCAAACAGGTGTTTTCGAATCTCAGCAAGAATGGAAAAGCCGGATTCAGGAATCCGCCCTATCTTTGTCTGAAAATAAACAGAAAGAAGATGACAAAGAAAGAACGCATAACCGGTATTGTTTTAGCCTCCATCCTTTTACTGACTGTTATAAACAGCACCTACTACTTTTTGGGAATAGTCCGGGTAAATCTTCTTGAATGGATTGTACTGAATGCCTGTGCGCCCTCAAGCATTGCTTTTATGACCGGATTATTGATTTACTTTCTGACATCGGAGAGAATGTGGCTCACAATAGCGGTCGTCCCCATGATGTTTTTCGGAACAATGGGATTGTTTGTCTTTCCATGGAGTAGCGGCACCGATCTGCTTGTTCAGTTCTCACATATCACGATGACCGCCAATATCGTATTCGGGCTATGGGTTGTCCTGAAAAACAGAGATTACAAAGCACTGGGAACAGGATTGCTGATAAGCATATCCCTATTTATTCCTTACATTGCATTTACACAAGCTTATTGCAGAGAACATGCGGAAAGCGTCATGAAATATTTAGGCATCTGACAAATAAACAACGGAAAAAATATGCAACAAAGAACGACGACAACAGATGAATACCGGAAACAGATGAATGTCATTACGGAATACATCAACAATCATTTAGACGAATCCCTCGATTTGCCACGAATGGCTGAGGTATGCCATTTCTCACCATATCATTTTCATCGGATAACCCGCGCCTTTCTGGGCGAGCCAATCGGAAGCTATATAATCAGGATAAGGCTCGAAACCGCCGCCAAACTGCTTCGTCACTCAGATATCCCAGTCAGTGAAATAGCAGGTAAAGTAGGATATGATGCACCGGCTTCGCTCTCTAAAGCATTTAAACTACAATATGGCTTTTCGCCGACAGAATACAGGACCAACAAAGAAATCATCATTATTAAACCAGAAAAGAAGAATATGAAACTGAAAATCAAAGGCCCGAAAGTAGTTGATATTCCGGCAAAACAGGTTATTTACATCAGCCAGACCGGTGAATACGGAAATCTTGACTTCGGCGGCTCGTGGCAACGGCTGTGGCAATTTATCAAAGAGCACAAGCTGTTTTCTGCAGGTATAGAACATATTGCCATTTACCACGACGACCCCAAAATCACAGAAAGCGAAAAACTGCGTACGGAAATCTGTTTAGCCGTGAAAAAAGAGACAAAACCACAAGGAGATATCGGTATCAAAGAGATAAAAGAAGGTCGATTTGCGCTGTTTCTTTATCAGGGCACATACGAGCATCTAGGTGCAGTCTATGATACGATTTACGGTAAGTTATTGCCCGAAAACAACCTTCGACTCAGGGATTATCCCTGTTTTGAGAAATACTTGAATCATCCCGGCCGGACAGAACCGGAAAAACTGAAGACTGAGATATATGTGCCAATCGAATAACTGGCTAGAATTCCGGGAAGCGACTCAGGGTTGCATCCCGGATCTATTTTTCCAGATTCACGAAATCATCAGCCTCTCTACCCTACTTCTATCTACCAGCAGAATCTCCCCAACCAAAGCGATACAGAAACATCCAGCCAGGGATATCGTTTCAACAAAGAATCCCTCCAACACATCTGTATTCCAAACACAGGCCAACCTTTACCGGGTAATTATCGTTTTACCTTCAGCCATATAATTACACTATACATCCCGGATATCCACTTTTCCTCCTGAAAGGAATTCTTCCGGAAAATCGTCATTTCATTCCTGATACCCACTATACTCCACCACCAAAAAATGCGTAATTGCCTTTAAACAAAGAAATACATGGAAGATAGTTTGTGTAATTATTTGTACAATCACCTGTCCTATAAAATTTTACAACGATATTTGGGCTATACCTATTGCCTTTCAGTTTCTGTTTGCTGCTTTATGGCCGGCACGAGGGACATCGTCCCGATTTCATTGTAGCACAAATGCCCGTCTGATCCAGCAAGGGGCGTAGCCCTGTTGTCTTTGTGCTATCGTTTATGTTAACAGCTTTTCTCCAGACTAACGGCTTATTCTTTTATAATGAGCTTGTATCCTTTTCTTGGCACGCTTTCGATGGTTAGGTTTTTGTCTTGGCCAAGTTTTTCCCGCAGCGAGACAACGCCGTTGTAGAATGTCCCGTCATTCAATGCGGTTTTGCGCTTTTTCTCAGGCTTGCTTTTGCCCCCGTTGCCTTCTGTTGCGCCGATGTCATGCCTGTCGATCTCAGCCTTGCTCACGATTACGCCCCTTCTTCGGTTGAGGATGTCCAGAATCTTCGTTTCGGTGGGGCTGAGATGGATTTGGCCTCCATTCACATACAGCAATTGCTCTGCTGGCGAAAACGTGTATTTACCGATGAATGATGACCGCGGCGGAGCCGGCACCGCCTTCATCCGGGAGAACAGCTCATTGGTGCGAAGGATCAGCTCGCTGAGGCCGAACGGTTTCTTGAGATAGTCGATGTTGCCGATTTCATACCCTTTTTTCAGGTCTTCCACCTGGGTGCGAGCCGTGATGAAAATTACCGGTATGTCCGACAGTTTACGGATTTGGCGTGCCAATTCGAACCCGTCCATCTCGCCTTTGAGGTTCACGTCGGTGAATACTATGTCGGGCTTGAATTCGATGAATGCGTACAATGCTTCCTCGGCAGAGGCAAGGCTTTTTGTTTCGAACCCCTCCCCTTCCATCCCATCGGCGATCATGAATGCCAGGTTCGGGTCGTCTTCTACCAGTAATATTTTAGGCATAAGTTCTGTTGCTTTTTGTTGTTATTTCGCCAATTTATGCGGCACGAGGCAGGCTAAATACAAATTCGCTGCCCCGATCTATCTGGCTACGGAGGGAAATGCTTCCTCCATGCTTCTCGATCACGGCTTTCACATAGCTGAGGCCAATGCCAAAGCCGGATATGGATTTCTTTTGGCCGGGTATGCGGGTGTATTTTTCGAAAACCAACTCCTGCTTTTCGGGAGCGATGCCAACGCCGTTGTCAATCACGGTCACGAGTACATTTTTCGCTTCACTCACCACTTTTATGGTGATGGTCACTTTTTCACCCGAATATTTGATGGCGTTATCGATCAGGTTGGCGATGGTTTGGCGGATGTGCGTTTCATCTCCCCGCACGGCAAGCCTTTCCGGCAACTCGGGTGTGTTAATCTCAACCGCTTTGCTGCTTGTCGATACAAACTGTCCTTTCAATTGGCAGATGATAGGGATCAGGTCGAATTCCGTGATCGACAATTCAAAAACACCCTCTTCCGCCATCGACAAGGCCAGTATCATCTGGATGGTGCTACTCATCTCATTCACGGCCTCTTTCGATATGGCAAGGTAACGTTCTTTCTTTTCCCGGTTTGTGTACACCCGTTCCGTCCCTAGGCTGTCTATGGCCATCCGCAAACGTGCCACGGGCCGCTTCAATTCGTGTGCCGTAGTGCCGAAAAAGTCGTTTTTCACCGCCATCAACTCCTTTTGCCGGGCAAGTATTCGCATCAGCTTCACGAAAGCAACTATGCAGATAAGGGCAAAGGCGAAAGACGAGATCAACATCAGTGCCATCCGCTTCACGATAACCCCGAAAGGATTGATAAGGGTGAGCTGGAGGGATTCGGAATTTTTTGGGTTAATCAGGAGTGGGGCAGAAGAAATGGAAAAAAGACCTGCCCGGCTTTTACTGTGTGATGATTCTATCGTTTTTCCGGTGGAATCGATGCGGGCAATCACAAAGTCCGAATGAATCTTACGGGTTTGGAGAATGGTTTGGGTGATGCTATCTATTGAATAAACATTTAGCGGGACTGTTTGGCTGGTAGCAATATTGATGATTACGTCTAAATTATTGACAAAATCATCATCTTTCATGTTATTTTCCCGCGCATCCACGGTAATACTCTTTTCCGGTGACACTTCAGGAGAATATGCAATGGTATCTAGCCCAAGTGTTTGTTGGAATAATTTGTTGCGCTTATTCAAATCTCGATGAAATGTTTCCTTCAGAATAGCATCCGATTCCCTGGAGAGCGCAACACGAGTTGTATTGAAATAATCCAATACCAAGTAGGTTTGTGCTAATAGTATCAACCCAAGACACGCAACGGCGATATATAAAAGGCCTTTGTTCGACATAAGCTATTATTTCTCATAAACGATGCTCAAATCTAGTGAAAATATTATTATCATGTTAAATTTAAGAGTTCAAATAATGAATAGTTTATGAATAATACTCTCGAAAAATTAGTATAATATTGTGGCATCCATAGTTTTAAAACATTAGATGTCATCAAACAAAAGGAAAAACAAAAAGGCTACAAGGTCTTAAGGGCGGAACAATTGAAGAAAATAAACGGGGGAGGATACACTGATGTGAAGATGCCCGATGGAACGATTATCCGCATCTATTACGAACTCTACTTTCGCACATTTGAAAAATCGAACGCTAATTTAAATTTGTCAAAGTAGAACTAAGCATCCTAAGCATGTACTAATTTGAGTGAAAGGCCGGACGATTTCGAGTTGTCCGACCTTTTTTTCTGAGAAATGCCCTTGTGTCCTGATGTTTTTACTCGCAGCTGTCTCTAAATTACACAAATTTGTTATTTACAGGATAGACCATCACAGACAAACTGACTGGTTTAGGGAGTAAAAACAATCAGATTGCTTTGCGTAACCTGCGCAATTAGCGTTCAGATTTTTTTGAGACAGCCTCCAGTGCGCTTCTGTCCATTTCTTTGTATTTTCCGAAGTCATAAATAATCTTAACGAGTTCACAAAATTTCCACCGCAAGTTCATAAAAGGCAAACCCCGACATCCCTTCGCGAACTGTTGATGAGATACGCCAAATCCGCTTGTGATAACGAATTTGCATATAGGTAGCGGGATTCTACTCTTTTGAGGCCGAATTAGTCTCACGAAAAGCTCTCTTGTTGTCTTAAAATATGGTTAATTTATGAAATTAAGCCCCTCCGAAAATGAGAAAATTATGAATCATTGTCTGAATTCTTTTGTATAATATTGCAAGCAGAAACAAGAGACAGCTAGCAGCGAACTATAGCACTGTGCTTAGGAGCGTTCTTTTATGATACTTAAACAATATGAACAGAACCGAGAGCCTATTTTTTTCTTCCATCATAAACCTGCCGTCTTGGGGCGTGGCTGCGTGCCGCATTCCAAGCAGGACAAGTCGTAAGACAGTGGATTTACAAAGCCTCAATTAAATAATTAACTTATTTACAAATACTTAAACTAAAAAAAAGACTATAACAACAACAGGCCAAAAAAACAGCGAATAAAATAAAAAAACTGGTAACCTCGAAAACTACCAGTGCCGAGCAGTGATTGTCAGTAAATATGAAGGCTTTTGCTAACTGCTGACTAACATACTGCTAACTGAAGAAGCCCTCCCTTGACAGGAAAGCGGAATTCAAAAATTGAGACCAATCAACCGGAAGTTACACTAAACGACAAGAAAAGGCATCGCAAAGATATGAAAACACGGAGGAAATCAGAAATAACGAAGCGCCGAAAGTGCCGATAGCCGCCCTAATCATGTTGCAAGCGGCGTGCAGCAACCCCAAAGCGGCAGGTGTCGTGAAGCTGTATGAAAAAATGGACGTGGATTCGAAAAGCGAGACGAGTAGGGAATAAAGTACAAAATTAGAATATGATGAAATCATTAAAAGAATTTGCTGGTCTTGAAGTAAACAAGACGAAAATGAATCCAATCAAGGGAGGAAAGTCTGTTGTATCTTATGATGCATATGCTTGTGATGCATATAATTGGGACTACGAACTTCACTGGAGTGATGGAAGTACTACGAGGAATGTATTATCCCAGACAATAGCAGGCTTGAACTATATAAGTTCATTCTCTTAGATTCTAACTTCAGCTTGA
>JASGFJ010000056.1:0-26425 GCA_047605645.1 Dysgonamonadaceae bacterium | reverse complement strand
CGTCTTTTTTGTTGCCGGATATGACGGGTTTCATTTTGCTGTTATTATGTTGCGGAATCCGTTCTTCCCGGATGGATTTCGAAGGAGAACTTCGGATGTCTTTTGATACAAGAAAACAGAGCTTCGGAAGCAAGGAATAATCTGTTTTCCTATATCATTTATATATCCGTATGTTCTGAGCCACATTACTAAGCCTCGTTACTAATACACTGTTAGCAGTACTACTAACGCATCGTTAGTAGTAAGGGGTCTGAAATCCCAATATTCCGGCGGATCGTTCCGGCTTGTCCTTTTCGGGCAAAAGTATGCTTGCGTCACTGCCCATAAAGTGTTTGATAATAAGAGAGTGGTTCTCTCGGTGAACTGCTCTCTATGAGCTGCCTTTTTTATAAAAAAAGACACTCCTTTTATTTGAAATAAAGGGAATGTCTTCATGAAAAATTGTTCCAGGCCTAAGGCCTGAACAAAAAACTACAAAAACTCATGTATGCTATCACAGCATTTCTGCAAATATTAATTGGTATTTTAGATAAAGGTTTATATCGTGTCAAATTAAATTTATCGTGATTTTGTGCCTGTTATTTATGCTCATTTTTCTGAAAATATAA
The DNA here is from genome assembly GCA_047605645.1 of Dysgonamonadaceae bacterium. Classification (GTDB taxonomy): domain Bacteria; phylum Bacteroidota; class Bacteroidia; order Bacteroidales; family Dysgonomonadaceae; genus UBA1309. Next base: position 25,817 of record JASGFJ010000056.1, on the reverse strand, counting down.
CTCGCAAACAATTTCAATTGTATCAGAGTAACAAACGGATGTTTGCGATGAGAGTAACATAATTACTTTGGCTATTTTTGACTAAATCAATTTCTTCAGAAAGTACCTCAGTCTTGAAATAAAACTCCAATCCGGAATTTTTCTGTTTCTGAGTTCAAATTCCTTTCTTAACTCTTGGAGAGTCAGCCTGGCTACATGGTGTGTTCGGCGACTGCGGGAACGCTTGAGTATTGTATAATACTCCCTCTCTAATTCTTGATTCGAGAAATGGGAATATAAAGAGAAGCTTTTTTCAGATTTTTTATTTCTTAAATCATCAGGTGTCATCTGATATATAGCTATTTACTGTCATTTTTAATAGGTGGAAGAGAGTAGATGTTTGATAAGAAAATTTTAGTAGGAACCGTCTTTCTATCCTTTTCTAATATTCAATATCCGCATTCTATTTCCGGGCTGAAATCAACACATCGTTTTCTTTCAATGAGGGAGAATACCGGAATTTTTCGGATAGGTCAGCTCAATGATTATCTCTTCCGGATGCGAGCTTCACCTGAAGCTTTCATCCGAAAGAGAATATTTGCAATGGATTAAAAGCCAAAATAAGCCTTTCTTACGGCATAATTAGCCTTTTGTCTATACATGGCCCAGACAAAGGCATTCATGAAAATCTTCGAATTTGACAGGGATTGCACAGAGGTGTTTCCTCCAATCTTATCGTAGGTAGTACCAGTGTTTAAAACATAGCTTGACCAATATTTTCGGGTAGCGGCCGGTTTCAGATCCCGATCCCACCAGCAAGGCTGACCACATCCATAAGGATTACCACTATATGCCGCACTATTCCAGGTTGGAGTTGTGTTGCTTGTATAGTAAGCCTGGTATTCATCATCCGTTGTGGCGAAAAATCCGCCATCTCCACAGAAAAAGACATTTTGAGACCCATTCTCAATCTTAAACATAGACGTGTATTGGCTATATATCGTGTTATTGTTATAATTAGAAATATTAGTTGAACCATTGGTTGAGATGCTCGAGCCTGTTGTGTTTGTAACCATTTGATGACCTGCATATTGTGTTATGTATGAAGCAGATGGAAGTCCTCCGATAAGCGAAACCCCACCGGCAGTAGCACTAGAGGAAATGCTTTTGTTGCAATCAACACCAAAATATGCTCCTCGTACGTCCCCTCCGGCTGAGCCGTTGGTTATAGAATCTGAGACCGATGAAGTCATTTGTATTATCGGAGAAGATATATTACCCGGAGATATATACGCAATAGAGGTGCTACTGTTGAGTACTTGCTTAAGCACTTCCGTACAAAATACAAGCCCGTTTTGGGTGGTACTACCCGGATCACAAAACATTAAGACAGTGCCTCCATTATTGATGTAATTCACTAACCGGCTAACATAAGTTGTATTCAGGCTGCCGCCCGAATCTTTAAATGAACCGATACCCACCACTACTAAATCGGCAACCGGAAGACCTGAATTGGTTCCGTCATTGCCTGTCAACCATCTTTTGCTATTCGCTTCACGTAGATCTGAAGTTTTGTCTCCTTTCCAGGTTATATTGGCTCTGCCATTGAAATGTTTTTCTATCGCCAGCCGGGCAGTAGATGGTTTAATGCTCGAAAAGTCATTCCCGCTCGTGATATCATAAGCCAGGCTGTAAGAATTTGGATAGGTTCCCGCTGCATCTCCCATACAATATACCACTACATCTCCGAATTCGGAGCTTGAATTGATTGTACAAGTGAGTTCGTATTTATATCCGGCTTCAAGAGGGGTTGTGAACGGGAAAGAAATAGCATTTGTGTTTTTTAAGGTGGTAGTACCATCACTCATTTTCACCTGAATGCTGCCAACCGGAAATGTGACGGTGGGAGCATTATTATTTGCAAACAGAATCGTACTGTCGCTTCTGATGGATGTTTTGTTTGCGTTTAAAACGCTGGTTGGCCAGGATACAGTTCTGCTTCCGGACGTTGAAGATAAAGTTGTTGCATTTAGATCTATCAACGAAACGCTGGATGTATAACCCGGTGATATACTGGCGCTACAAGAGGTGATGTTTGCTGCAGATGAGTTGCCGTTGGTAAATCCGGACATGTTCATCGTGATGTTGACAAGGGAGTAAGCATGTTTGAATGTAATATTCAAGTTGTTGTCTCCGGCCTGAATGTTCTGAGCCTGAGCAAAAAGCAAAACATCTTTGGGTGAATAGGTGTTTGTGTGTACATTGTTCAGCGTATAGTTCCCTATGCCGGGAGTGAAATTATCGTTGGTGGAAGACATGTCACTCTCCTCTTTTGTATTGTATGAATAGGCTACGAAATAATAATTGCCGGTATTATTCAACTTCATTTGTTTCTCGCTCTCTTTTCCTACCTGGAAGGTTACGTCTGCAGCGGGAGTCGTATTCACACTGCTTGAATTATTTCCCGAATAAGCCAAAACTCGGTAATATACATTTTTTTGTACCGGGTTTGTTGTCGCTCGGGTAATGGACTCGGGGTCATAAACTTTCCGGAGAGTACAGGTCATTTTGTTGTGCCCGTCAAAATCAGCTACAATTGTTTCTGTTTCTTCTGCTTGATTTTTAACGATTGTTTTCGCATCCGGAGATGTGACTCCGCCGACAGAGATGTTTAGTTTGATATCCCCTGTAGCGTCTTTTTTGTCCAGGTTATCATTGGAGCAGGAAAACAAAAAAGCCCCAATCAAGGACAACAAGGTCGGCCTTATTATTATAGAATTAAAGATCTGTTTCATAACAAAATATATGTCTAGGTGTGTTTGTGTAAAATGAAAAGTATTATTGTCCCCATGTACCGGTGTTGTTTACACTTTCTTCCGGACTTCCGTCTTGCCATACTTCTTGAGGAAAACCTGTTGTATTGGTGTGGATAGAAGCGGCAACGAATACGCCTTCGGTTTGTATATATATCACTTCTATTTTCGGTGATATATAATGCCGCTTCTTACTCTTGCATTTATCAAGAAGCTTAGATGGAGCCTGATTGGATGTGTAATTCTTTGTAGTCGTCATAATAAAATTATTTTGTTTTTATAAAATCTGATTAACTGCCTGTTTCGGAACAAAGCCGGAATGAACAAACACTCTTGTCTGCCTGCAGAATAAATAGTAAGTCTATATTATTGGCTGTTTGGTGGGCTTGCGTGTGCTGAAAGGAAATCTGAAAAATCCAATGTCCGGATGTTTAAACGATTTTTTTGTTTGCACATAAAGATAAGCCTACATAAATTATATGCAGAAAACATGTAATAATATGGGAGACCTGTAAATTGCAAATTCGTTTGTAATTAAGAACTATCAAAAGGCGTTGAATAAAAGCCTGAATCACCTTTGGTTATTCGCATGCAATATTACAACATTCGGAGTATTAATCTGTTGCAAAAAAGGAGTATTTTTAGCAATGTATTTTCTGATTTAGTTGCAATGGTATTCCTTTTTTTTAATTAATTGCTGTTTGTGCAACTAAGATTGGATAAAGTTTGTGAATGAGAAAGAAGTGAGAAGATAGTTAATGAAAATTCAGAAATTCTAATTTGCTGTTTTAGAAATTGCAACATGATCAATCATATCGTTTTCATTTTCCATTCAAGAATAACGTCGTCATAATGTATAAATAATCAGGTACAAAAAGGTATTGAAGGACCGGTGATATAGAAACGTATAGTGTAAGAAACCTACTTCAGAGAGGTCGTTTCTTACACTATGAGATCTAATTTTATATAGAGAAAAATTATACGATTATTGAATGAGCTTGAAAGATACCTTTGCTTTTATGTCGGTAGAAGAGTTGCCAATCCAAGCTTCAAAATCTCCGGGTTCGGCAATCCACTGATGCTTTTCTGCATTAAAGAAGTTCAAAGCCGACTTATCAATGCTGAACGTTACGATTTTTTCCTCTCCGGCTTTTAACGTTATCTTCTCGAATCCTTTCAGCTCTTTCAGAGGTCTGGGTAGAGACGATTTGATATCATGGATATAAAGTTGTACGACTTCTGCTCCTTCTCTGTTTCCTGTATTTTTTACAGGGATGCTCAATCGGATAGTTCCATTCTCATGCATCTCTTTTTTATCTGCTACTGCTTTTCCAAATTGGAATGAGGTGTAGCTTAATCCGTAACCAAAAGGGAACAATGGTTTTATCTTTTCTTTGTCCAACCATCGGTAACCGACAAAAATACCTTCCGAATAAGTTTCATTTACGGTATCCTTTATTGTTTTGGCTTTAGCTAAGTCTTCTTTTCGACCTGGATATTCTCCCACTTTATGAGCTCCTGTATCTTCCAGTTTGACAGGAAAGGAGAAGGGAAGTTTCCCCGACGGATTTGTTTCCCCCACTAAAACTGAGGCGAGTGCGTTTCCGGCTTCCGAACCTAAATACCAGGCTTGTACAACGGACGGAACTTTATCTATCCACGGCATTGCAACTGCATTTCCGGAAACATTCACAAATATAAAATTCGTATTTATCCTTGCTAACTCTGAAATCAGTTCATCCTGACCGTATGGCAAGCCTAATGATTTCCGATCCATTCCTTCACAATCCTGATACTCACTTTTGTTAAGTCCTCCGACAAAAATTACATAATCGGCTGATTGGGCTAACTCTAAAGCTTCTTTTTTCAATTCTTTATCAGAACGTTTTTCTTCTAAATCCTGGCCTGACAACACGCCGTTATATCCTTGGCTATGATCTCCGACATAGCCACGGGCATAAGTCACACGAGCTTGAGTACCCACTTTATGGAGTAATCCGTCTAAAAAGGTAATCTCATATTTTACTTTTAAAGAAGAACTTCCTCCTCCCACAGTCATTTTCTTTATGGCATTTTCTCCGATAACAGCAATATGTGGATGCTTATTTAAATCGATTGGAAGAATGTTGTTTTTATTCTTCAGTAAAACAATGCCTTCTTCGCCTATTTTCCTCGCTGCATCTCCATGTTCCGGTGAGGCAAATGAACCAAATGGTTTGGTTCTGTTCATTGTTGTTCGGAATGCCAGACGTAAAATTCTTCTTACTTTTTCATCTAGTTCCTTGGTGCCGAGTTTTCCCTCTTTGATGAGATTTAGATAGGGTTTTGAGAGGTAGTAGCTGTCGTAGGCATTCAAATAACCCTTTTGAAGTCCGTCTGTCCATGTTCCGAATTCCATATCCAATCCATTGAATACGGCCTGATAGGTATCATTAACACCTCCCCAGTCCGAAATTACCACACCATCAAAGCCCCATTCTCCTCGAAGAATGTCATTTAGCAGATATTGATTCTGACAGGCATGTTGTCCTTTATACAGATTGTATGCTCCCATTATAGTCCATACTTTTCCTTCTTGTACTGCTGCTTTAAAAGCCGGCAGATAGATTTCATACAAAGCGCGGTCATCTACAATAACATTGGTGGAGTGCCGGTTGGTTTCCTGGTTATTCAATGCATAGTGCTTTACACAGGCTGCTACTCCGTTTTGTTGTACTCCCTGAATATACGGGACAACCATTTGTGAAGCCAAAAACGGATCTTCTCCCATATATTCAAAATTGCGACCATTCAGAGGACTGCGGTATATATTGACTCCGGGGCCAAGCAATACGTCTTTTTTTCGATAACGGGCTTCTTCTCCAATGGATTTGCCATAGAGTAAGGATAAGTTTTTATTCCATGTGGAGGCTAAAGCAGTCAACGCCGGAAAAGCGGTGCATGAGTCGTTTGTCCATTTTGCCTGATCCCATTCATCCCATAAGCTTTCTGCACGGATGCCGTGCGGACCGTCGGTCATCCAAAACTCTGGAATACCCAGTCGGGGAACTCCGGCAGAGCTAAACTTTGATTGCGCATGCAGCAAACCTATTTTTTCCTCTGTTGTCATTCGTACTAACGCATCGTTAATGCGTTTTTCTATCGGCTGATTGTCATCCAGATAAACCGGAAGTTTCTGAGCTTGAACGGTGAAGGCGCTTAAAGCCAAAGCCGTAATAAAAATCTTTATTCTGTTATCGTATTTCATCTCAAGGATTAAAAATATTGTTTCATTATTAAAAAATGGAGTTTCTAGGTTGGAAACTCCATTTTATGAAGGTTTGTCAATAACCCGTATTTTGTTTAAGTGCTCCTAACGAACGGTCAACCTCCGATTGAGGAATCGGGAAATAGCGTTTTGATGGATCATACGTAAACGTTCCATATATGCGTACCTTCTTTCCGTTTCCTGAGTCACTCCATCCTGTTTGCATTTTATGAGTGATTTCGGACTCTTTTCCGAATCGGATCATATCAAAGAAGCGATATCCTTCCCCTGCAAATTCTAACCTTCTTTCGGCTAAAATATTGTCTAGCGTTGCTGTTTTTTGATACGAACCGGTGTATTTGTAGGCACGTCCTCTCACTTCATTCAGATATTCATCTGCCAGAGCTTGATTTTGTCCTCTTCTCACTAAAAGTTCTGCAGCGATCAAATAAGTATCAGCTAGGCGGAAAACCCGGATGTTGTTTCTGTAATTGACTTCAGGAGAAGACGTGGCATGCGAATTTCCTCCCTTGCGAGGCAAATATTTTTTATTAAAACACCCGGTGTCATCCCAACGGGTAGTATCATAAACCGCAGCCGGATTCACATGTTCTTTGTAATATTTGAAATTTAAAATACTTGCATTTTTGCGAGTATCTGCATCCTCAAAAGCATTATACAAGTTGGGTTCCATGGGCATAAATCCCCATCCTCCATTGAAGTTGATATCAGAAAGTCCGTTAATTCCAATCATTGATTGAAAAACACTGCCCCCGGGATTGAAAGCCGAACTGCCCCAGCCTCTGGTTGCATTCTGGTCTGTATAATTAATTTCAAAGATAGATTCGCTACACCATTCTCCGGCATCTTCCCAAATATCCGCAAAATTAGACATCAAAGCATAGTTTGGGGAAGCAATAATCGTTTGCATATCGTTCAAAACTTCTTCGTATTTTGTTTCGTCTTTCTGGGTCAGAACGAGTTGTGCTTTCAACATCTGTGCTGCAGCCTGAGTGAAACGTCCGTATTGGCCTTCTGCCGAACTTTTGGCTAATTTGCCGCTTTTCAGAGCGGTGTCTATGTCATTTATCAATGCCGCATAGGCATCATTCACCGAATATTGTTTGATATTGGTCCATTCTGTGACAATATCCGTTGGGTTGTTCGAAAAATAAGGGATATTTCCATAGAAACGCCAGACCAGAAAATAGTAGAATGTTCGAAGGGAATATGCTTCTGCTCTCAAGGTTTCTTTTGCATCCTCGCTGATATTAACCTTGTCAACCTCATTGAGCACAATATTTGTCCGGAATATACCGCTGTAAGCAGAGTTCCAGACGGCATCCGGGTGGTTGACTGCTTTGGCCTGATACCTGCTTAAATCGTGTATTCCGGCCTGGTCACTCAGATTGCCGCCTCCTACACGTATATCATTCCCCATTACTTCGCTGATGAAAGGCAAGGGCATCCACATATCCATCCACTGAAGCGGTTGATATGCCGCAATCATAGCCGATTCGATTCTTTCCGGAGTATATGCTTTTTCTCCTTCAAGTTCGGTTGTATGGTCGACTGTCAAAAAAGAATCTGAACAAGCCGAAAAGAGGATGCATATCAGTATTGACGTATAAAATAAAGTCTTCTTCATTGTCTATTTTTATTATGTGTTAGAATGTAATATTAGCACCTATCGAAAAAGTTCTTGGCTGCGGATAAATCCCCCTGTCTATTCCCAGGGAAGTTCCTCCAGAGGAAATCTCCGGATCGTATCCTTCATAAGAGGTGATAGTCAAAAGGTTTTCAGCAGAGGCAAAAAATCTCAAATTTCTGATAAATGCTTTTTTAATCAGGTTTTGAGGCAGGCTATATCCAATTTGCAAAGTGCGAAGCCTTAAGAATGAGCCATTCTTGACATATAAATCAGAAGAAATCCAGTTGTTGTTTGCTCCGTTAATGAGGCGTGGATATTTATTTGAGGTGCCTTCACCGTGCCATCTGCCTAAGGTATAGGAGGGAAGATTGGCTATTGAAATGTCAGTCCTTCTGGTTGCATCGAAGATGTCATTTCCAATTGTTCCTTGAAAATTAGCACTTAAATCGAAGCCTTTCCAGTCCATTTGAAGATTGAAGCCGTAAGTCCAGTCCGGCATTCCTTTTCCGATTCTCGTCTTATCATTATCATCGATGATTCCATCTTTATTCACATCAACAAAAATCACATCGCCCGGGCTTGCATTTGGTTGTAATTTTGTTCCTTCGTTATTCACATAAGCGTCGATTTGCTGTTGGTTTTGGAAAACTCCGTTTGTAGTCATGCCGTAAAAGAAAGGAAACGGTGCTCCATTTTGCGCACGTGAGATTGTACCGATTGTACTTGCTCCGTCATAATTTGCCCATCCTTCTTCATTTCCGAGTTTGATAAGTTTATTTTTCACATAGGAAGCATTAGCTCCTACCTTGAAATTGAAATCAGAAACCCTGAAACGGTAACCCAAATCAAATTCGACGCCGCTGTTCTGCATATCTCCGACATTGGCATAAGGAGTATTTGCTCCCAGGTATTCAGGCAGTGCCATCTGCATCAGCATGCCGTTTGTCTTTTTCTTAAACCAGTCGAAAGAGAAGGTTAATGCTCCTGCCAATAAACTGGAATCGAAACCGAAGTCCAATTGTTCGGACTCTTCCCATTTGGTGCTCGGATTGCTGTAGCTTTCAGGTGCGATACCGGGTGTCATTTCTGTTTTTCCTTCGAGTCCCAGAGGGTAATTTTGTCCGGGTTTGACGAAATAAGCATAGTTAAATGCCTGGATATTCTCATTTCCATTAATCCCCCAACTACCTCTCACTTTTAAAGAAGAGAGCCACTGCGGTCTGTTTTGCATAAACTTTTCGTTGGTAACATTCCATCCGACAGACACAGACGGGAAGTTTGCCCAGCGGTTGTTGCTCCCAAAATTAGATGAACCATCCCGGCGGATAGTAAACTCTGCCATATAGAGTTCGTTGTAATCATAATTGATACGTCCGAAATAAGAGGCCAGTTTATGAAAGGCTTCTATTCTTCCTGTTGCACGCGAATCGGACGCGACGGTGGTCGCATCGATGCTACCCAGTGACGGATCCAACAAGGCATAAGCTGTGCCTTCAAGAACCCTGTTGCGGGAAGCCTTTGCCGACTGACCGAGAAGAAAAGTTATGTTGTGCTTTTGGTTGACAGAAAAATGATATCTTAATGTATTTTCTATCTGCCAGGCAGCTCTTCTGTTCATTGCAGAAAGAACCTCCGATCTGTCTTTAAAGTTTGTCGGGCTCAAATAATATCTGTCAGTAGCATAATTATTTTCCCAGAAATAAAGATCAGAACCATAGGATGACTTCAAGACAAGATCCTTATATAGACTTAGTTCTGCCCAGAAGGATGCAATAAATTTATCTTCACTCTTCTTAATGCCGGGAAGCGATAGAGATGCAATGGGATTAACAATTTCATTCGTTTGACTGCCAAAGATATAGTAGTAGTCTCCGTCCGGATTTTTTATACCATATTTTTGGGCATCATCTTTTGCATACGCAGTCTGTGAAGCTGCATCTGCAATGACTGGAAAAATAGGAGGAGCCATTATTGCATGTGCAAGGATGCCTCCGTATTGGTCATTCGTTGTAACACCGGTGGATTTAGTTCTGGAATAGGAAGCGCTGACTCCTACCTTCAATTTGTTTAAAAAATTTCTGTCTTTTTCATCCAAAAGAACATAATCGTTATTCAAACGAAGAGTATACCTGTCGTAATTTGATCTTTTAAAGTTGCCTCCGACAATTCCTTCCTGATTAAAATATCCGAAAGAGAGAAAATAGGAAGACATGTCCGTTCCTCCACTTACATTCAATTGATGGCTGGTTACCGGAGCGTTCTTATTGAAAACTTCTTTCTGCCAATCTGTATTGTTGTTTTCTAAAGAAGGATCAATCACATTTCCAATTTCCGACATGATCATTTTATATTCCTCGGCATTCAGCACATCTCGCTTTTTCCAGGCGTTCTGCCAGCCATAAGACATGTTGTAATTGATAGTCGCTTTTCCTTTCTTTCCTTTTTTGGTCGTTACCAAAATGACCCCGTTTGCACCTCGTGTACCGTAAATCGCTGCCGAAGCAGCATCTTTCAATATTTCGATTGATTCTACATCCGCAGGATTCAGATAATCAATACCTTCTTCCACCGGCATACCGTCGACAATGTAAAGAGGATTACTGTCATTGATGGTGCCAACCCCTCTTATCCTTACTCTCGAGCCTTCTCCCGGTTGCCCTGACTGCTGTGTGATGGACACGCCGGAAACTTGTCCTCTCAGAACATTGTCAATACGGCTTGGACTCATTTTTCCTAAGTCTTCGGCTTTAACTCCGCTGATTGCCGCAGTGACAACGCTTTTTTTCTGTACGCCATATCCTACAACTACCACCTCATCGAGGGAGCTTACAGATGTTTCCATTTTCACATCCATGTTATTCGTTGCAGGTAGCTCTAGTCCTTTATATCCCATATATCGGAATATAAGTGTTGCCCCTTCATTTACATTAATAGAAAAGTTCCCATCAACATTTGTTACCGTAGCTTGTTGAGTCCCTTTCTCCTGAATCGTCACACCGATGAGTATTTCTCCACTTGATTTATCTGCCACTTTCCCTTTGATTACTTTCGTTTGAGCGGAAATTGACAATGGTAGCAAGAATAGAAAATAAATCAAGGTAATAGATTTACTCCTGGTTAGACTAAAAAAATGGAGTCTTCGTTTTTCCATAAATACGTCAAGATTTAAGTGATTAAAAAAAATAATAGGTCTGAAGGATTGAGTGTACATCCTTGACAAAACCGAAGCAAATATATTTCCGAAAGCATTTTATACAGGAAGAATCAAATACATAATATACACATACATATCTGAAAAAAAATACATATATTATACATATTGCATTATTTAAATGGCTGTTTGTTAGTCTTTTGATTTGTTTCTTTTAGCTGTTGGGACTATTTGTATATGTATATAAAAATTCATTTTTTTATTGTAATTTTGAGCTTTAGAGAATGATAACCCCCAATTATATTATTCATGTTAACTAAAAGTATATTTATCTATACCGTCTTCCTGTGTTTTGTTATCCCTTTGTCTGCTTGGGAACGTCAGGGTAAAAGCTATGACAACTCTATTTATCATGGAGGAACACAAAATTGGCAAATGCAGCAATCTGAAAAAGGATGGATTTATGTAGCTAACAACAAAGGATTGCTTGAATTTGACGGATACACCTGGTCCTTGTATTCGATGAACGACCGAAAGGTAAAATCAATCCGGTTTATAGATCATAAAATCTATGCAGGAGGCAGTAGCCAGTTTGGGTATTTCAGTCGGAATGCAATCGGACTTCTCACTTATCATTCTTTATCGAATCAATTGGCGAAGACATGGAGAGGAACCGTATGGAACATATTTTCAAAGGGTAACAAAATATACATTGTTGATGATTATAATATTCATATTTATGAAAATGATAAGTTGATAAAAACCATCATATCTCCATATAAAATAGATTGTTCGGAATGTATTGACAATAAGATATATATTGGAACTTTGAATGGGATTGCATTCTTAAATGATTTCTCAAATCAGTTTTGTTATTTGCACAGCAGCAACAACGATTGTCAAATTATAAGAAACAAAAAAATTGTTGAAATCCTATCTTACAAAAATCAGCTGCTTGTAGTGACCGCTCGCTCCGGTATTTATTCAGTCTCTCCAAATTCCTGTGTTCAGGTGAATACAATAGCCACTGATTTCATCAAGGAAAACCAGCTTTTTTGTGCGGCAATAGATGGCAATCGATTGGCATTAGGTTCTGTCCAGAATGGGGTTCTTTTGTTGGATTTCACTCAGCCGAACAGGTATGAAATATTTAATCAGAACAATATTCTAAGAAATAACACTGTATTGAACTGTTTCTTTGATAAGGATCACAATTTATGGCTGGGACTTGATAACGGCATCAGCTATGTGAACTTAGATGATTTTGTACGCCCTCTTTTTGCAAAAGAGTCGCCAATCGGAACCGGTTATTGCGCTGCTTACTTTAATAATACTCTGTATTTAGGAACAAATCAAGGTTTATATACCGTTGATAAGCAGGGAAATTTAAGTTTGGTGAAGAACAGTGAGGGGCAGGTAATAACTCTGTTTACACACGATAATGCATTGTTTTGCTGCGGTGACAATGGTATTTTGGTCATTTCATCGACCGGCAGATATAAAATTGCAGGAATTACAGGTACAGGAAGTCTTCAACTCCTGACATCTACAAATGATAAATTGTTGGCTATTACCTATTTTGGTCTCAAGATTATAGTCAAACGCAAGGGGAAATGGGAATTCTCGCACGATATAGAGGGATTTAAAGGATATTGCCCGAATTCAATACAAATAAAAGGCGAAAATAGCTATTGGCAGGCTAACGCCGGGGAAAACTCTGTGAAAGAATTTGTTTTCGATAAAGATTATAAACGAGTAAAAATAAAACCGTACATTCTCCGAGGGGCTAAAATAGGCACCAATAGTAGGATCAGTATAATTGATGGGAATGCCGTTGTTTGCACGACTGAAGGTTTGTTCCGTTTTTCCGAAATGGCTGGTCGGTTTGTTCCTTACCCCGAACTCGAAAGCCTGTTGGGAGGTAAGACCAGATACCGTTATCTATATATCGATAAAATGCATAATATTTGGTTTAAAACCGATGAAACATTGCAATTACTGCCTTATACAAGGAATTACATCAATAAACAAAAATACAATATTGGATTCGAGAATCAGATGGTTGAACAAGATGAAAATATTTATATTCTGGATTCAAATAATGTGATTATCGGAACTTATAATGGGTTCTCCTTAATCAGGATGGATAAGCTTCAGGAATTGAAATCTCCGTCTCCGGTCTATATCCATTGTATTACCACTAGCAAAGATAACCAGGTTGTTAGTTATGGCGGGGTGAAGCAAATGCTAAAGCTTCCTTATCACCGTAATTCTATAAAAATCACTTGGGGAGCATTTAATATTGCCTGTAACAGTCATGTTTTATTTTCCTGCAGATTGATCAATCTAGATAAAGATTGGAGCCTCGCATCAGACAATTACAGTAAAGAATATACTAATTTACACGAAGGCAAATACACTTTTGAGGTTTGCACCGTCAGTAACGAACATGGTCATCGGGTGTTGAGTAAGGATCGGTTTACATTCGAAATTTTACCGCCGATATATCGGTCAAACTGGGCATACTTTTTATATTTCATTTTGCTGATGACTTCACTCTTTTTTATTTATAAAATGATTATTCAGAAAAAAGAAAGAATCATTCAGGAGAAAAAGCAAATGATTGAGCTTCAACGTTTATCTATGGAAGAAAAGACCCGTATTCACGACCAAAAAATATATGAACTGGAAAAAGAAAAACTGACCAAAGATTTGCAGTATAAAACACAGGAAATGGCCGGCTATATTTTAAATATAAGAAGGAAAAATGAACTCTTTGATAAAATGCGGAGTGAAGCAAGAGGGATTCTGAAATTGATTGATAACAATAGTGAGAAATCTGCTATACGAAAGAAAATAGCTGGTTTGATGAGTCATACTGCTGATAACCAGGAAGAAGATAGAGGCTTCGATGTCTTTAAATCAAATTTTGATATAGTTCACAAAGGTTTCTTTTCGATATTAGAAGAAAAACATCCTCAATTAACCAAAAAAGAAAAGATTCTCTGCGCTTATATCAAGATGGGGCTTGTCTCCAAAGAGATTGCCCCGTTGCAGAATATTTCTACAAGAGGAGTCGAAATAAACCGTTACAATCTAAGGAAAAAAATGAATCTTGACAGAAATGTAAATTTATCAGAATATCTAAATCATCTGGAGCAGGCTTCGGATAATAGCATTGGATAAAGAGTCTTGTAATACCGTTGCCTCATGGATGAAGTCGGTGTTCATAATTCGGGGTAGGTAGTCTATGTTTCCGAAATGCTCAAGATGAGTGATATGGAGAATGCCATACATTCCATTTATTCTGTTGAACTATTTATTGTGAACCTCGACATTTGATCTGACTGGTCATCTATGAACAACATATATAACCTGTTTAGATAACTTTCTTTTTTCAACAACTTACTCTAAAAGGATGGAAGGATGTTGGAAAACAAGGAAAAATTGTCAGGTTCGGCAAAAATTACTTGTATGTATCTGTGGAATCGAATCCCATTTTTTTTTATAGATTAACCTCAAGCCGAATACATTCCTGTTTTTCGTTATTTCTTTTAATAGAGTGTAAGTGTATATGTGTGTGTCTGATTTCGTAATAATTATTTATATATCACTTTCGATGTGTTAAAATAGAAAATCCTTTGATGAATAATCCTCTTATATAGTATCCTCTATTAGCTGATTGTTTGTTATATTAGCAAACGATGATAACCTGTAAATTATACAGATAAGCACATTTTGGTTTTATTTTAATAACTTGTGTTGGCGACAGGCCGTTTTGCCGGTTATTCACAGTGAATGATATTGTTATACCCTGAAATTCAGTCTTTTCTTTCCCTTTTTATTCCATAATTCAAGATGAGGTAGAAAGATACAAATTTTTATTTCAACTTGCTGATGGTACTAAAAGGAGGTTTATAACTCGTAATTGCTTTTCCTTTAGTCCTTTATATATCTTTTTGAATACATGGAAATTCAGGTAAGCGGTTGGGGCTGGTTTGCATTATTTGCCGCGTCATTATTTAGAGATCTTGGTAATACTCCTTTTTTATAGAAGAATAACATAAACTAATTTATAAAAATATACGAATGCCTGCGTATTTGTTTATCGCATTTTCTTAATCACAAATGTCTTACTATAATCTATACTCAGATGATAAAACATTTTACTTATCTATTTTTCCTGTTTTTTTGTCTTGGCAACCTGCATGCTCAATCACCGGGAGGGGTAAGCAGTCCTGAAATATGGTTTAAGTCGGTGCCGCAGACAAAGAATCTCCAGGGTATGTATGTGTGGAAAGACTTTAGCGGCGATTCGACTTCCTTACGCTTATACGATAGTCGTGGGCCGCTGTATGGAACTGAATATACATTGACACGTAGTCAAGTGCGTACCTATAATTTTAATCCGGCAATGGATTTAAGCGAAGTGTATGCCAGTAAACAGTTTTTGATCAATAAGACGAACTTGTCTCAAGCCACAATCATCTCTGTCTGGGGGCCCGATTATGGAGATTTTAATCAGGACATGTTTCTTTATGTACTCAACGGACGTCCCGGTAACGGCTATATATTTACCAAAGATAAGCTGATACATGCTGCCGAAAGTGGACGCGGTATTTTCGATTACGGGAAAGAGTACGGCAAGGATCTACTTTATCAGACCTCTGATGAGGAAGCTGATATCAATGAGTTTCGCGAACGAGCTTTAAGAGTAACCTCTTATACCCGAGCATTGAAACCGGCGACTTCCGTCTGGGGCGAAAAAGATAAAGCCATTATTAATATCGGAGAAATATTTCATCCCGAATACACAACCATCAACAATTCCACATACAACATTAGCGGAAATCTGAATAATCGGTCGTTTTTCGGTTACACCCCTGAATTTATTATTTACAACAGAATACTAACCCCACTAGAGAGACGTATGGCGGAAACCTATCTGGCAATAAAATACGGACTCACGCTTGATAGGTCTTATATAAGCAGCCGGGGAACACTTCTTTGGGAGCAGAGCCGGAACCCGAACTATAATATCCGCATAACAGGCTATGGACGGGACGACCTCAGTGGGATGTATCAAAAGATGTCGACGACTTCTTACGAAGAAGCTCCTTATTACAGCGATGATTACAGTGATCTTTACGACTCTTTCGACCAGAATAACTCGTATTATCAGCCCAACCGCTATCGTTTATTAGTGATGGGCAGGCAGGCTGCCAGCCCTATTGAAGATGACAAATATGTGCTCTACGGCGATAATGATGCTGCTGTTGCTACTTCAACGGAGACAGGAGTAAACGGAATCAGGCTGATGCAACGCCGTTGGCTTATTAACACTAATATGCTGCCTGTTCGTGAAGAGCAGAAAAAAATGGAGTGGATAACTGAGCACTTGGATGTCTACACAGAAGGTTTTATAACCAAAGCGACCAAAACGGGCAGCGCTTCGGAAACATCGGGATACCTGATCAGCGACAGAGCTCTGTTGCATAAAGACGGTTATTTGTCGTGGACGATTTCCAGTTCCCGGCGTGGACCTCTGACTGTCAAATTCGGAGCCAACACCCCTTTCTTAACAAGTGGTTCACACGATTACGGTTATTATTTCAACCAGGATGGAGTTGTCTATAAGATTGTTAAAGGAATCCGGCAAACGGCAGCCATTGCCGCTGTTGCGATGAATACAAAGATAGAAGTGGGAAAAGAGGGAAATACCGTTTATTTGCGTTTCAACGGCTACAGAGTTTATAATTATGATATTGATATAGACGAGGCTGATGAGAACAAGCCTTATTATGGAAGCATCCTGATAGACAAATATTATCAGGAAACAGTCAACCTTGCCGGTATCCGCCATGGAGGCTTCTGCGATACGGGTAACAACCTCGAACTTTCTTACGTGGTACAGCGTGCATCCGAATTTTTGAATTACCGGAGTGGAAATAAGAGTTACCTGGTTATCGATCGTAGCGGTACAGGAGATTTTTCTTCTTCCGATACGGAATATATCCCATCGGACGAAATGGATGAATCCCGCTATAAAATTATATTTAATAATATCTTCTGGGATACCGATGGCAATGGGAAGGATATGTTTACATTCGGCTACAGGCAAAGTAACATGATTGCTATTACTTCAAAAAAGGACCCTGCATGTTTGGAAGGCGTACTTCAGGAGGACGGACAAATCGACATAAAAATCAAGCAAGGTTTCAAAGCTTTTACATACAGCCTGACGAACCAGGATACCAAAGAAGAACACAAAGGTACTTTTTTTACAGACTCCATCAGCCTTAAAAACCTGGCGACCGGAACATACGACCTGACGGTTGTCGAATCCGGCGGATTCAATCTGTATCCCAAGAAAACCGGAGATTATGTAAATAAGGCTGTTTCCAGTATCTATTTCAACTCTTGGACGAATGCATATATGGAATGGACCGTGTCGGAAAATACAGAAGCCAAAGCGGGAATGAAAACTTCAGCGACACTTATCACTTCAGCCGATGTCGCAAACGTCGATTACGGACTCTGGGTCAAAGAAGGAAATTTGTTTCGGATAAACAAGAATGCAATTGCCGGAGCTTCTTTAGGTACAGTTGTTCCGGGAGATCGAATCCGTGTGGAGCGTATAACCAATATCATCTATTACAAACTGAATGACACAATCCTTTATTCGGAAGAGCTGCCTGTTGCTGATCGACTGGCTTATAACTATGCGATGGCTGAAGTAACAGCAGGAGGTATTTATAATCTGAATTTCAATCGAATGGATGTAAATGCAACCTGGTTGGTGACCGACAATCTCGCTCTGGAAAAATCATCCGGCGACAGTATGTCGCAGACTTTTACCCTTAGTCCTGATTGTGACCGGCAACAGGTAACACCCGAGCCGACACCTGAGGCAAACACTGTCGACAATCGATTTATAGTCAGTAGTCAGCCGGGAACTTACAAGATAAAGGCCAGCTTAAATCTGGATACACCTGAAGCTGTAACATTCATCGTTCACAATCTATCGGGAATGCAGATAAACAAAGTGAATACGCCGCCTCAGGATACACCCTCGGTAGAGCTTAACGTTGGAGTGACAGGGATTTATAACGTAAAGGCCATCACTGCGAAAGGGGAATACAGTGAGAAGATCATTGTTCAATAAACAAAAAGAAAAAGATATGTCAGCAAAATATAAGAAACAAACGAAACAGAACATCCTGGTTGCCCTCTGCCTCTGTGCAGCTTTGGCTTTCGCTTGGGGTATCAGCAGAATATCCTCTTCGCAAACGGGTACCGGTGGCTTATTGACAGAAAACATTCCGGCAGAAAAAGAAACTCCGGAAAAACCGGCTGGATATAGCCCGAAATCTGAGAGCCATGATATTATATCAAAGGAGCATCGCTCCGGCATCCGCCGCTACCGGGCTGTCCAACAAGAGGGAGTTGTCGGGAACTATGCCGGTCGGCAGATTGACAATCCGGCCGATAATATATTTACGGTAAACATTCACGAAGAAGCATCCGAAAAAGATGTTGTCTGGTTGAGTTATGAATTGAGCGGGCTCGCCGATTATTCCAATATTCCACACAGCATTAACGACCGTTTTGCCACAGGCGGATACCTGGTGAAGATTTCCGGTGAAAAGACATGGCAACGGGAACGGATAAATCCCGCCTGGTTGAAAAAAGGAGCCAATCTGATTGGATTCAGCCTTCCGGAGGCTGCTGCTTACGGATACAAGATCACGAATCTTTCTGTGGAGATAGAAAAAGGAACCAATACTTTGCCGCTGGTTGTCAACAGCTCGGGGACAAGTTACAATAAAAAAGTGTACCTGAACGGTTACTTGCAGGAGATGAACTTCCAAGGGGTGAAATTTTATGTCGGAGGAGCATCCGTTCTAAATGGAGACGGCTCATTCGAGGCAGTTGTCTCGTTAGGAGATGACCGTACGGTGGAAGTAAAAGCGGTCTTGGCTAATGGTAAAGAATATACCCGCCAACTGACTTTCACGAAAGAGACAAGCGCGGATGCCGAATATGCCATAAATAACAATATAAGGCAGCAAACCTCTGTGTTTGAGAAAGGAAAATCCAACACACTTGAGCTGGAGTCCGCCTTTCTGAACGTGAAGCCCGGAGCTTTGTTGTTGCCGGCCCGTACAATCAGCATGGCCACACTCAGGCATATCGACTTGCCGGCTCTGGATATGGGGTTGAATAATGTGACGGCGGAATACAGGGGGTATCGCTTTTTACCTCACGGAGAGCTTTTTGCTGAGGGCGCCACTGTCAGTATTAAATATGATCGAACTAAAATTCCAAACGGATTTACCGAAGATGACATACGTACGTATTACTTTGATTTGGATACAAAACACTGGGTGGCATTGGAACGGGATACTATCGATAAACAAAACCAACTTGTCGTATCCAGAACGACCCATTTTACCGATATGATCAACGGCGTGATACAGACACCTGAATCTCCCGAGACACAAGGTTTCGCACCCACTATGATGAATGACATCAAAGCGGCAGATCCTACAGCGAAGGTGCAGCTCATAGCTCCTCCAACGGCCAATAACCGGGGAACAGCAGGGTTGAGCTACTCGTTCGAAATGCCTCCTGCGCGCAATGGAATGCAACCATCATTGGGAGTACAGTACAACTCTGACGGTGGTAGCGGCTGGCTGGGTGAAGGTTGGGACTTATCTACTCCAGCCATAAGCGTAGATACCCGTTGGGGTGTGCCGCGTTACAGCGACTCTCTGGAAACAGAGACTTACTCCTTTAACGGTAGCATGCTGTTGACAATGGACGATAATGGCGAAAGTTCAGTAGCGCACCGCGGCGATAAAATAGCCCGTAAAACAGACCGCCAGTTTTATCCCAGAAATGAAGGCAGTTTTTCACGTATCATCCGTAAAGGCAGTTCACCAAGCAATTATACATGGGAAGTGACCGACAAATCCGGAACAAAATATACATACGGTGCCATACTCAAAGGCAATGCCAAAACATTAGTCGGCGATAAGGAGGTAATTGCCGAATGGAAGCTTACCCGCGTAGAAGAACTGCACGGGGACTGGTTGGAGTATGTCTATGAAACAGCGGATGAACCTGTAAGGGGCGGGTTGACAGCCAAAGCCATTTACCTGAAAGAGGTAAAAGCGGGCAACAAGGGGAATGATGCCCATACGGTAGTCACGTTGACAAGCACATCGCAGAAAGACAAGAAAACAAATTCGGCACGTTATGGTTTCCTGACTTCAAGCAATAAGTTGCTGGATAAGGTAAGTATTGCCTTCGAAGGCGAAACACTCCGCAGCTATACATTTGAATACAAAAGCGGGGCTTTCAATACAAATGTGCTGACCAAAATAAACCACATCGATTCCAAAGGAGAGGTATTTGCATCTCATGATATGGATTATTACGACGATGTGGACTCCAAAAATGGGTATAAACCGTTTAAGGAAGAATCCGAAACATGGAATTTGCATAATGACGGGCTGAGTGCGGGCTTTGTCAACCCGGTAGCTGACCTCGGTGTACCCGGGTTCAGTGATAAAGCCAGTGCACTAGGGGGAAGTGTAACCACTTCGACAGGCGGTTCTTTTTATGCAGGAGTTGGATTAACTGTTGATATGCTCGGCAAAGGGACTTCGGCAGGAGCCAGTATTAACTATTCCAAGTCAACGACAAAAGGTTTGTCTACCTATATAGATATTGATGGTGACGGATTATCGGATAAGGTTTATATTGAAGGTGGTGCGGTTTATTATCGCCCTAATATAACTAAGGTTACCGATTCTGTAGCTACTTATGGAGATGCCATAAAGATAAAAGGGATAAATAAAATATCAGAGAGCAAAGCCTCGTCCACATCTTATGGAGTTAAAGCTCATCCGGGAATCGGTGCTTTGACAGTCGTTGCAGGAAAAGATTTTGACAAGTCCAAATCAAAGACAAATGTATATTTTGCAGATATTAATAATGACGGACTATTAGACCTCGTCGCTAATGGAAAAGTTTATTTTAACCATATAGAAAAAGATACGAATGGAAATCTTATTCCTACTTTTTCGTTGAGCAGCGCAGATACGCCGAGTCCGATTATGGGCGGCGGAATAATAGATGCCAGTGATACGGAAGTAGACCCTCAGGAACAAGCCGATCTCATTAAAAACTCTCCATTACTGGATGTTGTTCGTGTATGGGAAGCTCCATTCGATGGGACAATAAAAATTGAGGGAAATGCCCGCTTACAGTTACCTGTCGGTGATTATGATATCGATGCTTATGAAAAAGCCGATGGTGTACGGCTGGCAATCCAGGTAGGTGCTACGGAAAGATGGTCGAAAGTAATCACTAAAGGAGATGTTTCTGTATATTCTACAGTCGTAAACAGTTCAACAGTAACGAAAGGACAAAAAGTATATTTTCGTGTACAGTCGGGAACCACTGAAACAGCAAACGGCTCCTTTGACCAGGTGGAGTGGATACCTGTAATCACTTACACGGATAAAGTAAATACTATTCATGCAAACGGAATAAACAGTTATATATTTACTCCAGACGAAGCTGATTTTGTCAGTTCCGAAACTCCAAATTATATCTTATCCGATTCTATGCGGATAACAGGAACATTTGTAAAACCGGTTACATCTGATTTTGTATCCTTACAAGTTATTTTTGTAAAAGACAATGAAGAATGGATGGCCTCGGAACGCAACTTCAGATGGGATGAAATACATGATGGAGAAATCGCTTTCGATGTAGTGAACACTCATCCCGGAGCCAGCTTGAAACTCCAGGTCAAATCCGAGACAAATGTTACTTTCTCCAAGATAAAATGGAGTCCGGTGATAACCTACAACAATCAGGGAACAGATATCAGCCAGCCGGGCGCAGTCTATTATACGATCAATACAAGGCATATACAAGAGGGTGTTCCATACAGCCTTTCCCAAGATGCGTATATCAGAGTAAAACCACAACTTACGCCGAAACCTTTAGGTATATTGCCCAATGGCAAGTTTACTATGGTTGTAAAAAATATCACGGGTTTGCTGGCAAAAGATAGTGTCTCTGTAGAAAATGGTATCTATACACCGGCTATGTTTGATTCCATAAATGCTAAAACAGGTGATATCTGGGTAGAATATTATATCTCGGATAAAGAATTTTTGGCAGGCATAGATTCAGCCAAGACAGTAGTGACAGCATTTAAGGATTCTTTCACCAATACCAGAACCGTAAAGGCAAATGTATTTACAGTACGGGACAATGATGCTTTCGGAACAATGTCACGAGGCTGGGGGCAACTAGTTTATAATGCGGCGGAAGGCCGTTATGCGGCTCCTATTAATGAATCATTGCTGAAGTTACCGGAAGAAGAAAGTCTGGCTGATCCATTGAAGATGCCTATGTTTACAATGACTCCGGATGCAATGACGAAGAGTTATTGGGCAGGGCCTGACCAGAATGCCTTTATAAAGGGTAAAATAATGAGTAGTTCCCGTTTAGGGGAACAGGATGTTATCCTTACTAATCCTTTGGAAAACATAGGAGACGTTGGGAAAGGTGAAGGTTCATGTATTTCAGGTACCGGAGCTGTCGGTGTATCTCAGGAATCGTACAGCAGCAGTAATGCAACCATGTTTGGCGTAATGGGGCTTACTCAAAGTGATGCCAGTGGTAAGAATACGACCAAAATTGCGTTTATGGATATGAATGGCGACGGCTATCCCGATATCATTACAGAAAATCAGATACAGCTTACCAATACCCGTGGAGGCTTTGACGGAGAAATAGTCAGAGACATCGTGAAACAAACCAGTGAAAGTGAAAGCAGTACAATCAGTTTAGGCGGAAATCCTGTGCATGCTTATGCAGCCGTTTCTGGAGCGATAAAAAGCACTTCCAGGAAGAAACAGGATTCAAAAGATTTTTCAAACAGTGCCAGTTCAGAAAAGACACCTAGTAAGGCAAAAATTGCCATTATGAATGCTGTCAATAATCTGCGTGTTTCTGCCAGCTTACCAGTCAATACCGATTGGTCTACCAGTGCATTTATAGATGTCAATGGGGACGGACTGCCCGATATGATAACCGAGAATGGCAAAAAAGTCAGATTGAATCTGGGATATACTTTTGCTGAACCTGTCGATTGGGATTTAAGTCAGATACAGAAAGGGACAAGCAAAACAAAGAGTGCCGGCTTAAATCTGGGATATGATTTTGCGGCTTCCAGCATCTCGGGTGGATTCGGTTTGACTACGACATTCAGTACGGAGGACTATACCATGATGGACTTAAATGCTGACGGACTGAGTGATAAAGTATGGGAAAAAGACGGGCAAATATATGTTGCTTTCAATACCGGTAATGGCTTTAATGCCCCTATCCTTTGGAATGGGCCTGATCGAATCAGTGAATCTGCTTCTACTGCCGAATCTATGAATGCTGCGTTTACCTATAATATTCCTATACCTCCATTACTACCTGTCATTAAAATATCACTGAATGCCGGCGCTAATACAGCTAAAACGATGAATCGCCCTCGTATGCAGATACGCGATGTGGATGGCGACGGCTATCCTGAGATTGTCTCATCGGATGAAGACGGTAAAATGACCGTTTACCGTTCCACTATCAAGCGGACAAACAAGCTAAGGTTGGTACATAACCCGTTAGGAGGCAGTTTCACCGTGGATTATACAAGGAGTCAGGCTACTTACGACCATCCGGGTGGTAAATGGGTGATGTCTTCGGTGGAAGTAAACGACGGAATCCATGATGACGGGGCCAACGGAAAGACCGTTTTCGAATATGCAGACGGGAAACAGGAACGCCATGAGCGCGAGTTCTTAGGCTTCGGGAAAGTAACGACGATGAATATTGATACCGAAGCTACGGAAGAAAACAAGGTCTACCGCAAAGCCATACAGGAATATGATGTCAAGTCTGTTTATACGGCCGGCAATCAATTGCGTTCGGCTGTGGAAGATGCTTCGGGCAACCTGTTTACCGAAAGCCTGAATGAGTATTACACTTATAAGGTAAAAGCCTCTGCGGACAACTATATATTTACGGCGGATAATAACGTCTGTACCGATCGAGCCATCGCCTTTACCCCACTGAAACAGTCTAAATCGGTAATATATGAAGGACAGGCCGACGGCATGGTAGCCAATGAATCGGCTTATGAATATTACCTGGACAGCCATTATGGTGATTTGAAAAGTTATACGTATCGTGATGGAACGAAAGGGGCGTACAACTACCGCACCTCGGTGGAATATGTACACAATACGGCTAAGCATATTTTCGGGCTGCCTGTCAAAGTACAGGTAACAGGAATGGACGGAAAACTATACCGCCAAACCGAAGCGGCTTATGATGTGAACTATGCCAATCACTTGACCAACGTCACACAAACACTGGATGAAAACGGGAACAAAGCTGTGATAGATATCGAATACGACAAATACGGAAATATCACCCAAAAGACATTGCCCGCCAATTATAAAGGGCAGCGCATGTACTACAAATACCTTTACGATCGTGATTACAACATGTATGTGGAGCGCGTTGAGGATGCCTTCGGTTACCGCTCGGAGATGGAGAACTACGATTACCGCTACGGCATACCATTGCTTAGCCGCGATATGAACGGTTATACGCTGGAAACAACAATAGACCATCTGGGACGCGTTAGCACCATTACCGGGCCGAACGAGCAGGTGTTGGGATTACCGTATACTATTAAGTTTGAATATCACCCGCAGGTAACAATGCAGGGCACAGACGAACAGGCCGAAATCAAAGCTCCTGCGTACGCCGTGACCAAGCACTACGATCCGCAGCATCCGGGTGATGATTTGGAAACGGTGACCTTCGTTGATGGTTTCGGACGTGCCGTGCAGGTGAAAAAGGACGGGGTGATTACTGAGACAACCCACGGTACCAACCCGGTGGATAAGAAAGTAATGATTGTCAGCGGAAGGGCTAAATTCGATCCATTCGGACGTATTCGTGAAGCATTCTATCCGGTCAGTGAAGAGACAGGGAATAAAACCGTATTTAATTCAGCGTTCGATGCTGTTACATCTACCCGAACGGAATACGATGTCATGGATAGAGCCGTGAAAACAACCCTGCCCGATGGCAGCGAGTCATTGGTGGAATACACGAAAGATAATAGCAACCGTACATTGATAACTACCGTAACCGACGCGATGGGAGGGAAGCAATCCTCCTTTACCAACGGGTCGGGGCTGACTGTCAGAACAGAACAGTACTCAGGGCCGAACGGCGCAATTATTACCCGTTTTGAATTTGATGCCATCAACCAGTTACTCAAAGCTATTGATAATGGCGGTAACGAAACTGTATCGGCTTATGATATGGCGGGACGCCGTACACAAGTGATACATCCAGCTTCGGGGAAGGTAAGTTTTGTATATGACCATACAAGCAACCTGCTCAGCAAGCAGACCGCTAATTTGGAGGCCGGAAGCAAATTTATTACATACGACTATGACTACAGCCGTCTGATATCAATCACTTACCCGGATCATCCGGAAAACAATGTGAGATACACTTATGGCAATAAGAACGCAAGGGAAAACCGTGTAGGAAGGCCGATGTTACAGGAAGACGGTTCGGGAGCGCAGGAGTTCTTCTACGGAAGGCTGGGTGAAATGACCAAAGTACGCCGCACGCTGATTATACCGAATCAGGCTATAGCCACTTATGTAACGCAATGGAAGTACGATAGCTGGAACCGTTTGGAAGAAATGATCTATCCCGATGAAGAGAAGATCACCTACAAATACAACACAGGCGGACTGCTTGAAAGCGTGAGGGGCGACAAGGCTTATTCGTACAACTATGTGAATAAATTGGGGTATGATAAATTTGAACAGCGAATCTATATGAAGTATTGCAACGGGGCGGAAACAA
>JASGFJ010000055.1:0-27027 GCA_047605645.1 Dysgonamonadaceae bacterium | reverse complement strand
CCGCTTTCGCCGGATGGGTACCCCTGATGAGGATTGAGGCCGGGGTGGAGAGGCTGTCAAAGGAGATTTATTTTCTCTTCTTTTGCGATATCCGAGGCAAACCCCGTTCAGCATAGGTTTCTGCATACATCGCTGGGGTTGTGATGTGCGGCATTGTATCAAACATCAAAAATATCGTCTAGCCATTGTAGGGGCGAATTGAATTCGCCCGATGACCATCGGTTTCCCTGATAATATTCCGCAGAGATGGTTTGCCTATTTGAATATCAATGCATCCGTTTACACATTATATATCTGTATCGTTTTTTGTGTTGCCGGATGTGATGGGGTTGTACTGTGGGTTTCGTTTTGGGGTTATTATATTGCGATTATTTTTTGCGGGCGAATTCAATTCGCTCCTACCGGTCACCGCTGTAGGTATCAGCAACCATCAGTCATTATTCATCATTGATCATTCCTCAATCTCGTCTATATTTCAATCCGAAATGATTTTATCATTAGAGCTATACTATTTTCCGGGATGATCATTTATCCATTCGGTGCTTTCCGGAATACATTGAATACATGGCATGGTAGATAGCCGACAAGGTTCGTACAAAAATATCGGAAGAAATAAAAACGATAGATACCGAGAGACAGAAAATCATTTAGCAGGCAATTCTCCAAGGCGGAGCTTCGCTTATTTTCTTTGAATATACAGAAGATGGATATAAAAAAAGCTTCAAAAGGCAATACACAAACAAATATAAACGAAAAATGCCCGATAGGATTTCTCCACCGGGCATTTTTTATAGTTGGACTATCAGCTTCCGTATGTAAACGTCAGCTTCAATTCTTTTTTAATCCAAAGAAAGGATAGTTACTCCTTCCAAGATAGAGTCACCTACATTGACACCAATGCTGGCAACAACACCATCAGCAGGAGCCTGAATGTTGTTTTCCATCTTCATGGCTTCCAGAATAGCGACTGTCTGTCCTTTTTTCACTGCATCACCAATGGCAACATTGATTGATACAACAACACCTGGAAGAGGAGATTTGATAGCTTTCTTTCCTGCTCCACCACCGGAAACGGTCGGTGCAGCCTTCGGAGCAGAAGCTTGAGGCGCAGGAGCTGCAGATGATTTAGCAGCAGGGCGGGTAACGAGAGTTACTTCCTCTTCGTTGCTAACCAACTCTACATTGTAGTTAGTACCATTCACCGCAACTTCAGCATTAGAATCATCTTTTTTGTTTACGGCAACAATATATTCTTGTCCGTTAATTCTATATATGAACTGTTTCATGATTTATTTCAAATTTTATTTTCTTAATGGCAATCGAAGCATCAGATTTGCTTTTTCAGCCCATGGCAAATAATCTTGCGACACACGCTTAATCGTCAAGACATTACTTTCTACATCATGTTGATCCTGATCGTCGAAGATGGCCATAGCTATTGCAGCTAATACTTCTGAAGGAATGTTTGTATCGCTCATTTCAGTTAATTTTTAGAGAGATTATAGAGGCAGATTATCATGCTTTTTAGACGGATTCACCTGATTCTTTGTTCTTAATTGCTCTAAAGCACGAATCACGCGGAAACGGGTATTGCGAGGTTCAATAACATCATCGATGTATCCATAGCGGGCAGCATTGTAAGGGTTGCAGAATAACTTGTTGTATTCTTCTTTCTTAGCAGCGCTCACTTCTGCTTTCTTTTCTGGAGTTTCAGCAGCTTTCAGCTCTTTCGTATACAATACTTCTACAGCTCCGTCAGCACC
This sequence comes from Dysgonamonadaceae bacterium, assembly GCA_047605645.1. Classification (GTDB taxonomy): domain Bacteria; phylum Bacteroidota; class Bacteroidia; order Bacteroidales; family Dysgonomonadaceae; genus UBA1309. The sequence goes on along the minus strand of JASGFJ010000055.1, from coordinate 25,264 downwards.
CATCACAGCGATTTCAGCTGTTGGCCATGCATAATTAATGTCGCCACGAAGTTGTTTACAGCTCATTACGATATGAGAACCACCGTAAGATTTACGCAAAGTAACAGTTACTTTAGGCACTGTAGCTTCTCCGTATGCATACAGAAGTTTTGCTCCGTGAACGATAACACCGCCATATTCCTGACCTGTTCCAGGCAAGAATCCGGGCACGTCAACCAATGTCACTAAAGGAATATTGAATGCGTCGCAGAAACGAACGAAACGGGCAGCTTTACGGGAAGCATTGATATCCAGAACACCGGCCATATATTTAGGTTGGTTAGCAACAATACCAACAGACATACCGTTGAAACGTGCAAAACCGACGATAATATTTTTTGCATAATGAGAATGCACTTCCAGGAATTCACCGTTGTCAACCACTGAGCCAATCACTTCATACATATCGTATGCTTTGTTTGGATTGTCAGGGATAATTTCATTCAACAGGTCATCCATGCGGGCAATTGGGTCGGTACATTCTCTGCGTGGAGCTTCTTCCTTATTATTGGAAGGAAGGAATCCGAACAATTTACGAAGCAACGCCAAACCGTCATCTTCATTTGAAACAGAGAAATGAGCAACACCTGATTTTGTTGTGTGAACACTTGCTCCACCCAATTCTTCCTGAGTTACATCTTCACCTGTTACGGTCTTCACAACTTTAGGACCAGTCAGGAACATATAAGAAGTTCCTTCTGTCATCAACGTGAAGTCTGTCAATGCAGGAGAATAAACAGCACCACCGGCACATGGTCCGAAGATTCCTGAAATCTGAGGAATAACACCGGAAGCAAGGATGTTACGTTGGAAAATTTCTGCATATCCGGCCAAAGCATTTACACCTTCCTGAATACGAGCACCTCCCGAATCATTGATACCAATCACAGGAGCGCCTACTTTTACAGCCATGTCCATTACTTTGCAAATCTTCATTGCCAAAGTTTCAGACAAAGAACCTCCAATAACGGTGAAGTCTTGTGCAAAAACATATACCAAACGGCCTTCAATAGTACCGCAACCAGTTACAACGCCATCCCCCAGGAATTTTGTTTTTTCCATTCCGAAGTTTGTGCAACGATGTTCCACAAACATATCAAATTCTTCGAAACTGCCTTCATCAAGCAGAATAGAAATACGTTCACGTGCGGTATATTTTCCTTTATCGTGTTGAGACTGAATTCTTTTCTCACCACCTCCAAGACGAGCTTTCGCACGAAGTTCAATTAGCTCCTTTACTTTTTCAAGTTGGCTCATAGCATTTATATTATGATTCTGTTTTGTTGTTTATTCGCAATAAATGAGAATAAGTCCTGCCGGGCTCATCGAAACGATCTGGCAAGACTTATTCTTTTTATTTTTTAGGAGTTTCGCATAATTCAGTTAGTACACCAACTGTGGATTTTGGATGAAGAAATGCAATATCCAACCCTTCCGCACCGTGACGAGGAGCTTTATCGATTAGTTGCACCCCTTTTGCACTCACTTCTTCCAAAGCATTTGCAACTCCATCAGCTATGCAATATGCAATATGATGAATACCTTCTCCTTTTTTCTCAATAAACTTAGCGATAGTACTATCGGGGCTAGTAGGCTCCAACAATTCTAGTTTTGTTTGTCCGATTTTGAAGAATGCAGTTTTCACCTTTTGGTCTTCCACTACTTCAATGTTGTAGCATTTCAGGCCAAGTACTCCTTCATAATACGGAAGAGCTGCTTCAATACTTTTAACAGCGATTCCTAGATGTTCAATGTGAGAAATTTCCATAGATTATATTATCTAAATTGGTTAAAAAATTTACTGTGCAAAAATAATATTTAATTATAAGACAAAGAAATTATCTATTAAAAAACATCTTAATCAGGACTGAACTAAATGCACTTTATCGGGTCTGACGTCGAAAATAATCTGAGAACCATGAACCAGCGGGTAATTGTATGGAACATGTCCCACAGGGAAATCAAAACAGATGGGGAAACTATATTCTGAAAGCGCATCTTTTATCGATTCATAAACGGGAGCATACATTTGAGGATCTTCCTCGTAATCTGTAAACTGCCCGACAATAAGCCCAGATATACGGTGAAAAACACCGGCCAGCTTCAATTGCCAAATCATTCGATCGATCTGATAGGGTTTTTCACCAATATCTTCAATAAAAAGAATAATGTCTTCTTCGAATTGCATATACGGCGTTCCCATCAAAGCGCAAAGAACAGAAAGATTTCCGCCAAACAAACGGCCGGTGGCACGTCCGCTTTGATTCAAAGAATGCCCTTCAACCTCAAAATTAGGGAAGTGTTCAAACAAGGCGCACTTTAATTGTTCTGTGGAATATGCAGTAGCATCCAAAGCCAAATGTTTTACCATGGGGGCATGAAGCGACAATATGCCATTCTTGAAGAACGCACTGTGCAATGCCGTGATATCACTGTATCCAATCAGCCACTTCGGAACATTTTTTATTACCGTAAAGTCTAACTCCTCCAGCAAATGCACAATTCCATATCCACCTCTGGAACAAAGAATTGCTTTTGCTTCTTTATCATCCATCGCAGCCTGAAGATCGCTCAATCGCTCCGCAACAGTTCCGCAAAAACGCCCCAAACGACGAAGTGCATGAGGAGCAATTTCACATTGCAACCCCCAACTTTCAAGCAGCGGCAGGGCCTTAACAACATAATCCGGATCGACAGCACCGGATGGGCTGACGATAATCACTTTATCTCCGGGGAGAAGTGGTTCTGGTTGAATATAATTCATAAAATTAGATTTCATATAGAGAAAACCATGATAATATTATCCGCTTATTTAATCCAAAATTAATCAATTTATCAACATCAAAATCGATATTATTCTTTATTTAGATTATGTCTTACAAGCCTCCCTGGTATTTATCCTTAGATTGTTTGAATAAATCAGGCAGATAGATTCAAATAAAAAAGCAATCCTATAAAGTGAAACCTGATTTTTTTACTAAACCAGCCCCAAAAAATGATAAAAAAACAAGCGAGTTCCATACCGCGAACCAGTAAGAATTAATCGGAGGAAGCGAAGCATGATTTTTAGAAATCACTTGTAACGTTCATGCAAAAATCACACAAAACAGGGATTAAAACGAGGCAAGCTCATACTGCCTACCAGTAAGAATTAAATGGCATAAAAACCCAGAAAACGGATTCGTCAGAAGGAAAGTATTTATTTGAAAAAAAAAAGAAAAAAGACAGTTCGGATTCCAAGTCCGGACTGCCTTATATAGATATAAATTCGGTATCTTATTTATTCACCCGGAATTTTTCATTTCCGGTCTGAAAGAAATCAACTATTTGATTTGCGGCTGCAATACCGGCATTAATATTTGCTTCTGCTGTCTGAGCACCCATTTTTTTAGGAGTAGCAAAATATCTGTCGGCAAATTTAGCAACCAAGTCGTCATGATTTCCGGGTTTGATATCCGTCACGTATTTCAGGTCGGCACGTTCTTCCAACACCTTTACCAAGTCTGCTTCGTTAATCACTTCTTTGCGAGCCGTGTTGATAAGCACACCTTTTTTAGGCATTTTACTAATCAAATCATAGTTGATTGAGTTTTTGGTTTCGGCTGTTGCCGGAATATGCAAGGAAATAAACTGACAAGTGCTGTAAAGCTGTTCCACTGTTCCGACATGCTTGATTCCTTCAGCCTCCATAGCCGAAGCAGGCAAGAACGGGTCAAAAGCGTACACATCCATTCCGAATCCTTTAGCAATGCGGGCAACATTGCGTCCGACATTTCCATAGGCATGAATTCCCAGTTTCTTTCCCTTCAATTCAATTCCTGAAGTTCCGTTAAAGAAGTTGCGTACTGCATAAACAGTCATTCCAAATACCAGTTCAGCCACAGCATTGGCATTCTGCCCCGGAGTATTCATTACAACAATATTCTTTGCTTTGGACGATACCAAGTCAATATTGTCATAACCGGCACCGGCCCGAACAACAATCTTCAATTGCTTACCGGCGCTCAATACTTCATCATCAAAGATGTCACTGCGAATAATAGCCGCATCAGCTGTTGCGACAGCATCAAGTAATTGTTGCTTTTCTGTATATTTTTCAAGTAGAGCAAGTTCATATCCGGCTCCTTCAACGACTTCACGAATACCTTTCACAGCTTCTGCAGCAAAAGGCTTATCTGTAGCGATTAATACTTTCATATTTATTTAGCAGTTGGGCTTCAACCTAAATTTTTAGTTTTTGTTTTTCTTAGATATTTGTTATCACTCCTATACCAACGAATAGAATCTGCCCTTATTGACCGGACAAATTCTACCCTATTGGTTAGTTATTTTATTATTTAGTAACCTCTTTTTCAAAAGCTTGCATACAATCAATCAAGGCCTGTACGCCCTCAATAGGCATTGCATTGTAGATAGAAGCACGGAAACCTCCGACAGAGCGGTGACCTTTCAGACTGCTCATGCCTCTGTCTGTTGCAAATTTAAGGAAATCAGCTTCCAATGCCTTAAATTCTTCACTCATGACAAAACAAACATTCATCAGCGATCGGTCTTCAACGGCACAAGTTCCGGTAAATAACGGGTTCCGATCGATTTCAGCATAAAGAATTCCGGCTTTTTCCTGATTCTTTTTATACATCGCATCGATTCCACCGTTTGCTTTCAACCAGCGCAAAGTTTGCATGGCTGCATAAACAGGAACCACAGGAGGTGTATTAAACATGGAGCCGCTATCGACATGCGTACGATAGTCTAACATGGTCGGGATTGGACGGCTTACTTTGCCTAACAATTCATTTTTCACAATAACAAAGGTTACTCCCGCCGGAGCAAGATTTTTCTGTGCACCACCATATATAATACCGTATTTAGAAACATCTACAGGGCGAGAGAAAATGTCTGAAGACATATCTGCCACCATGGGAACAGGAGAATCCAAGTCTTTATGAAGTTCTGTTCCGAAGATGGTATTATTTGTGGTTATATGGAAATAATCCGCATCGGCGGGAATTACAAAATCTTTCGGGATATAAGTATAATTAGCCGGCTTCGACGAAGCGACTTCTACAACTTCGCCAAAAAGTTTTGCCTCTTTCATTGCCTTGTTTGCCCATGTACCTGTGTTCAGATAGGCTGCTTTTTTCTCCAGGAGATTAAAAGGAACCATACAGAACTGCAAGCTAGCACCACCACCGAGGAATATGACCGAATAGCCTTCAGGAATGTTCAATAATTCCTTGAAAAGTTCAACTGTTTCGTCCATAACCGCCTGAAAATCTTTCCCACGATGACTTACTTCCATTAGCGAAAGTGTAGAACCGTTAAAATCTAAAATAGCTTTAGCCGTTTCTTCGATTGTCTGCTGTGGTAAGATTGATGGTCCTGCACTAAAATTATACTTTTTCATATAGTAAAAATTAGAATTTATATAAAACTGTAATTAAAGATAATCGAGTTTCAAAGTTACAAACCTCAAATTAAATAACCTATTATTAGGTAATAAATTTACAAATAGATGCAAAAAAACTTCATTTTGTAAAAGCAAAACAGGTCTCACTTTCTATTTGAGAAAGGAGACCTGTTGTTTTAGTCATAAACAAATTGCTTTATTCAGCTTTTCCTGCACTTCCAAGGACAGCTTCAATTTTGTGTTTATAAAGCTTTTTCATGTTTTCACGAGCCGGGCCCAAATATTTACGTGGGTCAAATTCTCCCGGTTTTGTAGCAAACACTTCACGAACAGCAGCTGTCATAGCTAAACGGCTGTCAGAATCGATATTGATTTTGCAAACAGCAGATTTAGCAGCTTTACGCAACTGTTCTTCAGGAATACCGATAGCATCTTTCAATGCGCCACCGTATTTGTTGATAGTTTCAACTTCTTCCTGTGGAACTGAAGAGGCTCCGTGAAGAACGATAGGAAATCCCGGAAGTTCTTTTTCAACTTCTTCAAGAATGTCGAAACGCAATGGAGGAGGAACAAGATGTCCATTTTCATCGCGAGTACATTGAGCCGGAGTAAATTTGTTAGCTCCGTGAGAAGTTCCGATAGAGATAGCCAAAGAATCACATCCTGTTCTTGTAGCAAAATCTACTACATCTTTAGGTTCTGTGTAAGTGTGGTGTTCAGCAACAACATCGTCTTCGATACCAGCCAATACGCCAAGCTCTCCTTCAACAGAAACATTAAATTGGTGAGCGTAGTCAACGACTTTTTTCGTAAGCGCGATATTTTCTTCGTAAGGAAGATGAGAACCATCAATCATGACAGAAGAGAAACCTGAATCAACACATTCTTTACATGTTTCGAAAGAATCACCATGGTCAAGGTGAAGAACGATTTGTGGTTTTTCCCAACCTAGAGATTTTGCATATTCTACAGCACCCTGCATCATATAACGCAACAAGATTGGGTTAGCATATTGACGTGCACCTTTTGATGCTTGAACAATTACCGGAGATTTTGTTTCAGCAGCAGCCTGAACAATAGCCTGAAGCTGTTCCATGTTATTTACATTGAAGGCTGGGATTGCATATCCGCCTTTTACAGCTTTAGCAAACATTTCTTTGGTGTTTACCAGCCCTAAATCTTTGTAATTTACCATTGCCTTTTAATTTAATTAAAGTACTAAACTTTTTATTGGTTTGTAATTGATTATACAAAATTAGCAATTAAAATCGATAAAAGCGGGATTTGGCGGTTCTAAATTATGTCAAAAAACAAGATTTTAAAGCACGCATACAAAAGGGCTTTACGAAACCTCACATTTGTAAAATTAGGATTACAAAGTACCCTGTTTTTTGGATATCATGATTCTCAATCACATCACCGAATCATTGCCTCTTATTTCAGGTTTTATTTCCGACTCTGTCATCCTCCGGCTTCTCTAGCATATAATCAGAGGGGGCAAGGCCATAAAACTCTTTAAAGACAATCGAAAAGTGAGAAAGATTGGAAAAACCGGAAGCATAAGCAACCTCAGAGACAGTCAATTTCTTGCTCCGGAGTAAAAGGCCGGCCTGCTTCAATCGTTCGGTACGAATTAAGTCGCGAGAAGAAGTATTGATCAATTCTTTCAGTTTCCGATGGAGATGTACGCGGCTTATCCCAACAAAACCGGCTAGCATTTCTCCATTAAGCTCCGGATTAGACAGATTTTCATAGATTTGGCTCATTACCTTTTCGAGAAAGACTTCATCCGAAGATTTCAAACGGACATCCGGCGTTCTTTCATTCTGCTCGCGTATACCTGAAAATTTAACTTTGAGCAATTCCCTGTTGTGTATCAGATTATTGATTTGTGAAATCAACTCATCAACATGAAATGGCTTAGCAAGATATGCATCTGCTCCGATTTCCAATCCCCGGCTGCGATCCTCGGGACTCGACTTGGCTGTTAACAATATAACAGGGATATGGTTGATATTCGGATTCTGTTTGACTTTCCGGCACAGGCTTATACCATCCATCCCGGGCATCATGATGTCGCTGACAACTAAATCGGGATGTTTAGCCAGTATGGCTTCATACCCGTCTTTACCATCCGAACTTTCTACCATTTTATAGAAGGGAGATAATTCGGAAAGAAGATATTTTCGAATTTCCTCATCATCCTCAACAATGAGTACTTTATAATTGGTCTTAGCACGCAGGTGAGTGGCGGATTTTTTCTCATTCTCGACCGGATCACTCTGAGCCGGATGAAATGGTAAAGACCAAACTTCTGAGGCATGCTCCATACCGGAAATTTCCGACTCTTCAATTTCGTTAGCCTTAAGATGCTTGCACCCTAAAGGCATACGAATCACAAACCGGCTTCCACAGACATCCCGGCGCGGTTCGGCATAAATCACCCCGGACATTAAGGAGACAAGCTCGCGGGCCAGATGCAAACCGACTCCAGTTCCGGTGGAAGAGTAAGAGGAAGCATCCACTTGATAAAACCTCTCAAAAATTTTTCCGATATGTTCTTCTCCAATTCCAATACCTGTATCACAAACCGTGATTTGGAAATATTCCCGAAGCGGGGAATTTTCACTCCCCTCTCCTAGCGACAGTTCAACATCTATCTGCCCATTCTCCGGTGTAAATTTAAAAGCATTGGAAAACAGGTTCATCAATACTTTATCAAAGTTGTTTACATCGATCCAGACATAAAGCGGTTTTTCTTTAGAATGAAAGCGGAAAGCAATATTTTTCTTTTTAGCCATCGGACTAAAAGTATACATCACATCTTGTACAAAATCGACAATGTCTGTTTTCCGGCACTTGATATGCATTTGCCCTTTTTCCAGCTTGCGAACATCCATCAATTGATTGATTAGTTTCAGAATGCGCTGCGCGTTGCGGTAGATAATCTGATAGGAACGCTGAATCTCCGGATCGGAGGTTTTCTGCATCAATCTTTCAAGAGGACTTATTATAAGCGACATCGGTGTCCGAATTTCATGAGAAATATTCACAAAATAGCGCAAACGGGCTTCGTTAGCCACCTTAAATCGTTCCTGCTCTTCTTTTTCTTTTTTGTACTGCGATTTGACTACATTGTATCGGTAAATCACAAGGATTGCTGCTCCTGCAATCAACAGGTAAATCAAATAAGCCCACCAGGAAGCCCACCACGGAGGTCTGATGTCGATAACATAGCTCTGTTCTTCAGAGGATATCTCATTATCGACAGCTTTAATTTTCAGCACATAGCTACCGGAAGGAATATTCGTGAAATTCAATTCGCAAACTCCGGGCGACGTTGATATCCAGGTTTTATCCCAACCTTCCAGCTTATACATATAGACGATTCGCTCGGAATTAGCATAATCCATCGAGCTAAATTCCATACTGAATGAATTGTTCTCACCATCCAGGACAAAACGATTCTTTTTCGTTCCATTCTTATGAAACAGTTCTCCGGTATAATTACTCTCTTTATTGGTTATCTGAAAACGAGTGAGTAATAACTGCAAATTTCGCTTTTGCAACGCAATCTCGGAAGGATTGAAATAAGTGAGTCCATTCGTTCCCCCAAAATAGATATTTCCTTCCGAATCTTTATAAGAAGCGCCCCTGGTAAATTCAAAACCCTGGATTCCATCATTGACATAAAAGTTCATAAAACTTTTTGTTGTTGGCGAGAAACGACTGATTCCATGATAGGTACTTATCCATATTTCACCGTGATTATCTTGCTGCAGACCACAAATTACATGATTCGCAAGATTGTCTTTCGTTGTATATTTCTCGATTTTCCCTGTTTTCTTATTGAAGTGGATAAGTCCATCCGTTGTTCCAACCCAGATGGTTCCGTCTCTTGCTTCCATCAGGCTGATAACAACGGTATGGGGAAGTAAATTATTTACATTTCCGAAATTCAGATACGTTTTTTTCTTCAAATCATAACAGCTAAGTCCCTTGAGATGCCCAATCCAAATGAATCCGTCACGGTCGGAAAGCAGGACATTAATCCAGTTATTCGGCAATTCGTTGGAGTGAATGGCGGCATCCTTTTTTTGAGAAGAGGCAAACTGCCTTATTTCTCCGGTTTTATTATTTATACGGTAAAATCCGGCACCGTACGTAGCAACCAGTAAACAGTCATCTTTATCCTCCGTAATATAAAACACCTTTTTATTCTGCAATGCAGGAATATAGGTACATTCTCCTGTTTGTACATTCAGGCGGCACAACCCACTTGTGTATGATCCCAACCAAAGGGTATGCTCACGGTCTTCAAAGGTAGCCAGGTTGATATTTGACACTGATGAAGGAATACCGCTATGGGTATAATGAGCAAGCTGTTTGCCTTTTTTATCTACAATATAAATACCTTCATTGTCGACTGCAACAATTGTATTTCCGTTGTGAAGCTTCGACACAGACAAAACACAGCCGACACCAATCGGGTTGTTGGTGTTCTGTTTCAGCCCCCAGTATTTAAAATGATTGGTCTGCGAAGGGACAAACACAATTCCTTTCTGGAACAGTCCAAGCCAAAGATTATGATCTCTGTCTTCTATTATGGAATGGACTTTTGCCCGGGATATTTCGTAAGGAAAAGTATTCAGCATACAATCTCTTACTGAGTTATTTTTCTTATCATACACTTTCACTCCTTGCCCATCGGTACCGATAAGGATCTCATCGAGATAATTATCAAGCAAACTCGTGATCAACAGCCTGTCACTTCCCGACACAGCTTTCATCTGACCGTCGGTATGAGAATAAACAAACAAACCTCTGTTGTAGGTTCCGATAAAAATAGTACCTGCTTTGTCCTCACATAGAGAAGTTACATTATCTCCGAGGAAATTATCAGTTCCGGTTATCAGTTCCGGCTTCCCTGAATTTGGATGATACACATACAGCCCGCCCATTTCGGCAGCAATCCATATATTATTCTTTCTATCTTTAAAAAAAGTGGTGATAACATTTGAACTTAGCTTTTTCGACAAAACAGGAAAATAACGGGCGAGGACATCTCCTTTTGGAATGATAAAAATGCCATCGCCGCTTGTCCCCACAAGCAAACTACCGTCATTCAATTCCACCAAAGAAGTTACATTGGGATGAATGACCTGCTGGTTCTCATTCAATACTTTTATTTCCGAGAATGTATTTGTCTGAGCATTGAAAAGCATCAGCGCATTAAACAATCCGACGAAAATACGTCCGCGACTATCTTCAAAAATAGTCCTTGCATAATTATCTGTCAGCGAATGATGATTTCCGGATAAATGATTATATACTGTAAATTTATTACTGTCGAATTTATTCAATCCCCATTCGGTTGCAATCCAGATAAAACCACTCCGGTCTTGATATATTTTATTAATTAAACTATTAGACAACCCATTTTCTGTGGTAAAATATTTAGCAGTCTGCCCCGAAACTGAAAGAGAGCAAATGAATAGCAACAAGAAAAGTGATTGGAAAGGATATATGTATTTCATTTTTCTTAATATGGTCCTTGACTGGGCTGCAACAAAGATAGTGATTTATGGGGCTAAAAGCTATATTGAAACTTATAAATACGATTGTTGGAATGAAATCATTAGTACCCCATTCGAATTTTACCCCCATCCAACAACGAACTAATCTTAGCCTGCTCACAACAACATAAAAAGTAAATATCTTTGAATTCATATTTTACTTTTATCATCATCCACAGGCCAATACCACATTAATAAACTGAAAATCAAAAGTGATGATTAATCAAACGAAGCCAATTACTCCTGATTTTCTTTTCAACGAAACACTAAATAAAATTGAATGCAAAATCATATTTGAAAGCTTCTTGCGCAAAATGTAACATGCGAAAACAAAAATGTAACACGAAACAAAGTACACATTACACACAAAACACAATATGTTACATAGGGGAAAAAGGCGAAGCATTTAGTTTCTTAATTTTACAAGACCCATACATACGGGTGTATTATTATTAATCTTAAGGAAAATATGGAATTAAACACCACAAAAATTGTCGATTCAAAAGGCTTCTACAAGCTAAACCGGATTCAACGCATCGGATTCGGTTCCGGCGATTTGGCTCAGAATCTTATTTATCAGACTGTAGCCCAGTACCTGCTTATCTTTTATACCAACGTATACGGACTTCATGCGGCAACTGCTGCTGTTATGTTTCTGATTGTAAGGCTAGTTGATGTGGTGTGGGATCCGCTTGTCGGGGCTTTTGTCGACAAGCATAACCCTAAAATGGGAAAATATCGTTCATACCTGATCCTGGGAGGTATTCCTCTGACAGGCTTTGCAATTCTCTGTTTTTGGAACGGTTTTTCAGGTTCCCTGGTATACGCGTATGTAACCTATGTGGGAATGTCCATGCTGTATACTTTAATCAATGTTCCTTACGGCGCTTTGAACGCATCCCTTACCCGCGACACCGATGAAATAACTAAACTAACTTCCGTTCGCATGTTTATGGCAAATCTGGGTGGGTTGGCTGTTGCTTACGGCATTCCAATTATAGTTAAGGCATTGTCTCCCGACGGAAAAATCAATTCGTCTACTGCCGGAGGTGCGTGGTTTGCAACAATGACAATTTACAGCCTGATTGGGTTAGCCTTACTTATTTTTTGCTATTTTCAAACCAAAGAACGCGTGGTGATGGATGTGAAAGACATCTCCGATGTAAAAGTCTCTGATTTATGGAAAGAATTCCGGTTTAACCGCCCGCTTCGCGTATTGGCTTTCTTTTTCATTACAGCATTTGCAATGATGGCTATCGGAAATTCAGCCGGGTCTTATTACATGATTTACAATGTTCAGGCTCCGGATTGGCTACCTTATTTTGCCGCCCTGGGTTCAATCCCTGCATTCATCTTTATGCCGATGGTTCCTGCTATCAAGCGGGCAATAGGAAAAAAGAAAATGTTTTATGTCTTTCTTTCGGTAGCAATCGTGGGTATGGCAATGCTTTATATTATTTCTGTTGTACCGGCCCTTAAGTCTCAGGTCTGGTTGGTGCTTGTGGCTCAGTTTATCAAATCGACAGGAATCATTGTTGCCACAGGCTATATGTGGGCATTGGTGCCGGAAGTGATTTCTTTCGGAGAATATACGACAGGAAAACGTATTTCAGGAATTGTAAACGCATTAACCGGCATTTTCTTTAAAGCAGGAATGGCATTAGGAGGTGTTGTACCGGGCTTTGTCCTAGCTTTTGTCAATTTTGACGAAAAGAATACGGTCGCACAAACAGCCTTGGTTCAGCAGGGAATTTTATGGTTAGTAGCCGTCATCCCGGCTCTATTATTAATTTTAGCGATGTTTATCATATCTAAGTATGAACTGGAAGATGACAAAATCGATGAAATCAATCTGGCTATCGAAGCGAAGCATTTGGAAAAAAGCTGATGGAATGGTGACATTTCGGGAAATGAACCAGGACTTATCCGGCCATTGCGGGTAAAGGCAAAAATCGTCCGGGCAAACGAGAAAACCCGGCATACCACCAGCGTGGTTTGGAATGATGCGGCAAATAGTACCATAAGCAAATGTTCATCATTCGTTATAAGTACACACATCAAGAGTATATTGAAAAGAAACGACGTAACGGATTAGATGCATGAAACTAATTTTACAGGACGACTTAGCAGGACGACACAGATAGCCTGACAATCGCGGAGAAGTGAATTTAGACAACACATCCTTACAACCAGCATCACCTGCCAAAGCAGGTAGCTGCTAATAAGACATTTAAAACAAAATATTATGATTAGGTTTCTCAAAGTATTTTTTTTCGTCATCCTGCTCATGACCGGTAACCGGACATTTGCCGAAGATGGAAGCCGTTTATGGCTTCGCTACTCCGAGGTGCAGATCGATAAAAATCTATTTTCCGGAATCGTTACGAATGAATTGAACCTGCCGGCAAAAGAATTCCTTACAGCATGGGAGAAGATGAGTAACAGCTCACTTAACCTGCTGAAGGAAGTTGCTCCAAAATCTTTAATCCTGGGAACTGCAAAGGATACATGGATAAAAAACTTAAAAGTTACCTCAATGTTGAAACAACTGGGAGCAGAAGGCTATCTGATTCGCACGGTCAATGGTTCTGCAACAGTGATTGCAGCAAATACGGAAGCCGGATTACTTTATGGAGTTTACCATTTGCTTCGCTTGATACAGACAAACGGGTTTTCTTATTCATTGGATATTCGGGAACAACCGTCTTACAATTGGCGGATATTGAATCATTGGGATAACCTGGATGGAACAGTAGAACGTGGATATGCCGGACATTCCATTTGGAAATGGGATGAATTGCCGGAAAAAATATCTCCAAGATACATAGAATATGCACGGGCAAATGCCTCCATCGGCATCAATGCTACGGTTCTCAACAATGTAAATGCCTCGCCTAAAATGCTATCGTCTGAATATCTGCAGAAAGTACAAGCCATTGCGAATGTGTTGCGTCCTTTTCATATCCGGGTATTTCTATCCATTAATTTTGCTTCCCCCAAAGAGCTTGGAGGATTGCCGGATGCTGACCCTTTAAACAAGAGTGTAGCAGCATGGTGGCACAACAAAGCCAAAGAAATCTATGGACTGATTCCTGATTTCGGCGGATTTCTGGTCAAAGCCAACTCTGAAGGATTACCCGGGCCGATGGATTACGGACGTACCCATGTGGATGGAGCCAATATGCTGGCAGACGCTCTGAAGTCTTTTGGGGGAATAGTCATGTGGCGCGCTTTTGTGTACGAACCGGGAGATGACAGAGCCAAACTGGCCTATAACGAATTCCATAAATTCGACGGACAATTCCGGGACAATGTGATCATCCAGGTAAAAAACGGGCCTATCGACTTTCAGCCCCGCGAACCTTTCAGCCCTCTTTTTGGAGCGATGAAGAAGACAGCATTAATGCCTGAACTGCAAATCACACAAGAATATCTCGGACAAGGAAATCACCTGGTGTTTTTGTCGACAATGTGGCAGGAGTTTTTTGACAGCGACACCTACTGCCGAGGAGAAGGTTCCACAATCGCGAAAGTAACAACGGGACACATCTTCCCACAAAAATTTTCAGCAATAGCCGGTGTTGCCAATATCGGAGAAGACGCCAATTGGTGCGGGCACCACTTTGCTCAAGCAAATTGGTATGCCTTCGGTCGCCTGGCCTGGAACAACCGCCTCTCTTCGGAACAAATAGCGGATGAATGGGTCAAAATGACGTTCCAAAACAAAAATAGCAAGGTCTCCATTAATAATTATGAGACAGCTATTAAAAGCATGATGCTGACTTCACACGAAACGGTTGTGGATTATATGATGCCCCTCGGACTTCATCATATTTTTGCATGGAATCATCATTACGGCCCGGAACCTTGGTGTGAGATTGCAGGAGCACGTCCCGATTGGTTGCCAAAATATTATCACCAGGCCGATTCGACCGGAATCGGCTTTAACCGGACCACCACAGGCAGCAATGCAGTCAGTCAGTATTTTTCTCCGTTAAGAGAGAAATTCAACAACATCGCAACCTGCCCCGAGAAATATCTGTTATGGTTTCATCACGTCCCTTGGAAATACAAAATGCAAAACGGTAAAACTCTTTGGGACGAATTATGTTACAAATATGATAACGGAGTGCGGCAGGTACGTGAATATCAAAAGGTATGGGATTTGTGCGAGCCGGGAATTGATGCCCAACGGTTTCGGGAAGTTCAATATAAATTAAGGATCCAGGCACACGATGCCGTTTGGTGGAAAGATGCTTGTTTGCTTTATTTCCAAACCTTCTCTAATCGTCCGATTCCTTACGATATTGAACGACCGGTAAATAATTTAGAGGATTTAATAAAAATTAAGCTGGATATGTCCCATCATAATTAGACAAAATACATTAAATTTGGAAAAACTAATAATTTAAATATAACATCATGGAAAAAACATGGAGGTGGTTTGGTAAAAAAGATAAAATCACCCTATCAGAACTTCGCCAAATTGGTGTTGAAGGTATTGTAACAGCCTTGCATGAGATTCCGAACGGCGAAATTTGGCCTCTTGAAAAGATTCTGGATTTGAAAAGTTACATCGAAAGATACGGGCTACGCTGGTCGGTGGTGGAAAGCCTTCCCGTAAGTGAAGCTATCAAGTATGGCGGTGCGGAACGCGAAGAGTTGATTGAGAACTACAAAATCAGCTTAATGAACCTCGGAAAAGCCGGAGTCAAAACAATTTGTTATAATTTCATGCCGGTACTCGACTGGGCTCGTACCGACCTGGAAAAAGAACATGAAGACGGTACGACCTCTCTTTTCTTTGACCGGATCAGGTTTGGCTATTTTGATATCTATATTCTGGAACGGGAAAATGCTCGTGAGGAGTATACCGATGAAGAACTGATTAAAATTGACGCGTTAGATAGCAAAATCACAGATGCGGAGAAAGAGAGACTCATTGAGAATATAATTGTCAAAACACAGGGATTTGTCAATGGGAACATCACCGAGGAAGACAAACAACCGGTTGTTCTTTTCAAAAAACTGCTGGCATTGTACCATGGTATCGACCGTAAGAAATTATTGGAAAATATGACGTATTTTCTGAATGCCATTATGCCCATCTGCGATGAATATGGCATAAACATGTGTGTACATCCGGACGATCCTCCTTGCCAACTTTTAGGGTTGCCGCGCATTGTGACCAATGAAAAAGACATCGAGTGTTTTCTGAAGGCAGTCGATAACCCACACAACGGACTCACTTTTTGTGCCGGTTCGCTTAGTGCCGGCAAGCAAAACGATGTGCCCGAATTGGCTCGCAAATTTGCTCCGCGCACCCATTTTGTGCACTTGAGAAGTACGCAGGTCTTCGATAACGGCAATTTCATTGAAGCATCTCATCTGGAAGGGCGTGCTAACCTGATTGAACTGACGCGCATTTTCGAAAAACAAAATCCGGCATTACCGATGCGGATCGATCATGGGCGCAATATGCTCGACGATGCAAAAAACGGATACAATCCCGGTTATTCTCTTTATGGTAGAATGTTTGCACTGGCTCAAATCGATGGCGTCATGGCGGTTGTGGACAATGAACTTGGTATTAATCGAAAAACATATTTACCCAAATGAACGAATTATTCAGCATCAATGGCAAAGTAGCCGTGGTTACCGGCGGATATGGAGTGCTTGGTTCAAATATCGCTAAATACATAGCGTCTCAGGGTGTAAAGGTTGCTATCGTCGGCCGCAAAAAAGAAGAAGGAGACAAAGTGGTGAATGCAATTGAGGAAAACGGAGGCGAGGCTGCATTTTTTTACTCGGATGTACTCAATACCGACGATCTGAGAAAATGCAAAGAAACCATATTGGCTAGATATGGTAAAATAGATATACTCATCAACGTAGCCGGAGGAAACGTAGCCGGAGCAACGATCCAGCCCGACCAGAGCTTTTTCGATATGAAGTCGGAGGACTGGAAGAAAGTAACCGAACTGAACCTCGACGGGACAGTAATTCCAACCATTATTTTCGGTGAAGCCATAGCCTCACAAAAAGCCGGAAGCATCATCAATATCTCTTCTATGGCAGCTTATTCGGCCATCACCCGTGTAGTAGGATATTCTGCAGCAAAGGCAGCTATCAGCAATTTCACTCAGTGGCTGGCAACAGAAACAGCCATCAAGTATGGAGACAAAGTGCGTGTAAATGCAATTGCACCGGGCTTTTTTATCGGAAATCAAAACAGAGCTCTTCTGATTAACCCGGACGGAAGTTATACCGAAAGAAGTAAAAAAATCATTTCAGGAACTCCGATGGGCAGATTTGGAGACATCAATGAACTCAACGGAACGGTACAGTTTCTTTGTTCGGAAGCAGCCAGCTTCATCACAGGAACAATCATTCCGGTTGATGGCGGATTTTCTGCTTTTAGCGGCGTATAAACATCCGGTATAGAATAAAAGAATTAAATAGGCGAAACGGGAACTAATCCCGTTTCGTTGTTTTATACCACAAGGTATGCATTTTCCCTTTCCAACTGAGAACAAACAAATTACAAGAATATTTTTCTTGGCAGGCAACGAGGTAGAGACGAGTTAGTCTCACTTTTACAGTCCATTTTGGATGATTCCGGCTGTCATTTTCCCGATCGCTGGGACAATAAGTGATTTTTCATTTTTCTTAGCCAAAGGACTACCAGTTCCAAAAAGGAAACCTATTTTTTCTTGTCAGAAACCAAAACTTGTTGAATACCTCGTATGTATTCTGATGGATCGTGTGTCACATTCTCCATATGTATTACTTTTTCAATACTTTCAAAACAATTCTTTCGGATTAATTTTCAAAAAATCCTCATAAGGAATACCTCCTGTACCAACAAGTAATATCTTATCGGGATGGAATTTCTCATTAAATATTCCCACTCCTTGATTCTCTGCACTGGCACCACTTTTTACTTCCAGAGCTATTGTTTTATGTCCCTTTTCAAGTATAAAATCAACTTCATGATTGCCTTCTCGCCAGTAATAGAGATTATATCTGTCGGAAACCACATGATTAAGTAAATGGGCACCCACAGATGATTCTACCAGCCTGCCCCACAACTTGGGATTCACAATAGCCGTCAAGTAGGTTTCGTCCCCTTGCGATGTTAGTAATGCGTTATTGTATACCTGGAATTTCGGACTGGATGCCCGTTGTCGGATTACATTTCCGGCATATTTCTCCAATCCACCGAGCAAACCACCATCAGACAACAATTTGAGATAGTTGGCCAATGTAGTAGTATTGCCTGCATCTTGAAGCTGTCCGATGATTTTTGTATAAGAAAGTATCTGACCGGAATATAGACAACCTAACTCAAACAACCGCTTCAGTAAGGCCGGTTTATCAACCCGTGTCAACATTAAAATATCTTTGGAAATGCTGGTTTCTATCAATGAGTCTTTAATATAGTTTTTCCAGCGTTCTTCATCATTAATCAAAGTCGCTGAGCCAGGATATCCTCCGAAATAAATGTACTGCTCGATTGACCAGCCAAAAGCAGCTTCCATTTCGGCAAATGACCAATGACCAAGATAAAACGTTTCAAAACGTCCGGCCAACGATTCGGTTAAACCTTTCTGAATAAGAAGACGAGAAGACCCCAACAGGATAACCTTAATATTTACGTTTTCACGAGTATCCTTATCCCATTGCTGCTTGACAACTTCACTCCAGTTATCAATCTTTTGTATCTCATCAATCACAAGGAGATATTCCGAAGCACCGGAGGCTTTCATTTTCAGCCGGGCCGTCTCCCAAGCTTGCATTAGCCATGCAGAATTAGTAGCAGAAATAACATCGGCTGACTCAGATACATACGAGATGGACAACTGAGACAACAATTGGTTCACCATAGTGGTTTTACCCACTTGACGAGGGCCAAGGATTACCTGAAGAACTTTCGCGGTTCTTCTATTCTTGACTTAATCTACTTCAAATAAGAACGTTAGCACATTATTAATTAATTTACTCAATACAGGAAATGAATTTACTCAATATTTTTAGATTGCCAAAATAAGCTGGATTTTTTATCAGATTATTCTCCGTTGATTCACTATCAAACGGCCTGGGTTCAGCTTTAGATCTCACCATAAACTGGCTACTTGAAGTGTCATGCTTCTGAAATAAGTCGCATACAAAGGTTATTCAGAAAGCGGCATGGGCACGTCTTAGATTGCCGTTGTTCAGCGCGCGACTCAGAATAGCACTGCACTATCCGCAATGCGCCAATATCCTTTTTGGGGCATTAGCCCATTTCCCTGATTTTTGCTTGCCTACTCCATACCTGACCAGGTTTCTTCAAACCTGTCTTCAGTTTCTTCCCGCATTTGCCAATATACACCCGTAGCCTGCGGCGATATGATTTATCAATTCGTAGCAGTTTACTTTTCATATCTGCCAATTTTTAGGACTTCATTTTGCTTTGCAAACTCATCCTGCAACTTGAGCCTTATATGATGTTCGTGTTCCTCAGACCGGGACTTTGCATACAGATTCCACCTGGCGATGAACACCCTTGCCGTCTCCTAACAGTGGGTCGCTAGCTACTCCCATCGTGGATTTGCACCACCAAGTTTGCAAGCATGCACGGCATACAAACATAAAGGCGAAAATTTCCTTCCGGATTTTCCGCCTTTAATACAAAACAACTTACGATTACTCTTTAACCTAATTTTCTTTCTACCTGCATAAAGGAGACACTAATCCCTGCGAAAATAAACAGAACTCCAGCCAAAAGAATGGCATATACCGGATTTCCGCTTAAAAAATATTTATAAATAGTTCCGAATGAAACTGTTTGAATCAGCATTGGAATAACAATCATCATATTGATAATCCCCATATACACTCCACGTTTTTCAGGAGGGATACTGGGAGAAACCATAGAATAAGGAAGTCCCATAATAGCAGCCCAACCCGTTCCGAAAAGGATCATCGGAAAAAGGATAAGATATTCGTTCTGGATGAACGGAAGCATAAACAAGGCAGCGGCTGTTCCAAGCAGACAGATAATATGTACCCGCTTGGTTGAAAACCGGAGAGCAAATGGCACCAAAATCAAAGCTGAAATCATGGTCACAATATTATAAGTTCCGTTCATCAACCCTGTTTGTCCCACAGCTGTCTGCACTAAATGCGAAATATGTTCAGCCCAACTTAAATCGGAGGCCGCTACATGACCACCCGATTTGGCCAGTTCTATTATTTTGGTGGCTTTGTCTTCATCTGCCTCAACAACACCATACAAGGTTTTTTTCAACATCGGAGTCACAAATTGCCAGTAACAGAACAAGGCATACCATTGAAACAAATAGACTAAAGCGAGCTGCCACAATACCTTAGGCATTTTCTTAATCGCATCAAAGATTTCAAGGAAAGGAGTAAAAAAATGACTATTTTGTTTAGCTCTCTTCAACTCTTCCAACTCTTCTGCCGTCGGAGGAATTTCGGGGGTCTTGTATACCGACCATCCTACTGAGGCAATGGAACAGAATGACCCCAGAAAAAACGAGTAATATACCCATGCAGGAATACCCGTTGACTCTGATGTACTACCAAAGTATTTTTGAAATACAAACAAAGAAATATTTGCCAGCGTGATGCCCGCACCAACAAAAAGACTTTGCATCTGAAACCCGAAAGTTTGTTGCTCCTGCGGAAGTTTATCTCCAATAAAAGCCCGATAAGGTTCCATAGCCGTATTGTTGGCTGCATCCAATATCCATAAGAGTCCGGCTGCCATCCAAATGCTGGAGCTGAACGGGAATGCAAACAAGGCCAAACTACAGAACAAAGCCCCTAAAAGAAAAAACGGTTTGCGGCGCCCCCAACGGGGACTCCAGGTCTTGTCACTAATGGCTCCGATGAGAGGTTGAATCAGTAATCCTGTAACGGGGCCAGCCAAATTAAGAAGTGGCAGTTGATCGGCATGTGCTCCTAAAAATGAATAAATTGGATTAACAGCCGTCTGCTGAAGCCCGAAACTGTATTGAATGCCAAAAAAACCGACATTCATATTCCAAATCTGCCAAAAGCTCAAATGAGGTATTATTCTTTTTGCCATGGTATTGACGAATAATTTTAATTAAGGGATAATAAGTTGATAATTTTTGCCGAGAATCAAATCGGCTTTACATTTATATTGTTTGATGATTTTGTGTTCGATGTCCAGCACCAGCTCGATAAATCCACTGTTTTCATCACGATTTCTTTCCATGCGGTTCATATATGTTTCCTTGTAGTTGCGATCGATAAAAATCTTAAAGTCGAAATCTTTTTCATTTTCGAGAATATAAGTTCCTTCGACGATCAGTACTCGAATATCTTTTACCGGAACAACTTCCGAAGAAATCAGATTTGCCTGATAATTCACCAATGGTTTGACGAAACTGTCAACACCTGCTTTAAAATTGTACACATTGTCAGAAAGTAACGCCAGATTGACTTCGTGTGTACCGACATTATCAAACGAAAGCAATCTGTTTTCGTGGTTGCTTCTTGGCGGAAGATTAAAATAATCATCCATTTGGAGGACAACACTGCTTATTCCGTGTTCGCTCAGTATTTTTTGCAGAGCGAATGCCGTTACAGATTTTCCACTGCCACTTTCGCCCCCGATTCCAACCGTAAATTTTCCGGAAATATCAAAGTGCTCTGTCAGCATTTCATATACATTCTTACCCGTTTCGATGTGCCTTTCTTTTAGCACAATTACATCACCAATCATCTGTTTTTCTTTTTATTAATCTATTTCGATTCTATGGTCAAGCGGTGAATATTTCTTCCTGCCCCGCTTCGTTCAGGTAAGTAATTGTTGTTTTATTCGTTTCCAGATCAATATTCAATTTACAAAAACATTTATCTGAATTCCACGAGAGAACGATCTTTGAAGACCCTATATTATCATAGGAAAATTTTCCTTCAAAGGCAGGGTATTCGTTTCGGAAACGAATCAGCTGAATCAATCTTTTCACAACCGCCTTTTCAAGAGATTTGTCGATCTCTTCCATTGAAAAATTATGACGATTAATTTCGCGTCCTTCTCCTGTCAGCTTTACATTTTCGACATCATTTTCTCCGGCCAACAACCCGACATAATATACTTGCGGAATGCCCGGAACAAAAAACTGAATAGCTCTCGCCGCTATATACGCATCGTCGTCACTGCCGAGTGCGGAATAGTAGCTGCAACGTATCTGATGTACATCGAATCCATCCTTGTCTTTATGTTTATCCGAAAAGATATAACTCAGGTTTGACCCCCTTTCCATACATACATCAACGATTTTGCGAGCATCTGCCGTTGACACCAATTCGTCCAAATCGGGTTTAACAGGCACTCCGTCATGGCAATCGAGCATCGTAAACTGCTTCTCCGGACGTGTTGCCAGATAACTGTACAGACGGCTACTGTCGCGATTAATGAGCGCTTCGAGAACAACATAAGGCAAAATAAAATCATAAATCCAGTAACCTTTCTCTGCCAATTTATATTGAATACTGTAATGCGAATGCACTTCTGGCAGTAATTCTATATCAAGTTTTTTAGCCAGGGAAGCAATCCATTCCAAAAAATCGTATATTTCAGGTTCTACAAAAAAACAACTTGTGCCCATTTTTTTGATAACATACCCCACAGCATCCAGACGAACAATTTTAACGCCCTGTTCGTGAAAGTTCTGCATGAATTGCGTAAGTAGATGTAGTGTTGAGGGGGAATGAATATCGAAATCAATTTGTTCGGAAGGCTCCTGTTTGCCAAAAGTCGTCCAAACCTTTTGCTCTTTCGCTGATTTTTGAATAGTGAATGTAGAATAAGGTTTTTCCCGACGGAGGAATATCGGTTCTATATCTTTTTCAACAGGAACACCATTTTTCCATACTTTTTCGAGAGAAAGAAATAAATCTGCATATTTCGAGTCTTTTCCGTTCTTTAGGTAGTCTTGAAAATAATCGGATTTTTGTGAAATATGATTCACCATCAAATCGAGTAAGATATCATGGCTTTCGGCTATCTCACGAATTTCTTTCCATGAGCCGAACTTAGGCTCAATCTCCAGATAAGTTAAAGGGGCAAATCCTCTGTCTCCGGAAGAAGGAAAAGGTGGAAGAATATGAACTCCTCCTTGGAAAATACCGGCAAGCTGATGGGTAAGCAAAGATTGCAGTTGTTCCAGATTTCCGCCCAACGAATCGGGATAAGTAATTAATTGAACTTTATTTTTTACAGACATAACAAATTTAATTTTGAGAAAAGGTTCAGATTGCCGACTCAGAAATGAAAAACCAAAAATAAATTCGATAAAACAATCATCAGACATTCCTTAGAACAGAAAAATGAACCTTCTCTTCTATTCTGATTTAAAATTGATATTTAGCTCCTACTTGCACAGCAAACGGACGAAGGAAATATCCGGTCATCATTGTATTGTTAAACTTACTCGCTTCCTCTTTTGTGATAAGTTCCGCACCCGCGATAGTACCGGTAGCTCCTCTTTGGTTCAAGAAGTTGATAACACTGCCACTCAGCGAAAATTTCTTACTCATTTTGTAATCGGCACCGGCAAATGTCTCCCAGTGGCCGTTGAAATAAAGCGCATTGCTAAGATTAGCATATTGTTTACCAAAATAACGAAGACTAGCCCATACTTTCAGATTATCGTTAAGAAAAGTGTAACTGGGGTCGATTTCAAAAAGGATTTTAGAAATTCCAATCACGGTTTTTCCACTCGCGCTGACAGAGTATGCTGTTCCATTGAATGTTAGGGTCGTTTCATAATTATCATATTTGGGTTGCTGCACGGTAGCCAGAAGGTGTAAGTGAAATCCCTTAAAAGGATCTAATTCTGCTGAAGTAGTCCATCCCAATGTTTGAATATTATAATTGAAAGCAGTCGTCTTAGACTCTGTATTATTGGAAGGATTCGAAACATTAATCAAAGTATAAAAGTTACTTTTCTTGATTTGAGTAATCATCGAAGTCAGATTAATCCATTTATTTTTGAAAAATACACCTCCTCTGAACAGGTTTACATTCACTCCTTCGTCTTTGGGATTGGAAAAAGACGCATAATTGTCGATTGTCGGGTGAAGTGTTGTCAATGTAGCATCTCCTGTCACACCAAAATGGTCTGTCACATTATATTCAGCCTGCAATGACAAGGCATGATTCAGATTCTTTCTGGAAAAATGTTGAGGAGAAACAGTCTTTCCATCGGAAGTAGTAGCTCCGACATAAAAACCATCGAATCGCTCATAAGGCAAATTATCTCCGGCTACGTTATAATACTCCAAGCGTCCGCCATAATTCAATGTCAATGCAGGTAAAGGTTTCCATTCATCCTCCAGATACACTGCTGTTCTGTTTTCATGACCGACATGATACTCCGAACCAGCTACATTGTAGTTAAAATACTGGATGCTTTCGCCGGATGAAGTCGTATGTGTAATATAAGAAGGATTCGGCTCAACAGTAATATCATACATGGTGGAATTGGAGTGATAATTCACTTTATAGAGCCATTCGTTAACTCCCAGTTTCCAACTGTGGCTTCCCGATTTCTTAGCCAACTCGGAGGTAACAAAGAAATTGTCTATATCGGAAATATGCTGATAAGCGATTGCTAATTGCTTTTCTCCGGAATAAAGGTTGCCATTCTGATCATAATAGATATTCGTGTTTGTACCTCCGCTTTCAACACCATTGTTTATTGTAGTAATGGATGAAAAACCGCGCGCCACTTCCCGGGTATTGGCTCTCAAGTACCGTGTATTGAAAGTAAACTTCATCCCATTTTTAAAGTTGTATTCCGATAAAATCGAATAATCATTCCCTTTGTTGTAATTGTCGTTTCTAAAATTATCTTTATAAACACGACCGGTCAGCAAATCCATATATTGTATCTCACCGTTACCCGGTACATAGCTGGAAGTTCCCAGATGAAAACCATTTACTTCTTTAATAGATCCGTCGCCAACATACATAAAAGGGCCCTGTGAATCCATGTTAGTGGCTTTACGCGCTTTGACGAATTTATAAACAAAAGAAATGCGTCCTCTTCCTTCAGCAAAGAGTCTTGTCAATACGCCTTTATACATTTGTGTGCGATCGTAAAAATCTGTAAACGTCCATTTCTGCGTTCCCGGATCAAAAATCTGATACATACTCAGTGAATAGAGCCAGTTTTTACTCATAGCTCCGACTGTG
>JASGFJ010000054.1:0-27634 GCA_047605645.1 Dysgonamonadaceae bacterium | reverse complement strand
TGTTCTGAACAATGTCGGCAAACAATACGACATTATATTTTAGATACTACTTAACCACCAATATAGATAAGATATTTTTTTTCATACGATTTAATTTTTACGGTTAGTAGAGACCTTGTAACGTTTCTACGGATTGTTAAATGATTGTATTGTCTGATTGATAATAATCAGGTTTCGTTTCATCATTCTATTCTTTACTCAGGTTAAAAACTAATATTTACCCCCATGGAAAGCAACCGCGAAATAGGATAAACATTCAAACCGCTGCCTATCTCGGGATCAACACCCGGATAATGAGTCAGAGTCAGTAAATTCTCTCCGGAAACAAAAACCCGCAGATTGCTGATGTATGCTTTCTTGGTCCAGGTTTTAGGCAGTGTATAGCCGATCTGCAGCATTTTCAGTTTCAGATAGCTGGCATCGTAAAGGAATTGATCGTTTGCAACGTAAGGACCATCGCCTCCTGTACGCAGCCGGGCGTATTCTGCCGTAAGGTTATTGTTCGGGTCGTCCCAGATCGGATTGCCTGTGTTTTTATCGTATGCCAGGTAATAAAACTTTTGGCGGGTATCAAGTGGAAGAATATCGGTTTTGGAGGCCAGATTATTCTTGTTTGCACCTCTTTCTCTCAGGTAATACCAGAATCCGGCAGCACCTGCCCAGGTCATACTCAGGTCAATGCCTTTCCATTCGGCAGATAAATGCAGTCCGAAATTGTATTTGGGAGAGGAAGATTTGCCTGTGAATTGCCTGTCGTAATTGTTACCGTAGTTTCCATCTCCGTTCAGATCGGCATAAATGTACTCGCCGTACCATAGACCTTCTCCTTGTTTGACGGTGGCTCCGTTGAATGAATTGCCGGCGGCGATCATGGCCTGTACCCACTTCAGATCGTCCTCCGAACGAATCATACCATCTTTGGGACCTCCCGTCGGATTTACACTTCCATCCGGATGATAATACGAGCCGTCGCCGCTATAACGTGTCCGGAGATAATATTCATCAAAAAGATGGTCTTCTACGCGCAATGTTCCTGTTCCGGAACCACTGCTGGCCACTTCACCAATGTTGCTTTGATAGATATTCTGTCCATCTTTGTCCGACCATCCTTGTTTCAGTTTGCCCAGATACTGTGTTATTTTATTCTTATTGTAGGCGAAATTGGCGGAGATGGAGTAGCGAAGATCCTGAAAACGGTCATTCCATCCCAGTGTTAGTTCCATTCCCTTGTTATCCATATTGGATGTGTTTTTAGTCGGCGCCTTGGCTGTACCCATTGTCAGGTATATACTTGGGGAAGTCAGGATATCTTTGGTCAGGCGATCGTAGAGATCCAATTCCAGGGACAGACGTGAGCCCAGAAACGAGGCATCCAGACCAATCCCTTTGCTGGTCACACTTTCCCACTTGAGAGCAGGGTTTGCTATTTTGGCAATAGCTGCTCCATCCGATATTACATTATCAAACACGTAAGGAGCTTTGGCGTACACTGCCTGCCAGTCATAATAACCGGAAGTGGTATTTCCGAGACGTCCCCATGAAGCACGCAGTTTCAGGTTGTCGATTTTCCTCTTTAAAGGAGCGAAAAACGGTTCTTCACTTACACGCCATCCGGCAGAGAAGGAGGGAAAGGTTCCCCATCGGTTGTCCGGAGAGAAGCGGGATGAGCCGTCGCGGCGGAAATTTGCTTCGAACAAATAGCGTTCTTTGTAACCATAATTCAACCGTCCGAAATAAGATACCATGGCATAGTCGGATTCCGGATCACCGGCGATATCATACATTTCCGAGCCTGTGGTTATGTCGGTTACTTCAAAACTAAGCAAGCCTTTTTTTGTCGCTTTGAAGCTGGAGCTGTTGTAGTAATGTTGTTCGTAACCGAGCATGGCTCTAAGATCATGCGATGGGGCAAAACTTGTATGATAGTTCAAGGTTATATTTGCCGTATATTGCTCCGTTTTCAGAAAAGAGCGGGAGGTAGAGGCGTCTTTCAAGGTGGTTCCGGGTTGCGAGATGATGCCCTTGCGGAAGGTATAGCTGTCAAAATGGCGTGAATGTGTTTTACTTTCGTAAAAATAGTTTTGATAATTGATGCTTGCCCGTCCGACAAGTTCTTTGTAAACTTCAGCTTCTGCAAACCAGGTCGTATTGATGCGTGTTGTCGTATTGCGTCCTCCGATGGCGTTGACATCCCGAAGAGGATTGCGGACGTCGTTCTTTTCTTTCGGGCTTTCCGGTGCGCCGTATTTTCCGTCATGAACCGGAACAATTCCGGCGACGGTCTGGAAACGGAAACTATTTACCTGAGTCAGATTTCCCGGGTCTTTGCGTTGCCGCATGGCAAAAGTTTGTGTTCCTATTCTCAGGTATTTATTGATCCGGCTTTCTACATTGGCACGTAAGCCCAACCGGTTTACTCCCGTGTTTTCCAAAGTACCCGGATTATCATAATAGTTGAGGGATAATAGGTAGCTGCTGTTGTCGCTTCCGCCCGTCACAGAGAGGTTGTGTTTCTGTGAATAGGAAGGGGCGAACAGGATTTTGCTCCAGTTTGTATTGGGATAAGCCAGGTAGTTCGGAACTTGATTGCCGTTGTCCGGATCGGTATATAAGCCGTTCGGGTTTGCCTTTGCTGCTCTCCATGCCTCGATTTCATCCTTGTCGTAAGTGCTTGTCGCTTTCGGGTTATTCGAAAACTCAGCCATATTGAATAGTTCCATGTAATCGGCGTAATCAGAAATAAAATCAAACACGCGACTGGCTTCTGTCCGGGAATAAAGGCCGGTATAGGTTATTTTGGGGGCTGCGTTTTTAGTTCCTTTCTTCGTTGTAACCAAAATAACCCCATTGGCTCCACGTGAGCCGTAAATAGCCGCCGAGGCCGCATCTTTAAGGATGCTGACACTCTCTACATCTTCCGGATTGATGGAATTCATATTGCCTACCGCTCCGTCAATCAGGACAAGAGGTGCCCGGTAGTCTCCTCCAAAGGTGCCGATGCCTCGAATCCGTATATTGGCTCCGTCGCTGCCCGGATTTCCGGATCCTTGCCTGACTGATACGCCGGAAGCAAGGCCTGTCAGCATGGTAGATAGGTTAGGAGCGGCGCGATTCTCAATCTTCCCGGCCTGAATGGAGGCGACTGCGCCTGTCAGGTTGATTTTCTTCTGGACGCCATATCCCACAACAACCACTTCCCCGAGCTCGTTATCTGCTTCCCGTAAGGTGATAGTCAGGGATGTGTTGTTCCCTACTTTTACTTCTTTGGTGGTAAAGCCGATGTAGGATACGACTAATACCGCATCCCTGCCCGAAACAGTAATACGGTAATGGCCATTCACCGTAGTCGTAATGCCATTCGTCGTCCCTTTCTCGGTAATATTCACTCCGATTAGAGGTTCTCCTTTCGTGTCTTTTACGGTGCCTTTTACGGTCACCGTTTGTTGGTTTTGATTTTCTGGGAATCCGGCAAACCCGGTTTCCGGAATCATCCAAATCACAAGAATAACCAAATACAAAAAACGAATTTTGCTTGTTTTCATAGATATAAAATTAAGGTTCACAAAACATGTTAAGCGCTTCTTCGATACTCGTATGGATTGCTCTTTTCCAGGCTCATTACTGGCAGGTTGTTTCCTTTATCTGGCTGTTGCTGCCCTTTGAGCTTTCTCTCTGAGCATTGAGTGAATAACAGGAATTCGCTGTAAGGAGAAATTGCTTTTTACCCTTTGTGCATTTCTCTCCGGGTTTAGTCTTTATCCTTAATTCCAAGCCTGTTACACGTTCTCAAATATTCAAAATAATATTCAAAGGCATATTCATATTGCATCCGGATAACGGATGACAATAGTCTTTGTGGACAATCTTACCCTGTATATCGGACGATTTTATAGCATTTCTGTTTTGGAGAATGGAACTTTGCGCTGGGTAAGTTGGGAGAAGGCACGATGAAATCGAAAGACGAAAATCTCTCGTCGCTCTAAAGTCTCATCATCACTGTCGGTATTTATCCTGTCTCAAGCCCAGGTGTTGGATTCTTATATATTTTCCTTCAAATTTCGGAATTGAAGGATAGTGAAAGCAGTATGCCTGAATAATTCCGGAATTCCATGGTGCGACACTCTCCTGATAATTGAGCCGGATAGCGTGGATGAAGAAAAGCCGATGAGCAATAACGCTCTCTTTTTCCTCTAGTCTTTATCGGGAGTCTATCAAGGGGGGCGATACTGAATTTTTTGTTCGTGTTTTGTTATCGAAAAAGTGGACACAAAAAAAACGGAAGGAAAGCTTCAATAGGGTCTTTCGTTCGAAGCTGCACAGAGGATGGTTGTGCTCTTTTTACAGGAAGTAAACCGGAAATATTATGAATGGATAAAGATGGGAAGAGGCAGGCGGATAACTACTTTTCCTTATCAAACTAAAGAAAGAGTAGATGTAGGTATTTCTTCAATTCTTTTCGTAATATTTTGAGAGCCTGCTGGATGCGGTAGTCGATTGTCTTGACGGAAACGCCTTCTTCGTCGGCTAAGTTCTGATAGCTCTTATTGTTGAACCTGTTTTGTTCGAATGCGTATCTATAGGTCTCGGGCAGAGATTGAATCGCCTGTTCAATTTTTTGTCTTAATTCATCCAGAATATAGAAATCCGGATCATTCCATATTTCTTCGGCTTCCAGATTAATCAGGCTGAAAATATTCCGTTTGAGAGTATCTCTGCTGATAAGGGAGAGGCACCTGTTTTTTACGGCGATCAGCAGGTAATGTTGTATGTTAACTTCTATGTTTAGTTTTTCCCTGTTTATCCATATATTCATCATGATGTCCTGAACGACTTCTTCCGCATCTTCTTTTCCCACGAAACGCTGAGCATACACCCGGAGATAAGGATAAAATTTAAGGAATAACCAATCAAAAGATTTTTTATCTCCATCTTTCATGCGATTTACATGCTCTGTCAGCTGTTCGTTAGAAGATAATGTTTTCATAGTTGTGACAAATTTCCAGCTATTCCGCTTGTTTAGAGTGTTTGAATATGGCAAAATACATCTTTATTTCACCTGTGAATATAGAATAAAATTTCGAAATGATAGAAACTTCTTCGGCTTATTTATGCTTCATGTAAAAAAAACAATTTCTGTTTAGGAGTTTTTTCGTCTAAATCGTCTTTTATATGTATGGTCAATAAAAATGAAAAAAAGAGTATAGACGAAACCCTTCTGATTAAATATTTTTCAGGAGAGTTGACAGGCGAGTTGGTGAACGCTGTTGAAGATTGGATTTCAGCTTCGGAACAAAATAGAATAATTGTCAGGCAGGTGGAGCAAATCCATTGGGCAACCGAAATTTCTTCTTTGATCGAATCCGGAGCGTCTCAATTGGCACTGGAAAGGGTGAATAGGAAAATAAAAAAGATTTCTGTTCGGCAGCAGCTCTTCCAACTGCAAAAAATCGCTGCAATCCTTTTTCTGCCGTTGCTTGCCCTGTCGTTATACTTTTTTGTCGGATATCAGAGTCGGACAAAACCAACAGAAATATTTGTAAAAGGAAATGCCGGGATGACTTCCAATTTAGTCCTTCCCGACGGAACAAAGGTCTGGCTGAACTCCGAATCATCTATTCGTTATCCTTCTCAGTTTGAGAAAAACAGGAGGCGCGTTGAGGTGGATGGTGAAGCATTCTTCGATGTGACGAAAGACAGGAATAAAAAATTTATTGTTGCTTCAAAGAAGGTCGATATTGAGGTGCTTGGAACCAAGTTTAATGTGGACGCATACAGTGAAAACGAACATTATTCGGCCACGCTGGAAGCGGGTTCTATTAATCTGATTTACAAAACACCGGAGAATAAAGAAGAACATGTGCTGATGAAGCCCAATCAAAAAACAGAAATTGACTTTCGAAGTCATTCTGTGAAAACCCATTTTGTAGATATAGAACCCGATATCGCCTGGAAAGACGGACGAATCGTTTTCCGGAATACAAACATGAATGATGTGCTCTACATTTTATCCAAGAAATTCAATGTGCAATTTGACGTGTTGAATCCCAAAATAATAAATTACTCTTTTTCAGGAGTCTTTGTGCACCAGGATTTAACACAGATATTGCGTTATTTCAATATTTCTTCGGGCATAAAAAGCCGTTTTCTGGATAATCAGGATTCTTCGAATAGAGAAAAGCCGGTTATTCAAATATATTGATGGCCATTGTCGAAGATAAACATGGATAGCTAAAAGGAAGAGTATCCGGGTGTTTCCTGGAATTCTAATTGACAGGAATAATAAATAACTATACAAACATATCCGAGAAGACGGAATAGCCTCTCGCTCAGCAAAAGACGTTGTTCTAAAATATAGACTTTGATTTATAAACCTATAAAATTATTAATTATGAAGACATGAAAACTATTGGTGAAGCCTATCACTAAAATTGTACCAACTCTGCAAAATCGAATCCGGCGCCTGGCATTTTGTAAATAAAATTGTTTAATCGCTCTCTATTATGAACTATAATAATCTCATCCGTACAACCCTATGGATGCTAAATTCTACATCTTTATTATTAAGAAAAATTCTATTGCCAATGAAAGCTTTTCTACTATTTATACTTCTCTCTGTGAGTACAGTATATGCTTCTAATGGTCAGATTCAGAATATAACCCTGAATTTGAATGTAAAAAACCAACCCGTTGAAACTGTCCTGAAGCAAATAGAACAAAAATCGGGTTACTCTTTTTTCTATAATACGAAACAGGTTGATGCGAAAAGACGTATCTCCCTGAAGGCTGTCAATAAGAATATTACCGGGGTGCTGGACGAGATTTTTGAAGGCACTCATGTGAAATATTCCCTTGTGGACAAAAGCATCATCCTCAGTTACCGTCCTGACGAGGGCTCTTCGCAAACAGGACAAGTTCAGGCGAAGGACAAAACTGTCTCCGGAACAATAAAAGATGCCAATGGAGAACCTCTGATTGGTGTCAATGTATTTGTGAAGGGAACCACCACCGGAGCCACCACCGATATGAATGGAAATTTCTCATTGAAAGCGCATGCCGGACAAACGTTGGTGGCGACATTCGTCGGGTACAAAACCGAAGAAATCATCATTGGTTCATCTGCTGTTTACAATATTGTGATGAGTGATGCAAATATTTCTTTGGATGCTGTCGTTGTGACTGCCTTGGGGATAAAAAGATCTGAAAAAGCCTTGAGTTATAATGCTCAGGAAGTTTCAGCTGAGAGCCTTAATACGGTCAAGGATGCTAATCTTATGAATTCTTTGGTCGGAAAAGTGGCCGGAGTGAATATCAATTCTTCTTCGACGGGTGTGGGGGGAGCAACGAAAGTCATCATCAGGGGTGCAAAATCCATTGAACGGGACAACAATGTGCTGTACGTCATTGATGGTATCCCAATGACCAATTTCTCTAACGGAAGCGTGCAGGAAGGTGCCGGTATTTATTCTTCTCAGCCCAAAGGTGGTGAAGGAATCAGTGATATTAACCCGGATGATATTGAAAGTATGACTGTGTTGACAGGTCCTGCTGCCGCAGCTTTGTATGGCTCAAGTGCAGCTAATGGAGCCATCGTTATAACGACGAAAAAAGGGAAGGCCGGTAAGGCCAAACTTGTGGTGTCGAGTCAAAGCACTTTTATGTCTCCTTTTGTTCTTCCCCGATTCCAGAATACTTATGGAAACGCTTTGGGCGAGTATGCCAGTTGGGGGGACAAACTCGAAACCAAATCTTCTTTTAAACCGAAAGACTTCTTCAACACTGGCACAGACTTTCAAAACTCCATATCTCTTTCTGTCGGCAATGACAAAAATCAGACCTACGCTTCTGTTGCGTCAACCAATGCAAACGGTATTATTCCGAATAACGAGTATTCCCGATATAATTTCTCTTTCAGAAATACCACTTCATTTTTGAATGATAAGATGTTGCTGGATTTCTCGGCTAACTATATTATTCAGAAAAATCAGAATATGACTGCACAGGGACTCTATTTTAATCCGATTGTAGCACTGTATACTTATCCGCGGGGAGAAGACTTCGACCAGGTTCGGGTTTACGAAGAGTATAATTCGGGCCGTCAAATTAATACCCAGCGATGGCAGTGGGGAGACGAAGCATTGGCTTTACAAAATCCGTATTGGACAGCAAATCGCAATATGTTTACCATGGATAGGAATAGGTTTATGGCAAGTGGAAGCCTTAAATACGATATTACCAACTGGCTCAATGTAGTAGGCCGTCTCAAAGTAGATAATACGACAGCTACCGACCAGAAAAAACTCTATGCTTCTACATTAACTCTTCTTGCGGGGAAAAACGGGAGCTATTCCAGAAATATAACGAAGGAAAAGCAAACTTATGCGGATGCTATTGCCAACATTAATAAACGCTTTGGTGATGATTATTCTCTTTCAGCTAATGTCGGAGCAAGTTTGTTTAATGTCGATTACGAAGCAACCGGCTTAAACGGTAATTTGAATACCATTCCTAATTTCTTTGCATTGAGAAACCTGAATGTCTCCGATCCGAAAACAAAAATACTGGAAGAGGCCTGGCAGCAACAAACACAAGCTGTTTTTGCAAATATAGAACTTGGCTGGAAAAGCATGCTTTATCTGACTTTGACCGGAAGAAATGACTGGGATTCAGCCTTAGCTAACATGCCGGATAATTCATTCTTTTACCCTTCTGTGGGATTGTCGGGCGTCATTTCGGAAATGGTGAAATTACCGAAAGCAATAAACTATCTGAAAGTCAGAGGATCGTATGCTTCTGTAGGAAATTCTATTCCTCGTAATCTGTCTATACATCACTACGATTATGATGAAGGAACCAGTAGCTGGGCAACTAATTCGTACATGCCTCTTGGGCATCTTTATCCGGAAAGGACTAAATCCTGGGAAGCGGGACTAAATATGCGTTTCCTCCAAAATAAGTTTGACTTAAACCTTACTTTCTATAAGTCGAATACGTATAATCAAACCATTACAGTCCCTATTTCCGCCTCTTCGGGCTATTCATCTATTATTGCCCAGACCGGAAATATTGAAAACAAGGGGATGGAGTTTTCGTTAGGTTTTCAGGAAAAGAGGAATGATTTCACCTGGGCTTCCAATTTCACTGCCAGTACAAATACGAATAAGATTATAGATCTGGGCAAATATATTAATGAAAAAGGAGAAGAAACCAATCTGGATCAAATCAAGAAAACACAAATTGGTTCCTCCATGCTCATGCTGACAAAAGGTGGCACATTAGGCGATTTGTGGACCACCACCGTATTGAAACGGGATGAAAATGGAAATGTTTGGATTGATCCGGTTTCCGGTATTCTGGCTTCTGAAGCGAAAATTCAGAAAGTAGGTTCAATACTTCCAAAGTGGAATTTGGGTTTTCGAAATTCATTCTCTTATAAAAGTATTCACCTTGATGTGCTTATTGCCGCTCGTCTGGGGGGAAAGGTGATTTCGTATACACAGGCTATTTTGGATGCCTACGGGGTAAGCGAGGCTTCTGCTGAGGCGCGCGATAACGGAGGAATAAATGTAAATAATGGTACTGTGGACGCAAAGACATGGTATGAAACCATTGGTGGGATAGGAGGTATATTTTCTCATTATGTATATAGTGCGACAAATGTTCGCCTGCAGGAGGCCAGTCTTGGATATACACTTCCGTCCAAATGGTTTTCCAACCGCGTAAAAATGTCGGCATCTGTAGTCGGACGCAACTTACTGATGATATATAATAAAGCTCCGTTTGATCCCGAATCCACGGCTTCTACGAGTAATTATTATCAAGGATTGGATTATATGATGCTTCCGAGTCTGCGCAGCATAGGCTTTAACCTGAAGTTTGAATTCTAACCGTAAAAAACTAAGAAAATGAAATATGTAAATCAGAAACATCGCTTTAAATTCATCATTGTCGTTGCAACTCTTTTGTGGTCGGCGACCTCTTGTATGGATTCAGAGAAAATAAATACGCCAAAGTATCTTCCTGAAGTATTAAGTGTCGGTTCTTATTTTGTGCAAATGCAGAATATTGTTTATCCGGCTCAGGAAAATAATTATCAGATGTGTGAAAGCTTGATCGGAGATGTATATGGACGTTATATGACAATAACAAACAGTGGATGGTTGTCTAGCTTTGCCACATTTAATGCTCCGGACAATTGGCTCAATGTCCCTTTTGATAAAGTATTTTCTACATTTTACTCGGCTTGGATAGAGGTCAAAAACCGGACGAACGGGCAAGGGGTAAGTTTTGCATGGGCACAGCTCTTAAAGGTTGCAGCTATGCAGAGGATGACAGATCTTTATGGTCCTATACCTTATTCCAAAGTTGCAAACGGAAACATACAAGTTGCTTATGATACCCAGGAAGCTGTCTATAATCAGATGTTTGAAGACCTTGATAACGCAATAGCCATCTTAACGGCGTATGTGCTTTCGTATCCCAATGAGAAACCGATGGAAGACTATGACAAGGTGTATGGAGGGGATTACTCAAAATGGATACGGTTTGCCAATTCATTGAAATTAAGGATGGCGATGCGCATTGTATATGCTAATCCGACATTGGCCAAAGCCAAAGCAGAGGAAGCTGTTAGCCACCCCGGAGGATTGATCGACAAAAATGATTATAATGCTGCTCTTTCATATTCTCCTAACCCGATAAGAATTATGTGGGATAATTATACCGATGCACGGGTTTGTGCTGATATCGTAACTTATATGAAAGGATATAGCGATCCTCGGCTTAGTAAATACTTCCAAATGGGAATTATTAATAATGTTCAGGGATATTATGGATTGAGATCCGGAATTTCAATTCCCAGTAAGTCCTGGGCGTTGAATTATTCAGCTCCGTCGGTTACGGTAGGAGATCCTTTGTTGTGGATGAATGCTGCGGAAGTTGCCTTCCTCAAAGCCGAAGGGGCGATGCGGAGATGGAATATGGGCAGCGGTACAGAAGCCGATTTCTATAATCTCGGAATCAATTTGTCCTTTGCTCAGTATGGCGTTTCTTCTTCATACAGTACATACATTGCGGACGGTTCAAGCAAGCCGGCTGACTATGATGATCCGACATATCCTGAAGTCGCACAAAGCTCCATCACAATTAAATGGGACGATAGTGCCTCAGACGAGGTGAAACTGGAACGGATTATGGTGCAAAAATGGCTGGCCATGTGGCCATTGGGACAAGAAGCATGGAGTGAATACAGAAGAACCGGATATCCGAAATTTTTCCCCGTGAAAGTGAATCGGAATTCTGATGCTTCATTAACAACGGAGCTTGCATCAAGAATCCCTTTCCCTCCCAATGAAAAAATCAATAACAGTGCAAATTATGAAAATGCGCTCTCTTTACTTGGAGGAGCGGATTCATACTCTACACGTCTGTGGTGGGATAAGAAGGTGAAATAAATTATTGGTAAATCTTTTATATCTAAATATTATGAGTAAATATCTAAAAAATACACTCTTGTTTGTCTTTTCCTCAATGCTTTTCCTCGCTTGTAATGACTGGACAAATCCGAGTGCAGACGAAATAAACCAAACAGGTATGCCTGAATCTTACTACCAGGATCTTCGGGCGTGGAAGGCTACGTATAAATCCAGAGAAGTTGCTTTCGGCTGGTTTGGAGGCTGGACCGGTGTCGGTGCATCTATGGTAAGTTCATTAGCCGGTTTGCCCGATAGTATGGATGTCGTTTCTATTTGGGGAGATTGGAGAAATCAGACAGAAGCTAAAAAGGCTGATTTGGAATTTGTACAGAAAGTGAAAGGATTGAAAGTGATGGCTTGCGCTTTCACGATGAATGTCGGAGATGGGTTTACCCCTGAAGGAAACACTGTAAAAGATTATTGGGGGTGGGACGCTTCAGAGAGCGGACTCAATGATGAGCCAACAGATAATCAAAAAGCAGCTATCCGCAAGTATGCCAGAGCTATTGCTACTTTAGTGGATTCATTGAATTATGATGGGTTTGATATGGATCACGAACCTCATTTTGGTGGTGGCGGAGATTTATCGAGCAGTCTTCCCCGATTACAGGTCTTTATCGAGGAGTTGGCTAAGTATTTTGGCCCTAAATCCGGTACCGGCAAGCTTTTGGCAGTTGATGGCGAACCTCAGTCTATTCCTGCAGAAGCAGGGCAGTATTTTGACTGGTTTATTGTGCAGGCATACGATTGTACTAGTTATACTAATTTAAATAACCGGCTTTTGAGTACCATAACGAATTATACAGGAGCGCTAACTCCGGCTGAAGTCGCAAGCAAATATATTGTTACCGAAAACTTCGAAAAAGCCGTTTATCATACAACCGGAGGCGCAAATTTCCAACAAGAAGATGGGACTGTTGTGAAATCGTATGCCGGAATGGCTTCTTGGAATCCTTTAATAGATGGGGTTCGGTATAAGAAAGGTGGCGCCGGAGTTTATCATATCGAATATGAATACAGTGTTACAAATCAAAAGGGATTTTATCCTTTTACACGTCAGGCAATACGCTTGATGAATGAGAAGTATAATAATGTCGCTAAATAAAAAATGAAGGATTATGAGAAGAATATTTAATTTAATTTCAATATTCACATTCGCCCTTCTGTTGTTCCTGACAGGGTGTGAAGATGCAAAAAATAGCGCGATTGATAATAGAGTATATTTGGCGAATGTCACGAATGTCAATGCGCAGAGTATAACCGTCGGTGATAGCGGCTCTAATATTGCTGTTCAGGTCCGTATGGCTAAACTGGCAACACAGGATACAAAAGTAAACTTGAGTGTCGATGAGAATGTATTGAAAACCTACAATGAGCTTCATTCTACAAATTATACATTACTTCCAGCTAACTTCTTTTCATTAGAGAGTGGTTTTGTGACCATCAAAGAAGGTCTCGAAGCAGCAGAACCGGTCTATGTTAAAATGAAAGCATTAACCCCGGAATTGAATAAAACGGGGCTTACTTATGCTGTTCCTGTTGCTATCTCTTCTGTTGAGGGAGGCAATGTGTCCGTTTTATCGCCTAGTAGCTATTTCATTTTTGTCGTAACTCCTGTTCCCTATGCAGATGTCCCTGTATTGAAGAAGGCGAATGGAATGAAAATGACATTGAAGAATCAGTCTGTTACGGTGACCGATTTTACCGTAGAATTTCTCGTTAAGATAGATAATCTGGGTTTAAATAAACCTAATCAGATCTTATTCAATGCCGCAGACTTTGCCCCTTCCGCAGGAGGTTCAAATGGGGAGATATTTACACGTTTTTCAGCCGATGGCGCTGCCGGTAAATGGGATAAATTCCAGATAAAAAATCAGGGAAAAAGTTATGATGCACAAACATCATTCAAAAACAATGTTTGGTATCACATAGCTTGTGTGAATGACAACAAGGCAGGAACAATGTCTATTTATGTAAATGGTATTTTAGACAGTAAATTCCCGAATGCACAGGTTTCAACCACCGTTAATTCCAGTTCTCCTCGAGGCTTTAGATTCTGCGGAGAAAGTGATAATGATAAGTATATGCGCTCTAATGTGCAAGCTTCGGAAATAAGGTTCTGGACTGTAGCGCGCACTGAATCTCAGATTAAGAACAATATGTATTCTGTTAGTCCAGCTTCTTTGGGGCTCTATGCCTACTGGAAATTGAATGAAGCTTCCGGAAATACATTAAAAGATGCAACTGAAAATGGAAATGATGCGGTGATTTTTGGAGCCGCAGCTACATGGCTGCCCAATCAGAAGGTTGAAGTCGGACAATAAAAGTGCCTTCTCTGAAAAATTATTGTATACGATAGTTGTGAAACAATCCTTGTTCTTCTTGATTTGTGACTTTATCATATATTCATTCCTTACCTGAATCTACAATAAAAAATCAGGTACAGACGGAAAGGAGGATTATTTCTTCCTTTCCTTTTTTGGTAGCATATTGGGCGCAAACCGACCTTGTTGCCGGAATTTCAACTTTTCGCTGAAACAAGGAGAATGGATTAAATATTTTGATAACTTTAGCTCTCAGAATTGAATTAATCTTATTCTAAATTATTGTGTATCCATTCATCTTAAAATAAAACAATGTATATGTCTACAATTGAAATTGTTGGTTTTACAGCATCTTTCTTATCTGTTTTAAATCAATTTCCGCAAGCTATAAAGGTCTATCTGACGAAAGATACGAACAGCATTTCTCTATTTATGTATTGTATTGTTGTGGTTTGCATTACCATGTGGTTGATATATGGCATCCTGTTGAAAGATTCTCCTTTGATTTGGGCAAACGCACTTTCCTTGATCCCTATTCTCTTTATCTTTATTAATAAGACTTATAATACAATTACAGGAAAGGATAAATTCACAATTTAGGGCTATTTAAAGCTGGAAATCGAACCGTTCTTTTTTGGTTTGTTCATAAATTTCCCTGCTGTAAGAGTATAGTCTTGCCGGTTTATGTGATACACCTGATTGCTTTTCTTCTAATTCGATCAGGTAGTGCATCTTGTTTATTCTTCGGCGGTAGTTTCGTTTGTCATATTTCGTATTGAAGATGGCCTCGTATAGCTTTTGCATCTGGGTCAGGGTAAACTTTTCAGGGAGCAACTCAAAAGCAAGAGGTTCGAGTAGTAAATCGTTGCGTAATTTTTTCAAGGCCTCATCGTATATTTGATTGTGATCGAACATCAGTTCTTTCACCTCATAAGCGTTTTGCCAGATTGC
The DNA here is from genome assembly GCA_047605645.1 of Dysgonamonadaceae bacterium. Taxonomy (GTDB): domain Bacteria; phylum Bacteroidota; class Bacteroidia; order Bacteroidales; family Dysgonomonadaceae; genus UBA1309. The sequence goes on along the minus strand of JASGFJ010000054.1, from coordinate 12,888 downwards.
AACATCCATCAATTGGCTGTTGTCTATATCGCTAATATTTAATAATGAGTAGAATCCTACTGTAACGACTCTGTCGTCTGCTATACGCGGACGGAGCCAGTTGTAGTCTTGTGTCCGCAAGTACAATCGTCCCGGGTCACTAAATACTGAGAATTGTTTCGCGAAAATGTTTTCCAACCCCGTCTGTTCTTTTAAAATTCGAGCTGCAGTGTCGTTTATTGTTTCATCCCTTCGCACATGATTTCCTGGCAGTTTCAATTCTTCCTGAATTACCCCTTCTTCGGAAGGAATAAACTCTTTCCTCAATAAGACTTTTAATGTGTTTTCCTCGTATCCGAAGATAACGCAATCCACGGATAAGTTGGTTAAAAAGATCTGTCCGAAATCTTCTAGTCGAATTCTATTAGGGTCTGTACTCACGATAATTTATTTTTCCCGTAATGGATATATTGTTTTAAGCTTAGTCCTCTCCTTATCCTACTTATTCTATATAGCCAGACTAAATTCTCTTGTGTCGAATTTAATGCAAATATATACAAAAAAGCATTTGTATTTGCTATAAATTCATCAAGGAAGTGTAAATGAAACGCCGTTGATTCGTTATTGGCGATAAAAAGTGACTTATTGCTATTTGTTCTTTTTGTATGTTATTATATCCGAATATTAGTTTAAGTAATAAAAAATAAAACTTAGTGTAAATATAACACATTTTGTTTGGAAGTAACTGAACTACATCTTATATTTGCTGAAAAAAATAACTTCGTGTTAATGTGACACAAAATAAAAAGCCTTAAATTAATAGATGTATGGTAAGGAAAATTAGCATATTGTTCGCAACATGTTTTCTCTTTTTAGCTATTCAAGCGCAAAAAGCAGAGGTTTTTGTTGATAATCTGATCGCGAAGATGACCTTGGAGGAGAAAATAGGTCAGCTGAATCTACTCAATGGAACTTCATTGGCTACAGGAAAGGTAACAATAGACAATGAAAAGGAAAATCAAATCAAAAATGGGCAGATCGGTGGCCTTCTTAATGTTATTGGAGTGGATCAGATTCAGGAGTTTCAAAAATATGCGCTTCAGTCACGTTTGCATATACCGCTTATTTTCGGATTAGATGTAATTCACGGTTTCAGAACAACTTTTCCTGTCCCATTGGGAGAGACGGCTTCCTGGGATTTGGCAGCAATAGAACAAGCAGCCCGAATTGCAGCGATGGAATCTTCTGCTTATGGCATTAACTGGACGTATGCGCCCATGGTGGATATTGCCCGTGATCCGCGTTGGGGGCGCGTGATGGAAGGAGCGGGTGAAGATACTTATCTGGGTTCTAAAGTGGCGGTGGCCAGAGTGAAAGGTTTTCAGGGAAATAAATTGGGCGAAACGGATGCGGTGATGGCTTGCGTGAAACATTTTGCAGCCTATGGTGCGGCAGTTGGTGGGCGCGATTATAATTCTGTGGATATGAGTATACGTCAACTGTTCGAAACATATCTTCCTCCTTTTAAAGCCGCAATAGATGCTGGCGCTGCTACGCTAATGAATTCATTTAATGATTTGAATGGTGTTCCGGCTACCGGAAATACGTTCTTAGTTCGTGATGTTTTAAAACGCGATTGGAATTTTAAAGGATTTGTTGTCAGCGACTGGGGAAGTGTCGGGGAACAGATTGCACACGGATATGCTGTCGATAGATCAGATGCGGCTTTGAAAGCAATTACGGCCGGATGCGATATGGATATGGAAAGTCGTTGTTATCGCGATTATTTGAAAGAGCTTGTCGGAAAAGGAGTGGTAAAAATGACATGGATCGATGATGCGGTACGTCGAATCTTATTGAAAAAATATGAATTAGGTTTATTTTCTGATCCATATAGATTTTGTGATCGAGATAGACAAAAGGCACAGAAAGACAACCTGGAGAATAGAAAGCTTGCTCGCCAAATAGGTGCGAAAAGTATTGTTTTATTACGTAATCAGAATAATCTTCTTCCTCTTGATAAATCAGTAAGAAAAGTAGCTATAATTGGACCTTTTGCTAAAGCAACAGTTGCTAACCACGGTTTTTGGAGTGTTGCGTTTCCCGATGATTCTTTGCGAATTGTTAGTCAGTATGACGGCATTCGAAAAGCTTTAGATGAGGATTCTCAATTGTTTTATGCCAAAGGCTGCAATGAAAATGATGAGGATAGGAGTGGCTTTGCAGAAGCCTTGGAGGTTGCCCAAAAGGCGGATGTGGTGATAATGAGTTTAGGGGAAGGTCCGGCGATGAGTGGTGAAGCAAAAAGCCGGAGCAATATTCATTTCTCCGGAGTTCAGGAGGAATTACTAAAAGAGGTTTCGAAAACAGGGAAACCCATTGTATTGCTCATAAATGCCGGAAGACCGTTGGTTTTTGATTGGGCGGCTGAAAACATTCCTGCTATTCTTTATACATGGTGGTTAGGTACTGAAGCAGGAAATTCCATCGCAGATGTTGTCTTTGGAAATTATAATCCATCAGGTAAACTCCCAATGACATTTCCCCGTTCAGAGGGCCAAATTCCCATTTATTATAATCACTATAGTACAGGACGACCGGCTAAAGATGAAAATGATAAAATTTATGTGTCTTCCTATATTGATCTTCCGAATACTCCGCAATATCCTTTTGGTTTCGGACTGAGTTACACTTCGTTTGAGATTTCGAATTTGAAGCTAAGCTCGCAACAGATGGCTTTGAAAGGCGGAAGGATAACTATTTCTGTAGATGTGAGAAATAGTGGCAACCGTGATGGGGAAGAAGTCGTTCAGTTGTATGTCCGGGATCTGGTCGGTTGTGTTGTGCGGCCTGTTCGCGAACTAAAAGGCTTTCATAAAGTGATGTTAAAAGCCGGAGAAACCAAGCCGGTTAGCTTTGAACTTACCTCCTCCGACCTTAAATTTTATAACGATAAAGCCGAATACATCCATGAAGCCGGTAACTACGATCTATATGTCGGAAATTCTTCTGTGGGCGGTCTAAAAGGCTCATTCGAATTAAAATAATTAACAAGAAAAACTTAAACCTAATAGTAAAAACAATGCAGTAAAGTGACAAAATCTTTGAATACATCACTGGATATATATCCAGTTGATCTCCAGTCTTCTAAAAGACTCTTATCATCTAGGATTAGGATGATGAATGATAATCTAATATCTCTTGTGAAGTAAATTTTAGTAATCTTAATTCTCTGAATTCTACTATTTAAACTACCTAAATCTAATGAGAATATGAATAAAGTTTTATGCTCAAAATGTACTGTACATTCAAAAAATCCAAGGAGAATTTGGAAGTTTTTGGTATGTATTACTGTCTTTTTAACAAGCTCTTTTGCGCTGTCATCTGCTTCTTTGGTGAAGGGAACGGTAAAAGACTCTAAAACTGAGACTCCTCTGATTGGTGTATCTGTGTTTGTTAGCGGAACATCCAAAGGCGTTGTTACTGATATTGATGGAAATTATGCTATTGAAGTGCCATCTCCAAACTCCGTTCTGGTTTTTTCTTATGTCGGATATAATGTGCAGAAAATAACTGTAGGGAATCAGTCGATCATTCATGTGGCACTTGCCGAAAATACAAATGTGCTCAACGAATTGGTCGTTATTGGTTACGGTACCCAGAAAAAGAGTGTTGTCACTGCTGCAATCTCTAAAGTTACAGCGGACGATTTAAAGGATGTGGCACCTGTGCGGATTGATGATGCTTTAAAAGGGATAACCTCCGGAGTGACAGTGACTACTGCTTCGGGGCAGCCGGGCGCTGGTTCGCAGGTGCGTATTCGCGGTATTGGAACAATAAATAATTCCGATCCTCTCTATATTGTTGATGGTATGCCTATTGATGGAGGGATTGACTATCTGAATCCAACTGATGTGCAATCTGTAGAGGTACTGAAAGACGCTGCTTCCGGAGCTATTTACGGAGCTCGTGCTGCAAATGGAGTCATTCTGGTGACAACAAAGTCAGGAAAAGCCGGCAAAGTAAATCTTTCTTATAACTTCTCTTATGGTTGGCAGGATGCATGGAAACACCGTTCCGTACTCGATGCTACACAATATGCTATCATGATGAATGAAGCTTCTTTATCTGCCGGAGATGGAGTAATGTATTCCGATCCGTATTCTTTGGGGAAGGGTACTAACTGGCAAGATGAAGTTTTCTACAAAAATGCGCCGAAAGAACAGCATCAGGTTAGTCTCAGTGGTGGTTCGGAAAGTATAAAATACTTTCTTTCAGCCGGATATTTTAAGCAGGATGGTATTGTCGGTGGCAACTTTAATCATTCCAATTATCAAAGATTGACTTTGCGATCAAATACAGACTACAAATTACTGGAAACAAAAGACAGAAACTTTCTGAATAAAATTAATCTGACGGTGAATCTATCTTATGCTTATGCTAAAAGCAAGGGAATCTCTACAAACTCAGAATATGGTTCGCCTTTGGGAAGTGCTTTAATTATGTCTCCATTGATGGATCCTTATGCAGATACAGCCGATGAAATTGAAGCTGTGTACGCAAAAACACAAAACCCGGTATTTGACAGCCGTAACGGAAAACTATTGAATATAGCAGGAGATGATTTTAATGAAATAACCAATCCGATAGGACAATTGTCGCTTCCGGTAGCCGTTGGTAACTCCAACAAGTTTGTTGCTAATTTCATTGGAACTGTTAATCTCTGGGATAATTTGAAGTTCACTTCTTCATTTGGAAATGATCTTGCATTTTGGGAATCCAATGGTTACAATATTGTGTATTATCTTGGAAAATCTACCAGTAATTCCCGAAGTTATGCTTATTCCCAAATGAACCGTTCCTGGACATGGCAGTTAGAAAATACATTAACCTATAATAAGAATATTGATAAACACAGCTTTTCTGCTGTACTTGGGCAGTCGGCTAAGAAAAATACCGGCCGTTATTTGTGGGGACAGCGTTACCTGTTGACGAATGAAGATCCATCTAAAGCCAATATCGATTTTGCGACCGGACTTTCTTCTGATGGAAATCAGTTAGTGACAGGAAGTGCTTACAGCCCGTCTACATTGGCTTCTTATTTTGGGCGTATCAGTTACGATTTTGATGAACGTTACATGTTCCAGGCAACCCTCCGTAAGGATGGTTCCTCAAATTTTGGACAAAATAACAAATGGGCTACTTTTCCTTCTTTCTCAGTAGGTTGGAATGTGATTAACGAGTCTTTTATGAAAAATATACAACAGGATTGGTTAAGCAACTTAAAACTCCGTGCATCCTGGGGTAAAAATGGAAATCAGAATATTGGTGCTTTTAAATACATCGCTCTTACAAGCTCAGGTAGTAATTACAGTTTTGGATCCGGAGAAAGTGCTGTGATTGTTACGGGTGTTAAACCAACGATAACACCAAATCCGGATTTGAAATGGGAAGAATCCGTACAGACTGACTTTGGTGTTGATTTCGGATTCCTTCAGAATGCACTGACTTTTACGGCTGACTATTATATAAAGAAAACCAACGGAATGCTGATGGAAATGCCGATTCCTGCTTATGTCGGCGAATCCAAACCATGGGGAAATGTCGGTTCTATGCGTAATACAGGGTTGGAATTAGAGGCAAATTATAAACTGAAGTTGAAAAAATGGAATTTTCGGGTAGGAGCAAATGTTTCTTATTTAACAAATAAATTATTGGATTTAGGAAATTCAACGGGGTATAATAATCTCGATTCATACGCCAATGTCGGTACAATTTCCCGTGCCCAGAATGGATATTGTTACCCATTCTTTTACGGATACAAAACAGCCGGTATTTTCCAAAATTGGGAGGAAATCAATTCTTATGTAAATTCAAATAACGAGTTGATTCAACCGAAGGCACAGCCTGGTGATGTTCGGTTTGTGGACCTGAATGGAGATGGCGTTATTGGCGACGCCGATCGTACTAAAATCGGTAAGGGAATGCCAGACTGGACGTACGGATTTAATCTGAATGTGAGTTATAAAGATTTTGATTTCAGCTTGGTTATCCAGGGAACAGTAGGAAATGATATTTATGATGCGACACGACGGACAGACCTAAAATATGTGAATCTACCATCGTATATGTGGGGTAGATGGACTGGGGAAGGAACTTCAAACCGTATTCCCCGATTTACATGGGCAGACACCAATAACAACTGGCTTTCTTCCGATTTATTCGTAAAGGATGGTTCTTATATGAGAGTGAAAAATATTCAATTGGGATATTCGGTGCCTAAAAAGTTTGCGAATAAGGCATTTGTTTCCAATTTGAGACTTTTCGTTGCTGCTGAAAACTTGTTGACCTTCACCAAATATGATGGTTTTGACCCGGAAATCGGTTCCTCCGGAGGAACTTCTATCGGTATTGATCGGGGTATGTATCCACAGGCTCGCACTTGGACTGTTGGCCTTAATTTGAATTTCTAAATAAAAAGAGATGGACATGAAAAAGTTAACAATTATAGGATTTATAACATTCGTTTTTCTGGGATTAAGTTCTTGTTCAGATAGTTTCTTGACTGTTGACCCGGCAAGTTCAGTTCCAGCTGATGAAACATATTACAATACGAAAGAACATTTGACTCAAGCGCTCGTTGCTGCTTATGATCCTCTTAAATGGTACGACTATTTCTATAATTATGAGAGTCTGCCAATGGTTTCGGATATTATGAGTGAAGATGTAATGACTGGTGGCGGTGATGAAAATGACTGTATTTACCTGCATCGTATGGCTAATTTTAGCGCATTACCGACTTCTGTCTGTAATCAATCCTGGACAATCTGTTATTCGGGAATTAATCGATGTAATATTGTCCTGAAATATATTGATAATGCAACGGATATGACTGATGCCGAAAAAGCAGAATATACATCTGAAGCCACAGTTTTAAGAGCCTGGTATTATTCTGTCTTATGGAAATATTGGGGGAATATTCCTTATTATGAAACCAACCTTACGTATCCTTATCTGTGCCCCCAAAGCACTCACGATGAAGTGTATGAAAAGCTCGCCTCTGCTTTGGAAACTATAATTGAGAAGGATGCACTACCGATGAAATCTCAAGTTGGAAGTGAAGGGCATGTAACGAAAGCTATGGCTGAAATGCTGTATGCTGAGGTTGTTATGTACCAGGTGGATAAAACTCGTTATGCAAAGGCTTTGACTTACATGAAGGAAATTATTAATTCGGGCAAATATTCTTTAGTCTCTGATTTTGCTTCCATGTGGGAAAGTACCGGGGAATGGGGGACAGAATCTATTTTTGAGATTAATTACACTGCGACTAATGGAGGGCGTTCCTGGAATGCGCCCATTGCAACAGGTGGAACTGTATATCCCAAACTCATTGGTATCAATGGGCTGAGCAAAAGTCCGGATTATAATGGCGGATGGGGATTTGAACCTGTTTCTGAAAGTGCGTATACCCTTTTTGATAATACAGATAAACGGAGAGATGCCAGTATTTTGAACTTTACAACGTATGCCGCTGAGACGGGAGCGACGTATTCTCCCCGTTATGAGGATACAGGATATTTTCTACGTAAATATCTCCCTCGTATCAATGGAAATAAAGGATATACAGGTGATGCGGATATGAATTACAATAATAATGTTCGTATCTACAGGTACTCTGAAACATTGCTTAATGCAGCAGAGCTTTCACTTGACGCCTCGTCGGGAGGAAACTCTGCGGATGCGAAAACTTATTTAGATTTAGTTAGAACGCGCGCTGGGCTTTCTTCTGTGGCGCCGACTGTAGATAATATTCTTAATGAACGGCACAAAGAGTTTGTAGGAGAAGGTAAACGTTATTGGGATCTGGTGCGAAGTGGAAAAGCTGCAACTGTATTAGTGGCAGGTTCTACTCTTACCCGGACAGTGGGATGGACTGAAAGTAAAAAATATTTGCCTATTCCTCAGTCGGAAATAGATGCGGCTCAAGGAACATTAACACAGAATAGTTATTAATAAATCAGATGAAAGTCATGAAAGAAAAATATATATACAGATTGTTGTTGAAGTTGTTTTTTGCTGTTTTCTGTGCTTTTACACTCTATTCCTGTAGTGAAAAAGACTATGGTAATGCTAATCTAAACGGCGTTCCTTCCATTACAGATTATAAAGACCTCGTTTCTCTTACAGTCAATCAGGACTCAAATTTAGTTACTCTTAAACTCAACAGCAAAGAGGTGATGCCGGTTTGGGTTTTTGAAGACGGGACAACAAATACAACGAATAACTATCAAATGACAACACGCTTGGCTGGGACATACTCGGTGGAGGTAAAAGTTGCTAACAAAAATGGAATTAGTGATGGGTCTGTGGTATTGACATATACAATAAATAATACCTTGGTAGATAAGACATTGATTACCTATTTGTGTGGAGGATTAGAAAACAGTACAAAGAAGTGGGTTTGGAATTCAAAAGTGGATGGACATTTTGGGTGCGGAGAAAATTATCTGAATCCTGCGGGATGGTGGAGTTGTCCGGCAAATGGAAAAGCTGCTTGGGGAATGTATGATGACATATTTACGTTCGGTTATTCCGGTACGGGTATATCAGGTACGTATACTTATGATCCCGGTACCGGAGGCACAATATATGTCAATACAGGGTGTACTTTTTCTCCGTTTAATACTTATAATACAAACGATGGAAATGATTATATGGCAAAAGTAAATGTCCAAAACACATCTTGGACATTCGAATATGAAGGAAATAATTTGTTTTTGACATTCCCTGCCGGGACTATGATGGGCTATATCCCCAATGTTGAGACGTACAATAGTCCGAAGTTTAAAGTCATCTCCATCACTGATAATAAACTGACCATGGCTTGCTATAATGGCTCAATAGCATGGAAGTATGAATTTATTCCGAAAGACTTATTTGATTCGGGGGCTGATGCCGAACTGGACGGGAGTCAGTATGCATCGGCTATAAAAGGAAGCTGGATGTGGAATGAAACGGTTGACGGACATTTTGGGTGTGGTTCGGATCATTCGAATCCCACCGGTTGGTGGAGCTGCCCGGCTGAAGGCAAAGCAGGCTTTGGATTGTATGATGATATTCTGACATTTGACGGGAACGGAAATTATACGTATGATCCGGGAATTGGCGGCACAATTTATTGTAATTGGGGAACATATACATTTATGGATCCGAATAAAGAATACTATTCAGGTGACGGATCTACCGATTTTCAAATGCCTGTAAGTAAACAGAATTCTACTTACTCCATTGTGCAGAATGGTACTGATTATTATCTTCAGTTTGCGCCTAAGACATTTGTGTCATATCTTCCTTCCGAAGAGGTGTATGATAATCCCAAATATTTGATAACCAAAATGACGAGTTCTCTGATTGAGTTTGTCTCTTTAGGAACGGGCATATCCTGGAAATATCAGTTTATAAAAAAATAATATCTAATTTAGAGGAGAGAAGATGCTTGGACGTTTTCTCTCCTTCCTTATCTTCTAATTCTATGAATGTTATAAAATATTTTTCGGGTTTATTGCTCTTTGTTTTCGTTGCTTGTGGCAGTAGTAGTAATGACTCTTCGGGTGGGACAGGTGACGTGAACATAACTTTTACCCCAGATTCTATCAGCTTTGATTATAAAAGCAGCAGCCAAACTCTTTCTGTTTCCGCAACAACGGAATGGGGTGTTTCTTCGAGTGAATCCTGGTGTACTTGTTCTCCTTCTGGTGGAATAGCAGGAACAACAACATTGAGTATAAAAGTGGCTCAAAATGATGGTCTTTCTCCTCGTACAGCCGTATTAACCTTCAAACGGGGAACTTATACAAAGACTTTAAAGGTGACACAAAAGGCATCTGCTGACGCAGACAATATCACTGCCCCTGATGGGTATGCTTTAGTATGGCATGACGAATTTAATGCCGCTTCTACGTCAATGCCTTCCGCTTCAAACTGGTCGTATGAAACCGGTGGCGGCGGATGGGGTAATAACGAACTTCAGTATTATGTGTCGGGAGTCACCAATTCGGATACGCTAGCTTCCGTTTCGAATGGCACATTGAAAATCAAAGCAAAAAAAATTAATGGAACTGTTTATTCTATTCGTATGAATACTTCAACCTCGTGGACTTACGGATATTTTGAGGCCCGGCTAAAATTGCCTTCAGGAAAAGGTACCTGGCCTGCTTTCTGGATGTTGCCTAAAAATTTTACGTCTTGGCCTGCCGACGGCGAAATAGATATAATGGAGGAGGTGGGTTATAATCCCAATTATGTTTCGAGCTCCATTCATTGTACGGCATATAATCATACCTTGGGTACACAAAAGACCGCATCCAAATATGTGACAAATGCAGAAAGTGAGTTTCATGTCTATGCTGTAGAATGGACCGCTTCTTATATCAAAGGCTTTGTAGATGGTGTGAATTATTTTACATTTTTAAACGATGGCACAGGAAATAAAGATACTTGGCCGTTTAATGCTCCTTTCTACCTCAAGCTAAATCTCGCTTGGGGTGGTGATTGGGGGGGAGCTCAAGGCGTTGATGAGTCAGCTCTTCCGTTGACTTATGAAGTCGACTACGTTCGGGTTTTTCAAAAATAAATTTTGGATTTAGATGTTTATAAATTAGTTTGAAATGTATAGAATGAAGATAATATTGGCTGAAGTAATATTAGGCCTGTTGTTGATGATGCCCTCATGCGGTAAAGATTCCGGTTCTTCTGGAGGAGAAACCGGAACGAATCCGGTAGATACTACAACGGTAAAATCGGTAACGCTGTATCTTACGACTGCAAATCGTACGGCAGAGCTTAATAAGGGAACGGTTGCTTTGAAAACTGGCAGTGCTGCAAGTGCAACGAATAGAATACTACTCGAGCCTTCAACCACGTATCAAACAATGGATGGGTTTGGAGCTGCTGTGACAGGCTCAACAGCCTACAATCTATTACGTATGTCTTCTGATAACAGAACAAAATTCTTAAAACAAACTTTCTCTGATTCAGAAGGCTATGGCTTCAGTTATATAAGAGTGGCAATTGGTTGCTCTGATTTTTCCCTGAGTGAGTATACTTGCTGTGATGCTCCGGGCATTGAAAACTTTGCCTTGACGAATGAGGAAAAAAATTATGTCATTCCTGTATTGAAAGAAATTTTGACTATTAATCCAAATGTGAAAATTATAGCTACACCATGGACGGCGCCCCGATGGATGAAAGTAACGAGCTCGGGAGGAACCACTTCTTATAATTCCTGGACAGGAGGACATGTCGCAACCCAATATTATCCCGATTATGCTACTTATTTTGTAAAATGGATACAGGCATTTCAGGATCAAGGAATTCCTATTTATGCAGTTACCCCGCAAAACGAACCATTGAATTCCGGTAATTCGGCTTCCACTCTAATGACTTGGCAGGAAGAGCAGGCTTTTATTCGGGATGCTTTAGGGCCTCAAATTCAAACGGCAGGACTTGGTACGAAAATATATGCCTATGATCATAATTATGATGAATATACTTATCCTCTTAATATCTATAAGGATGCAGATGCCGCGAAATATATTACAGGAGCAGCTTTTCATAATTATGGAGGAAGCAAAAGTGCTTTACTTAATGTCCATAGCGGCCGTGAAGATAAAGGGCTTATTTTCACAGAAGCCTCTATTGGCCAATGGAATGATGGTCGGAATCTGAATGCCAGATTAATGGATGACATGAGTGATGTCGCATTAGGTACAGTCAATAACTGGTGTACGGCAGTGTTGGTCTGGAACTTGATGCTAAATACGGATATGGGGCCAAATAGAAATGGAGGCTGTCAGTCATGTTATGGTTCTGTTGATATAAGCACTTCTGATTACGCGACAATTACCAAAAACTCTTTTTATTTCATTATTGCGCACTTAGCTGCTGTGGTGAAGCCAAACGCAAAACGGATTGCAACCTTTGATGGGAGCGCTCTCTCAGGGATCATTAGCTCCGCTTTTATAAATACTGATGGTAGTCTCGCAGTAGTACTCCTGAATAATAATGCAAGTTCTAAAACTGTGACAATCACTGATGGAGCTAATTATTTCAATTACTCGTGTCCTGCAAAATCAGTAGTGTCCTTTCGTTGGGCTAAAGCTTAATTAAGCGTACATTGTCTTAATTTGAATTGCTTTTATCAGTCGAGCATGCAATCGGTCTCTTGTTATAATTACTCTTTTGTTAATTTATAGCGCTGTCTGAAGAAACTGTTGTTGAGTATGTATGTTGAATACGGTACTTGTGTATTGGCAGATTCTGCAATCAAATGGCAATTGAGTATAAAGAAGAACATCCATTTGGAGAAAAAGGGTGCCCCCTGAAAGAAGGAAGCGTCATTTTTGCTGAACCTTAAAAGCCGTTTCATACTCTGATGGGAATTGGCGGAGCTGTGACAGACGTTTTTGCTGAGGTTCTCGCTTCTATGCCGGTTTCAAATTCATGCGATCTGGCTCCAAAAGACTTTCTAGATGTTCAAATTCAAGCAGAGGTACATTATTGTCTACGTTTTTTGTGAGCCTTGATGGAGAAATCGTCGTTGTCGTGATGAATAATACAGATTCTGCTCAGAATTTTTTCCTGTGGATACATGGAAAAACTTCGAGAATAAATGTTGCTGCTTATTCAATAAGCACTTTGTCGATGAAATAAAAGTATTCTTTTAAACAGAAATTTCTCTTCCAGAATAGAGATTTGATGCCGATTGTGATACTATGACTAAAAAAAGAATATTTTTTTTTCATACTCTTACTTCTCAATATCAGATGAATAATGAATGTGCGTCGAAAGGCGTTTAAAAAAAGGTGATAAATTATTTGGAGTGTAATGTCAGAACGTATACCTTTG